>JAHJGO010000020.1 GCA_018824405.1 Gammaproteobacteria bacterium
CGAAGCGCAGTTGTTGCAGGAAGTGTGCCAGGGGATCGTGGAGAAAGGCGGCTACCGCATGGCCTGGGTGGCCTTTGCCGACGACAATCCGGAAAAGACCATCACGGCAAAGGCCTGGGCCGGCATCGAGGAGGATTACCTAACCCGGCTCCATCTCACCTGGGCCGACACCGAGCGCGGCCAGGGGCCGACAAGCCGCGCCATCCGCAGTGGCGAGATGCAGACTACTCACGATATCCGCAGCGATCCCGGCTTCGCCCTATGGCGCGAACTGGCAGAGGAGCACGGCTTTAGATCCAATTTCTCTTACCCGCTGACCGTCGCAGGCAAAGTCATCGGCGCGCTGGGTATTTATGCCGCGGAAGTTAATGCCTTCGACGAGACAGAAACCCAGTTGCTGACAGAACTGGGCGGCGACCTCGCCTTCGGCATCGAGACCCTGCGCACCCGTGCCCAGCGCGATCATATCGCGCACCAGCACCAACACCATGCAGAAATCCTGCGCCATACACTGGAAGACGCGCTGGATGCCATCGCCACCACGGTGGAAATGCGCGATCCTTATACTGCGGGCCACGAGCGTCGCGTCGGCGAACTGGCGGTGGCCATCGCGCAAGAGATGGGACTGGACGAGGATAAAATCCACGGCATCCGTCTGGCTGCTTCGGTGCATGATCTGGGCAAAATCCAGATTCCGGCAGAAATCCTCTCCAAACCCGGCAAGCTGAGCGAGATCGAATTCATGCTGATCAAGACTCACCCGCAGTCCGGGTATGACATTCTCAAGGATGTGGAATTTCCCTGGCCGATTGCCGATATCGTCTGGCAACACCATGAACGGCTGGATGGCACGGGCTATCCGCAAGGGCTCAGCGATGGAAGCATCCTGCTCGAATCGCGCATCATGGCGGTGGCGGACGTGGTCGAGGCGATGGCCTCGCACCGCCCCTACCGGCCGGGGCTAGGCACTGATACAGCATTGGGGGAAATCGAGCGCGGCAAGGGCAGCGCCTATGACCCGGCCGTGGCAGAGGTTTGCATAAAGCTGTTCCGCGAGGGCAGGTTCAGCTGGCAGACATAGAACCCAAGTCTGCCAGGCCTTGTCATCGTCAAATTTCCAGCACCAGTTTTCCGCTTACGTGGCCTTCCTCAATCAGGCGGTGTGCTTCCGCTGCCTGATCCAGCGGCAACACCCGGCCCACTGTGATTTTCAGTTTTCCTGCTTCGATCAGACTGGTCGCCGCTTCCAGCATCTCGCGCTGCCTGATACGGGCAGCGTGCATGCTAAGCTGCATCGGGGTCAGCATCAGCTCGTAATGGATGCTCTGGTTGCGTGAGCGGGCCGTTTTCAGATCGCCTGATTCGCATGCCGTCTGCAACAGAGTGACTACCCGGCCATAGACGCTGACAGCGGCAAAAGAGCGGCAGAAAGTGCCGCCACCCACGGTGTCAAACACTACGTCTACGCCCTGGCCGCCGGTCCAGTCCAGTGCCGCCGCAACAAAATCTTCCGCCCTGTAATCGACAATCTTATCGGCACCCAGTTCACGGGCGAAGGCAGCCTTATCCGGCCCACTCACGGTGACGGCCACCTTCGCGCCGAGGTGTTTCGCCAGTTGCACTGCCACATGCCCAACCCCACCCGCAGCGGCATGAATCAGCACGGTCTCACCGGCTTTAAGCTGCACCCGGTCGAGCAGGGATTCCCAGGCAGTGATCCACACCAGCGGCAACGCCGCAGCTTCGTTCATGGACAGGCTTGCTGGCCTGGAGGCCGCATATTCTTCGTGAATCACGGTGTATTCGGCATAGTTGCCCTGCTCCCCGCCAATGCCGCCATTGAAGAAGAACACCTCATCGCCCGGCTGGAAACGCGTCACGGCGCTCCCCACACTTTCCACCACGCCGGCGCCGTCGCAACCCAGAATGGCCGGAAGTTTCGGCACCCCGCCCTTGCGCAGCTTGGTGTCCACCGGATTGACTCCGGCAGCGTGAAGTTTCACCCGGAGATGGGAAGGGCCGGGCAGTTCCGGCAAAGGAGCATCAGCCATTTGCAGTACTTCCGGCCCGCCTGCGGCAGTCATCAAAACAGCTCTCATATTAGGAACCTCCGAGTAAGTCAAACACCGTCGCGACGAGAGATTGCGGGATGCCAGGCAAGGAGCGAGGCGCGCAGTGCAGCCATTCTGCACAAGAGGCTCGCAACACCGCATGGCGCCCGCGATATCTCGTTCCTTCGGGTTACATCGAAAACAGGCTTGAGCTGCGTTGCGCTCCTTGGCGTCGTAGCTTGGCTACGACCTTCGTCGCGCGCCTTGCTCAAGCCTGTTTTCGATGTAACGCGATCCGTGTTTGACTTACTCGGAGGTTCCTCTACCTCCCTTCTTGTCCCAGACATAACGGTTGAAGCGCTGCCAGCGGCTCTGTTTATTCGCCAGCTTGCTCACGGATTTTTCCGCCTGCTGCCATTGCAGCGCCTTCTGCTGCTTCTTTTGCAGCAGTTCGAGCAGCAGGTCGGAGGCTTTCTTGCTCATGGCTCGTTTACTCAGAGGTGAAGCGCCTATGTTAAACTTGATGCCTGTTTTTTTCGAGTCTGAATCATGTCTGGCAACACTCTCGGCACCCTGTTCTCTGTCACTTCTTTCGGTGAATCCCACGGCCCGGCCATCGGCTGCGTGGTGGATGGCTGCCCGCCGGGGCTGGCAATATCTGCCGAGGACATTCAGCTCGATCTGGACCGGCGCAAGCCGGGCACTTCGCGCCATGTCACCCAGCGGCGCGAGTCGGACACGGTGGAAATCCTCTCCGGCGTATTCGAGGGCAAGACCACCGGCACGCCGATTGCCCTGCTGATCCGCAACGAGGACCAGCGCAGCAAGGACTATGGCAACATCGCCGAGACCTTCCGTCCCGGCCATGCCGACTATACCTACACCCAGAAATATGGCTTCCGCGATTATCGCGGCGGTGGACGTTCCAGCGCACGAGAGACTGCAGTACGCGTAGCAGCCGGGGCAGTGGCGAAAAAATGGCTGCATGAGCGCTACGGCATCGTGATCCGCGGCTACATGTCGCAACTCGGCCCGATCGAAGTGCCGTTCAAAAACTGGGAAGATGTGGGCCAGAACCCATTTTTCGTCGCAGACAGCAGCTACACGCAACAGCTTGAAGACTACATGGACGCCTTGCGCAAGTCGGGCGACTCTATCGGCGCGAAGCTCACCGTGGTGGCCGAGAATGTCCCGGTCGGGTGGGGCGAGCCGGTGTATGACAGGCTCGACGCCGATATCGCCTACGCGCTGATGAGTATCAATGCAGCCAAAGGCGTGGAAATTGGCGCCGGGTTTAACTGCGTGACGCAGAAAGGCTCCGAGCACGGCGATGAACTGACCCCGCAGGGCTTTGCCAGCAATCACGCGGGCGGCATCCTGGGCGGCATTTCCAGCGGCCAGGACGTGGTCGCTCATCTCGCCATCAAACCCACTTCCAGCATCCGCATCCCGCGCCATTCGATCAACCAGGCCGGCGATCCGATCATGGTCGAAACCCATGGCCGCCACGATCCCTGCGTCGGCATCCGCGCCACGCCCATCGCCGAGGCCATGCTGGCCATTGTGCTGATGGACCACGCATTACGGCAGCGTGCACAGAATGCCGATGTGGTGTGCAGCACGCCCATAATTCCGGGTAAAATCGGCTGAAATCAAGGAGAACCGGAATGGGACTGCCACAGGAAAACCCCGCTTACATCTTGCCAGAAACCTATCTGGCAGCGGAGATGCAGTCCGACACGCGCAGCGAATACCTCAAGGGAGAAGTGTTCGCCATGGTGGGAACCAGTTCTGCGCACAATGTCATAGTGGGCAATCTTTACATGGCATTGCGCAACCATCTGCGCGGCGGTCTCTGCCAGGTGTTCGCCCTTGACCTCAAGCTGCGGGTGGAAGCAGCCAACGCCTATTTCTACCCCGAACTGATGGTCACCTGTTCGGAAGCCGATCGCAATAGCGACTTCATCAAGTCTGAAGCGGTGCTGGTGGTCGAGGTGCTTTCGCCTTCCACCGCCCTGTTCGACCGCGACAAGAAATTTGCCAGCTACCGTCTGTTGCCCAGCCTGCAGGAGTACGTGCTTGTGGATACGGAACAGGAGGGCGTCGAATATTACCGCCGCAGCGATAACGGCGAGTGGATCATGCACCCCTATGGCGCAGGAGAAACCGTTACCCTGCACGGTCTGAATCTGACCTTTCCGATTGGCACGGTCTATCAGGACGTGGTTTTTACGCCTAACGAATAGTGCCGGGCCAGTACCAGGCCGGCCGCCACTGCAAAAAAATGTCCCTCCCCTACTGGCGCCTGTCCGGCTTCTATTTCTTCTATTTTGCCTTCGTCGGTGCCATCTCACCGTACTTTGGCTTGTATCTGAAATCGCTCGAATTCAGCGCATTCCAGATCGGCATCCTGATGTCGCTGCTGCAGGTGATGCGCATGTTTGCGCCCAATATCTGGGGCTGGGCTGCCGACCATACCGGAAAGCGCGTGGCCATCGTGCAGGCAGCCGCGATATTGAGCCTGGTGTCGTACATCGGCGTATTTTTTGGCACCAGCTTTCTGTGGCTGTTTGTCGTGATGTCGCTGTTGAGTTTTTTCTGGAGCGCTTCCCTGCCTTTGGTGGAAGCCACCACGCTCAGTCACCTGGGCGAACGCACCGAAAAATACGGCCGCATTCGCCTGTGGGGATCGGTCGGATTCATTTTTGCCGTGGTTGCACTGGGCTATATTCTGGATTTTGTGCCGATCCGCTTTCTGCTCTGGGCGATTCTCGGCATGATGATCGGACTGGCGCTTTTCGCACGCCATATTCCTGAAGCCCAGGTGACGCCGCATCACACCGACCATATGCCGGCCTGGAATGTCATCAAACAACCGGTGGTGCTGGCTTTTTTTGCGGCCAGCTTTTTCAATGCCGCCGCCCATGGCCCCTACTACATCTTCTATTCTATTTACCTGGTGGATCATGGCTATTCCAAAAGCAGTGTCGGCTGGCTGTGGGCGCTGGGTGTGATCTGCGAAATTCTGGTCTTTCTGTGGATGCCGCGCCTGATGCGCCATTTCAGCCTGCGCCAGATACTGCTGACAAGTTTTGCCCTGGGTGTGCTGCGGTTTCTGCTCATCGGATGGGGAATTGGCTGGTTCGGGGTGGTGCTTTTCGCCCAGATTCTGCACGCTGCCACGTTCGGCTCCGCCCAGGCAGCGACCATTGAGGTCATTCACCGCCTGTTCCGTGGCCGGCATCAGGCCAAGGGTCAGGCGCTTTCCAACAGCCTGTCTTTTGGTGCAGGCGGGACATTGGGTGGACTATATGCAGGCTACGCCTGGGACGCATTAGGACCGCAATTCACTTTCACCATCGCAGCCGCCTGTGCTGGCATCGCTTTCCTTCTGGTGTACTGGAAGCTCGGGCCACAGGCAATCGAAAATAGCCATCTTTCCCCGCCGCCGCAATCAAATCAGCCCCGCGTCAGTAAAGTTCCGTAGGAAACCAGAAACACCCGCTCTCTTCCCAGATGGCTCATAAAGCCAGTTCCCGGTCACGCCAGCCAAATAATCAGCCTAATCGACTTTACTGCTTGCGCAAATATTAATTAAGGAAATATAATCTCATGACCATATGATCTAGTGATCACGTGTTCATTCGATTATCAAGTCACTCAATGCCCTGGAGACACCTTATGAAAAAAACAATTTCCGTCAGCCTGATGCTGGCAAGCAGCATCCTGTTGAGCAGCCATGTATCGGCTGCTGAAGCACCCAAGCCCGGCGCACAGATGCCCGTCGAAATGCAACAGATGGTGAAGACTTACAGCCCGGAATTGCGTCAGAAAGTAATGGCGCTTTCACCCGAACTTAAAGGCACGATTCAAAAGCTGCATGCTGGCCACACTCGCCGTGCCAAGGAAACCAACCTGCGCCAGATCATGCATGAAATCCTGTCTGAATATCAAAGCATCGCGTCCGCACTGGCAACCGATAATGCCGAGCAAGCCGCGGAAGCCGCACGACGCCTGGCAAATCATCGTATTCCAAAAGGTGGCCTGTTGGCTTATTTCCCCCTTGACAAGGTTAACACCAATGACCTTTCCGTGCTTCCAACAATGAACGATATCGTTGAGGGTAGCGCACTGAAGCTGGCAGATGCCGCAGACAAAGGCGACCTGCCCATGGCAGCAACCTATATGAGCGAAATCATGACCGGCTGCGTTGCCTGCCATCAGAAATTCCGTGGCGTGCCCGGTGTTTCCGCCAACCTGATGACCCCCACAAGCAAGTAATTCTGCAAAGCACATTCTGAGGAGAAATGATGATGAACAAGAAAATTATTGCTGGCGCCGTATCCGGGATCATGTTCGCCATGGCACACAGCGCCCATGCCACCAACGGCGACCAGATGCTGGGCATCACCGCCACCCAGTGGGGCATGGGCGGTGCAACTGTGGCGGCACCGCAGGACGCAGGAACCACCATGTACAATCCTGCCGGTCTGGCGGAGCTTGACATCAAGGAAGTGCGCTTCGACATGGGCGTTGGCATTCTCAACCCACCACGCAAGGCCAACGGTCAGGATAGTGACTCTGACTACTACCTGATGCCAGCGGGTGCGGCAGCCTTCAACGTCAACGACAAGCTGTACCTCGGCTTGACCATGGGCGGCTATTCCGGTAGCGGCGTCGATTTTGCCGACATATCCGCACTTCCCGGTGCGCAAGCAGTTGTCACCACAAAACAGTCGTACAAAATTTCCCCCGGCTTCGGCTACAAGGTCAGCGATCAGCTCTCGGTTGGTGCCGCGCTGCAGATCGGCTATCAGAGTCTGGCGATTCACAACAATAGTTTCACCCTGCCACAAACCCAGGTATATGGCGCGGGCGTAATTGCCGGTCTGATCTACAAGGTCAACAACGCGGTTCAGCTGGGCGCGAGCTGGACCAGCAAGACCAGCATGGACGAGTTCAAATGGAACACCACCGCCGGCACTTACCGCATGACCATGGATATGCCGGAAACCTACGCGCTGGGCGTGGCTTTCAAGCCCATGCCGGGCCTGCTGATCGAAGCGGATGTGAAACATATCGGTTTCAGCGACGTACTTGACAAGGTTGACTTCCAGACCCCGGCAGGCGCCAGCGCAATGAACTTCGGCTGGAGCAACCAGACCGTCTATGCCATCGGCGTCCAGAAGGAAATCAACGACAAAACCACAGTAAGAGCAGGCTTCAACTATGGCAAGTCACCGATCGGAAAAGAAGACGTGAACAACAACATCGGCTCGCTGGCAATCACTGAAAAACACTTCACACTGGGTGTGACGCGCAAGTTCAGCGACAAGGTATCAGGCTCGCTTTCCTATGCCCACGCCTTCAGCAACGAAATCACCTCTGACACGACGCCTAACAAGATCGAACTGGAGCAGAATATCGTCAACGTCCAACTCAGCTACAAGTTCTAACGGGAGAATTTCATGACTGTAGACCGCATTGTGCACCTGATGGCCGGCCTGATGATATTGCTCAGCATCGCGCTAGCCCATTTCTCCAACCCGGTCTGGCTGTGGCTCACTGCTTTTGTGGGCGTCAACCTGGCGCAAAGCGGCGTGACCGGATTCTGTCCGCTGGCTTTCATGCTCAAGAAAGCGGGAGTCAAGGAGGGTAATTGCTGCTCATGATAGTGGACTAACTTTGGAAAAATATCTTTCCGGCAGCAAGCGTTCAGTTTGCTGCCGGTTTGATTACCTTGAAACCCGTCTAAATACATATCTTTCTCAAAAGCCCTTTATAATCTTTTTTAATTTTTCTATTGAGGCAGGAAAACACAATGGCTGCAAAAAAGCGCCAATCTGCTGAAATCCGCCGTCACGACATCATTGAAGCGGCGATGGAACTCATTCGCCATGAAGGCGTTTCAAAACTCACCACTCGATCGCTTGCCAAGGCGGTCGGAATCGCCCAACCCACGCTGTTCCTGCATTTTGGCAACAAAAGTCACGTTCTGGTGGCACTGGTGGATTCCATTCAGGAAGGACTCAGGCAGGAACTGATGAGCCTCGCCCTGAATCAAATGACTCCGCTGGAGCAAATCAAGACAGTAGTCCGAACCCATCTCAACTTCATTCAGAACCAGCCCGGCATCCCGCGGTTGCTGTTTTCGGAGGAACTGCAGAGCGGAGACCCGATATTCCGTGAGCGCATGGATCAACTGGTGATGTTTTTCCTGAAATTCATTTCAGGCATGATCAGCGCCGCACAGGAAGCAGGAGAAATCCGTGCCGACATTATCCCGCAGCAGGCCGCCTGCCTGCTGATCGCATCAATTCAGGGCCTGGCTCTGCGCTGGGTGCTTACGGGTGGTGAACGTTTTGACCTGTCGGAACAAACCGGCATTGTCACCACCACCTTGCTTGAAGGCTGGACTCCACGCTAATCCTGGCGCCCGTACCCCGCCACGCCCATCAACAAGCGCACGCCTCCATAACTCAGCCAGGACAGCAGGCGCAGATATAGCGGCTGCTTTTTCCAGCTAGCATAAGTCACGACCCGCGAGCCCTCTTCCATCGACAGCTCCAGGCTCGCACCCAGCTCGGCGGCAAAAGTGCCGTCATCCACGACCACATTCGCCTCGCGCGACAACAGCAAACTGAATGGATCGATATTGGACGAACCAACCGTAGCCCATTGACGGTCAATCACCGCCACCTTGGCGTGCATGAAGCTGCGGTGATACTCGTAGATCGCGATCCCGGCATCGAGAAAAACACCATACAAGGCACGTGTAGCATAGTGCAGCAGCAGGTATTCCACCCGGCCCTGCAATAGCAGGGTCACTTTCACGCCGCGCTCTGCCGCGCCGATCAATGCCTGACGAAAGGGGCGGCCAGGCAGGAAATAGGCATTGGCGATAATCACCTCTGAACGAGCCTGATTGATCGCGTTCAGATAAGCATCCTCGATATCGCGCCGGTGTTTGATATTGTCGCGCACCAGAAAAGCCGCGCGTGCGCCATCCGCAAACGGCAAAATCAGCGGGTCGCGCTGCTGGCGGCGACGCCGCCGTTTAAGTTGGGACCAGGCCACCAGGCCCCACAATTTTCTCGTAGTTGCATGTACCGGCTGTGTCAGCGGCCCTTCCACCTCCACGGCATAGTCGTAGCGGGGCGGCGTGTGACCTGATGTATCCATGTCGTCGATGATATTGATCCCGCCGACGAAAGCGGTCCGGTTGTCCACCACGACAAGCTTGCGATGCAGGCGACGGTAACTGCTGCGCCGTAACTTGGCCAGCACGGGGCGGTAAATCAGCACCTGCACACCGGCGGAACGCATATCGTCGATCACCTCGCGTGGCAGGTCTTTGGTGCCGTAACCATCGAGCAGGAGGTGAGTGGTTACGCCGCGCCGCGCCGCCCGTTTCAGTGCCGCGGCAATCTGCTGCCCGGTGCGGTCGTTCTCGAAGATGTAGGTTTCAAGGTAGATTTCCCGCACCGCCCGATCAATCGCTGCTTCCAGCGCGGGGAAATAATCCGCACCGTTATACAGTAACTTAATCCGGTTACCCTCAAGAAAGAAGCTCATGCGAGAGAGACAGTGGCCGACAAGGGCGCGTGGTCGGAAATGCGCGACCACGGACGGCCAATATGCACCTGGACCGTTTTGACTTTCAAACCGCGCACGTAAATACGGTCCAGACGCAGGACTGGCAGGGAGGCGGGATAGCTGCGCGCAGGCATGCCGTGCACCTGTTCGAAGGCCTCCTTCAGATGCAGTTCGTGCGTCAGGAAACGGCACGCCTCGATGCGCCAGTCGTTGAAATCCCCGGCGATGATAAGTGGTTCATGCTGCGGCACCAGGCGCTCGATATGATCGCGCAGCAAATGCAGCTGTTTCCGACGCCAGCGTGCAAACAGGCCGAGATGCACGCAGATGCAATGCAGCTTGTGTTCCCAGCCGGGAATCCGGATCTCGCCATGCAGTAGCCCGCGCTGCTCGGTGCGATGGGCAGAGATATCGACATTTTCCCAGCGCACGATGGGGAAGCGGCTGAGAAGTGCATTACCGTGATGCCCTTCGGGGTAGACTGCGTTCTTGCCGTATGCAAAATCGTGCCAGATCGAATCGGCGAGAAACTCGTACTGCGATTCATCCGGCCAGTTTTCATGCCGTTCCGCATGCAAGTGATGCTCCCCCTGCACTTCCTGCAGGAACACCACATCGGGCTGCATACTGCGCAAACGGTCGCGCAACTCGTGCAGCACCATGCGCTGGTTGAACTGCGAAAATCCCTTGTGAATGTTGTAGGTCGCTATGTGCAGTGAATTGACATCACTGCCTGGAGGGGCCTCTTGCAGGGCCATAGTAAACTCGATACCCGGTTTGATTACCTCCAATCTTAAACCAGTTATCCAGGTGCGATCCATCTTTTACTACACCCTTGCGTTTGACCCCGGAACAACATGTCACATGCCCAGGGTGGCAACAGCACAGGCTTCATTCTGACGTATGAACCAGTTGAACGTTACATGGGGAATTGCAAACTCTCAGCCATTTCAGCCCATCGTCCCGCCGGATGTCTCATCACTGTCGACATCCTTTGTCAGCTCCTTGACACCGGGCACCTGGAAAATGCCTTGCAGCTTGAGTAATTCATCGCGATGCAGGCGCGCCAGTTCTGCCACAATGTTCTCGCCTGCGGGGGTCAGGTGGACCTCAACTTCACGCCGGTCCAGCTTGCCTTTTTCACGATACACAAGTCCCAGCTTTTCGCAGCGCGATGCCAGTGAAACCACGCCGTGGTGATGCGACTGCAAGCGTTCCGCAAGTTCGCCGATGGTCGCCCATTCCCTGCCCGGATACCCCTTGATATGAAGCAACAGCAGGTATTGCAGGTGGGTGACGCCGTACTTGAGCGTGACTTCCTCACTGAAACGAAGAAATCGGCGCAGCTGATATCGAAAGTGGGAGAGAGTTTCAAACTCCCTCTTGCTGGGAGCAGGTTTTGACATGACAGGATACTACCCTGTTTGCTTATCCGGCTGCAATATCATGTTGTGATAGTATCACATTGTGATATATTAACGTTTCAAGCGGTGTGTGAATGACTTTTTAAGTAGAGGTGGATGATGGATGCGTTTACCAAATTGCCTGTAATTGATGACGAAGGGTACCTGGTGGATCCGATGGACTGGAACGAAGAATTGGCGGAAGAATTCGCCCATCAGGAAAACATCGAGCTTACCGAGAACCACTGGGATGTCATTCGTTTCATGCGTGCTTATTATGAAGAACACCAGGTTGCCCCTGACGCGCGCTTTGCAATCAAGCACCTTGCCAAACGACTGGGAACGACTGCGCGAAACAAACTGTTTGAGCTGTTTCCCTATGGCTATGTCAAGCAGGCATGCCGGATCGCTGGGATGAAACGCCCGCGCGGCTGGAGCACTGGCTGATTCTGCGCTCACGACCTCAGCGACAAGAGCATCGCGCGCCTTGCCGGCTTATTTATCTACTGAAAAATCTGATGGATAACTAAGCGGCTAGGCTGCGCCAGTTTTTTTCCACACCAACGTATGGTTGTTTGCAGGCATCTCCACATCCTGCTGCAGAACCAGACCCTGCAGGCGCGCCAGTTGGTCCAGCGCCTCGAAATCGCGTACCCCGCTCTCCGGATCGCGCCCCTTGAGCCAGGCATCGAAACGCGCATTGCTTTCCGAGGTAAAGTTCCCGCCATAGTTGAACGGGCCATACAGACACAGAAGCCCACCCTCCGCCAGCACGCGGCCAATTCCGGCGAACATGCGCTCCACCGCTGGCCAGGAAACAATATGCACGGTATTGGCGTTGAAGATGGCATCGAAGCTTGTGGCGAGCGGCCAGGCGTCTTCATGCAGGTCAATTGCCAGCGGCGGCAGCACATTGGGCAGGCGTGCCTCGTCCAGCCAAGCCTGGATGCCGGCATGATTCTCCGGCAACTCGCTGGTCTGCCAGGTCAGGTGCGGCAGCGCCTCGCCGAAATAAACTGCATGCTGCCCGGTGCCGCTGGCGATTTCGAGCACCTGTTTGCGATCAGCAAGAATTTTCTGCAGCACGGCCAGGATGGGATCACGGTTCTGTTCGCAGGATTCGGCATAGGGTTTCATGGCATCAATTCTTAAATGAATATCAAATTTCAGGATGAGCAGCTAACTTCAATATGGCGCGCCCAGTCGGGCGGCAGGGCAGCATAGCTTTCCATCTCCGGCTGCTCGTCAAAAGAGCGTTTCAGCAATTTCAGCAGACGCTCCACTTCGGAAAAATCGCGCGACTCTTCGGCCTTGCGGATGGCGACCTGTGCCAGGTAATTGCGCAGGATGTATTTCGGGTTGACCCTGTCCATGCGCCACTTGCGCTCGGCATCCACGCTCTGCTCCATTTGCAGCCGGGCACGATAGGTTTCGGCCCAGGCATCGAACGCGGCGCGGTCGATGAACTGGTCGCGCAGTGTTGCATTATCCGCGCTCGGCGCGGAGTTGAAATGCCCAAGGCTGCGGAACAGCTGAGTATAGTCGACCTGATTGGCGTGCATGATTTCCAGCAGGCCGCCGACCAGCGCTTCATCGTCCGCATGGACGCTTGCCAGCCCGAGTTTGTCGCGCATCAGCTCCAGGTAGTGCGCTGAAAAAACAGACTCATACCGTTCCAGTGCCGCATTGGCATCGCCCAGCGAAATAATCGGCGTCAGCGCCTGCGCCAGACAGGCAAGATTCCACAGGCCGATATGCGGCTGCTGATCATAGGCATAGCGCCCCTCATGGTCGGAGTGATTGCACACATAAGCCGGATCGTAGCTGTCCATGAAACCGAACGGACCGTAGTCGAAAGTCAGGCCGAGGATGGACATATTGTCGGTGTTCATCACCCCGTGGGAAAAACCCACCGCCTGCCATTTGGCCATCAGCCGGGCGGTGCGAGCGACCACTTCCTTCAGGAAGCGCGGATATTTGTCCGGCACCCCGGCGAGACGCGGAAAGTGGCGAGCGATGACGTAATCGGCGAGCTGCACGATGGGCTCATGCTGGTTGCGGTAGTAAAACACCTCGAAAGAACCGAAGCGCACATGCGAAGGCGCCATGCGCGCCACCACTGCGGCGCTTTCGATGGATTCGCGGTACACCTCCTGGTCGCTGCCGACAATGCACAGCGCACGCGTGGTCGGAATGCCCAGTCCGTGCATGGCTTCCGAACACAAATATTCCCGGATGCTGGAGCGCAGCACGGCGCGGCCGTCGCCGCTGCGCGAATAGGGAGTGGCTCCTGCTCCCTTGAGCTGAATTTCCCACCCATCCCCAGCGCGGTTCTTCACCTCGCCCAGCAGGATGGCACGCCCATCACCCAACTGCGGCACGAAATGGCCGAACTGGTGGCCGGCATAGAGCATGGCGAGCGGATCGCTGCCCGGCAACAAGCGGTTGCCGGTGAAATGCTCGGCAAAATCGGTATTCGCCGCCTCATTGTGATCAAGGTCGATCAGCCGCGCCGCATCGGCATTGAAGCTCACCAGATAAGGATCGGGCAGGGGCGTCGGATTGAGACGGCTGTGGAAAGTCTGCGGCAGGCACGCAAAGCTGTTCTCGAAATTCAACTGATCAAGTTTTTTCATGGCACTTCATTATATAGCCGAGTGATTTAGTAAACTATGTCCATTTCAGCTAGAATCAAGTCTCAAAATCACTGGTTTAACAAAATTGTTGCAAGTGCCTACACTCAGAATCATCGAGACCATCAAGGAAATCCCCGCGCCGCAGTGGGATGCACTGGCCGGCAGCAACCCCTTCCTCTCGCACGCCTTTCTCAGCGCCCTGCAGGAAAGTGGCTGCGCCACGCCCGAGACTGGCTGGAGCGCGCAGTTCCTGACGCTGTGGCAGGCTGACGTGCTGGTCGGCGCCATGCCGCTTTATCTGAAATCCCATTCATGGGGCGAATTCGTTTTCGACTGGGCCTGGGCCGAGGCCTACCAGCGCGCGGGGCTGGAGTATTACCCGAAGCTGCTGTGCGCCGTGCCGTTCACTCCGGTAACCGGACTACGCTTGCTGGCACCCACGCCGGAGCTACGTGCAGCTCTGGTGAATGCAGCCCTGCGACTGGCGCAGGAAATGGGTGTCTCCTCCCTGCATTGCCTGTTCCCACCCGAAACCGAAGCTCAGGAAATGCAGCAGCAGGGCATGATGCTGCGCCGTGGCGTGCAGTTCCACTGGCGCAACCCGGGCTATGCCGATTTCGACGCCTATCTCGCCAGCATGAGCCACGACAAACGCAAGCGCATCAAGCAGGAGCGGCGCAAGGTAAAGGAGGCGGGCATAACTTTCGAACGCTTGAGCGGAGCCAGCATCACCGCAGCCCACTGGGAATTTTTCAATCGCTGCTTCGTCAATACCCACCTGCAATACAACTCGCCGCAGGCCCTGAATCTGGATTTCTTCCGGCGCATCGGCGCGAGCATGGCAGACAACATCCTGCTCGTCATCGCCGTGCGCGACGGACATCCCATCGCCAGCGCGCTCAACTTCTATAATCAGGAGGCGCTGTTCGGGCGCTCCTGGGGCGCGCTGGAATACCACCCCGGCCTGCACTTTGAAGCCTGTTACTACCAGGCCATTGAATTCTGCATCGAACGCGGCATTCCGCTCTTCGAGGGTGGCGCTCAGGGCGAACACAAGCTGTCGCGCGGCTTCCTGCCTGAAACCACCTGGTCTGCGCACTGGCTGGCCCACCCCCGCTTTGCACAGGCCGTGGACGATTTCCTCAAGCGCGAGATGCGCGGCATGCGCTTCTACATGGACGAACTCAACGAGAGAAGTCCTTTCAAACAAGGAGTTGAAAAATGACCGATCATCACGACAAACCCGCTGCCGAGGATCTCAAGCAACGACTCAGCCCCGAGCAATACCACGTCACCCAGGAAAACGGCACCGAAATGCCCTTCCGCAACGCCTACTGGGACAACAAGGCGGAAGGCATCTACGTCGATATCGTTTCAGGCAAACCGCTGTTCAGCTCGCGCGACAAATTCGATTCCGGCACTGGCTGGCCGAGCTTCACCCGGGCACTCGACCCGGCCAACGTGACCCTGAACCAGGATGGCTCGCACTTCATGGTGCGAACCGAAGTACGCAGCACGCACAGCGACTCGCATCTGGGCCACCTGTTCGACGACGGCCCTGCGCCGACCGGTCAGCGCTATTGCATGAACTCGGCCTCGCTGCGCTTTATCGCCAGGGAAGACCTGGAGAAGGAAGGCTACGGGGAATACCGGAAACTGTTCGAACAGGGGTAGGTTGGGCAGAGCTTGTGAAGCCCAAGCTACGCGATAACCCTCGCCTAGCCTCGGCTTGCCGGGTTACGTGTTGGACTATTTGACAACACTCAATCCTGTTGTTATTGTCTCCAACATGAAAGCCCGAGAATTATTCAACCGCCGCATCCCTGTCATGGAACACGCGTTTGCGGAACTGGTGTTGTGGGAGTTGCCAGAGCCGCTTTCCGGCAGCAAGCATCGCTACAAATACCGGCTGGCATTCGTGGTCGCGGGTGAATGTGTACTGCGTTATGACAACGAGGAGGGCAAGGGTGACCATAAGCATGTGCGCGACAAGGAAGTGAAATATCGCTTCATCTCTGCCGATATGCTGGTGGCGAATTTTTTCGAGGATGTGAAGAGGTGGCGTAATGAAAACAGTAACAATTGATATCCGGCCATTAGCCGACACTTTGGGCGATTTTACCGAGGCATGGAAAGACGGCAAGGCTTCAGCGCCGCGCATCAGTTTTGAATCGCCCGAGCTGCTGTTCAAGGTGTTGTCCGGCAAGCGTTTGGAGCTGCTGAACACGATGACGGGCGCGGGCGCCATGTCCATCCGCGAGGCGGCGCGGCGTGTAGAGCGCGATGTCAAAGCCGTGCACGGCGACGTGACTGCTTTGCTCAACGCGGGGCTGCTGTCAAAAACGGACGATGGAATGATCGTCTTTCCGTTTGATGCCATCCATGTGGATTTCATACTCAAGGCGGCTTGAAGCTTGTGCTTCGATGCTGTGCGGTGCGCTTAGTTCAGGATAGTGTGATTTTGCAAGACCAGACCCCCGCCGCCTACTCATGACTGATTTATTGGAGTTTTTGGATGCACGGGATTTTCATACTGAACTTTGTACTTATTGTTTGACCAACTCCACTCGACGATTTTTGGCGCGTCCGGCTTCGGTGTCGTTGGTGGCCAGCGGTGCGAGAGAAGCGACGCCATACCCCTTCAGTCGCGTTGCAGAGATGCCGTGTTTGGCTACAAGTGACTGAACCACTGCTTCGGCACGAGCCTGAGAGAGTTTCATGTTGTTGTCCATCATGCCTGCATTGTCGGTATGGCCCACTACGTTGAGTTTGAGTCCAGGGTCACCATTGAGCACCTTGGCGATCTCGGTCAAGGAAGCATCCGATTCCGGTTTAAGCATAGATTTTCCAGTATCGAAATAAATTCCGTATACAGCAACGTGACCAGTCGTTTTGATGTCGTTGGTAAGGACGGCTGCGTTTGCAATCACATCCTGGTTCATGAGCTGTTTTTCGATGACCTTGACGTTGTACATTCCATTATTGGCACCTGAAATTTCCGCCCATATCTCTGTGCCTTTCTGAGGGATTTTCAGTGTGACATACTGAGTGCCGCCATCCTCGAACTCGTAGACAGATTTACCACCAAGGGTTTTGGCCGCGTTCAGATAATTGCGCGTAACTTGCAGACCACTGGGAATTTTGATTCCCGCGTTTGCATAGTAAACAACAAGATATTGACGACCTTCCACAGCCTGTACCTTGCCTGGCCCAACCGGGAATTCATAACGGCCAAAATCAAGCGCCTCATAGCTGTAGATATAAAAACCGGGCATTCTACTGAAGATGGATGGATCTTTGCTGCCAGCGGCGTCTGGCTCACTGGCAAGACAGATAGCGTTTGGCAAAAAGAACAGGGTGACGGCGATCAGTAAAAAACGGATTTTCCCCATGGTGTGCTGCTCCTGTATCGATTGTTTTTCATGCTATGACATTAGCCCGAAAAGGTCATCGTGACACATGGATATGAAAAGGCAAACAAAGCGCAGATTGATTGAGCTCGACGGGGGGCAGGTCTAGATTCTTAGCATTCTGCAGTATAGTTTTGTGCGCTTCGCGCAATGTTTGATTGCCGGGCGGCCCCGGCACCCAATACCACCTACCACTTCAAAAACTTCTTCCCCAGCCACCAGCCAATCAGCCCAATGCCCAACATAGGCAGATAGTGCCAAAGAATGACGTGGCTGACCGAGTCGTTCACTTCATGCAACAGCAGCCACAAAGCACCAACACTAAAAGCGGAGAGCAGCGCCACACTGCCCGCCCAGTGATAATGCGTGCTGGCAAACTTACGCATGGAGAAAAAGGTCCAGACGGCGGGCAGAAACGCAAACAGGGTGATGCTGATCGTGCATTCGAAGCTGTGCACAGGCAGCGGTGCGGGCGGTGCGTCGGCGCGCCAGGCAAGAAACATGACCCCGATAAAAAGGACAAACAGACCGGCTGGCGCCCAGGCCGTCTTCTTCATCTGGTGCAGATCGGGGAAGGCCAGTACGGCGGCACTCAGGGACGTGGCGAGAAAAATTAGAGCAAGCGACGCCAGCTCGGCAACGAACCACGGCTCATGGAGCTTATGCTCCAGGTCCGGGCGCAAGCCGGATATCCATAGCGACAGCACAAGATAGGCCACAGCTGCAGCTGCCCATCTGAGGCTCAGCTTCAGGGGATGAGGCGCCGGCTTCACCGGGGCGGCATCCTGTGCCAGGCTAACAACCAGTTCTTCGATACTTCCCATTATCTTTCCAGTACCTTTCGCAAAATTTTGTAGGCGCGATGCGCCGCGACCTTGACCGCGGATTCCTTCATGCCGATCTTTTCGGCCACCTCTTTGGCGGTATAACCCTCTTGATGCATCATCTGCAGGATGGCGGCCTGCTTGGGGGGGAGTTTTTCGACTTCCCCACTGATAGATTCGTAGCTGATGTCGGATTTGGTTACATTTTCCTGCAATTCATTTTCCACTTCGGACAATTCGACGGCGTGATGAAGCTGGTCGGCATAGTGCGCGCGCAAATGATCCTGCAGGCGAAACTTGGCAATCGCAAAAGCCCAGGGCTTGTAAGGCCGCTCGCCATCGTAGGTATGCCGCGCCTTGTGCACGGAGATCAGGATTTCCTGCAACAGATCGTCCACCTCGCTCTCGACATTGAGGCGCCGGGCCAGAAAGGGGCGCAGAAAACGCGTGGTTTCCTGCAACAGCAGCGCATAGGCACGCTTGTCCCCGTCCAGGGACAACTTCATCAGCGCTTCGAGATTTTCTGTTTTTTCCACCAAATCCGGTCCTGAAAATATCTTTGTAACCTTTTTTAGAGTCTGCCCGAATTAGTCAGCACACGGGGCAGAAATTTCATTTGCACGGTTACCCGTGATGTTTGTTTTCTGCATCAGGCCCTTTGTGAGGGCTGCCATTTTTTAAATCAGGAGATCCAAATGAACAAAATTTCTTCCGCACTGCTCTCGCTCTGTCTGATGTCCATATCCAGCCTTTCTTTTGCCATGGAACCGATGGACAAGAATTCCGCCATGGAAAAAGGCGCAATGACCAAGGACGCCATGAAGAAGGAGCCTATGGCTCAGGAGGGCGCAATGATGATGAAAGCGAAGCCGAAAAAGATGGAAAAGCAGATCGATAAAATGGAGAAAGACGGAAAAATGGAACATGGCGGCAGCATGGCCATGGAGCCCAAGAAGTAAGGCGACAACGGGGGTGGCTCCAATCCCGCTGTCAGTTCAATCCTGCAAACACCCGCCTTTCATGAGGCGGGAATTTTATTCGCGGCAATACACCCATTTTTTACGGAATGGAAAAATGCTTAACGCCATCGGATCACCCGAATTCTCCAGCGCCCCTGGCATACAATCGGCTTCCGGCCTTGAAGCCAGGCTCGCGCGCTACCAGCGGGAACTGTCCAACTGTGTCAATTGCGATACCGCCAACACACGTGAAGGCCGGGAAAGCATACAGGCCTTATCGGACAAAATCAGCGCACTAAAAACACGTATCGAAGAGTCCGCAAACACCAATCCCGGCAGCCATTCAGCCACACCCGATACAAAAGCATCTGCAGACGTCAGCAATAGTAACGAAGCCGCTACGTCAATACCCGGAGATACTACCCGCGTCGTTGCGACTTCGGCATCGGGGTCAGAAAACACAAGCGTGGGGAGTCGTTTGGATATATTTGCCTGACCGTCCTCAGGAAGCCCTTCAGACTCTGGTTGAAGGCCTGGCTACGCCATGTTTCGCGTTGCACCAGTGGAATGAAATTGGCTATCAGTGCGTCAACAACAGATAGAGACATGCCGTGGCAACGACCCCAAGGATAAGGATCACGCCCAGCAAGCGCCGCCGCAAGACTTCCACAGCCCTGACCAGTTGCGCGTTCTGATCGGCAAGCGCCTTGATCAATTCAGCAGACGACACCATTTTCCGCTGCAAGTCCGCCACATCGGTTTCAAGCGACGAGATTCGTGACGCCAGTGCCGCGACGGTTTTTGCATCAGGATCAGGGGTCAGCTCGTGTTCAACTTCAGCGCCTCCTTCCTTGTCCGGGGCGGTTTTCTTGCCCACGGCTTTCCAGAGCTTTTTGGCACCATCGACCACCAGCGGTGCATTGCTCACAACCTCGGTCCACGGAACCAGTTTTAATGCTGTGATCAGGCTTATTGCCATTGCTTCAACTCTCCTGAAATCATGTTGCCAGACACCCCGCTTGCATAAGGGGCGCAGGCTTATGCTTACTGCGCGACAGTGACCTCGGCGATTCCTTCCAGCGCCTTCCGCAGGTTCTGAACGACAGGGCACTGTGCGACCCCGTGACGCTGCGCCAGGAAGGCAGGGTCATTGTAGCCAAGCCAGACCTGTGAAGCGGCATCTTCCCAGACCAGCGCCTTGAGCGGCAGATCGATCCCCGCAGACTGGGCGCATTCCATGAATGGCGTGCCACCTTGCGGATTGCCGAAAATCAGAAGCTCAGTAGGCCGCAGGGTCTTGCCAATCTTGGCCGCACCGGCGGCATGGTCGATCCGCGCAAACACGGTGAGCCCGCGCTGTTTCACGGTCTCCTCAAGCCGGTTCATGGTGTCCGTGGCGCTACGGGGACTCTTGACTGCCACCAGACCGTCTGCGGCAGAGGCAAGCGACCCGAAGGTGAAAAGCAGGAGGGCGAAAAGGGAACGCAGGATATTCATGGATAACTCCTTTTGTGCTGCGGGGTGAGTTGCATGTAGCCCGAGCATAATTCACAGACAGATTCGTCGGGCTGTTTTTTTGACAACGCAATCACCAGGAAAATTCATTAAACCATTGATGAAACGTGGATAATTTTTTCATTATATGACATACAATGCCCATCATACGGAATCGACCAGTCAGGGCAAGAATTAACTGGAAGCGCGCCGTCCCTGAATTGCCAGTATAGGGAGTACATACCAATGACTTACGTCGTGACCGAAAACTGCATCCTCTGCAAATACACCGACTGTGCGGTGGTTTGCCCGGTAGACTGCTTCCACGAAGGGCCCAATTTCCTGGTAATCGACCCGGAAGAATGCATCGATTGCGACGTATGCGTGACGGAGTGCCCGGCCGAAGCAATATTCCCTGAGGCGGATCTGTTGCCAGAGCAGGAAAAATTTCTCGAAATCAACGCGGAACTGGCAAAAACCTGGCCAGTCATCACCAAGAAAAAAGACCCGCTTCCCGATGCAGACAAGTGGAATGGTGTCGAGGGCAAGCTGGCACAGCTGATGAAATAAGCCCGGGCGCAGCTACGTTCATTTACTCGCCGCTTCAACTTGCTGCAAATACAACTGCTCCACTTTATTGCGCGCCCACGGTGTTCTGCGCAAAAATTTCAGGCTGGATTTGATGCTGGGGTCGTGCGTAAAGCAGCGGATCGGCACAGCAACCCCCATCGCTTCCCACCCCATGGTCTCGGATAGTCGCGTGACGATCGCTTCAAGGGTGATGCCCTCCAGACTGGGAGGGCTTGCTGATTTTTTGACGGCATCCATGCTTGCATTTTACAGGCGATAGCCCGGCTTGCGCGTTTACAATGGGGGTCTTTAGTTTTCAGATTGCATGAATCATGACCGACCCCGTTCGCCTCGCAAAACGCCTTGCCGAATTAATCCCCTGCTCTCGTCGGGAAGCCGAGCTTTATATCGCAGGTGGCTGGGTAACGGTTGACGGAGAAGTAATTGAAGAACCGCAGTTCAGAGTATCGCAGCAAAAGGTTGAGCTCCACCCCGAAGCCAGCCTCACGCCGCTAGAACCGGTGACCATCCTGCTGCACCAACCGCCAGAAACCGACGCCGCGCAGCAACTGATTGGCGCCGATACGCGGATGACAGACGATCCCTCCGGCATCCACATGCTCAAGCAGCACTTTACCCGGCTGACGCAAGGCATCCCGTTAGAGGCCCACGCCGGCGGCCTTTCGGCATTTACCCAGGACTGGCGCGTGGCGCGCAAGCTGAACGACGATGCCGCCACGCTTGAGCAGGAATACATTGTGGAAGTTGCAGGGGAGATTCACCCCGATGGACTCAAGCTTCTCAACCACGGACTCAGTTTGAATGGCCGGGCACTGCCCCCGATCAAGGTCAGCTGGCAAAATGAAACCCGCCTGCGCTTCGCCCTCAAGGGCATGCAACCGGGCCAGATCGTGCATATGTGCAAGCGTGTCGGACTGGAAGTGCTATCCATGAAACGAATCAGGATCGGGCGTGTATCGATGGGCAAACTGCCGCCGGGGCAATGGCGTTACCTGATGCCGTATGAACGGTTTTAAGCTGAATACGCCATACATTCCCTGCTGGGCAATTTCATTGCCACTCACAGACAGTAGACGGCAACTCCTGATAGCTAGCTGCCTGCTGGCTCACCGTCTCTCATCGACCCCAAGCAGTCACTCAATCAGGACTATGTGAATGGCTACACGGCCTCAGCGGCCGGTCGCACAGTTCCTATAGCTTCCTCTACCAGAAAGACGGATGACGGAACCGGGTATGAATGTGGTTTGTAAGGGCTGAGCCTCGATATTTGTTATTTGCGCCCGGATGAAACGCTTTTAGCTTTAGCAGGAAGTTGTACGGGTGTCCTGGATGTCAAGATCTGGCGTATTAGTGCGACAAGGCTGGCATTTTCCTCCGAAAGATTCAATACCCTGTGGATATTTTCATCCTGATCAATTCTGCGGGCAGTTTGTTCTTCCACAGAAAGATATTCATCCAGCTTGCTTGGGGGGTTTCCCCCGTTTTTTGTTATCTCAGCCATTTCATGCCAATCCCTGTACCCATAGAGCTTTGCAGTCAATTCCTGGCTGGTTGAAAGCTTATTCGCAGGGAACAAGGCACTAAGATGTTGTGCGACCTTTTTGGGGCGGGCCAAACCTGTTAAGTAAAAACGCATGCGACAATCTCCTGGTCAAGTCGGAGTGCCCACATTGGAATAAAGCACCTCTTTTTGGATTGTACAAGAATCAAAGGGGGTCGCTTCGTTTTGTCTTCAGCTTTCTTGCAGTACCAACAATGTTGCGATGCTGTCCGTCCACTCCTCGAATCGGCTATTAGCTGGCTACGCAGCAATGGGTTGTGGACTCAACCGGTCGATTGGGGTGCATCACGAAGGGCGGCTTTCTGGCGGTATATTTACAAAGTTCACTGGCCGGTTCGGGTCGGCAGGGAGAATTCGCCACCGTCCGCTGTCGGGATGCTCAGTTTGTGGTGCTCTAAAAACTAGCCTGCTCCAAAGCCGCCGGTCGGCAATGCGTACTCCCGACCCTAAGCAGTCAGTTACGTCAAGTGAATGCGGTCAGTTAACTTGAAGCCAGATTTTAGTGGTACAAAGACAATTTTCGAGAGCAACTCCCGAAATGGCGAATTAAACATCTCCCAGCCATAACGTTCCGTTTTTTGAAATAATCACTGCATCGCGAACGTCTTGAGATGGAGCAAGTGACCTGCCCCCATTAGAAGTGCCATCGGCGTTCTAGTAAAATCCAAATTGAAACATTAAACAATTTCCTGCTGTGATGCATCATCTTGCAGGTTCTTTCTGCGGCGTGCTGCAAACTCTGCCGGAGTCTGGTAATTCAAC
>JAHJGO010000021.1 GCA_018824405.1 Gammaproteobacteria bacterium
CCTGACAATCGAGCACATGAAATTCGGACTTGTGGAAAAATTCTTTACCGAAAGGATGTATCCGGAGCTTGCTGACAAGGCGGGTGTGAAGCGGCCGGATGTGGTGTGGCATTGCCGTGATGGGCAGGTGATCGCTGTCGAGGTGGAACTCACCAGCAAATGGGGGCGCCAACTGGACGAATTCATCCTGAGAATGCATCAGTCCATACACAAATACTCGGCGGGGTATGTGGTCTTCACCGATTCTCCGGCAATCCATAAACGCTATACCGCAGCCATGGCCGTCGGTGCACCGGTTTCGACCTGGATAAAAGATGAGCGCGGTTATTGGCGTATTGCCGGTGTTCAGGAAATCGAAGCGGCATTTGCATGCCGCGTTCTGGTCAGGCTCATTGACGATCATGATAAGGATGTAGTGAAGAAGATGCCCAAGAACGAATAAACCATGCATTTCGTTCTGATGCCCGTAACGGTTACGCGTAACCGTTACGGGCCGGCTTCAATCTTTACCTGCGGAAACTGCCATGACAGCACAAGCGAATGACAACATTATTGATATCACACCCCAACTTGAAGATGATCACCTGGCGCAAGCACACGGACTGGTCAGGACGACTGCCTATGTGGTGAGTCCTGCCCGGAAAAAAGAGCAAAAGGAGGGCGCTGCCAGGCGCATGGCGGAAATGCGTGAACGCAAGAAGGCAGCAGGACTGGTGATGTGCGAGCTGCCGATGGCAATGGCCGAGGCAATCAAGGCGGCTGGTAGCCCGGAAGCATGGCTCGCTTCTCTTCAGGTTAAACAGGAACCGCAGATCGTAGAAGTAGAGAAAATCGTCGAAGTGGTCAAGAGCGATACTGCCATGCTGGACAAGGCTCAATCAAAAATCGTAGCGCTGAAAGAGGCGCTGGATCAGAGGCAACAAATGCTCGAGGAGATTTATGACATGTCTTTGCTGGATCGGATATTGGGGAGGTGGCCATGGAATTGAGGTAACCAGTAAGGGAGCCTGTTCGGGGATTTTGCCCGGCAGGTTGTTTGCGTTGAAAAGTGGATCGGTTGTGCGCCGGGTAAACAGCTGCAGTTGAGCAAGGCTGCGGCACTTGACCGCGAGGAAGCGGCCCCGGATCGAGGCGTGGTGGTACCCATTGACGGCAGTCGATTTGAGCGTTTATCTCTCCGGGGCCATCGGCTTGATGAATGCCAGGTCAAACTGGATTGCTTCGAGGGTCTCCTGCTTGTTCGGCAGGATCAGTTCGCCTTTGTAGTCGCGTGACACTTTCGATATGGTTGGTATCGCATGGCCGGTGATGTGATCGATCGGCCATGGCAGCCCTTTGGTGTTTGCGCCTTTGTGCTCAAGGGTAAAGCGGAATGCGTGCATGCCTACCAGGCGGGCACCGGTCGTTTCATCCCGCAGACCCATGTCCCTCAGCAATTTCACGAACCACTTCTCCGCTTTCCCGCTGGCTTTTTTGCGCACCGGTTTCCATAGTGGGAACAGTAACGTTTTCCCTTGCTTCCTGACGCTGTCAACATAGGCAAGAATGCCAAGATCAAGCAATTTGGAATGGATCGGGGTTTTACGCCGCGACACGCTGTTCTTGGTGCTTTTAGCGATGTCTTCGTGCCCTTCTGTTTCGTCCGTGATCCAGAAGTACCAGATGCCGCTTTCTTCATCCCGGAGGATGTCGGTCTGGGGGTTGAGCTGGCAGATTTCGTTGACCCTGGCGCCGGTATAGAGTCCGATGTGCGGCAGCCAGTAACAATGGGCTTGTGCGGGGTCGGCTGCATAGGATTGCATTTCCGGCCCTTCGAACAAGCGCTTCAGTTCTGCTTGCCGGAATGGGCGCTGTTTGTCCTCGCCTTCCTTTCGGTCTCCCTGGTATTGTTGGCCATCTGTGGTCAGGGTGGTGGGAAAGCCTTTATCTTGCCAGTCTTTTTTTGCAACCTTGAGGAACGAGCGAATGGAAGCCAGGTAGGTGTCTTCGAATGACTTCGGACCCAGCGTGACAGGGTGTTCGAGTTCGGCCAGTTGCAGCACCGTCAGCTTTCGTTTCCGGCATGCGTCATTCCATCTGGGCGGGATCTTTCCCAGAAGTTTGAAGAATCCGTTCAAGTCAGACTGCCTGAGTTCGGTGATGGGTTTATTGCCGACGACTTCGAGCAGCATGGTCAGTACCGGTTGGTGTTTGCGGTACATGGCTGTTTTTTTGCTCTTGGCGTAGACGCCCAGGAAATCGTTGATGACTTCCTCGAACAGGTGAACAGCGCTTGTTTTGTTGGCGTTGAGATGTGTTTCCCGTTTGTCGTTACATCCGGGTGATGAGACGGGCTCCCATGCGGCGCGCAGGGGTGGGGTGTCGTATTTCGGTGGATCCACCAGGCGTCCGGATTGGCGCTGTTCGAGGATGTCGTAGCCTTCCTGGATAGCAGGAAGGACATCCAGAACCAGTTTGCGCTCCTCTTCCTGGGTGATGGCCAGTTGGTAGCCGCGCCCGACAAGGAGGGTTCGGACGACAGGGATGAAGGCGTCGGGCTGACCTCGGGCAAGGGCCTTGGCGATCATGCCTTTCACTTCGGTGATGTTTTGCTGGAGTTCATCGTAGTCGGCGTCTTCCAGCCCTTCTCTGCGCCAGGCGAGATCCGCTTCGAGGGTGGCAAGCCAGAGGCTGCGAAGACCGCCAATCAGTTCGGGGGTGATTTCGGTGATGGCGATGAGGCGCTTGTCCACTGGTTTTGCGAGGTAGGCATCCAGTGCCGCCTGGTGTTCGTTCTGTTGGATCGTTTGTGCACGCAGTTCGCTGAACTGGCGGTCAACCTGGACAGACAGGATTCGGGCCTGGGTGACCGCTTCGCGGTAGTCCTTGCCGAGGGCTTGCTTGATTTCGCGTTTACCGATGGCGGGGCGAAATGCTTCAGGGACGGTAATGCGGAAAAGGAACCCATGAGGGGTCTTGTAGCAGTTGCGTGGAAGTGCGGGCATCGGGGTCTCCATGACCCGCCCGCTCCGGCGCTTTGTACTGGCTTTTTGTACCAATTTAACCTCTGAATGCCTTGTTGCCATTTGGATTCAGTAGGTTATCACAATTTGGCGGAGAGGGAGGGATTCGAACCCTCGGTGAACTTGCGCCCACGCCTGATTTCGAGTCAGGTACATTCGACCACTCTGCCACCTCTCCGGTGGGCGCCATTCTACATCGGTTAAGTGGCTTCTCAAAGCCGGCTGATAGACAAATTTTGGAAAGTCGGCCACACTTTCGCCGATGCGAAACTGGACCATGGCGATTTTACTGGCTGCCGGACTAAGCGGGTGTGATTTTTCACCCTCCCCAAAGCCTGTGTTACCTGTGCAGCAAACAGGTGAACTGGTTGTTATTACACGCAACAGCCCTACCACTTATTATGAAGATGCCGAAGAGCACCTGGCTGGTATTGAGCATGACCTGGTTGAACTGTTCGCCAAGGAACTGGGCGTCAAAGTCCGCTTTGTCGTGGCTAAACAGTTCAACGAGATACTTCCCTCGCTGCAAAATCATTATGCTCATCTTGCTGCAGCTGGACTCACCATCACGCCCGAGCGACAAAAAAAATTCAAGTTTTCCAGTCCCTACCAGACCATCCATCAGGAGGTCGTGTACAACACCTCCGGCTCCAAGCCTTCCAGCCTGAAAGACCTGGTCGGGCTACGGGTTGAGGTGGTTGCCGGTTCCAGCTACGCCGAAAAGCTCAGGGAGGCGAAAAAGAAATACCCTGCGCTCACCTGGAATGAAAACACTTCCATGGAAAGTGAGGAATTGCTGGAAAAGCTTGCCATGGGCCAGTTGGACGCAGTGGTTGCAGATTCGAATGTGGTCGATGTGAGCAAAAATTATTTGCCTATCCTTGAGACGGCTTTCGATCTGAGCGGTACACAACACCTGGCTTGGGCTTTCCCCAAGGATGTGGATAATTTTCTGCTGGAGAAATCCAGGGATTTCTTTGCCCGGATTGAGAAAGACGGGACCTTGAAGCGCCTTCTTGATCGCTATTATGGCCATGTAAAACGTCTTGGGCGGATTGACGTGGAAGGGTTCATGATTGCCACCAATAGTGTGCTGCCGAAATTCCGCCCCCTGTTCCATCGCGCCCAGGAATTGACCGAACTGGATTGGCGCCTGATTGCCGCCATCGGGTATCAGGAATCGCATTGGGATCCGCTTGCCACCTCCCCAACCGGGGTGCGCGGATTGATGATGCTAACCGGCGACACCGCTGATCGTCTGGGTGTCACCGATCGCCTGGATCCGAAGCAGAGTATTCTGGCCGGCGCGCGCTATGTGAATTATCTCAAGGACTCGATACCTTCGCGGATTCAGGAGCCGGATAGGACCTGGATGGCGCTGGCAGCCTACAACATCGGCTATGGGCACCTGGAAGATGCACGCATACTGGCGAAGAAGAAGAAACTCGATCCGGACTCATGGACCGATCTCAAGGTTACCCTGCCGCTGCTGGCCAAGGCCGAGTACCACGTTGAAGCTCGGCACGGTTATGCACGCGGGGGTGAAACAGTGATCTTCGTCGAGAATATACGTACCTACTACGACATTCTGAGCCGTTTCAAAAAACCTTATCAACGCCTGTTCTCTGCTACGCCGACCAAAAATCAGCCAGAAACCAGCAGTCCAGATCAGTATGACCTGAGCAATGCCAAAACCAGGCTGGGCCTCAAGGCACCAGCTTCTGCACTCCGCCCAGATAAGGTTGTAGGGCAGCAGGCACGCTGACGCTTCCGTCAGCATTCTGATAGTTCTCCAGTATCGCCACCAGGGTGCGCCCCACTGCCAGAGCTGAGCCGTTGAGGGTATTCACCAGTTCCGGCTTGCCCTTGTCGCCACGGAAGCGCGCCTGCATGCGGCGCGCCTGGAAGGCTTCAAAGTTGCTGCAGGAGGAAATTTCGCGGTAGGTGTTCTGCGCCGGCAACCACACTTCCAGGTCGTAGGTCTTGGCAGCGGAAAAGCCCATGTCGCCACTGCACAGTGCCATCACGCGGTAAGGGAGATCGAGTTTTTTGAGGATCGTCTCGGCATGGCCGGTCAGTTCTTCCAGTGCCTGACAGGAATTTTCCGGGCGCACGATTTGCACCAGTTCCACCTTGTCGAACTGGTGTTGGCGGATCATGCCGCGCGTATCGCGGCCATAGGAGCCGGCTTCTGAACGGAAGCACGGGGTGTGGGAGACGAATTTGAGTGGCAGATCCTCGGCAGCAAGGATTTCGTCACGCACGATATTGGTAACCGGAACTTCTGCTGTGGGGATCAGGTACAGTTTCTCGTTTTCGTTCTTCTGCACCGAGAACAGGTCCGCCTCGAACTTGGGCAACTGCCCCGTGCCGCGCATGGAATCGGCGTTGACCAGGTAAGGCACATAAACTTCGGTATAGCCGTGCTCCAGGGTATGCACGTCCAACATGAACTGCGTCAGAGCTCGGTGCATGCGCGCCATCTGGCCCTTGAGCAGGGTGAAGCGGGCACCGCTGATTTTGCCGGCCGTGGCGAAGTCCAGTTGTTTCAGTCCCTCACCCACATCGACATGGTCTTTAACTTCGAAGTCAAAAATGCGCGGCGTGCCAACCCGGCGCACTTCCACGTTGTCGGCTTCGGACTTCCCAACCGGCACATTCTCATGAGGAAGATTGGGGATACCGGAAAGAAGTTCCTGCATCCTGATCTGTATGAAACCGAGTTTTTCTTCGGCAGCTTTCAATTCGTCGCCCAGATTGGCGACTTCGGCCATGATCGCCGAAACATCTTCACCCTTGGCTTTGGCCTGACCAATCTGCTTGGAAGATGCGTTTCGCCTGGCTTGTAGCTCCTGAGTGTGGGTCTGGGTAAGTTTTCGATCTAGCTCCAGCTCCTGAAAGTGAGCCACATCGAACTCGAAACCACGCGTTGCCAGTCGTTTGGCGACGTTTTCCAGATCAGAACGCAGCAATTGAATATCTAACATGAAAACTCCAAAAATACGGTAAGGGGTGAGGGGTAAAGGGTAAGATAAAAAAGCCTCCTACCCCTCACGCCTAACACCTCACTTCTTGCGTGCTTTTTCGTCCAGTTGACGCAAGTAGGCCAGCTTTTCAGCAATTTTACCTTCCATGCCGCGCGGCGTGGGGCAATAAAAATTGACCGGCTTCATCTCGTCTGGAAAGTAACTCTCCCCTGCCGCATATCCTTCAGGTTCGTCATGGGCATAACGATATTCGCGGCCGAAGCCGAGTTCCTTCATCAATTTGGTGGGGGCATTGCGCAAGTGTTCCGGCACGGTACGCGACTTGTCGTTGCGGATGAATGCGCGGGCCTCATTATACGCCACATAGGCGGCGTTGCTTTTAGGTGCTGCTGCGAGGTATAGCACGGCTTGAGCCAATGCCAGTTCTCCTTCCGGACTGCCCAGGCGTTCATAGACTTCGCAAGCATCCAGTGTCATCCGCAGTGCACGCGGGTCGGCCAGGCCGATATCCTCGCTGGCCATGCGCACGATGCGCCGCCCCAGATAGAGCGGGTCTGCTCCGCCATCCAGCATGCGGCACAGCCAGTAAAGCGCAGCATCCGGGCTGGAGCCGCGTACAGACTTATGCAGCGCAGAAATCTGGTCGTAAAACTGATCGCCGCCCTTATCGAAGCGGCGTGCATTTTGACCTAATGTGTTTTGTATAAAATCTTCAACAATACTCTGAATATTATTGTTTATTGCTGCATTATTGATCTGCTCCATGAGATTCAGCAGGCGGCGTGCATCTCCGTCAGCATAGCCGATCAGCAATGCCCTGGCGCCGGGGTTGAATGCTATTCCGCTCAGCGCTTCCTGGCAGGCGCGGTCAAACAGGATGCCCAATTCTTCATCGGAAAGTGGTTGCAGCACATACACCTGCGCCCGGCTCAACAGCGCACTGTTGACTTCAAATGAGGGATTTTCAGTGGTGGCGCCAATGAAAGTCACCAGTCCCTGTTCCACGAAAGGCAGGAAGGCATCCTGCTGGGCTTTGTTAAAGCGATGCACCTCGTCAACAAACAAGATGGTGTGACGGCCATGCTGCTGCAATGCGAGTTCGGCTTTCTGGATAGCCTCGCGGATATCCTTCACACCGGAAAATACGGCCGAAAGCGCGATGAATTCAGCGTCAAAGGCCTCGGCCATGAGCCGTGCCAGGGTTGTTTTTCCTACACCAGGCGGCCCCCACAGAATCATGGAATGCAGTTTTCTGGATTCGAAGGAGAGGCGTAAGGGTTTGCCTGGGCCAAGCAAATGAGACTGTCCGACCACCTGATTCAGTGCATGGGGCCGCAACTGCTCCGCAAGAGGCTGCTGCGGTGTTCTGGCAAACAGATCAGTCACCGACTACATCCGCACCCTGCGGCGGCGCAAAGGTAAACAACTTGGGGTCAAGCTTTGGGTTAAGCACCAGTCCGGCAAAACGAATGAGCGTGGTTTGGCCGAAATGATCGCGTAACTCCATCGCTTCAAGTGTCGCGCCCCTGAAAGCGAGGCGAATCCGCTCAAAGCTGCTTTCCTTGCCCTTGGGAGTAGCCTCTACCCACTCGAGACCATCGATTTTCCCGGCTTCAGCCAGCGTAAAATTCTGCTCTATGGCGTTGTTCCCCGCCAGTAATGCCGCAGGCGTATTACCTAGCGCTTGATCGAGCTTTCTGACTGTGACCTGATTCAGGTCTGCGTCATACATCCATACCCTGGATCCGTCGCCCACAATCAATTGCGGATAGGGCTTGGCATATTCCCAGCGAAATTTCCCGGGACGTGAAAACTGCATTGTGCCGCTGGCCGTCTGGATTTGCTTGCCATTCCGGTCCTGCACTGTCTGGGTAAACTGCGCTTTCACGGTGCGGCTGCCTTGGAGGAAGTTTTTAAGGCTATCCACACCTGAAGCCAGTGCCAGGGATGGGATGAAAAACAGTAAAGCAATATATTTCATCTGGATAAAAACAATTCTTTAAGTTTATTGTGATAAAAAATAGCATCCGGATCACCCTCGGATGGCGCCCACGGTGCCTTTTCTGCACCCGATAAAGGCTGGAATGGCCCGGCCTTGGCTTCGAAGAAAACACTGCCCGGCTCCAGCGCCACCAGAGAATGAAACTGACCGTGGGGAATGTTGATGCCGATCTGCTCCCCGCCCGCCTCAAGCACGGACGTACCCGAGACATCCCCTTCCGGGCTGAAAAGAACCATGCCAATCCGGCCCCGCAGAATCAGAATGGTTTCGTCCTTGCTGGCATCGAGATGACAGTGTGGCGGAATATACGAATCTGGTTCCACTGCGTTAAGCAGGCGATGGCAGACGTCCCTATCGGTGGCATGGAAATTGTAGTTTTTTCTGCGCCGAGATGCTGCCGCACCAGCCTCTGCGGCGTGTTGCAGAAGGGTCTGGTCTATAATTTCAACCTTACTCACGGTCCGGCACCAGCACTTCACGGTTGCCGTTGCTTTGCATGGACGAAACCAGGCCGGCCTTTTCCATTTGCTCGATCAGCCTGGCTGCCCGGTTATAGCCGATACGCAACTGCCTTTGCACGGACGATATCGAGGCGCGACGGCTTTTCAGCACGATGGCGACGGCCTCGTCGTACATTGGGTCGGATTCCGAGTCGCCATCGCCCTCCCCGCCTTCAGCATCCAGATCGGAACTGCCGCCTTCCAGAATGCCTTCAACGTATTGCGGCTCGCCCATGGATTTGAGGTAATCCACGACTTTATGAACTTCATTGTCGGCGACATAGGCGCCATGTACGCGCTGCGGATAGCCGGTGCCTGGCGGCAGATACAGCATGTCGCCCTGCCCCAGCAACGCCTCCGCGCCCATCTGATCGAGAATGGTGCGCGAGTCGATCTTGCTGGAAACCTGGAAGGCAATCCGGGTCGGAATGTTGGCCTTGATCAGGCCGGTAATCACATCCACCGATGGGCGCTGGGTAGCCAGTACCAGATGAATCCCGGAAGCGCGGGCTTTTTGCGCCAGGCGTGCGATCAGTTCTTCCACTTTTTTTCCTGCGACCATCATGAGGTCGGCCAGTTCGTCGATGAAAACCACGATGAACGGCATTTCCTCGATTGGCTCCGGGCTGTCCGGAGTCAGGGTAAATGGATTGGTCAGCGGTGCTCCGGCTTTCCTGGCTTCGCGAATCTTCTGGTTGGCACTGGCCAGGTTGCGCACGCCCAGGCTGGACATCAGCTTGTAGCGCCGCTCCATCTCAGCCACGCACCAGTTCAGCGCATTGGCGGCATGCTTCATGTCCGTGACCACCGGTGCCAGCAGATGCGGGATGCCCTCGTAAATCGACAGTTCCAGCATCTTGGGGTCAACCATGATGAGGCGCACCTGGGAAGGCTCTGCCTTGTAGAGCAGGGACAGGATCATGGCATTGACCGCCACCGACTTGCCCGAACCGGTCGTGCCCGCCACCAGGGCGTGCGGCATTTTGGCCAGATCCGCTACCACCGGCTGGCCACCGATATCCTTGCCCATGGCGATGGTGAGCGGCGAATTCATCCCGGCATAAGCCTTGGAGCTTAAAATCTCCGACAGGCGCACGATCTGGCGTTTCGGATTGGGCAGCTCCAGCCCCATATAGTGCTTGCCGGGAATGGTTTCCACCACACGGATGCTGACCACGGACAGGGCGCGGGCCAGGTCCCTGATCAGATTCATGATCTGGCTGCCCTTCACTCCCACGGCTGGTTCGATTTCGTAGCGAGTGATCACCGGTCCGGGATAAGCGGCAACCACTTTGACTTCCACCCCGAAATCGGCAAGTTTGCGCTCGATCAGGCGCGAGGTGTATTCCAGCGTTTCGGGGCTGATGAATTCGACATTGGCTTCGGCCTCATCGAGCAGATGCAGGGGAGGAAGTGGTGAATCCGGCATGTTTTCAAACAGTGGCGCCTGTTTTTCGCGCTCGCTGCGCTCAGATTTCGGAATATCGAAGATGGGCGGCTGGATGTGGATGGGCTCATGCTCTTCCTGGCGTTTCTTTTCAACCGTGACTATCTGTTCACGCTCAGCCTCAGCCTCTTTGCCTGCCAGCCGGTCCTGCCTTGCCTCACGGAGGTGCGCCACAAACTGGAAGCTATCCTCGACCCAGCCACCAATGCGCTCAATCAGCTCCAGCCAGGAAAGGCCGATAAAAAAACTCAGGCCTATGGCCATGGTGACCAGCATGATCAAGGTTGCACCGGTAAAGCCCAATGTTTTCCACAAATATTCGCTGACCATCGCGCCCAGCATTCCACCTGGCGCCAGAGGCAAAGCCACTTTCAGGCTGTACAGTCGCAGCGCTTCCACGCCGCTGCTGGCAATCAATATGAGGAGAAACCCGATAAAAGCCACAAACAAGGAACGGCGATCACCAACCTTTACGCTATCAATGCGACGATAGCCCCAGGCAATGAAAAACAGGAAAAAAGCCTCCCACCAGTATGCGGACAGGCCAAACAGGTAGAGAAACAGATCCGCCAGCCAGGCACCCAGTTCACCGCCCGCATTATGTATGTTGCTTACCGTGACGCTATGGGACCAACCCGGGTCGCTGCGATCATAGGTGCCCAGGATCATGATGAAATAAAGCGCGGCGACAACCAGCACCAGCCACCATGACTCGCGCAACAGGCTGGCTACTCTGGGCGGGAAGGGATGAGCTGTCGCTTGTCTGCCGGATGAGGATGAAATGTTTTTTACTGATGCCATTAGGTGATGGGATAAATGGGTTGGGCGATTATAACAGAAGGCCCGTGAAGTCAATCTGACATCTGAATTCACAAAGGTTACGGCACGCAACATTCTTGTTAAAATCCGAATGACCCCAACCATGTTAAATCAATAAACCCAAACCCTACCATTAACTGGAGTACATAAACCATGTCCACTAAACACTGCCAATTACTGATTCTTGGTTCCGGCCCTGCCGGCTATACCGCTGCTGTTTACGCCGCTCGCGCAAACCTGCAACCGGTTCTGATTACCGGCATGCAGCAGGGTGGACAACTAACCACCACCACCGAAGTGGATAACTGGCCGGCAGATGTCGATGGCGTAATGGGGCCGGCTCTGATGGAACGCTTCCAGAAACATGCCGAGCGCTTTAATACCGAAATCATTTTCGACCAGATTCATACTGCAAAACTGGGCGAAAAGCCTTTTACCCTGATTGGCGATTCAGGCACCTATACTTGCGATGCTCTGGTGATTGCGACCGGCGCCTCTGCAAAATACCTTGGCTTGCCTTCCGAGCAGGCATTCATGGGCCGTGGCGTTTCCGGTTGCGCCACCTGCGATGGCTTCTTCTACAAGAATCAGGACGTGGCCGTGGTCGGCGGCGGAAACTCCGCACTTGAGGAAGCACTGTATCTTTCCAACATCGCCAAGCACGTCACCCTGGTACACCGCCGCGACACTTTCAAGGCTGAGAAAATCATGGTGGACAAACTGATGGAGCGTGTTAAAAACGGCAACATCACGCTCGAAGCCTTCTGCGAGCTGGATGAAGTGCTGGGCGACAAATCCGGTGTCACCGGGATGCGCCTCAAAAATGTTACGGATGGCTCCACCAAGGAAATCACCCTGCAAGGCATATTCATCGCCATTGGCCACAAGCCCAATACCGACCTGTTTGAAGGACAGCTGGATCTGGAAGGCGGCTACATCGTGACTCAAGGCGGTCGCAATGGCTTCGCCACCCAGACCAGCATTCCCGGCGTATATGCAGCCGGTGACGTGCAGGACCACATCTACCGCCAGGCCATCACCAGCGCCGGCACAGGCTGCCAGGCCGCACTGGATGCCGAGCGTTACCTCGACAGTCTGCACAAGTAAGCCGGCTTGTTGAGCGGTGGATGAAGATGATCTGATTTTGTTCCGCGCAGCGGTCGGCGATGCCAGACCGCTGCGGCACGGGCCAAGATTCCTTCATCCCCTTCCCAAGCCCAAACCCATTCCCCTGCAGAGTCTGCGCGACCAGCACGACGTTTTGCACGATTCTCTAAGCGATCACGTTTACTGGGCCGACAGCATCGAAAGCGGCGAGGAACTGGCTTTTCTACGTCCCGGCCTGCAAAACCAGGTATTACGCAAACTGCGCCGCGGGCACTGGGTAACTCAAGGCGAGATGGACCTGCACGGCCTTACCGTGGCGGAAGCCAAGCTGGAACTGATCCACTTTCTCCAGTATTGCCAGAAGAATGGCCTGCGCTGCATACGCATCATTCATGGCAAGGGCCTGCGCTCCAAAAACCGCGAGCCAGTTCTGAAAAACAAGGTCGCTCACTGGCTGATGCAGCGCGATGAAACATTGGCCTTCTGCCAGGCCAGGGCAACCGATGGCGGTAGCGGTGCCATGCTGGTACTGCTGAAAGCGTATTGATTCTCTGCTATACTCGCGCCCATTTTGATGCCCCCTGACATTTCTCAATCCACCCGGCCAGCACAGCGCAGTCTGTGGTTGCTGCTACTGGCTTTTGCACTGATCTGGTTCAGCAATCTTGATTATCGTCATCTGGTCAAGCCGGATGAAGGGCGATATGCCGAAATTCCTCGAGAAATGGTTGCCAGCGGCGACTGGACAACTCCCCGTCTCAACGATATTAAATATTTTGAAAAACCCGCCCTGCAATACTGGGCGACAGCGACTGCCTACAGCCTGTTTGGCGAACATGAATGGACGGCCCGGCTATGGAGCGGACTGACCGGATTTGCGGGGGTTCTGCTTGCCTTCCTTGCCGGACGTCGGCTTTTCGGCGCAGATGCGGGGCTGAATGCTGCGCTGGTATTGGGCAGCAGCTTTTTATACATAGGTATAGGCCACATCAATACCCTCGACATGGGGGTCACCTTCTTCATGACCCTGGGGCTGTTCGGCTTTCTGCTGGCACAGCATTCCACTGCCACTCCGAAGGAAAACCGGGTATGGATGCATATCACCTGGGCTGCCCTGGCCTGCTCGGTGCTGAGCAAAGGACTGATCGGTATGGCCTTGCCAGGCGCGGTTCTGGTTCTGTATACCCTGATTCAGCGCGACTGGGGTTTATGGAAACGTCTGCATCTGCTCTCCGGCCTGGCCTTGTTCCTGCTGATTACGGCACCCTGGTTCATAGCCGTCTCACTCGCCAATCCCGAGTTTTTTCAATTCTTCTTCATTCACGAACATTTCGAACGCTTTCTGACCAAAACCCATGGCCGCTTCCATCCCTGGCATTATTTTGTGCCGATTCTGCTACTGGGAATTCTGCCCTGGCTGATTTTGATGTTCGAATCCCTGTTCAAGGCTTGGAAAAGTGAAAGTGCACAAGGTTTTCAACCTCGCCGTTTTCTGTTGATCTGGGCGCTGTTTATCTATTTCTTTTTCAGTATTTCCAGTTCGAAACTGCCTTCCTACATCCTGCCGATTTTTCCTGCGCTGGCGCTGCTGATTGGCGATTTGCTGGTGAAACTTGATGCACGGCAAGTCTTCTGGCGCATGCTTCCGGTCGCCATTCTGGCTGCCGTGGGGCTGATTTTTTCACCCTTCACCGTGCTATTCGCCAGTGATACCGTTCCCCTCCCCCTGTATGAAAAATATCGCCTGTGGATTGTCGCTGCGGCTGCAATCTGGTTGCTTGGAACGGCATTTGCACTGTTCTTTGCCTGGCGCCAGCAGCTTCGCCGTGCCCTGATTTTTTTTGGCTTTGCTGGTTTGATCGCATTCCAACTGGTTCTGTCAGGACATGAAAGTCTCGCGCCTTCCAACTCGTCCAATCACCTGGCTGAACAGATCAAGCCCCATCTCAAGCCGGATATGCCATTTTATAGCATTGACATGTACGACCAGACCCTGCCCTTTTATCTGAAGCGCACATTTACCCTGGTGGACTATCAGGATGAACTGGCATTCGGCTTGCAGCAGGAACCGGAAAAATGGATTCCCGATATTCCATCATTCGAACTTAAATGGCGCAGTGATGCCTATGCATTGGCGATCATGACACCTGAAACATTTAATTCACTGCGCAGTCACGGCTTGCCCATGCATGAAATCGCTCGTGATACACGGCGCGTGGTGGTGAGGACGCCATGAACCTGCTGAGTTTTTCCCTGATTCTGACCGGTGTGCTGCTCAATGCCGCTGCACAGTTGCTGCTCAAAGCCGGTACCAATGCCGTTGGTCACTTCGAATTCAGTCGCGACAATATTCTTCCGGTAGGCTGGCAACTTGCCACCGAACCGCATATTTTTGCCGGCCTGAGCTTCTATGTGATCAGCGTGGTGGTCTGGATCATGGCCCTGTCCCGGGTGGAAGTCAGCATTGCCTACCCCATGCTTTCCATTGGCTATGTAGTCAACGCACTGGCGGCCTGGTGGCTGTTCGGCGAGGCAGTGACCCTGACCCGCATGGCCGGTATCGGAATTATCATAATCGGCGTTTACATCGTCTCGAGAAGCTGATGTCTTTTCTGCCTTTCACCCGCCCCAGCATTGATGAAGCCACCATTCAGGGGGTAGTCGAAGTGCTGCGCTCCGGCTGGATTACCAGCGGCCCCAAGGTCAAGGAATTTGAAGCAGCCCTGTCGGAATATTTCGGTGGCCGGCCAGTGCGCGCCTTCAGCTCCGGCACAGCCACACTTGAGGTGGCCCTGCAGTTGTGCGGCATTGGTCCTGGTGACGAAGTCATTACTACACCCATGTCATGGGTCGCTACCGCTAACGTCATTCTGCATGCCGGCGCCAGGCCGGTGTTCGTCGATATCGACCCGGTCACACGCAATATCGATCTTGATCTGATCGAAGCCGCCATCACCCCAGCCACCCGCGCCATCATCCCGGTTGACCTTGCCGGACTGCCGGTGGACCGCGACCGTCTCTATGCCATCGCTTTGAAACACAAGCTGCGCGTGATCGAGGATGCAGCCCAATCCATGGGGGCGAGCTGGCATGGCCAGCGCATTGGTTCTTTTGGCGACCTGATCTCTTTCAGCTTCCACGCCAACAAGAACATGACCACCAGCGAGGGTGGCTGCCTGGTGCTCAACGACGACTCACAGATTGCGCTGGCGGAAAAGCTGCGCCTGCAAGGCGTGTTGCGCGCCCCTGACGGCACCATGGACGTGGATGTGGCGGGCGGGAAAGCCAATCTTACCGATATCGCCGCACGCATCGGACTGGGGCAGTTGCCACACATCGATGCCTTTACCGAACGGCGGCGTGAACTTGCGCGGCATTATTTTTCCTGCTTCGATCGTTCACTGGGCTGCCAGATGCCTCCCGAGAACTTCACTGATAGCAACTGGCACATGTTCCAGATCCTGTTGCCGCTGGATCAACTGAATATCAGCCGCGGAGAATTCATCGAACAGATGCGTCAGCGCGAAATCGGCGTGGGCGTGCATTATCCCGCCATTCACCTGTTCACCCTGTATCGCGGGCTGGGTTTCAGGGAAGGCGATTTTCCTCATGCGGAAAAAATTGGACAAGAAACTGTGACCCTTCCTCTGTTTCCGGACATGTCGCTGCAAGACGTCGAGCGGGTGTGCGTGGCCATCAAGGAAATCATCAAGAGCGCCCATCAATGAGCAATCCAGACGTCTCCATCATCATTCCCGTCTATAACGAAGAAGAAGGCCTGCAAGCCCTGTTCGACCGGCTCTACCCGGCGCTGGACAAACTGGAAACCAGTTACGAAATCATTTTCATCAACGATGGCAGCCGCGACCGCTCCGCCGCGATCCTCAGTGAGCAATTCAGGCTGCGCCCTGAGGTGACACGGGTCATCCTGTTCAACGGAAATTTCGGCCAGCACAAGGCCATCATGGCCGGTTTCGAGCACTCCCGCGGCAAGAAAATCGTCACCCTGGATGCCGATCTGCAGAATCCACCGGAAGACATCGGCAATCTGCTGGCCAAGATGGACGAAGGTTATGACTATGTCGGCTCGATCCGCCGCCAGCGGAATGACAGTGCCTGGCGGCACTTGGCTTCGCGCGCCATGAACCGTCTGCGCGAGCGCATCACCCACATCAAGATGACCGACCAGGGCTGCATGCTGCGTGCCTACAGCCGTGACATTATCGATACCATCAACCAGTGCAACGAGGTCAACACCTTCATCCCGGCGCTGGCCTACAGCTTTGCACGCAATCCGACGGAAATCATCGTCGGACATGAGGAACGCAGTGCCGGGGAATCGAAATATTCCATTTACAGCCTGGTGCGGCTTAATTTCGATCTCATGACCGGTTTTTCTCTGGTGCCGCTGCAGATGTTCTCCCTGGTGGGCATGGTGGTATCGCTGCTTTCCGCCCTGTTCTTCATTTTACTGGTACTGCGCCGCATACTGGTCGGTCCCGAAGCGGAAGGCCTGTTTACACTGTTTGCGCTAGTGTTTTTCCTGATCGGCATTGCCCTGTTCGGCATCGGATTGCTGGGTGAATACGTGGGACGCATATACCAGGAAGTACGCCATCGACCGCGCTATCTGATCCAGGCGATTCTGGAAAAAACCGAATGACCCAGGCTGTGGTTTTTGCCTACCACAATGTTGGCGTGCGCTGCCTGTCAGTACTGCTTGCTCATGGGATCAAGGTTCCGCTGGTTGTGACCCACACCGACAACCCCAGCGAAACCATCTGGTTTGACAGCGTGGCGGAGCTTGCCAGGCTTCATGATATTCCGGTGATCACACCGGATGACCCGAATGCACCAGAGGTAATCGAGCGCATTCGTTCCCTGCAGCCGGATTTCCTTTTTTCCTTCTACTTCCGCAACATGCTTAAGAAAGAAATCCTGGATATCCCGAAACTCGGCGCCTACAACATGCATGGCTCGCTGCTGCCGCAATACCGCGGCAGAGTGCCGGTCAACTGGGCAATCATCCGGGGTGAAAAAGAAACCGGTTCAACCCTGCATGTCATGAATGAAAAGCCGGACAATGGCGCTATTGTCGATCAACAGGCTGTTCCCATCCTGCCCGACGACACGGCACTGGAGGTTTTCCACAAAGTGACCTGCGCGGCCGAGATTACCTTGAACCGCTGCCTTCCTGGCCTGATTGATGGCAACGCCTGCTTGAAACAGCAGGACTTGTCACAGGGCGGCTACTTTGGCGGACGAAAGCCGGAAGATGGTAAAATCCCCTGGCTCGATTCAGCGCAAAACATTCACAATCTGGTGCGTGCTGTAGCGCCTCCCTATCCCGGCGCTTACACAAAACTTGCCGGAAAACAGATGCGTCTGCTTCGAACCTTGATGGCGCCAGCACAAGCAAGCCGTAGCGAAATTCCATCCTTTTGTTGTAAAAATGGCCGTTGTCATGCCGACTGTGGTGATGGCGGTGTATTGCGGGTACTGTCGTTCGAGCTGGATGGTCAGCACTTGACGCCGGAACAATTTACGGCACGCTTTGGCGAAGCGCCGCTGCCGTTCGAAGATTATTGAATTGAAAGGGAAAATGATGAAAAAAGTTTTGATTCTTGGCGTCAATGGTTTTATCGGCCATCACCTCTCCAAGCGTATTCTTGAGACGACGGACTGGGAAGTCTATGGCATGGACATGTACAGCGGGCGCGTGTCCGATTTGATGGACAACCCGCGCTTCAATTTCTTCGAAGGCGACATCACCATCAACAAGGAGTGGATCGAGTACCACGTCAAGAAGTGCGACGTCATTCTGCCGCTGGTCGCGATCGCCACCCCGGCGACCTACGTCAAGGAACCGCTCAAGGTTTTCGAGCTGGATTTCGAGGCCAACCTGCCGATCGTGCGCCAATGCGTCCAGTACGGCAAACACCTGATATTCCCCTCCACTTCAGAAGTTTACGGCATGTGCCGCGATGAGGAATTCGATCCGGAGAACTCCGAACTGATCCTGGGACCCATCAACAAGCCGCGCTGGATCTACTCCTGCTCCAAGCAGCTGATGGACCGCGTGATCTTTGCCTATGCCATGAAAACGGAATTCAACTTCACCCTCTTCCGCCCTTTCAACTGGATCGGCGCAGGTCTGGACAACATCAACACCGCCAAGGAAGGAAGTTCGCGCGTGATCACCCAGTTCCTCGGCCACATCGTGCGCGGCGAGGATATCAAGCTGGTGGATGGCGGTACAGCCAAGCGCTCCTACACCTACGCCTCGGACGGCATCGATGCGCTGATGAAGATCATCGAAAACAAGGATGGTGTGGCAACAGGCAAGATCTACAACATCGGCAACCCGTCCAATAACTATTCCGTGAAGGAACTGGCAAAAATGATGCTGGACCTTTCAATGGACTACCCGGAATACCGGGACAGCGCCAGGAAAGTGAAAATGCTCGAGGTGACTTCTGCCGACTATTACGGCAAAGGCTATCAGGACGTGCAGAATCGTGTGCCGAAAATCGATAACACCATGCAGGAACTGGACTGGAAACCCCAGGTCGTCATGGCTGATGCCTTGCGCCAGATTTTTGATGCCTATCGCGGGCAGGTGGCAGAAGCACGCAAACTGATGGACTAAATAGCTACGGGGCACTTAGAAGGTGCCCCCGTAATCCGTTCAGAAACTTGCCTGCTCTACCTCAAGATAGGTACGGCTGACATTGCCGCCGATATTGGCATCGAACCCTTCCAGCTTTTTCCATTCACGCACATCCAGCGTCTTGCGCGTTTCGCTGTCGCTCAGTCCTTTCTTGTAACCCGCCTCAACGCCGGTATAGAACACGTCCATCTGCCGCTGCAGCTTGCTCACGTCCTCCTGCTTCATCAGGGGGCCATGACCGGGAACGATGGTCTTGGCGTCAAACGTCCTCACCTGCTTCAGTGTTCCCACCCAGTTTTTCACCAGGGCATCGCGCATTACAGGAATAGTGCGATTGACCAGAATATCGCCGCCCACCAGTACTTTGTCCTCTGGCAGATACACCATCATGTCGCCCACGGTATGCGAGCCTGCAGGCACCCAGAACTCCAGTTTGACCCCCTGAATGGTGCGTTCGGTGCGAGTATTTTCCCCCGCATAAGTCACGCTGGCAGGAACAGGCCGGGTATTTGGCAGTTTGTGGCCGATCAGACTCTCCATCAGGGCGATCCACTCATCTCCCGTCTTGTTCACCATCTCCCGGCAAATTTCCGAACTGATGATTTCGGCTTTCCCAAACACGATATTGCCAAGCACATGATCGCCGTGGTGATGCGTGTTGATGACATGGGTCACGGGTTTTGTGGTCAGTTTTGCAATCGCTTTGCCAAGATGATTCCCGACTTCATCCGAGGCTCCGCTGTCGATCAGGATCACGCCCTGCTCGCCAATAATCACCGTGCTATTTACCATGTAGCCCTGATTATGGGCACTCGGCTGGCCCATGGGACCGAGGAAGGCATAAACACGCTCATTGATTTTGACCACTTTGGGTTGCGGCATGACGGGTGCGGCTCCGGCAACACTATAGAAAAAAACTGTAAAAACAATAATAATCAGTCTGTTCACGTTTAATCCTTATCTATCACATTAGAATACTTGCGGCCATCATCTAGCTGCTAAACTTAACACACCATTACTCAAATGAGAATGCTTCCAATGCAACTTGATTCCTGTTCAGAAAAATCATGGTCAACCATCGATGCCCACATCTCGAAACAGACGGGACAGTCATTCAAGTCGGTGACGCATACCTTGATGGGCGGCGGATGTATCAATGCGGCGTACCATATTTCCGGTGGCGGGCTGGATTTCTTTGTCAAAATCAACGCCCCCGGAAGGCATGAGATGTTTGCGGCGGAAGCCGCCGGATTACAGGAAATCATCAACTGCGGCGCGGTGCGAGCCCCTGCCCCCATTTGCCACGGGACGACTGCGCTTGTTTCCTATCTGGCGCTGGAATTTCTCAGTCTGGTCGCTTGTAGCGGGCCTGCCTGCGAACTGCTGGCGAGGCAACTGGCAAGCATGCACACGCACACTGCTAACCAGTTCGGCTGGCGCATCAACAACACGATTGGCGCCACACCTCAGAGCAATATACTGCATCAGGACTGGATAAGCTTCTGGCGCGAGGAACGGCTCGAATTCCAGCTCCGGCTGGCATCCCGGAATGGCATTGATGGCGGTTTGCAGAAGAAAGGGGCGCGATTGCTGGATCAGCTCGAACAATTCTTTCCCGGCTATACGCCTCTCCCCTCCCTGTTGCATGGCGATTTGTGGAACGGCAACTGCGGCGCAATCAAAAAGGGCGAGCCGGTCATTTTCGACCCGGCTGTCTACTATGGCGACCGCGAGACCGATCTCGCCATGAGCGAACTGTTTGGCGGCTTTCCCGCTCGCTTTTATGCCGCCTATCGCGAAGCCTATCCTCTTGATCCTGGTTATGAAATACGCAAAACCCTGTACAACCTGTATCACGTCCTGAATCACGCCAATCTCTTTGGCGGCAGCTATGCCGCGCATGCCGGGCGCATGCTGGACCTGCTGTTGAGCGAAATTCGCTGACTCGCCCGCCAAGACAGCGTTTCGGGTTTCATGGTATAAAGCAAAACCCATGAATCAAGCCGCATCCACTCACCTGCCGCGCTGATGAACTTCGGCTTCTACATCATTCTCACGGCGCAATTCTTGTCGGCTCTGGCCGACAATGCCCTGCTCTTTGCTGCCATTGCGATGCTGAAGGAGCTCAGCTCACCCGACTGGCATATTCCGGTGTTGCAGCAATTCTTCGTTGTATCCTATATTCTGCTTGCCCCTTTTGTCGGCGCATTTGCCGATGCCATCCCCAAGGGGCGGGTCATGTTTATCAGCAACAGCATCAAGTTTGTCGGCTGCCTTGCCATGCTTTTTGGCCTGCATCCCCTTTACGCCTACGGCATCGTGGGGCTGGGCGCGGCAGCTTACTCACCGGCCAAATACGGCATCCTCACCGAATATCTGCCCCCGTCAAAACTGGTGGTCGCAAATAGCTGGATGGAGGGCGCCACGGTAGCCGCCATCGTGCTGGGCGCCATCATTGGCGGGATTCTCCTGAATCCGGCACTGTCCACTTCACTACTCGCAAAATGGCAATTGGGCGACGCCATCAGCGTCTCCACTTTTGCGATCATCGCCGTGACGCTGCTGTATGTCAGTGCTGCGGTATTCAACCTGTTCATTCCGCATGTCGCGATTGATCACAAATTACCGAAAAAGAATCCCCTGTATGTACTGCATGATTTCTGGCATGCCTTTGTCCTGCTGTGGCGCGACCCGCAGGGACAGATTTCGCTGGCCGTCACGACCCTGTTCTGGGGCGCGGGCGCCACGCTGCGTCTGGTCGTCCTGACCTGGGCTGGCCTGATTCTGAAATTCGACATCGAGAGAGCCACCCAGCTGACTGCCGTGGTGGCAGTGGGAATCGCAGCGGGAGCGGTGGCGGCGGGGAAATTCGTCACCCTGGAAAAATCAGTCAAAATTCTCCCCGCCGGGATTCTGATGGGTTTCACCGTGATGTCCATGGTGCTGGTCAACGACTGGCGTATTGCGATCGCGCTGCTGTTCGTGATTGGCGCGCTGGGTGGTTTCTTCGTGGTACCGATGAATGCCCTGCTGCAACACCGCGGTCACCTGCTGATGGGGGCCGGTCACTCCATTGCGGTGCAGAATTTCAACGAGAACATCAGCATTCTGCTGCTGCTCGGCGGCTATGCAATGATGATCAAGTCGGGCATGCACATCAACACCATCACCATCGTGTTCGGTGCCTTTGTCAGCCTCTCGATGTGGCTGATTTATTACCGCTACCAGCGCGTGACCGCTACGTAGCAGTACAGTCAGTTCAGGAAGCGTCCTGCGCGGTATTTTGCAAGCCTTGCATGGCGCTTACGGCGAAGCACAAATCCTCCCACGCTTTGGACTTGTCCTGCAGGCTGCGCAGCAGATAAGCGGGGTGATAAGTCACGATCAGCGGAATGCCCTCTGCCTGATGCAACTTGCCGCGCAAGCTGGCAATGGTGCTATCCGTTTCCAGCAACCGTTGTGCCGCCACCTTGCCGAGCGCAATGATCAGCCTGGGGCGGGTCAGCGCAATCTGGCGTGTCAGGTAAGGCTCGCATGCAGCCACTTCATCAGGCTCCGGATTGCGATTTTCAGGTGGGCGGCATTTGACGGTATTGGCGATATACACATTCCGGCCGCGCTTCAGGTCAATGGCCGCCAGCATATTGTCGAGCAACTTGCCTGCCTGCCCGACAAAAGGCTCGCCCTGCCTGTCTTCTTCAGCGCCCGGTCCCTCGCCCACCAGCATCCAGTCAGCCTGTTCGTCGCCAACACCGAAAACCGCTTGAGTGCGGGTCTCATGCAGGCGGCAGGCTGTGCAAGTTGAAACCGCTGTTTTGAGCGCTGCCCAGTCCATTTTCAAAATGGCTTCACGTCGATTTTCAGGCGCACAGGCCGGAGCAGAGACAGCAGCTGTATCTTCAGCCGGCTTCGGGGCATTGTCAGCGCGCAGTCGCCACACCGGCCACAGATTCAGCTCCTGAAGCACATCCTGGCGCGGCATTACAGGGACGATCCCATCACGATGGCATCCTCGCGGCCATTGCCGGCCGGATAGTAATTGCGGCGCAAGCCGATTTCATTGAAGCCCTCGCTGAGATAGAGCTCAATAGCCTTCCGGTTGGAAGGACGCACTTCGAGAAACATCATGTCCGCCTTGTCCTGCCGTGCAACGTCGATCAGGTGTCGCAGGAACTTGCGTCCCAGGCCCTGGCTCTGCCAGTCGTGCGCGATACCCAGATTGAGCAAATGTGCCTCGCCCGCGGCAATCATCAAAATGGCGTAACCGATCGGGTGGTCGCAAAAATCATAGACCCAGCAACTGTAACCGGCGCTGAGAGAATCGGTGAAATTACCCTGGGTCCAGGGGAATTGGTAAATCTTCTGCTCGACAGACAGCACTGCCGTCACATCACCCGCTTGCATGGGCCTGAGCACGGGTCTTTGGTAATTTTTGAGTTGCGCGTTCATTTTCGCTCCGCCGTTTTCAGCGCGACCTTGTTGCGTATATAGAGCGGAGCCGCCAGAGCGGCATCCTTTCCAAGCCCCTCTTCGAACAGGGGAGCAGCCAGCTTTAACATCTCACGCGCCTGAGGATAGACGCTACCATCCGAGGAAAGTACTTGTCCCGCATAGCGTAGCTGCAGTGCCTCCGCATACGCAGCAAAACCACTGCCGGCGCCAACCCATCCCGCACCAGGAAGAGTTGGTGCATCCTTGGCAAAGCACAAACTGGGTTCACTGACGGTATGCCATGCACCTTGCTGTTTTTCATACGCCGCGTGATAGATCTCGCCGATCCGGGCATCAAGGCAGGCCAGCACCCGGTCGCCTGGCGCTGCAGCCGCGAGCGCCAGCAAAGTGGAAATCCCCAGAACCGGCAGATCCGCCCCCAAAGCCAGCCCCTGCGCCACGCCGCAACCAATGCGCAAGCCGGTAAAGGAGCCAGGTCCCTCGCCAAAGGCGATGCCATCCAGCGACTTGAGCGTGATGCCCGCCTCGCCCAGCAGCTCTTCCAGCATCGGCAGAATCAGGTCCGAATGGCGCTGCCCGGCCAGTTCCTGACGCGAAACAATCTCCCCGTCCAGCCACAGGGCGACAGAGCAGTTTTCAGTAGAAGTATCGAGCGCCAGCAGCTTCATCAATGATCCATATAAACGTCAAATTCGATCCAGCGTCCGCGCCGTTTTTCTTTCGACAGCGCGGTAATACGCGCTTCCGGATGTTGTCCATGATCCATGAAGCGCGCCAGTGCGGCATTTTCCTTACGCGGCACATGCCCCAGCTTGCGGCCCTGCCACTCGACGGCAATCGCATTGCCGTCATAGGGATTGTCCGCCTCGCGCACCAGTTTCAGGGCATCCCCGATCTTGATGCGCGGCCACAGCTTGCGAGCTTCATAATACTTGAAGCCCGCCAGGCGCGAGCTTTGCAGGTAAACCTTCGCTTCAGCAACAGGTTGCTGCGCCCAGACACTTCCCGCACCGGCAAGCAGCAGAAAGAGAAAGCATTTTACCCAAATGCGCTTCATCTTAAAAACGGCATTTCACCGCCAAGGCCGCAATGGCTCGCAAGGTAAAACAATGGTTTTTGAATTCCTTTGCGTTCCATTGTGGCCTTTGCGATTCAAATGTTTTTCAAGGTTCATTGCAGAGCAAAGAACGCTTCCACTTCCTTCAGCTCGCGCGAACGCTTCATCGGCGGCAGGCTTTGCCAGATGCGCTTGCCATAGGATTTGGTCAACATGCGCGGGTCGCAGATCATCAGCACGCCGCGATCGGTCTCGTCGCGGATCAGGCGCCCCGCCCCCTGCTTCAGGGTGATCACTGCATGCGGCAGCTGATATTCCATGAAGGCATTGCGCCCCTCGCGGTTGATTTTCTCGATGCGCGCGGCCAGCACCGGATCATCCGGCGGCGAAAACGGCAGCTTGTCAATGATCACCAGCGACAAAGCGGAGCCGCGCACATCCACCCCTTCCCAGAAACTCTGGCTGGCGACCAGAACTGCATTGCCCAGCTTGCGGAAGCGCTCCAGCAATTCGGTGCGCGAGCCCTCCCCCTGCAGCAGCAAGGGGAACTCCAGCCCTTCCTTGTCGAATGCCTCCCTGAGCAGGCCATGCGCCAGCCGCATTGCGCGCAGGCTGGTGCAGAGCAGAAACGCCCGCCCGCCGCTGGCGCGAATCACCGGCAAAGCCGCCGCCACGACGGACTCGGTATAGTCGCTGCTGTTGGGGTCCGGCATGGCCTGTGGTGCGTACAGAATGGCCTGTTTTTCGTAATCGAACGGACTTTCCCAGTAGCCGGTAGCCGCTTCCAGCAGCCCCATTTGTCCCTGGTAATGGCCGAAATCCCGTTTCACCGCCAATGTGGCGGAAGTGAAAATCCAGGCGCGCGCCTGACCGGCCAGCTGCTTGCTGAAAATTTCCGCAATCGAAAGCGGCGTGGCATTGAGCTGCAAGGCATGACTGAATACTTCCACCCAGCGCACAAAATCCAGCCCGGACTCATCTTGCCAGTGCCGCAGCTTGCCCACCAGTTCCTGCCCTCTTTGCCAGCAATTGCCCAGACCTTCGCTGCGTTCCGCCTGTGATTCCAGCAACTTGACCAGTTCATCCAGCCGCTTGCTCACACCCGCCAGAGCATCATTGAAAGCTGGCAATGCTTGTGCGCGCTGTATCGGCATGCGGCCGGTATCCTGCGAAAACACAAGGCGCAAGTCGCGCGCGGCTTTTTCCAGCGCAGCTGTCGCGTCAGGCAAGGCAGTAAAATCTTTTGCCGAAGTCAGCGCCTCGCCCAGACTGTCGCGCGCCAGTTCCAGAATCTGGCTGGTGCTCAGCGTGTCGCCGAAAAACAGGCTGGCAGTCTCCGGCAACTGGTGCGCCTCGTCGAAAATCACAGTGTTACTCGCTGGCAGCAGTTCTGCCAAACCTTCGTCGCGCAGCATCACATCGGCAAAAAACAGGTGATGATTGACCACGACCACATCTGCAGCCTGAGCCCGACGGCGTGCTTCCAGTACAAAGCAGTCCTTGTGATAGGCGCACTCCTGCCCCAGGCAGTTGTCCCGAGAAGAAGTAACAAAAGGCCAGATGCCGGCATCTTCCGGCACTGCGCCAAGACCGCTTTTATCGCCGTCGCTGCTAACCTTGGCGTAACGTTCGATCAGCGGCAGATACTTGACGTCCTCGCGATTGAAGAACCGTCCTTCGTTTTTTGCCCGTTCTAGATGGTAGTGACAAACATAATTAGCTCGCCCTTTGAGCATCGCCACCGTCACGGGCACCTGAAGGGCCGCACGCACGGCTGGAATATCGCGGTTGTAAAGCTGGTCCTGCAGGGTCTTGGTGCCGGTTGAAACGATCACCTTGCCGCCTGACAACAGCGCCGGGATCAGATAGGCAAAGGTTTTACCCGTCCCCGTCCCGGCTTCGGCCACCAGAATCTCGTGATTCTCGATCGCGCCAGCAATAGAGCGCGCCATTTCCAGCTGTTGCGGACGCAGGCGGTAACCCTCAGCTGCCTGGGCAAGGGGGCCGTTATCAGAAAAAATAATATCCAGATCAAACATTTGGTATCAGGGAAAAACCAGAAACGCAGTGAGTGCGCAAAGATTAAATTGGGAGGGCGAAGTTTACCGGATTTGCCGTATTAATGACGGTTGGAACGCCAGATTGAAAAAATGATCCAGACGCTGTTGAAAAATGCCAGCAGGAATCCGATCAAACCGAACAGGGGCAAACCGAACAGGGTCGGCCCCCCTTCAACCGTCATGACGATGGAAGAGCCAATCACCAGGGAAGCAGTCAAGATGGCCATGGTCAGGCGGTTGGCACTACGATCGATTTGTTGGCCAAAGTGATCCAGACGCTTCAGGTCGAGGTCGATTTTGAATTTGCCGCGGCGAATTTCCCGGATCAGGCGCCCCAGATCTCTTGGCAGGCCAGTCACTAATCCATAAAACTGACTGAAGTCCTTTAAACCGCGTTGCCACAAGGCTGAGGGGGTATAACGCTCGCGAATTACCTGCTCGACGAAGGGTTCCAGATGGGTGATCAGGTGAAATTCGGGGTCCAGCTGGCGGCCCAGTCCTTCCAGCGTAACCAATGCCTTGAACAGCAGGGTTAAATCTGAAGGCAGTACCAGAGAGTGCTCGCGCATGATCATGGTAATTTCCTGCAGCAAGGTACTCAGACGGACATCCTTGAGCTGAACATTTTCATAGTTCACAACCAGCTCACAGACATCGGCGGCCAGCTTGCCGTCATCCACGCTGGCGTTGCCCGTCCACTCCAGCAATACATCCAGCATCCCCTGTTCATTGCGCCGCGCCAGGGAAGCCAGCAGATCAACAATCTGGTTGCGCCTCTCGTGAGTGAGCCGCCCCACCATGCCGAAGTCCAGCATGGCCAGGCGATTTCCCGGCAAATAAAAAACGTTACCGGGATGAGGATCGGCATGGAAGTAGCCATCAATCAGAATCATTTTGAGTACGGCGTCAGCACCGCATGCTGCCAGTATTTTTTGATCGAGACCGGCAGCACTGACTGCGGCAAGGTTATTGCCGGGGATGCCGATAATACGCTGCTGAACGTTCATGACTGCGCTGGTCCACTCCCAATAAACCTTGGGGATCAGGACGGTTTCATCGGCAGCAAAATTGTGGGCAAAGCGATCAATATTGCGCGCTTCCCGGGCCAGATCCAGCTCACGACGAAGCGAACGTGAAAATTCGGCCACGACTTGCACTGGCTGGTAACGCCGCGCCTCGGGCAATTCAGACTCCAGGAGTTGCGCGATATGCGCCAGAATTCGCAGGTCAGCTTCAATTTTCTGTTCAATATCAGGGCGGCGGATTTTAAGCACGACCTCGGTGCCGTCCTTCAACTGGGCCAGATGTACCTGTGCTATGGAAGCGGCAGCTACGGGTGTTGTCTGTACCTCATTAAAGATTTCCAGCGGCGATGCGCCCAGAGCACTGATCAACTGCGGCAACAGTGCTTCGAATGGAACAGGGGGAACTTCGCTTTGCAGTTTTTCAAACTCAATGATCCACTCAGGGGGAAACATATCCACCCTGGTGGCCAGAACCTGGCCCAGTTTGACGAATGTCGGACCCAGATCCTCCATGGCGCGCCGCACACGGATTGCGGGTTCAAGATGAATGATCTCATCGGCCTCGCCCCGGTTCAGGATACGGCCAGCACGTTCCAGCACCCCGATGACACCGAGGCGGCGCGCTATGTCACCCCATCCATAACGGATGAAGACCGAAGTGATTTCATGCAGGCGGGAAATATCCCGCATTACATGCAGTGTTTCAAGCAACATGAAGGGCGTCTATTTTTTTTGTGATTTCTCGTGCAAGGCTTCAGCCATACCGGCCAGAATGCCGCTTGCCAATGCTGCCAAACGGCTTGCCACTGTCTGTGCAGCTTCCTGGCCACTGGATTTTCCAGCCTGCAAAGTGGCGGAAAAACGGTTACTCAGGTCACCCAGGCTGGCTTTGACACTGGCGCCGGTATCAGTGCCGGAATGACGCGCGTGATCCACAGCAGATTTAAGTTCCTGTCTGATCCTGCCACCAGCGGTTTCGGCCACCTGACCCAGAGTATCAAGAAAAGCCTGCTCCGTAATTTTCAGATCATCCAGCGCAGGCTGAAGGTCTTGTGCGGAAAAATCTTTGCCCTGCGAAATCATTTCCTGCAGCGCCAGATGTGTTGCCTGCGCCGCCTTGCTCAAGGCGGCATCAAGACCGGAAATCGCCGCCGCAAGGGCTTCTTTTACCTCACCTGTACGATGCTCTGCACCCAGACTTACACCCTCTGCCACGGAGCGCACCACAGCGCGAACCTCGGAGGCATCCAGACGTCGTTCACGCAATGCGCGCAGGGTCAGGTCATGCACCCGGGTCCGAATGTCGCCGTCATCCTGCATGGAAGCACTGGCGGCAGTAACAATCTCTTGTGTCGTCAGAGGTTTGCTCATAATGGTTCTCCTTTAGAATGAAGATGCTATGTCTGTTAGGTTAATGCATTTTCAGGCTTTACAACAGCATGCTTTCCGGATAAATTACGCCCCCATGGGATTAAATAACAACGTCATCATCGGTTTTCTTCTGCTGACAGCTGGTTCCGCCATGGCTGAGGAAGCAGTTCAAATCGCCCCTGCTCCCGAGCTTGCATCCAGCACCCTTGAGACCCGCCATCTCTCCGGTGTTTCAGACATGCTCAGTTACGCTCGCAATCTGATCGGCATCAATTATAAATACGGCGGTAGCCAGCCCAGTACGGGCTTTGATTGCAGTGGCTATGTCAGCCATGTATTCCGCCAGATGGCGGACCTTTCGCTGCCGCACAATGCCCTGGCTATGAGCCGGCTGGGCAAGAAAATCTCTCCGAACGAGTTGAAGCCGGGCGATCTGGTCTTTTTCAACACGCTCAAACGCTCTTTTTCCCATGTTGGCATTTACGTCGGGAATGACCGTTTTATCCATGCGCCCAGCTCCGGCGGGGGCGTCCAGGTTGTCAGCATGCAGGACAAATACTGGATGAAGCGATTCAATGGCGCACGACGGCTCCTTATTTTGCAGCTGCCCGCTGGATTGCTAAACGAATAAGCGGCAAGGCGGCAAGCGCGGCCTTCTCCCCTTCCATAATCGCCTGATGTTTTTGCTCAAATTCTGTTGAGCCAATCGTTCCGGTATTCGGGCGTATCACTACATCCGCGCCCGCCAACTCATACTGGCCGATCGTCTGCCCCATAATACTGAATGCCTGCAACATCACATCCACGCTATCGCTCACCCTGGCATATTTTGGCCGGTTGGAAATATCCACCGCAATCACCACCTCCGCACCGAGGCTGCGTGCCACCTTGACCGGGACCGGACTGGTCAGGCCGCCATCGACATATTCACGCCCATTGATACTGACCGGCTGAAAAATGCCTGGCACGCTGCTCGAAGCGCGCACCGCAGCACCTGCATTTCCGCGCCGGAAAACCGCCGTCTCTCCATTACCAAGATCAGTTGCCACGGCTGCGAAAGTCTTTCCCAAACTTTCGATCGGTTTATTCTGCAAGGTGCGATTAACAAAATTCTGCAACTGCTCGCCTTTGATGAATCCCCGGTTGGGCAGAACCCAGTCGCCCACGCTGCTATCATCAAGTTGAAAGGCGATTTTCTGCAGTTCAAAACCATTGTATCCAGCCGCGTAAAGGGCGCCCACCACACTTCCGGCACTGGTCCCAACCACGATCTGGGGGGAAATCCCATGCGCCTCAAGTATTTTGATTACGCCGATATGCGCAAACCCTCGCGCCGCTCCGCCCCCTAAAGCAATGGCAATTCTGGGGGCAAGCACTTTGGGCGCCTCGACGGGCTTTTTCTCAGGCGGGGTAATTGCGCAACCAGAAAGGGCAAGCAGGCAGCCTAGCCCAAACAATATGATTTTCACTCCATTTTCTCCACATGACTTACGCGGCGCAGAGTATCTTCAAGAATCAAAATTGACAATAGACTTGAATATATGGATTTGGCAGGCCCTGTGCAGATAATCCTCCGAATGCGACAATGGCGTTTGCTGGCAACTGGCTGCATGGCTATTACTTTATACATTTCAATTGGTAATGGATAAATGTTCGCAAAAAACATGAAATTTAGCGTTGGCGCCGGTTTTGCTCTGGTGCTGGCGCTGATGATCGCCCTCACGGTTGTAGGCCTGAAGCAGATGGCCGCCATCAACAACCGTATGGAACGGATTGTGAATCAGAACAACGTCAAGATCGAACTCGCCACCACAATGCGGGATACGCTCCGCGAACGTGCAATCAGCATGCATGCCATCGTAGTTCTGCAGGATCCCTTTGCTCAGGACGAAGAATTACAGCGATTCTATGAACTGGGTTCAACTTTTGCTAAGGCACGGCAAAAATTGCAGCAGATGATCTCCAGCAATGCAGAAGAATTTGCACTGGAGCAAATCAACATTCTGACCATGATTACCCAGCCTATTGTTATCAGAACCATTGAATATGCACTCGATCGCGACAGCAGTTCCGCCCTGGCAATGCTGCAGAAAGAGGCCATTCCCACCCAGAAAAAATTGCTCCATGAACTGGATGAATTACTCAGGGAACAACAGAATGCCAGCCGAAAAGCAGCGGATGAGGCCGCCCTGTCATATCGGCAGACAGAATGGCTAATGGTTCTACTCGGTGCTGTAGCTGCAATTCTGGGCATCTTTATTGCCATTTTTGTCATCCGCCGTGCGGCACACCAAACTCTGGAAATTGAAAAGCAGCAACTAAAATTCAAGACCCTGTTTGAAACCAACTCGGACGGTATCGTCCTGATGGATCAGGACCATTTTGTGGACTGTAATCCGGCGGCATTGCGCATGTTTCAGTTTGATTCTGTGCAGCAGTTCACCCACTTGTCACCGGCCGATCTTGGACCGCCGCATCAGGCAGACGGCACTCCCACTCAGGACTACGCCATTACTCATATCCGCCAAGCCATGGCGGAAGGCCACTGTTACTTCGAATGGATAGGGAAACGTGCGGATGGCACCATTTTTCCGGCAGAAATCGCCCTGCATTCCCTGAACCTTGAAAATCAGGTGGTAACGCAAGCGATTATCCGTGACATCACCGAGCGCAAAGTCGCTGAAAAGGAATTGCATCAGGCCTACGACGCAGCACTTGAAGCATCAAAGATGAAATCGGAATTCGTAGCCAATGTCAGCCATGAGATCCGAACCCCCATGAATGGCATCATCGGCATGATCAGCCTGCTGCAGGATACACCGCTGAACCATGAGCAAAGGGAATATGCCGAAACCATCAACCAGTCTGCTGCCGCCTTGCTCACCATCATCAATGATATCCTTGACTTTTCCAAGATTGAGGCAGGCAAACTCGAACTTGAAGTGATCGATTTCAATTTGTTAAAAACCGTTGAAAACGTAGCCGAACTATTTGCCCAGCGCGCCCAGCACAAAGGCCTGGAACTGATCTGCGATATCGACCCCGCCTTGCCCCATCATCTGCGAGGGGACCCAGGACGATTGCGGCAAATCATTGCCAACTTGACAGACAACGCCATTAAATTCTCCGATCGCGGCGAAATTCTTATCAAGGTTTCTTTGCTGGAAGATTCACTCGCCACACTGCTGGTGCGCTTTGAAGTTCAGGATAGTGGTATTGGCATCACATCACAGGCAAAAAGCCGCCTCTTCCAGTCCTTTTCCCAAGCCGATGGGTCGACCACCCGGAAATACGGCGGAACGGGCCTGGGACTTGCCATTTCAAAGCAATTAACCGAGCTCATGGGCGGCGAGATAGGCATGAGCAGCCAGGAAGGACAAGGCAGCCAATTCTGGTTTACGGCACGCATGGAAAAACAGATTGTCGCCACGCCTAATCCCTCTGATGAAATAAACCTCAAGGGGTTGCGGGCCCTCGTTCTGATTCCAAACAACAGCCTGATGCTCATGCTTTGTGCCCTGCTCAGACAATGGGGCATTGATTGTCATCACAATATTTCCGCCACCGCTGATGTTCTACCTGCATCAGAACCCTTTGACCTGGTCATTCTGGATATGTCCCAACCAGATGCCGTTACAAAACTGCGCAAGTTAGGCAAAATCATACCCGTACCAGCAAAATGGATACTGCTCACGCCTATTACACAGCGTCAACGAATATCCGAACTACCAGAAGCCAGTTATCTAACCAAACCAGTGCACCAGCAGCGCCTGCTCGACGCGATACTGAATGCCACAGGCAAAGCAGCAAGACAACCGCCTGAGCCAGCCCGAAACACGGCTATCGAAAGCCTGACTCCCTCCCCGTTGCGCGTACTGGTTGCAGAGGACAACAGTGTCAATCAGAAAGTCATCCAGCACATGCTGAAGCGACTGGGTATCGAGCCTGAAATTGTCGGGAACGGGCAAGAAGCACTCCAGGCAATGGGCCGATCCACACACGACCTGATCCTGATGGACTGCCAGATGCCGGAAATGGACGGTTTTGAAGCCACCACCGAGATTCGCCGCCAGGAACAGACTAAAGGCACGCATAGAACCATCGTTGCCATGACAGCCAACGCTATGCCCGGCGACAGGGAGCGTTGCCTTGATGCAGGGATGGACGACTACCTGGTCAAGCCGATAAACCTTGAAAACCTGGCGAAACTCTTGCGAGAAATCAAACCGTTGCCAGCCATTTCTCATGCAGCCATTGATGAAGCGCGTCTGAGGGCTACCCTGGGCAGTGATCTGGCATTTCAGCACGAGATGATTTCACTGTATCTCGACAGCACCCGACCATTGTTGCAGAAAATTTCTCTGGCGCTGGCCGGGCGCGACCCCCTGGCCTGCAAACGCAGCGCACATGAAATCAAAGGGGCATCCACGTACATTGCGGCCATGGCCATGGCCGAGCGCGCGCGGCAGCTGGAACACGCTGTGCAGGTGCTGGACTGGGAAGGTATCGGATTGCACCTGAAACAACTGGAGAGCGGACTCGATCAAGTGGCACTTTATCTGGAGAAGATGCTGGGTAGAGGGTCCGCGCCTTGACTTCGGCTATGATCCTGATTAGAATGCGCAACGCTTTGGGGGTATAGCTCAGCTGGGAGAGCGCTTGCATGGCATGCAAGAGGTCAGCGGTTCGATCCCGCTTACCTCCACCAAACATAGTTCTAAAAGAAGTCAAAAAAGCCGCAAACCATTTGGTTTGCGGCTTTTTTCGTTCCTTAATTTTCTTCGTGGTGAAACCTGTCATCCTGAAATCAGTCTGAATCGTTAAGATAGATTGATAAATAAGAAATCAGGAGGCCAAAATGTTAACCATAACAAACAATAAGTTGCTGCTTATATGGCATGAGCGCACTACCTTGGCTGCATGCCTTATGGTCGCCTTGTTTATCACGGCAATGCCGGATGCCGCCAAGGCGGGCGACCTTGCTGGCGCCATCATCGGAGGTGCAATCGGCAGCAAGGTCGGCCAGGGCCGTGGGCAAATTGCCGCGACTGCGGCAGGCGCCTACCTTGGCAGCAAGGCTGGCGAACGCCTGTCCGATCCGAGTGCGCCGGGGATTAATGCCGGAAACATGACCGGCGCTATTATTGGCGGAGCGGTTGGAAGCCAGTTCGGTGGCGGTAACGGACGCCTTGCTGCGACTGCAGCGGGAGCCGTGATCGGTTCCAACGTATCCGACCAAATGGATGAAAACAACCGCCGCCAGGACGTGCGTCGCACACGAGGACGCGTAAGCTACGACGATGAGCAACCGAACTACTATGCGCCGCAGCAACGTTACTATCGCCCTTCGCCGCAATACCTCTCATCCGAACCGGGCGGCCCCATCGTGATTCAGGGTAGCGGATACTGATACCTCCGGTTCAGGTATTCCACAAGCACAGTTCAATGATGCTTCCCGCGCCGGTTTTGACCGGCGCTTTCTATTTCCTTCGTGCTTCTATGACCCCTGTCACATCGCGAATCTGCCCCAGGATTCTGGCCATCTGCTCCTGATCCGCCACCTGTGCGGAAAAACTCATGCGAGCCCTGTCGCCACGGCTCTGGGTATTCACGGCTGTGACATTGATTTTTTCGCGCATCAGCAGGTCTGAAATATCCCGCAGCAGACCCTGACGGTCATTGGCTTCCACTTCCATATCGACCTCATAACCTCTGCCGCTGCGGGTGCCCCAGCTGGTGGGCAGCAGGCGCTCCCGTTTGGACTCCGGGAGATGCACGATGTTGGTGCAATCCTGGCGATGAATCGCGACCCCTCTGCCCCGAGTGACAAACCCGATGATCGGATCGGGTGGCACCGGCTTGCAGCATTTGGCAATGGTTGTCATCAGATCCCCCACTCCGACTACCAGCACGCCGGATGATGCTGGCGCAATACTGCGTGCGCTAACCTGCCACAGGTCTTCCTCGACCTGCGGTTTACCCTCGTCCTGGGCCAGCGCCATGATTTCCCGTGCCGAAACATCGCCTCGCCCGATCGCGGCGAAGAGCTCTTCCGGTTTGGAAAATTGCGCTTTCTGAGCCAGCTTCTCAAGATTGGGAAACGCCGTACCCAGGCGATGCACTTCCTTTTCCAGCGCGGCACGCCCTTCCTGCACATTAACTTCATGGTGCAGACTGTTGAACCATTGGCGAATTTTTGCCCGCGAGCGGCTGCTCTGCGTGTATCCAAGAGTCGGACTCAACCAGTCCCGGCTGGGCCCCCCTTCCTTGACGGTCAGGATTTCAACGCGCTGGCCGTTCTGGAGCGAGTAGGTAAGCGGCACGATGTTGCCATTCACCTTGGCGCCGCGGCAGCGGTGGCCGACATCGGTATGCACATGGTAGGCGAAATCGACCGGCGTGGCGCCTTGCCCCAGCGCGATCACGCGCCCCTGCGGTGTCAGTACGTAAACGGTGTCCTGGAACAGGCCGGTCTTGAACTGCTCGACCAGTTCGTCGACGTCCTGAACGTCCTCTTTCCATTCCATGATCTGCCGCAGCCAGGCAATCTTTTCCTCGAAGCGGGCATCACCCTTGCCGCCTTCCTTGTAACGCCAGTGCGCGGCAACACCCAGCTCGGCATGATTGTGCATGTCGTGGGTACGGATCTGAACTTCGAGCGCCTTGTCTTCCGGGCCGATCACGGCGGTGTGCAGGGAGCGGTAATTGTTGCCTTTGGGATGCGAAATATAGTCGTCGAATTCGCTTGGAATGGGCTTCCACAAGCTATGCGCCACGCCAAGCGCGGTATAGCAGTCCTTGAGATCGTTCACCAGGACACGCACCGCGCGCACGTCATACACCTCGGAAAAATCCACCTTCTTGCGCTTCATTTTCTTGTAGATGCTGTAGATATGCTTGGGCCGCCCGGTGACTTCGGCTTCCACCCCGTTCTTTTTCAGCTCCGCTCGCAGGGTTGCCATGATGCTGTTGATGTACTGTTCGCGGTCGAGACGGCGTTCGTCGAGCAGCTTGGCAATCTTCTTGTACAGTTCCGGTTCGAGAAAACGGAAGGAAAGATCTTCCAGTTCCCACTTCACCTGCCACACGCCGAGCCGGTTCGCCAGCGGCGCGTAGATATCCTGGATTTCACGCGCGATCATGCGCCGGATTTCTTCATCGGCACCGGGCAGTTCGCGCATGGCCTGGGTGCGTTCAGCCAGCTTGATCAGCACGACCCGGATGTCCTCCACCATTGCCAGCAGCATCTTGCGCAAGGACTCGATCTGCGCCTGCTGGTCTTTCTTGCCATCCTTGGAAGCTTTTCCGAGGCTGGCCGTTGCCCCCAATTCCCCGATCTGACCCATGCGCACCACGCCGTCCACCAGCGCTGCAACGCCCGCACCAAAATCCGCTTCAATCTGAGCTGCTTGCGCTGGATCTTGCGTGCCAGCCTGCAACACGGCCGCGACAATGCTTTCTGCATCCATGTTCTGGGTCGCCAGAATTGACGCCGTTCCCAGCGCATGATCCAGCAAGGACGCACCCGTCAATGCCATTTTTTCGGCATACAGGCCAGCAGCCAGATCTGCGGCACGCCGGATCGATTCGATATCCGTCCCGGAAAAACGCGCCTCCATGGCCACCAGCCAGTGCTGGAGAATATCGCCGTCAGGCCCGGAAAGATGTTTATTTGCCAGTGTTACCATTGTTTTATCATAACCCAATCTTTTGACTGCCAATAACGCTGTCGAAGCTGCCTCTGGCTCTGCAACGACATACCCTCACTCACAAAACGCAAATCCAGCGCACCACTCTCGTCGGTGCGCCAGGTTTTGATGCCCCTTGTCTGATAACGTTCCAATATATCGTCCTTGGGATGGCCGAAACGATTGCGATACCCAACTGTAAAAATAGCAGTTGCAGGCCCCACCGCGTCGATAAACGCTTCCGTGGAAGAGGTCATGCTGCCGTGGTGCGGAACGATCAGCACGTCAGCCTTCAGCTTATCCGGCATTCTTTCCAGCAAGTCCTGTTCAGATACGCGCTCGATATCAGCAGGCAACAGAACAGAGCCGAATGAAGAAGTGATTTTCAGCACGCAGCCGCGATCATTGTCCTTGAAGCCATCATATTGATAATCTTCCAGCGGCGGATGAAGCATGGCAAATTTTACCCCATCCCATTCCCAGGATTGGCCGGCAAAACACCGCGAACTATTCAGCACCCCGACCAGCATCGGACTATCCGGCGGCAAGGATGAAACCAGCCAGGAAACCGGCTCAGCCTGCAGTACCGATGCAGCACCGCCAGAGTGATCAATGTCGTCATGCGAAATCACCATACCGTCGAGGCGGGGCACACCGCTGCCGCGCAGGAAAGGGACAACGATGCGAGAGCCGGCGTCTGCTTCACTGCCAAAACGCGGTCCGGCATCGTAGAGCAGCGCGTGGTTGCGGGTGCGGGCCACCACGGACAGACCCTGCCCGACATCCAGCACAGTCAACCATAACTCGCCCTGAGCTGGCCTGGGCGGCGGCACCATGAACATCGGCAATAACCAGACTATGCCCAGCCAGCGCGCAGGAAAGCCGCGCGGCAACAGCATCCACAGCGCCCCCAGCATGGCTACCACCACTGTCCAGACGGCTGGGCCATGCTGCTGCCAGACGGCTACCGGCAAGGCGCTCAGCCAAGTCAGGAAGATCATGCAGACTTCCATCGCGAGATGTGCTGCGTACAATAGAAAATCCAGCGGCAAGACGGTGCCGAGCAAGGTCAGCGGCGTTACTACCAGGCTGATGAGCGGAATCGCCACTGCATTGGCGAGCGGAGACACAATTGAAATCTGCTGGAACATGGCCAGCAGCGCGGGCACCAGCGCCAGCGTCACAGCCCATTGCACCCTGCCCCACTCTGCCAGCCAGTGCAATCGGCCAATACGATCGACGCTTGCAGCCATCATGGCGGCCACGGCGCCAAAGGATAGCCAGAATCCGGGCGACATCACTGCCCAGGGGTCGAGCAACAGAACCACCAGCAGCGCGAGCGAAATCACGCTCAAAGCATTGCCGATGCGCCCCAGCCACAGCGCTGCGGCCACCACGGAGAGCATGTACAGCGTGCGCTGGGTCGGCACGCCGAAGCCGGACAGAAGAGCATAGGCCAGCGCCGCCATCACGCCCACCAGCACAGCAGCCTTGCGCGCGGGTAGCCAGAGAGTCAGCGTGACACTGCGTCGCCACAACCAGTATGCGAGAAAGAAAAAGAAGCCCGAAATCATGGTCACATGCAGCCCTGAAATGGACATCAGGTGATTGACCCCGGTGCGCAGGAAAATCTGCCACTGCGCAGGCGGAATCGCATTCTGCTGGCCGATGGCCAGCGCCTTCAGCACGCCTTCATAAGGGCGGTTTTCCAGCGCTTCGGACAAGCGCACGGAAGCGGCTTCACGCACAGCCTCGATCAGGTAGCCGGGACGATAAACCCGTTCTGCCAGCCGGCGGTTCTCCGGCACTGCCCTAACGTAGCCGGTGGCGCGAATGTTGCGCTCCAGCAGCCAGGCCTCGTAATCGAATCCGTAAGAGTTGGCATTACCATGCGGGCGTTTCAGGCGAACGGTCAGTTCCCAGCGCTCGCCGGGATGTATTTCGGGAACAGGATGGGTGGCAGGCCTGCCGAAACCCCCATCAAACCAGCTTAACTGGATATGATCGGGGACCCGGGCGCCGGGCGTGATCACCTGCTCCACGTCGAATTCGAAACGTAAACCACGTTCATTGCTGACCGGCAAGCTGGCGACCACCCCGCTGAGCTGAATATCCTGCCCTTCCCAGCGCTCCGGCAGCGCATCTGCCAGCCGCATCTGGGCGAAAAATGCAGCCCAGAAAAAACCGGCAGCCAGCCACAATGTCTTGATGAAAAGTTGCCTCAGGCCTCTGCCCTGCCAGGACAAAGCACGGCGCAAGCCAAACGCCAACAGGGAAAAGGGAAGAAGCAGCCAGACCCAGAACAGAGGCGGCAGAGAAGCTTGCTGTTGCAGCAGCCAGACACCGGCAGCAAAAGCCAGAATGTTAAGCCGCATGGCTATTCAAGAAACCTTGTCAGCCCCTGGGTGCGCTGCTGGCGTTGTGGAAATTATTGCTCGAGCAATTTTCCATCGACCAGCCTCAGGGTGCGATCCATGCGTGCTGCCAGTTCCATGTCGTGCGTCACGATCACGAAACTGGTACTGAGTTCCTGATTCAATTCCAGCATCAGGTCGAACACCCCCTGAGCAGTGTTGCGGTCCAGATTCCCGGTGGGTTCGTCTGCCAGTACGCAGGCAGGGTTGGTTACCAGTGCACGGGCAACCGCAGCCCGCTGGCGCTCGCCGCCGGAAAGCTCGCCTGGCGTGTGCGGAAGGCGATGTCCCAGCCCCACTTTCTGCAGCATCGAGGTGGCGCGATCATAAGCCTGCTGCTTCGGGATACGCCGGATCAGCAGCGGCATGGCCACATTTTCAAGGGCAGAAAATTCAGGCAGCAGGTGATGGAACTGATAGATGAAGCCAAGCGACTGGTTGCGCAAATGCCCCCGCTCGGCCTCGTTCAAGCCCTGAAGACTGCGTCCGAGGATTTCCAGCTCGCCTGCGCTGGCGTCGTCAAGGCCGCCCAGCAGGTGCAGCAAGGTGCTTTTGCCGGACCCGGATGCACCGACAATCGCCACCCTTTCGCCCTCTGCTATATCGAGATCAATACCCAGCAGAACAGGCACTTCGACTTTCCCCTGCTTGAAAACCTTACTCAAGCCGCGGCAGGACAAGACAGACTGATGGCTGATGGCTGATGGCTGATGGCTATTCATACCTGAGCGCCTCCGCCGGGTTGGTTTTCGATGCCCGATAGCTTGGATAAAGCGTCGCGATCAAGGTCAGGACGAATGAAACCGAAGCTACATAGACCACATCTTTAACATCAAGTTGAGATGGCAACTCACTGATATAGTAAACATCTTTTGCAAGGAAAGCGACGCCGAAAAGGCGCTCTATCGCAGGTACGATCACATCGATGTTGAGCGCCAGCAGCACACCGCCCCCTACTCCGATAAGCATGCCGATCACGCCGATCAGCGCCCCCTGCACGATGAAAATCTTCATAATGCTGCCGGGCGAAGCACCCAGCGTGCGCAGGATGGCGATGTCCGCCTGCTTGTCGGTCACCGCCATCACCAGGGTGGAAACAATATTGAACGCTGCCACCGCGACGATCAGCAGCAAGATGATGAACATCACGTTCTTCTCGATCTGGATGGCGCGGAAAAAATTGGCATGCTGGCGCGTCCAGTCGCTGATATAGAAATCGCCCCGCATCAGGTCCAGCAGTTCGCGCGACACTTGTGGCGCACGATAAATATCTTTCAGCGCCAGCCGCACACCGGAAATCCGGTCGCCCATGCGATACAGCCGGGCCGCATCGTCAAGATGAATCAGCGCCAGCCCGTAGTCGTATTCATACATGCCGACCTCGAAAATGCCCCGGACCGTGAACTGCTTGAGGCGCGGCACCACGCCAGCCGGCGTCACCTGCCCCTGTGGCGCCATCACCACCACCTTGTCGCCCAGCCGCGCGCCGAGCGCCCGCGCCAGTTCGGAGCCGAGCACAATGCCGAATTCGCCGGAACGCAGATCTTCCAGCCGCCCCTGCTTCATGTGGCTGGAAAACTGCGCCACCCCGCTTTCGAGATCGGGCAGGACGCCGCGCACAATCGCCCCCTGCACCGCCTGATCGAAAGTCAGCATGTTCTGCGCCATGATGTAGGGTGCGGCAGCGGCAACATCAGGATGGCGCGAAGCCTCTGTCGCAATCGTGCGCCAGTCGGCCAGCGTATTGTCTCCGCCGGTAATCTGGATATGCGAGGCCACGCCCAGAATGCGGGCGCGCAACTCCTGCTGGAAACCGTTCATGACCGAAAGCACGACAATCAGCGCCGCCACGCCCAGCGCGATACCCGCCATGGAAATCAGGGAAATGAAGGAGATGAAGTGATTGCGCCGCTTGGCACGCGTATAGCGCAATCCGATAAAGAGTTCGAAGGGAGACACGTATGAATTTTTCAGTCAAGAATGGGCGCAAGAACTATAGCAGATCAGGAGCCATCACGGCACGCAGCCGCGCCCGGATTTTACTTTCCGGCATGCGCTTGTCAAAATGCGGGAAGAAGCGCTTAATCCAACCAGCATAAGCTTGCCCTCAAGAAAATTCGAGGGGTGTACTAAAAACAAATATCACGTTGATATAAATGCCATATTCATTAATGAAAATATTTTATCCATCCTATTGGATGCAAAATATTGCATCCAATAGGATGGATATTTCACATTATACGGACTTAGCATATGCCTAGCGCAACAATCAAAATTTTTCTGGTTCACGGAGATCCCAAGCGACTCCGAACTGCTGAATTGTCGAACTGGACTGGAAAGGCTGTCGCTGGCCCCAGAAGCGAATTTGATGGCGTGCTGTCCCGTGAAGAGTCAAATAGCTCAGGTGTCTATTTTCTAACTGGAGCTGACCCCGAATCCGGAAAACCAGCAATCTATGTTGGCGAAGCTGAAAGTATTCGCGACCGAATCAAGTCGCACTTGGAAAAAGATTTCTGGAATCAAGTCATCTTTGTTTACCAGCAAAGACGAAAAGGCGGATTCAAGCACGAAGTGCAACGCGGTTAAATGATTGCATAAAAACCTCGTGAGGGGTTTTCCAGTTGAGTCGTTTTCGTGGGCGGTGATTCAGGCGGTACATGATCATGGCGATCTCCTCGTGGGTGATAGTCGTA
>JAHJGO010000022.1 GCA_018824405.1 Gammaproteobacteria bacterium
CTTCATCAACCTGCAATACGACCAATGCCAGGCCGAACTGGAAGCGGCCCGCCAGCAATTTGGAGTACAAATCCACATGGCGCCGGGAATCAACCTGAAAGACGAACTGGATGAAGCGGCGGCGCTGACGGCGGCACTGGATCTGGTCATCACGGCAGGAACATCGGTCGGCGACCTGGCTGGCGCGCTGGGCAAGAAGACCTGGCGCTACACGCTGGATAATGTCTGGATCAGGCTTGGCACCGATCATTTGCCCTGGTCCCCGAGCGTGGCGCTATACCAGAAGAAATGGAATGAACCCTGGGAGCCGCTACTGCAACAAATCGGGCAGGATCTTGAAGCCTGGTCGGGCGAAGAGAGGAATACATGAGCGTCAACCGCAATGCGCCCTGTCCGTGCGGTAGCGGCAAGAAGTACAAGCACTGTTGCGGCAGCCTGGCTGAAAATACACCGGGCAGCACACCTGTTGCGCCTGTTATTGCAAAACAGCCGGCAGCTGTTGCCGCCGCAAATCCGACGACGGTCATTGCCCTGTTCAACGCCGGACGCTTCCAGGAAATGGAAGCCGCCGCGCGCGCACTGACAGGGCTTCATCCAGACGATAGCATGGCCTGGTTTCTCCTGGGGGTGGCATTGCTGGTCCGCAATCAGAATCAGGCGGCCATCGACCCACTGCGGCGTGCCCTGGCGCTCAAGCCCGATTTTGCCGATGCATATGGCAACCTGGGTAATGCGTTGCAAAATCTCGGACAGCTCGATGAGGCAATCGCGAGCTATCACCAGGCACTGATGCTCAAGCCCGATTTTGCCGATGCACACAGCAATCTGGGCAATGCGTTGAGTCGGTTGGGTCGCCTGGATGAAGCGGTGGCCTGCTACCAGCGCGCCCTGGCGATACGCCCCGATTTTGCCGATGCCAGCTTCAACCTGGGTAATTCCTTGAAGTCCCTGGGCCGCATGGATGAGGCTGCGGCCTGTTATCGGCATGCATTGTCCTTGCAGCCGCGCCTTGCCGATGCCCACAACAATCTGGGTAATATTCTGCAAAACCAGGGCCGGCTCGAAGAGGCTGCGGTCAGCTACCAGCAGGCGCTTGCAATCCGGCCAGATGCGGCGGAAACCCTGAATAACCTGGGCAATGTGTTCAGGGATCTGGGCCGGCTGGATGAGGCGGTTGCCAGCTATCAGCGTGCCCTGGCGCTCAAGCCCGACATGGCCAGCGCACACGGCAATCTGGGTAACGCCTTGCAGGCGCTTGGCAAGACGGACGAGGCCATGGCCAGCTACCAGCGCGCTCTGGCGCTCAAACCGGAAATGGCAGAAATGCAGGTCAATCTCGGAAATGCGCTGCAGGATACCGGTCAGCCGGACGCGGCGAATATCTGGTACCAGCGTGCCGTAGCGACCAGTCCGGAACGTCTGGGATACAAGCTGGCTGCTGCCATCAATCTCCCGGTGATCACGGAATCCAGAAACCATATCGCCAGTTGGCGCGAACATTATGCCGCGGAAACCGGAAAACTGGCCGGCGACCCGGCCATGATCGACAACCCGCTCAATGCTGCGGGCGCGCCGGCTTTCTATCTGGCTTACCATGACGAAAACGACCGCCCCAGCATGGAAAGCTTGTGCCATATGTTCCGCTCTCGCTGTCCGGCGCTGAATTATCGTGCGCCGCATCTGCAGGCATGGCAAGCGCCTGCCCGGACATCGCGCCGGCTACGTGTCGGTTTTCTGTCCGAATGCCTTGGCGCACACACAATCGGCAAGCTCTATCAGGGATTGATTCGCGAACTTGACCGGCAGCGTTTCGAAGTGGTTGTCCTGCATGCACCAGCAGCGAAGAAGGACAGCATACGGGAGCAGATCGATCGTATGGCAGACCGGGCCATTGCCTTGCCCCATTCCTTTTCCGCCATGCAGCAGGCCGTCGCAGACACTGAACTCGACGTGCTGTTTTACCCCGATATCGGCATGCATCATACCTCCTACTTTCTGGCCTATTCCAGGCTGGCGCCTGTGCAGGCCGTGAGTTGGGGACACCCGGACACTACCGGGATCGATACCATGGACTATTTCCTCTCCGCTGCATCGATAGAACCTGAGAATGCCGACGAGCACTACAGCGAAAGGCTGATCCGCTTCAAACGGCTTCCCTGTTATTATGAGCCGTTCGTCAAACCTTCGCAGGTCACGGAACGAGCAGCGCTGGGGCTTCCGGAGAAGGGAACGCTGTATGGCTGTCCGCAGACGCTATTCAAGTTTCATCCCGATTTCGACAAGGTGCTGGCAGATATCGCAGATGGCGACCCGGATGGGCGGATTGTCCTGATCGAAGGGAAACACAAGGACTGGAGCAGGTTGTTGCGCGCACGCTGGGAAAAATCCGCACCGCAACTCCCGGAGCGGGTATTGTTCATCCCGCGCATGCCGCTTAACCAGTTCATGGCGGTGATGGCGCATATGGATGTGCTGCTCGATCCCGTGCATTTCGGTAGCGGCAACACGCTCTATGAAGCCATGGTTTATGGTATCCCGATGGTTACCTGGCCCGGACGTTTCATGCGGGGCAGGCTGGTTGCCGGCGCCTACCGGCAGATGGGGATCGGCGAGGCGCCGGTTGCCGGAAGTATTGAAGATTATGCTTCGGTCGCCTTGGGGCTGGGGAAGAATGCCGAGCGGCGGGAGTCCTTGAGCAAGGCATTGCTGGCTGCTGCACAGACCAGGCTCTTTGCCGATCTGGTTGCTGTGCGGGAATTTGAAGATTTTCTGACGGCGGCAGTGGATGCTGCTGCACGTGGTGAACGGCTACCTACGGGGTGGTCTCCCTCTTTATCAAATATGGAAGAATAGTCATGACCCCCACCACTCTCATTACCGGAGGCGCCGGTTTCATCGGTTCCCACCTGTGCGAGCGCCTGGTCGAAACCGGCCATGAAGTGCTGTGCGTAGACAATTTCTATACCGGCAGCAAGGACAATATCCGGCACCTGATCGGGCACAAGCGTTTCGAGCTGATCCGTCACGATGTCTGGCTGCCGCTGTATGTGGAAGTCGATCGCATCTATAACCTGGCCTGCCCCGCCAGCCCCATTCATTACCAGAACGATCCGGTCTCGACGACGAAAACCTCTGTGCTCGGCGCCATCAACATGCTGGGGCTGGCAAAACGCCGCCGGGCGCGGATATTGCAGGCTTCCACCTCGGAGGTGTACGGCGACCCCAAGCTTCATCCTCAGCCGGAAAGCTACTGGGGGCATGTGAATCCGATTGGCCCCCGCTCCTGCTACGATGAGGGGAAACGCTGTGCGGAGACGCTGTTTTTTGATTATCACCGCCAGAATGGCGTGGATATCCGTGTCGTGCGCCTTTTCAACACCTACGGTCCGCGCATGCACCCGCGCGATGGACGGGTTGTGTCCAATTTTGTTGTCCAGGCCTTGTCCGGCGAGCCGCTGACCCTGTATGGCGATGGCAGTCAGAGCCGCTCTTTCTGCTATGTGGACGATCTGGTGGATGGTCTGGTGGGGATGATGGATCAGGATCATGAAATCGGCCCCATGAATCTGGGTAACCCGGTGGAGTTCACCATCCGGCAATTGGCCGAAGAAGTCTTGCGTCTGACCGGCTCGAAAAGCCGCCTCGAATTCCGCCCGCTACCTCAGGATGATCCAGTGCAGCGCCAGCCCGATATTACCCTGGCCAAGGCAACCCTGGGATGGACGCCGAAGGTGGCACTGGAAGATGGCTTGAAGGAAACGATCGCCTATTTCAGGAAGACGCTGGCGTTATGACCATTCTCAGCCCCGCGCTTCAGGCTTACCAGCAGAATGTGATCGGCATGCGGCGCTCTTCAAGCATCGATTTTCCCGCCCATGTGCACCTGGAAACCATGGCGAAATGCAACGCTGCATGCAATTTCTGCCCATATCCCACGCTGGAACGGCAAGGGGCGGTAATGGATGACGCCCTGATCGAGAAGGTCGTGAAGGATTTGTGCGACATTCCACGCCTGCACCCTTTTCAGCTCAGCCCGTTCAAGGTCAATGAACCTTTTCTGGATAACCGGCTGTTCGATTTGCTGGCGCTGTTTCAGGAGCGCTTGCCCAATGCCAGCATTACGCTTACCAGCAATGCTTCGCCGATTACAGAGAAGAAGCTGCTCCAGCTGGCAGATTTTCCCCGTATCGGCTACCTGTGGATCAGCTTCAACGACCACCGTGAGGCCGAGTACGAGCGGGCCATGCAGCTGCCCTGGGCGCGCACTATCGAACGGCTCGAGATGATTCACAAGGCCAGGGCGGAAAATCGTTTGCCAACCAAGGTGGTGTTGTCGCGTGTGGGCGACGGGACTGAGGCGGATCAGGAATTCGGGAGATGGGTAAAAAACCGTTTTCCTCTTTTCGAGGTCAGCCTGTTCCCTCGCGGCGGCTGGATCGGCCAGGTGGATGTGGCGATGGCACCGGTTCCCGAGGTGGGCTGTGTGCGCTGGTTCGATCTCTCAATCACTGCCACGGGCGTGGTGGCGCACTGCTGCATGGATGGAAATGCAGAATACCCCATCGGCGATGTGCGCCACGAGCATGTCCTTGACATTTACAACAAGCCCGAATTTCGTCGTCTGCGCGCCGGCCTGGGCACCCGGCTGGAAGCAGATCCCTGCCGCCGTTGCGGTTTTTTGTGAGAAGAACATGGCTATTACCGGAATCGAATATAACCTGTTTCGCAACCTGCGCGAGCAGAATTCCTTGCCTCAGGGGGGCGATGTGCTGGAGCTCGGCGAAGCCAACTGGTATGGCGATGTGGATATCAAGCAACTGGCGCAGGATATTTACCGCTTTGCCCCCGAAGACCGGCGGGAGGCGCTGTTCCGTACGCTGGATGAGGTGACTCAGGCCAAGCGGCCCGGCATGTTATGGGAAATTGCCCGAGTGTTCTGGCAGATTTTCCTGCAACCGCGCAGCATGACGGCGATTGATTTTGACGGGACGGATAAGGCGCTCAAGCTGGACCTGAACAATCCGGTTGATTTGCAGCGGCAGTTTCATCTGGTCACGAATCTCGGCACTGTGGAGCATGTGTTCAATGTCGCCCAGGCTTTCAAAACAATTCACGACCATACCCTGCCTGGCGGCCTGATGATGCATGGCCTGCCTTTCACGGGCTGGCTGGATCACGGCTTTTACAATTTCAATCCGACCTTTTACTGGGATTTGGCAGCGGCCAATGGATATGTCATGCTGCTGGCCGTTTATGCAGAGGTGACACCGTTGAAGCTGGTGCAATTGCGTGACCGGGAACATGTGTTTGAAATGGCGAAATCCGGACAGATCGGCGCCAATTCCCTGATCTATATTGTGTTGCAACGTCCCCTCGAACCTTTGCCTTTCCGTATTCCGATGCAGGGCTATTATGCGAAAGCTATTTCCCGCAAGGCGAGTGAAGCCTGGAAAAACTTTCGCTGAAGGAGTTTGAATAGAATGAAAAACAGAAAGTTGATATGGTCATGAACCCTCCTGCCAATCCTGCGCTTGTTGCATCTTTGTGCCCGGTCTGCGCCCATGCGGTCGCGGTACCGTTTTTTGACGGTGGAGAGCAAGCTCTCGCCACCCTGGGCTGGCCCGCTTCCGCGGAAGAGGCCAGGGCCATGCCTCACCATCCCCTGGATTTTGTCCAGTGCCCTGCCTGCTCGCATGTCTGGAATCGTTCTTTCCGCTATGACGCGATTCCCTACCAGAACAACCCCAACCGCATGTTCAACCGGGGGGGCATCTGGAAGGGACATCTTGCCGAAACAAGAGACCTCCTGCTTGCGAAGCTGCCTGATGCGCCTAACGTGGTGGAAATCGGCTGCGGAGAAGGCCACTTCGTTCGCGGTCTGGCGGAAGCAGCCAGCGGGCGGGGGCGCTTTGTGGGGTTCGACCCCAATGCCAGCCCTGAGACGGGGCTGGGGGTGGAGTTTCATGCCCGGCTTTTCGATCCACTGAAGGATATGGCGGTATTTTCCCCGGATGCCATCGTGATCCGGCATGTGATCGAGCACCTTACCGAACCCGCAGCCCTGCTGGAGCAGCTTGCCTGGGGCGGGAGCAGTATCAGCAAGCCGAGCTGGCTGTTTGCAGAGGTGCCATGCATCGACCGTGTATTCGAAACCGGACGGCTTGCGGACTTCTACTATGAGCATGTATCACATTTCAGCACTGAATCTTTTCGAACGCTGATGCAGCGCGCAGGCGAAATCGAGATGCTTTCCCATGGTTATGATGGGGAGGTGGTTTATGCCCTTGTCCGGCTGAATGTGCCGGAAAAAATGCGGTCCAGCGCGCAGGCCACGAGTGTTTTTGCCGAACGAACTGTTCTTACCCGATCCACTATCTCGGCCCAGTTGGCCGAACTGGCCGTAAGTGGCGTACGTGTTGCGATCTGGGGCGGAACCGGAAAAGGGGCTGCCTTCATTCACCATTTCGGGCTCGATGCTCAACGCTTCCCGCTGGTGGTGGATTCCGATCCGGACAAGGTGGGAACCTTCGTTCCGGGAACCGGGCAGTGTATCGAATTTCGTGACACATTGAAGGCGCATCCCGCAGAGGTGGTGATCATCCCCACCCAATGGCGCGCGCGGGATATCGTGGCCGAAATGGGGCGAGAAGGGATTAGCGCCGGGAAGGTCCTGATCGAGCATGATGGCCGGTTGATCGATTTCGAGCATGACAGCCATCCCTACCACCTCGGTGCCCGCCGGCAATAACTTCTATCAACAACTGAGTTTGGAATATCATCGATGATCAGACATTTCTCCAGAACAGACCTGCTTCTTATGCTTTGCTCTTCCCTGTGGGCGACCCAGGGCTGGAGTTCAGGCCTTAACGACAGCGGTCAGTTGCAGTGTTATGACGCCAAGGGCAAGGTGATCGATTGCACTCAATCGCCGGATGACGGGCGTTACGGTCGGGATGTGGCCGCCAGCACCGGTCGCCTGGACAAGGTTGGTCAGGGTAAATCCGGCTTCGATTTTACAAAGATCGCAAATAACGGCACCGAATTGCCTTTCAGCGCCAAGCTGGGTAATGAGCCCGGAGACTGGGCCTGCACACGCGACAACGTTACCGGCCTGTTTTGGGAGGTCAAGACGGCTGCACAAAATGACCTGCGTCATGGCGGGCACCGCTATCACTGGTATTCGAGTGACCCGGCAATTAATGGCGGAGATAGTGGCACGCGGGGTGACCCCGTATTCGATACATGCAAGGCCACGTTGCCGGACAGCTTGTGCAATACCCAGGCCTATGTTGCAGCCATTAATGCATCCAACCTGTGCGGACTTTCGGACTGGCGCCTTCCGGTTTTGCCTGAGCTGCAATCGCTGGTCGATTATGGCGCAAAACAGGCCCCGACTATCGATGTGGATTTTTTCCCCAACACGGCTGCGAACTGGTACTGGGTTCAGAATGTCAAGACTTCAAGCCCAACGAGCGAGGTGTGGAACGTCCACTTCGGAAAGGCTTTGAGCGGCGTAGGCAACAAGGATATGCAGTACCCCATTCGCCTGGTTCGCAAGGCCAAATGAGTTAACCCCCATTTCAGATCGGGATCAAACATGTTTAATTCGCAACGTATTCTTATTGTTGTTGCCTGCACTGCAGCGGTATTTGCTGTGCCTTCTGTACATGCTGCTGCCACCTGCAAGACATTCAACGCGCCGACGACTCCTGCAGCCGATTTTATTGAGCATGGCAATGGAACCGTAACTCACAAGTCCACAGGGCTGATCTGGAAATCCTGCCCTGAGGGGCTTTCCGGTCCTCAATGCGGGGAAGGGAAAGCACTTAGCGCAGACTGGCAAACGGCTCTGTCCGCTCCCGCCGCCACACAGGGATTTGCAGGTTTCTCCGATTGGCGCCTGCCCAATATCAAGGAACTGCAGTCCATTGTGGAAATCAGTTGCAGTGCGCCTAGCGTCAATGAAACGATATTCCCCAAGACGCCCGCTGACTGGTTCTGGAGTTCGACATCGCTTGCGGTTGCGGCAACGGATGCTTGGGGCGTTAATTTCGGTACCGGTTATGTCTTCCCCAAAACCAAGCAGGCCCCTTATGGCTTTGTCAGGCTGGTGCGCGGAGGGTCCGGCAGTAGCGATTTTGACCTCACTTCCGGGGCAAAATCCGGGAAATAGCAGCCTATTTTTTCCCCTGTTGCCACATGCCATGCAGCGCATCTTCAAGCTGCAAGGCGAAACGGGGAGCATCGAAGAGAGGCGAATCCAGCACCTTCCGGCGCAATGCTGAGCGCAGTTGCGCCAGCTTGCCGATGTTGCTGGCGTGGGCCAGAGCTCTGGCAATGTAGTCTTCCTCATCGCCGGCAATCCAGTCTTCCAGCCCCGTGCAGCCAAGCAGGCTGGCGCCCTGACGGGCAAGCAGCCTGTCGCCGGCCAGCGTCAGCGTAGGCACCCCCATCCACAAGGCCTCGCAAGTGGTTGTGCCGCCCGGATAGGGGAATGTGTCCAGAATGATGTCCACTTCTGCATGCGCAGCCAGGTAAGCTTGTCTCTCCAGCGGACCGTGCATCGTTACCCTGTCGGCCCCGATGCCGGCTTTTTGCAGGCGCTGCTGCAAATGAGCGCGCTCGGTTTCATTGCCCATCTGCTTGTTCTGCACCCGCAACCGGGCTTGCGGCAATGCATGGAAAATACGGCCCCACACGGTCAACACGTTATCATTGATCTTGGCCAGGTTCTGGAAACTCCCAAACGTGACATGGCCGTTGAGCCGGGCCGGCAAGGGCGCAGGTACAAGTTCATCGACCTTTGTCGGCGGGGTGAAGCAGAGCCGGCTATCGGGCAGATGCCATATTTTTTCGCTGAAGTGTGTCAGGTGTGCCTCTGGCGCCGACACCGGGTCCGCCAGCAGATAATCCATGCCGGGCACGCCGGTGGAGGCAAAATACCCCAGCCAGCTCACCTGCACCGGCGCGGGTTTCCATGCAAAAATCGGGAGGCAGTTGTGGGCGGTGTGCCCGGCAAGATCGACAAGCACCTGAATCCCGTCTGAGTGTATCTTGCGGGCTGCTGTTTCATGGCTCGAAGCGGCGATATTGTGCCAAGCTGAAAAGTGCGGCTTGATGCGAATGGTGAGCTCATCTTCATGGCGGTTGGTGGCGTAGGCGACCAGTTCGATGCGCGCGGGATCGAGATGCGCGAGAATGCTCTCGAGAAAGTATCCCACCGGGTGCGCGCACAAGTCACCGGATACCAGGCCAACGCGCAGGGCTTGTCCGGCAGGCGTTGCCCAGTGCGTGAAGGGCATTGCGCGGGTCATGAGTCCGGTGCCATAAAGATGCGCTTCTTCCAGATATTCGGCCACTGTGCAGGCGTTGTGCGTACCCAGCGCAAACAGCAGATTGGTGTGCGCCTCGGTGAAATCTGGCTGTAGCTGCAGCGCACGGCGATGGCTTTCTATCGCCTCCGGCAGAAGACCGAGTTCCTGGCGTGCATTGCCCAGATTGCTGAGCGCCTTGGCATAATCGGGCTTGAGCGCCAGCGCGGTCAGAAACGAGTTGATCGCCTCGCTCAGCTTGCCCTGCGTCAAAAGGGCGGCTCCGAGATTGTTGTGTGCCTGCGGGTTTCCCGCTTGCAGCTTACAGGCTTTCCGGAAGCACTCAATCGCATTATCCAGTTGCCCTTTTGCCTGGAGTGCCGCACCCAGGTTGTTGTGTGCCTCGGCATACTCCGGCCGGTAGGCTATTGCAGCACGGAACCCTTCGACGGCCGCATCCAGCCGGCCCTGTGCGAGAAAGGCATTGCCCATGTTGTAGCAGGCCAGGGCCTGGTCTGGCGGGGGGGATGGTCGTTGACAGCACTGCTTGTATTTTTTTCCGCTGCCGCAGGGGCAGGGATCGTTACGGCCGGTTTTGGATTTCTTTGTGGGAAGCATTTTAGAACAGGAGACTATTTGAGGCTGTGTACGAAGGCGGCTGCCATGACCATGTCCACTTCCTGCTCATCGCACAGGAATTGCCTTTTGCGGCGGCCTTCTTCTTCCATTCCGCAACGTTTCATGACTGCGAGCATGCCGTGATTGATGGCCATGGTGCCGGCAGTGATTTTGCGGATGTTCTGGTGAACGAAAAGCTCTTCCATAACGCATTTCCAGGCTTCGGCACCCAGTGACTGTCCCCAGTATTGCTTCTCGCCGATCATGATGGAAATGTCGGCTACCCGGTTGGCGCAGTCCATGGCGATGCTGATGTTGCCGATGTGCTCTTCTGGTGTTCCCTTGTGGAGGATGGCGCAAAAGTAATGAGGGCTGTTTTCGAAGCTTCGAAAATAGGCGGTACATCCTGCGAGATCGTGGTGTCGGTGGCGTTGCTCGCTATAGCGCACGACTTCCGGGTCGTTGAGCCAGTCAACGTAGCGTTCGGTCAGCAGCTGCTCGTTGAAAGGGATGATGCACAGTCTGGGCGTTTCAAGTTCGGGCAGTCTGGCCATGGATCGAGTGTCCTTATTCCGGTTGATCCACCCAGCCACGTCCGATCAGAATGTATTTGTCCTCGGTAGCATTGGGGTCGCGCGGGGGATTGAGCTGGAAATGGCAGGATTCCTTTTTATCCAGCCTGACGCCATCGATGCTTTCGTCATCCGAGTGATGGGTAATGGAATCCAGCAGTTGCCACTGGCCGGATGCGTCTTTTTGCCAAATGCGCGGGTCGCGATGATTGTCGATCCATTGCCAGAACTGGTCTTCGCTGATTTCCGCCCATTTCAGGAACAGGGCGAGGTCTTCGGGTTTTTTGTTCTGGTACTGGCGCACCAGTGCGATACCTTCCTCGCGGGTGAGCCGCTTGAGGCGAATTTCACGGCTGGCCTGGTCGCTGACCTTGCCATAGCCCCATTTGAGGAACTTGATGTAGTCGTGGATGCCGGAGTAATGAAAGCTGTCCACGTCGTTGTAGGTATCGAATGTGCGTTGCTGGGCCGAAGTTTCGTAGCCGTAGAGCGCGATCATCTTTTCGTGCTGGGCCTTGGAGTCCCAGCGGATGTAGTTGTTGAGATAGATGCCGCGCACTCCGACCGAGCGGATTTCATTGTCATGGGGATAAAGAAAAGGCTCCATGTCTGCCAGCGAGAGATCTTCGCTGCCACGCACCAGGTCTTCGGCTTCCATGCCCATCAGGTCGTGATCCTTGCGGTATTTGCGCGTCATCTCCACCTCGTCGAGATGGGAGAACATGCCGACCTGATCGTTTCCCTGGTGGGCGCCCCAGATGATCAGGGGGATCTTGAATTTGACAGCGATCTGTACCGGAAATGCCGTGCTTCCTGCCAGGCAATGCCAGTACATGCTGCCGAGTTGGCGCAGGGATTCGCGCGTTATTTTCTTGACCAGCGCGGGGCTTGCGGTCTGGGTGAAGATGTCGCAACCGAGCAGGGATTGCAGATAGGCCTGGTTGCGGATGCCCATACGGGTGTTGTAATGCTTGTTGTAGTTGACCAGCAGCGGGTTCATGCCGAACTCATGCTTGATGGTGTGCACGATGAAATAAGAGTCGCGTCCGCCAGAGACTGGAATGATGCAGTCGTGCAGACTGCGCGAGCGCGATTTGAAGTCGTTCAGCATGTTACGCAGTTTTTCCTTGCGTTCGGCCCAGTCGATCTGGTCTTTTTCTTCGTGTACGCGGCAGCCGCTACATACCCCTTCATCGTCGAAGGTGAGGTTTAGCGGATGATTTTCCGGATAAAGACAGCGTTTGCAGTATTTCATATCACTTCCTCAGGGATCACCTTGAAACGCAACTTATCCAGCGTTTCGTCGCTGATCCGTGCAACGCGGCCATCGTTATCGAAGTGGCAGTCGTCGTAGGTCACAAAGGAGTCAAGCCGGACATTGACCCCCGCTGCGTGAAGGAAGCTCTTGGCCACGATGACGCTGTGTTCGGTGTAGTGGTAGAAGTTTCCTGCGGCAACGCCCGAAATTCCCAGTTTGCAGGCTTCCAGAAGATGTCGGGGATGCCCGGCGCCACCACAGGCAACCAGCGGGATGTCTACGGCATCGGCAACCTGTTGGATGAGTTCGAGATCGAATCCCTGCTTCATGCCGTCATTGTCGATGGAGGTCAGCAGGATTTCGCCAGCACCCTGTTCTTCCAGTTGCCGCGCCAGTATTGCAGGGCTTTGCCCAGTGGGCCGGGTGCCGGAATGGCTGAAGACTTCATGGCTTCCGTCGGGCTTGCGACGAACGTCGATTGAGGCCACCATGCACTGTTTGCCGAAAAGCCTTGCACCCTCGCTGATCAATTGCGGGTTTCCGATGGCCGCGGCATTCAGGGCGATGCGGTCTGCTCCAGAATGCAGCAGGTTTTCCATGTCTTTCACGCTGCGCACGCCACCGCCCACGGTGAGCGGAACCTGGCAAAAACGGGAGTATTCCCGGATTTTTTCGAAGTTGGGCGAGCAATCACGGGGCGTGGCGTCCATATCCAGCAATACGATATCGTCTATGCCCCAGCGATTGAGATATTCCACAGCAATGGAAACACGGCCTACCGGCAAATAACGTTTGAACTGGATACTCTGGACTACGATGCCATTTTTGATGACCAGCACACCCACGACGCGTGTTTTCAGCATGGTTCGCCGTCCTGTGCGATTTTGCCGGAAGCCGATGCGGCGAAATTCAGGAAATTTCTCAAAAGCTTGAGGCCGTGACGCTGGCTTTTTTCCGGGTGAAACTGGGTGGCAAAGATGTTGTTTTTCTGTACGGATGCCACGAAGTGGCCGCCATAGTCAAAGGTGGCGCTGACCAGTTCGTGCGGGCAGGTCAGGTGGTAGCTGTGGTCAAAATAAAAATGGGCATCTTCGGCAAGGTTGGAGAACAGAGGATCCTGTTTGCGGATGTGGCAGTTATTCCAGCCGACATGGGGAATGCGCACATCGTGGGAAGGCTCGAAGGCGATCACGTGTCCTTCGAGCCAGCCCAACCCCGAGTGCAGGCCGAGTTCGACGGAGTCTCTGGCCAGTAGTTGCATGCCGAGACAGATGCCGAGGAAGGGCTTGCCCTGCCCGACGACCACGTCGGTAAGCAAGTCAGGTAGTTCGAGTCGGCGGAGGTTTTCCATGGCTGCGGCGAATGCGCCCACACCTGGAAGTATCAGCGCGGTGCTGGCCTGGATGTCTTCCCTGCGGCTGGAAATAAGGTAGTCCGCGCCGAGATATTCGATGGCGTTGGCGACTGACTGGGTATTGCCCATGCCGTAGTCAATGATGCAGATGCGGGGTTTCATGCTTGATCAATCCTCGAGGGAAGGGCTGGAAGCCAGATCCACTTTCAGTTTCCAGTTGCCCTGGTCATCTTTTTCCCAGATGTCCTTGCCCCTGACGGATTCGACGATTTCCCAGAATTTATCCTCGCTGATGCCGAGGTACTGGCAATAACGCCTGATGTAGACCGGGTCGCATTTTCCGTCATAACGGGTCACCAGATCGATGCCTGTCTGGCGATCCATGTGGTCCAGGGCTATGCCTTCCGCAGCCTGGTCCGTGACGCGGCCAAAGCCGAACTTGATGTATTTGATCATCTGATTGACCGTGACGAAATCCTCATCGAGGGCGGTATAGCCATTGATGTCGCCGATGACTTCGGGCGGCTCGTTACGGATTTCCAGGCCACGGGCGATGGCAAATTCGGCGTTGCTGTAGTGGTTGAAATCCTCGATGTAATATCCGAGGTAAACCAGGCGCAGGTTGGCGTCGCTGAGCTCGGTGTCGGATGGATAGCGGTAGAAATGCACATCCTGTGGGGTGATGCCCGCGGTCATGAGGTGATCTGGGGTGCCGCCCGCCAGCGTGTTGGAATATTTCATGCGCGAGGCATCGCCATCCAGTCCGCCCGTGCGTTCACCGATGGTGAATGCAGGATTCTCGCCAAGAAAGACCAGAGGAATCTTGTATGCGATAGCGACGTGAATCGGTATCGCATACAGTGCCAGTTCGGTAGATTTGCACCAGTTGGCATATTTTAGAAAACCCTGATTCATCATGGATTTCCATACCTGCGGGTTGAGGCTGAGGCTGAGCGTGTCGAAACCATGTTCGATCAGGTTCGAGAAATTGCGCGCACCACGCTCTGACATTTGCTCTGGCGGATAGGCGCAACTGACCAGCAGCGGTTTTGCTTTCAGCACATCGCGCACATAAAAAGCCTGGCGCATGCTGTCCTTGCCACCGCTGACCGTGACGATGCAGTCATAGCTGCTGGAAGTATGGTCGCGACCCCACTGCATGATGTCATCCAGCTCGCGTCGGCGTGCTTCCCAGTCGACTTCATGATGTTTTTTCTGCTCGGAAAAGCGACATGGCAGGCATACGCCTTCCTCATCGAAATGGATATTCGGTCGGGTGTCCGGGTTGACGCATTTTTTGCAGTAGCGCATGGAAGGCGGTTTCGATTTTCGTGTTGATGGGGGGCGGTCAGGCGAGTTCAGAAATATTATCGAATACCTTGTGGAATGCCTGAACGATTATTTCGAGATCGCCCCTCGTCAGGCTGGCATGGCAGAAATCACCGTGCAACAGTTCCTGAAAATGCATGCGCTCCGTGACCGGGCAGATGCCGCGCTCATAATTGATCGTTCCCTGGTAACCGGGGTAGGTGAAGGGGAAGCCATCCTTGCCATAGGCGATGCGCTGCTGGTACATGGGCTGGAGATAAATCGGTTCGACGTAACCCTGGCCGAGAGGGATGCCCTCAGCCTGTATTGCCGCAACAATGCGTTCACGCGGCACGCCCATGACGGTCGCATCGTATTTCATGACGTAGACGTAGTAACCGTGACGTACCCCCGGCATGACGGCGGGTGGCGCCAGTCCGGGCAGGCCGGACAGTTCGCGGGTGAGAAAATCGGCGGCCTCGATACGGGGCGCAACCAGGCCCTCTAGCTTTTTCAGCTGCTCTGCGGCGATGGCGGCTTCGATTTCGGTCATGCGGTAGTTGAAGCCCACCATGTTGATGATATTTTCCACACCTTTATTCTTTACCACCACTTCGGCATGGTTGCGGATCAGCTGCAGGCGCTCGGCCAGGTCGGGGTTGTTGGTCACCACCACGCCGCCTTCGCCGCAGTGGATGGTTTTGTGGTAATTGAGGCTGAACACGCCCATATCGGCCAGGGTGCCTGCAAATTTGCCGTGATAGGTTGCCCCCGGTGCCTGGGCAGTGTCCTCGATCACAATCAGGTTGTGTTCGCGTGCAATGGTCATGATTTCGTGCATTTCGGCAGGATGGCCGAAAATGTCGACCACGATGATGGCCCTGGTGCGTGGTGTGATGCATGCGCGGATGCTGGCGGGCGACAGACAGAAGGTGTCCGGGTCGATGTCGGCAAACACGGGTATCCCGCCATAGACCAGCGCGGCAGCGGCCGAGGCTGACATGGTGTAGGGCGAGACGATCACTTCGTCGCCGGGTCCGACGCCGGCTGCACCCACTGCCGCATACAGGCCGGAGGTGGCGGAATTGACGCTGACTGCGTGCTTGACCCCGAAATAGGTTTCCCAATCGCGTTCAAGCTTCTGGACCCGGGGGCCGCCGAAGAAGTCGGGCGACCATGTGCCGAGAAATTTCGAGAGTACGGTGCTGTCCAGCACTTCCATTACGGCGCGTTTTTCTTCATCGCCAATGGTTACATACAGGGGAAAGGGTGATTTTTTTACGGGTTCGCCGCCGTTAATTGCCAGTTTTGCCACGAATTTTCCTATTCTAGATGCCGATCATCGAATATGCCAATTTTGCCACATTTCTACCTGCATTGCCCGGCTGGGATGGGGGTACGCGACGGACTCCGCTTTCCGCAAGCAGCGAGGCAAGCGAAAGTTTCAGCGTGGATTCCTGATAGACAGGAAGTGTCAGGCACGAACGGTTGGGGGGGAAGTCGTCGGGCAAGGGAAGGTCAAGACGGATGCTCAGGGTGGGCCGACCGAGCTGGGCCGATTCCACCAGAAACATGGTGTTCATCCCGGCCACGACATCTGCGGCAAGCGCGAGGTCGCGCGAATTGCCTTCGCCGCTGACGATAATTTTTACCTTGTCGTGGCTAAGATTTCGGAAAGTTTCCCCGTTTTCGCGCGGATGGGGGCGGATCAGCAGCGTGGCGTGCTTTCCCCGGGCATGGGCGAGTTCGACAAGTGCTGTAAGCAGCGCGCCCACGGTGCGCAAACGATCCAGCCAGGGCGGATGTACGCCTTCGTCATGATCGGAGAAAGACGGCGGCTGGGAGGCGTATAGCGCCAGCCAGTCATCCGGGCCGACGGACAGGCTTTTCCGGATGGCGTCACGCTGTGCCGGGGTGAAAGCAGCACTGTGCGCTTCCAGGCTGTCCAGCGCGGGGTGGCCCGCGACAATCAGGCGCGCCGACGGAAAACCCTCGGCGATCATTTCGTCTCGAGCAAGGTCATCCATTACCGCGATGCGGTCCGGAAGGTAGACGAGTTCGCTTTGCTCATAGCTGAAACGCAGGTGGTAGTTGGACCAGAAGTCGAGTACGGCGAGTGTGGGAATACCCAGTTCGTGGGCAGCCGCGATGTATTGTTTTTCGAATTCAAACGGATTGACGGAAGTGCCGGTAAGCACCAGGCGTGTATTCAGGCGTTGCAGCTGGGCACGGATTTTTTCAAATGTAGTATCGTCGGAAATGGTTTCGTGAGACAGATTTCGTGCAGTCCACAGGGTATGGGCCTGGCGATATGCCATGGCGTGTACTGTCAGACGGTTTTCGGTACGCAGGGCCTCGATCACCGGTGCGACGGCGTTGGCGCCTCCGGGATCGCCGCAAATGACAACGATATCGGGCCTGTTCATGCCGAAGCGCGCACAGCCAGGGCGATATCCAGTGCAGCCAGGGCGTCTTCGCCGGTGCAGCGTGGCGTTGCGCCATCCTTCAGGCAGCGTGCAAGATTGTCCACGGCATTGTACAAAGCCTCGGGCAACTCTCCGGAAAGGCTTTCTGTCTCGCTCAGCCGGCGATAACCTGCCCCGAACGGGCTGTCCTCCAGATGCTGGATTTCGATGCGGAAGCCCGAATCCACGATGCGTGCACGGCCACCGCTACAGGCAATATCCATTTCAAACAGGGCATAATCTGCGGCTGAAAGGCCATGCAGATAGCCGCGAGCGCCGCTGGCAAACGTCAGTGCCGCGTCCAGAGTCGGGTCGTTACCCGCTTCGTGCAGAACGTCGACGCCGCTGGCTTCAGCGATCGGGCCCAGCAGCCAGCGCGCCAGGTCGAACCAGTGCGCGCCGTTATGAAGCGTTCCCTTGGTGTAGAAGCCGGAAATGGCCTGTACCTTGCCCAGTTTCCCGGCATCCAGCATTTTTTTCAGATGCCAGAATCCGGCGGCGTAACGGCGTGTGTAATTGACCGCCAGAACGACTCCGCGCTGCGCGGCAAGTGCAATCAGCTCCTGTGCCTCCTCACGCGCCAGCGAGAGAGGTTTTTCGGCCAGAACGGCACGGACAGCAGGGTGTTCCAGCGCGGTTTTGATCTGCGGGTAATGCAGGGCATCGGGTGTGCAGATGCTGATGATTTCGGGTTTGGCATCGTCCAGCATGGCAGAAAAATCGGTATGATGCGCCGCACCGTTCCAGCGCTTGGCGCAGCGTTCCGATTTTTCCCCGTTTTGATCGCAAACCGCAACCAGATCCGTTTCCGGGCAACGCGTGTAGGCATCGGCATGGGACCAGACGCCGGGCAGGGTCATGGTGTCGGAAAACCCGCTGCCAATCAGACCGCAACCGGCAATCGCAGCACGATAAGCCATCAGCGGGCTGCTTTCTGTTGAACGCCGCCGTTGAGTTCCAGCAACTCTGGCTTGCCATCGAGAAAATTCAGCATTTCCTGAAGGCCAAAGGCAGGATTGGAAGGGTAAAGCGCCTCGAATACAGCGCTCACCACAGTGAAGTCTTCAGGCGTGTCCACCGTGAGGCGGTAGCTGCGGTATTTTTCCGGCAGGCCGCTTTCCACGTTCTTCAGCGTGAATTTTTCCGGATGTTCGTAGATGTAGAGCGAAACATGCTCGCGGTCGGCGGGGTCCTGAGTAGAGCGCGCGGTTTCTTCCAGTACCCGGGTTGCGAACACCTGTATCGCGAGGCCAATAGGATGGGTTGCCGGGCGGACGTTGCCGACGTAGTCACAACCGCTGGAGCGGTAAACATTGACTATTTCGTCCACCATGGCCGGGTCGGTCAGGGGGCAGTCCCCGGTGATCTCGACGATGGTATCCGCATTGAAGGCTTGCGCTGCGCACAGCACCCGGTCCAGCACGTCATCCATGCTGCCGCGGTAGCAGCCGGCGCCAATCCGGGCGCAGGTTTGTTCGATGGCATCATCTGACGGATCGGTCGTAGTGGCGACCACCACGCCATCCAGCGTTCTTGCCTGATTCAGGCGCTCGACCAATATTTCCAGCATGGGTTTGCCGAGGATGGGACGCAGGTTCTTGCCCGGCAAACGTGTGGATTTCATGCGGGCTTCGATGATAGCGATGGTTTTCATGAGTGTTCCGGGAAAATGTCTGTGGTTCAGGATAATGGTGCATCAGGCCAGCAAGTCCCACTTTACCGGCGTTCCCTTTTTGATGTCCCGGCTGGCCGTGCGGCCAAGGAAGACTTCCAGGTGCTTGGTGGGCAGGCCCAGGCCGGGGCGGATGGCGCGCACATTGTCGCGGTTGAAGGTCTCTCCGGCTTTGATGTCCTGGGTGACATAGAGCGAGCGACGATACTGCAGAGAGGGTTTTTCCGCTGTGCTGGGGCCATAGCTGACTGTGCCAAGGGATTGCCAAGCGCGCTCGGTTTCGCATACCAGGGAATGCATTTCTTCCGGCTCCAGCGAGAAAGCGGAATCCACTCCGCCATCGGCACGGCGCAAAGTGAAATGTTTTTCGATTACGGTGGCACCCAGAACGACGCTGGCGACCGCGGCGCCGACGCCCATGGTGTGGTCCGAGAGGCCGGTCTGGCACCTGAAAAGGTCGCGCATGTGAGGAATGGTGCGCAAATTGGTGTTCTCGGGTGTGGAGGGATAAGTGCTGGTGCATTTGAGCAGCACGAAATCTTCGCAACCGGCTGCACGGATGGTGCGCACGGTTTCATCCAGCTCGGCGACCGTGGCCATGCCGGTGGAGACAATCATCGGTTTGCCGGTTGCCGCAACCCGGCGGATCAGTGGCAAGTCGGTGTTTTCAAATGAGGCAATCTTGTAACAGGGTACGTTCAGCGACTCGAGGAAATCCACGGCAGTCTCGTCGAATGGCGTGCTGAAGCCGATCATCCCCAGCTTACTGCAACGGTCGAAGATAGGTTTGTGCCATTCCCATGGTGTGTAGGCTTCCTGATAGAGATTGTAAAGTGATTTTCCTTGCCACAGGCTGCCTTTGTCAGCGATGAAAAATTCGCCTTCGCTCAGGTCCAGGGTCATGGTGTCAGCGGTATAGGTCTGGATTTTCAGCGCGTGGGCGCCTGCCTGCGCGGCTGCATCCACAATAGCCAGTGCGCGTTCAAGTGACTGGTTATGGTTGCCGGACATTTCGGCAATAACGAAAGGCTGTTGTTCGGGGCCGATTTTTCGGCCTGCGATGTTGAATTCCTTCACTTTTCCATCCTGTTGTCGTCAATGTGTATGTCAGGAACAATATGGTATTCGAAGTTTTCGCCCGATTCCACATAACCAGCTTTGGCGAAGGCTTTTTGGGACGAAATGTTTTCGGGCAGTATTTTGGCTCGGATTCGGCTGGCTTGCGGAAGGTTCATCCTTACCCACGCGTTACCCACCTGTAGCAGGGATGTGCCCAGACCGCGCCCGCTATTGCCGGGGACGAGATAAATGGATATCTCCGCGCAGTCGTCATGCAGATCGTAGCGCAAGACGCCAACCGCTTCACCGCCAATTTCACCGATAAGCAGGTGTCGTCGGGTATTTGCCAGCGAGGCACGTAACCAGTGAATATGGTCTTCCCATGCAATGGGATTTGAATCGAAGGCATAACGGCGCGTTTCTGGTGCGTTGCGCCATTCGAACAGTTTGCGATCATCGCTTTCGGTTGCACGCCTTAATTCAATCCGGTTCATTTCAGTCGTCATGGCTCCTGCAACTCGTGTTGTGCCGAGTCCGTCGGCCAGTTCCATTGCAATCGCCGACATGGCGGCACAGTCAGCGGGTGCATGCATACACTCCAAAAGCGCGGCTTGAAGCTGATCGGCACCGATATCACCGGCTTTGCCCAGGTAGCGCTGGGCGCCGAGTGACGCGAGATGCAGGGCGATTTGTTCCTGGTTAGTGGCGACGCTGATGACCAGTGCCGGCAAACCCAGCACCATGCGTTCCCAGCTGGTCGTCCCACCGGCGCCAATCGACAGGTCGGCCCGCGCCATCAGTTCCGCCATGTTGGAGGCCTGACAATGAAAAGTGATATTGGGGCGGCTGATGCACAAGAGACTGATTCTTTCCCGCTGGGGGTTGGATGCACCCACGACGACATCCAGTGCGATTTCGGAGAATTCTGGTGCCGCCAGTGCGGCCAGCGCCTTTTCGGTTTCATTGCTAGGGTCGCTGCCGCCGAAAAATACCAGGGTCCGCTTGACCGAGCCGTCGCGGGGTTTGAGTGTCGCACGCATTTGCGCGAATTCGTTTCTCAGCAGCGCAAATTTCGGACCCAGCAACTGGATGGCATGCGGGGGAGTCAGCGCGGCGTAGGCTGTTTCCTGCCCTGCATAGCTGTTCTGGTCGAGCAGCAGATCGCAATCGTGCGGCCGGTCGGCGAGGTCGTCGATCGCCATGATGTGATGGGTGAATGGGCGCAATGCCGATTCCCAGCGGGCATCCAGGCCATAGTGATCGGTGATGATCCAGTCGGGATGTTTTCCGCTGTTGGAGATGGTTGCCTGCGTATACCGGGCATCTTCGTCCCAGCCGTCCTCCTCGCCGAGCGGAATGGGATGTGTGCGGAAACCCAGTTGTTCAATATGGCTGTTCAGATTTCCCGGCAGATCGCGGCACAGAAATGCGACAAATGCGCCTTTTTCACGCAATGCCTGCGCCAGCGTCAGGCAGCGCATGACGTGGCCCGTGCCAATCGCCACCGAGGCGTCGGCACGGATCAGCACATTCATGCGTGAGACTTTTCCAGCAGGAACCAGGTCAGGTCATCCTGTGGAAAGTGGTTGTCGCGGTGGTAGCTGAAACCGTAGTCCACCAGCCTGAGGTCGCTGTAATGATCCAGCATTTCGCCGGCAAAGTCGCGCTTGAACAGTTTGTCGCTCTCACCCCGGTAGGGAATGCTGACTGGGGAGGGGTTATAGTATTCAGCAACGCAGATGTAGCGGGCGCTGCTCTGGTAAAGACGCTCATAGACCTGGAGCAGCATGTCCGGATTGATGTGGATCAGCACGCCCTTGATCAGAACCATGTCTCGCGGCTGGTCGGGGGTGAAATCGAGAATAGACTGAGGGTAGACGTTTATATAACCCAGGCTGTTCAAGCCATCGACAGCCTTCTGGTTGAGCTCGATGGCGGACAGTTCGGCCTTCGGCAGGAGCTGTTTCAGCGCCATGAGGTTGAGGCCGATATTGGCGCCGAATTCAATGATCGAGCCAATGCCGCTGGTTCGGGTGAGGACCTTGGAAAAAAATGCCAAATTGGCCGCTATCCAGTGCTCGCCCTGGTTGCGGTCAGCATAGGCATCCCCGAATTCGCCAGCCCAGAAGGCTTCCTGCGCGGTTTTGAAGTTTTCAGTCATTTACGATCCCTTATTGCCCAAGTTTTTTCTGTTCCACATGGGCGTTGATGTCTGCCCAGTCGGGGTGTTGTTGCAGCATGTCCAGCACGTCTTCCAGCGTGAAGGTCGGTTTGGCGGGATAGAGCGCGCTCAGGATTTTTTCCACCAACTCGAAATCCTCCTGCGTGTCCACGGTCCAGCGGTGCCGGCCCTGGTCTTCCAGATAAGCGATATTGGCCAGGCGATAACGTTCCGGATGACGGTAGATGAATGGCGTCACATGCTCGCGCTCCGCGCTATCCTTCGCTTCGGCAAAAGCTTCGTCCAGGGTGCGGCGGGAAAATACTTCAACATCCATGCCGCGCGGGTATGAGCGCTCAAGGCAGTTGCTGGCATAGTCGCAATCGGTGATGTGCGTGCGGTAGTAATCGATGACCTCGTCGATGACCGCAGGGTCGATTAATGGGCAATCGGATGTCACACGCACCACCGTGTCGGCGTGGCACAAGACGGCAGCGCCATGGTAGCGCGCAAGGACATCATGTTCTGATCCCCTGAAACAGGCGACGTCGTGGCGCTCGCACCAGTCGACGATGGGTTGGTCGGTTTCGTTGGTTGTGGTGGCGATCACAATCCCGTCAGTCAGCCTTGAACGGCGCAGCCGTTCCAGCTGGTATTCGAGCAGGGGTTTGCCCAATACCTGCTTCAATATCTTGCCGGGAAGACGGGTCGAGGTCATGCGCGCCTGGACGATGATGGCGGTGTTCATGACAGAATGCTTTTCAATGCAGCAACCACGCGATCCTGGTCGGATTCGCTGAGACCCGGGTAGAGTGGCAGGGTGATGGCTTCACCGTAATACTTCTCTGCTTCTGGGAAGTCGCCTGCCTGGAAACCGAATTGGCGATAATAAGGCTGGAGGTGAACGGGTATGTAATGCAGGTTGACACCAATATCTGCGCCCCGGAGTTCTTCGAAGACCTGGCGATGGCTTTTGGCCAGCTTGTCTAGTTGCAGGCGGATGACATAAAGGTGGAAGGACGATCGTGTGTCTGGATGTTGCCAGGGCAGGGTAAGCGGCAGCTCCTGCAGCAAATCCTGATAGCGGGCAGCCAGCTCATGTCGACGCTGCACGAATTCATCCAGCCTAGTCATCTGGCTAGCACCGAGCGCTGCCTGGATGTCGGTCATGCGGTAATTGTAGCCAAGCTCGATTTGCTGGTAATGCCAGGGGCCGTGGGACTCGCCCTGCATAAAGCGCGCGTTGCGCGTGATGCCGTGTGAACGCAAACGTTGCAGTTTTTCGTAAAGATCCTCACGGTTGGTCAGAATCATGCCGCCTTCGCCGGTGGTGATGATCTTCACGGGGTGGAAACTGAACACCGCCATTTCCGAAAATTCGCATGAGCCGATAGCTGAACCGCGATAGCTTCCACCGATGGCGTGGGCGGCGTCCTCGATCACGCTGAAGCCGTATTTGCGCGACAGATCGACGATGGCTTCCATGTCGCAGGACTGTCCGGAAAAATGTACAGGAACAACGACTTTAGGCAGCTTGCCGGCCTTCCCGGCACGCTCGAGTTTTTGCTCCAAGGCGCTTATGCTCAGATTGTAAGTCGCCGGGTCGATATCCACGAAATCCACTGCGCCGCCGCAGTAGAGACCGCAGTTGGCCGATGCAACAAAGGTATTGGGAGATGTCCACAGCGTATCGCCCTGTTCGATACCTGCTGCAAGACAGGCGATGTGCAACGCGGCAGTGGCGTTGCAGACTGCGACGGCATATTTTGCGCCGCAGTAATCGGCTACCGCTTGCTCGAAACGTTCAATGGCCGGACCCTGGGTCAGCCAGTCGGATTGAAGCGTCTCCACCACGGCGGCGATATCTGCCGCTGCAATGTCTTGCCTGCCATAGGGGATCATGTAATGGCGGTGGAGTTGATGTGACGCAATTCTTCCACGGTGAGGAAATGGGGGTTGTTGCCGGAGTTGTAGTCAAAACCTTCATCTACCGGAATGCCTTTTTCTCCCAGCGTGTTTGTGCGGTAATCAAACTGGTGTGTAAAGGTAATGGATGGACGGATGACGAAATGGTCATGGAATTTCAGTGTCAGATGGGAATCATCCGGTGGGCACATGATTTCGTGCAGTTTTTCGCCCGGACGAATACCGATGACCTTGGTCGCCAGTTCGGGTGCAACGGCTGCGGCGAGATCCATCATGCGTGCCGAAGGAATTTGGGGTACAAAAATTTCTCCGCCCTGCATTCTTTCAAAACTTTTGAACACGAAATCGATGCCCTGTTGCAGCGTGATCCAGAACCGGGTCATGCGTGGGTCGGTGATCGGCAGCTCTTTTGCGCCATCCTCCAGCAGTTTCTGGAAAAAAGGCACTACCGATCCGCGTGAGCCAACGACATTGCCATATCGGACAACGGAAAAAGTGGTAATGCGGCCACCTGCCGCATTGTTGGCGGCGACAAACAGTTTGTCCGAAGCCAGCTTGGTGGCGCCGTAGAGGTTGATGGGGTTGGCGGCCTTGTCGGTGGAGAGGGCGATCACCTTGGCTACATCATTTTCCATGGCGGCATTGATGACATTTTCCGCGCCATAAATGTTGGTCTTGATGCATTCCATGGGATTGTATTCCGCTGCCGGCACCTGCTTGAGTGCGGCAGCATGGATGACATAATCCACGCCACGCATCGCCTGCCGCAATCTGGCGCCATCGCGGACATCTCCGATGAAGTAGCGCATTGCCGGGTCGTTGAACTTTTGCTGCATTTCGAACTGCTTCAGTTCGTCGCGGGAATATACGATCACCCGTTTTGGCTTGTAGCGCTGGAAAAGGGTGGTGATGAAATGCTTGCCGAAGGATCCGGTGCCGCCGGTGATGAAGATGGATTTGTCGTTGAACACTTGAATGCCCGTCCTGAATGAATTGGGTCAAACTTTGGATTATAAATTTTTTGCCGTCGGGATGACAGGGTTTCTTCACCATCGGATCCCTCTTTTTAGACTGGTATCTATCACATCAGGTCTGCTGAATGCGGGGAGGCCAGGCCAGATCGAAGCTGCCATCAAGGGACAGGTTGGGGTTGTAGGCTGGGTCATTCAATAGTAGCGGGCCGTAGCGCTGTTGCATATACATTACTTCACTGGCAAAGCTGTTCTGTTCTCTGACGGCATTTTCATATCTGAGGCAGGCCGATTCGTGGTGAGATAGCTCGGCGTAAGGGCTCCAGACATTGCGGTAGCCTGCCTGAAGCAGCCGCAAACAGAAATCCACATCGCTAAAGGCCATTTTCAGTTCACTGTCGTTCATTCCTTCGAGGGAGCGGTAAATATCGCGGCGTATGAGTAGACAGGCTGAAGTTATGGCTGAAAGCGACTGGATGAGTGCCGCGCGGCCGAAATAGCCACTGTAACGTCGTGGCATGTGTTTGTGGGCGTAGCTGGCCACCCGGGTTCCCAGGATCATGCCACCATGTTGGAGGGTGTCGTCCGGGCTCCACAAGCGTGCACCGACCGCGCCAACGCCAGGTTGCAGGGCAATGCTGACCAGTTCGCCCAGCCAGTCAGGCTTGATTACCTCGGTGTCGTCAGCCAGCAGGCAAACCAGTTCGCCTTTTGCATGTTCGACTGCAAAGTTGTTAAGCGCGGCAGAATTGAATTGCTCTGTATCGCGCAATACCCGGGTATTGTTCTGGCCGGCCAGGTTTTCCAGGTAAAGCTGCATAGCCGGGTCGTCAGAACCGCTATCAATGATGAGGATTTCATAAGCTGTGTAGCCAGTTCGGTTGACAATGCTGCTGATGCATTGGCGCAATAATTCGGGCCTGCTGTGAGCAAGAATCAGGATGGAGACCAGCGGCAATTCCGCAGGTAGTGCATAGCGCACCCGGTATCCGGTCGGGTCGCCGAGTTCGACTGTTGCTGCCACGCCGCAACGATTCAGATGATTCGCGATCGCATTTTGTCCAGCCAGCAGGGCGTAGGGCTTGGCTTCCATCGACTGGGCAGTGCTGTCGGCGTGTACCCGCCAGTGATACAGTACACGCGGAATATGAATGATTTGCCGTGGTTCCAGCCGCTCGATACAGCGCAGGGCGAGATCATAGTCCTGCGAGCCTTCAAAGCCGATACGGAAACCGCCCACTTCTCGCAGCAGACTGGTCCGATAGACACCCAAGTGTGAAACCATGTTTTGCGACAGGAAGAGGTCGTGGTTCCAGTCGCACTTGAAATAAGGGCCAAAACGGCCATTTATTGTATCGAATTTGTCTTCGTCTGAGTAGATTACGCCGGAATCCGGATGCCAAGTAATCGCGTCAGCAACCCAGAACAGGGCGTGTTCCGGCAACAGATCGTCATGGTCGAGAAGAGCGACATATTTTCCCGTAACCTGTTCCAGTGCGCTGTTGGAGGATGCGCTGATATGGCCATTTTCCTTGCGGAAAATCACCTTGATGCGAGGGTCGCACTGGTTGTACTCCTCCAGTATCAGGCGTATGGCCGGATTGGTTGACGCGTCATCGGCGATGCACAGTTCCCAGTGGGGGTAAAGTTGGCCACGCACAGATTCGATGGCTTCACGAAACCACTCGGGATTGGGGTTGAAACAGGGCATCAATACTGAAATGAGCGGAGGATTGGCGAAGCCGGCGATCCGTTCACTTATACGTTCGCGCTGCATGGCGTCAAGGGTGTCGTAGCGGCGTACCCACTCTGCGTAATCTGCAGCCGAATTGCTCATAGTCGCCAGACGCAGGCGCAGACCACGCAAGCCTTCATCGTGCAGGACAGTCAGGGCTTTGCGCAGGGTCTGTTTCCATCCTTCTCTTCTGACGCGAGCAAGCAATCGCGACAGGTATTGCTTAATAGCATTGAACATTCTCAGTGGTCGTGTCCAGCGCCAGCTGCGAGATCCTTTCAGTGTCTGGATTGCATCTTCCTTCTCGGCCAAACTTTGCATCAGCCAAGCGATCTGTTCGTCTTTCTGGCGCAAGCACCGTGCCAATCCTGGATCAACAGGGGGGGGCGGAGAGACATCCGAACCCTTCCTTAACTCTTCCGCCATTTTGCTCATGAGGGTCAGTCCAGACCGAGTATGCGTCGAGCTTTCAGGATCATGCGTCTCAAGGCATAGGCATAGGGTCGATTCTGAATGCCGCATAATGTGGTCTGGGCCTCGCTCAGCGAAGCATTGACAGCCAAAGAGGTGGCCTCTGCGGCATCTTTGTCCTGCCTCTGCCGGCTCAACTCGTTTTTTGTTGCTAACAGTTCTGCCTGTGTGGCGGCAAGCTCTGCCATGGTGGTGGTCAGTGTTTCTTCGAGTTTTTGTTTGGCCTGTTCCACCGATTGCAGGTCTGACCCGGTTTTCTGCACCCAGCCAGTTTCGGTGCTGGGGAAGGCCTTAACGATGAACTGGTAGGTTTGCCCTTCAATATTGTCGGCCAGACTTGCCTTGACCTGGCTGGACGTGTTTTTCCAGTCCAGGGCAAATTCCGTTGCTGATTCAGCTACCAGGTTTCGATCCCACTTGCTGGGCAGATAGCCGGATGCAAAAAGCATTTCCTCGAGGTTGCTGCGAGTAAAGAAACGGAGATGGGTGCGGTCGAGCAGCCCCTTTTCCTGGTAGGGAAAGCGGCCACTAAGCAATTCTGCCAGTAGCGCGTTGTGTGCCACGTTGGGTACAGACAGAACGATAAAGCCCTCCGGGCGCAGATAAGAGCGGATCTTGAGCAGGCAGGCCCACGGATCGTACAAGTGTTCTAGCACATCTGCAGCAACGATCACATCAAAACGGTCTTCTCCCAGCGTTTCGGTTAGATCCATTGATTCGATGTTGCCGACGATCATGCGCTCACACCAGGGGGCGGCCATTTTTGCCATTTCCGGGTCGATCTCCATGCCGACGACGGTGCAGTTGTTCGCTTCGCGTATGAGCTGTGTCATCGAGCCTACCGCTGTGCCAAGCTCCAGTACGCGCCTGTTCTGGCCAATCAAACGCAGTATCTTGGTTGCTGTCGTGTCGGCATCGGGCTCGATGTGATAGCTGTATTTTTTCCAGTGCTCACTCATGCTGGTGTGGTTCCTGTGCGAGTAGGTGTTGCCATGTCCTGCGAATACCTTCCTGCAGGGGCGTAGAAGCGGACCAGCTTAGTTCGTGGCTGGCGCGTGAAACATCGAGCACGATGCGTGGCACATCATAGTTTCTGCCGGCTTCATGAAGCACTTCGACATCACGGCCGGTTTCCGTCTTCAGCAGCGCAATCAGTTCGTTCAGCGAGACCCCCTGGCCGCTGCCGATATTGAAGACATTCTCATGGCCTTCATATTGCGCGGCCTTGAGAAAGGCTTCTGCCAGATCGTCAACATAGACATAATCTCTAGTAACGCCGCCATCCCCCCATACCGAAACAGGTTTGCCGGAGCGTATTCGTTTGAGAAAAACCGGAATCGCGCCTTGGCTCATGCCATGATGGCCGGGGCCATATGGGTTTGCCAGACGCAGGCTGATGGTGCGCAAACCTGTCTGATGCTGAAAAAGCTGACAATAATTCTCTATCACCAGTTTGGTGCAGCCGTAGGATACAATTGGCTGTTTTGGGGCCTCTTCGTTCACCGGGTCTGTGGCCGGGCAGCCATAGACCGTTCCGCCCGAGGATGCAAAGATCAGCCGACTGACACCGCTGGACACGCATTCCTCAAGCAGTTCGATTGATGCCACCACGTTGCTCTGAACATCAAATACCATGTTGCTGTTGGAGCTCGATGGAATGGTGGTGCTGACCAGATGGAATACCCAATCCACGCCGTCGAGAGCCTGCTTGACCGCCATCCTGTCCAGAAAGTCACCGGTGCAGGTTTCAAGTAGCGGGGAGTCGATATGTTCCAGCGAGCGGAAGTCTCTTGAAATATCAAACGCACGGACCCGATGTCCCGCGCCTAGCAGGGCTGCACAGACGTGACTGCCGATAAAGCCGTTAGCGCCAAAAACAACACTATTCATGTACCACCGCCGGTTTCCAGATGTAATCGAGTATGTTCCAGTGCCACCATAGCCAAGGCATTTCCTGCACATCCTGTTCTAGCCAGGCCACGGACTGTTTCAAGGCTTCGGCAGGCTCTTCCGGCAGAGGCCGCAGGGTGGCAACTGCCTGCCAAGAGGCTTTTCCTGTCTCGCTGGGCAAAGGATCCCGAACTGCGCCATAAATCATTCTGGCACCAGTTTTTTCTGCCAGGCGCACAATACCCTCGCTTACATTTAGATGGCCGCCCAGAAAAGGCAGTTCAATCCGGTTGTCGTCCTGGCCTGTATGATAGGCATCCATAAGGATGATGATTATTTCACCTGATTTCAAGCCTTGGTACAGGCCGCGCAGATTGTCTCCGAGGCTGACCCAACGCCCCCGGATCTGCTTCTGCAATGCTGCTACCTTGCCGCCCAGATAAGCCCTGTCCACAGGGGAAAGGTCAGGGTTTCTTTCATCTACGGCAATAGTCAGCATGCCCAGATCATACCCTGCCATCGCCAGCGCCAATAGCAGCAGGTTCAAGCGGCCATAATGTGCCATTACCACGATGATGCCGCGCTCTTCTTCCCTGAGGCTGCGCATCAGGGCCAGCGAATCCGGCGGGATGGAGACCAGGCTGGTGCTGTTGTCCTGGTTCAGGCGACTCATGAAGAACGCATCCATGACCTCTCGCGACATCATCTTGCAGTAATGCCTGACCCAGTCTTCTCTTTGAGCTGGGTCTTTTGCTTCTGTCACAGCTGCAGCCAGGCCTGAACCAATGACCTGGCGCAGGTCGGCCCTGATGTGGTAGTCGAGAAAGCCGACCATTTCTGCAACGCGATAGGCCAGCGGCATGGGCAGGCGCGAGGCCGGACGAAACAGCCCAAACAGCCGGGCGCCTTTGCGCCATTCGGAAGCATTCATCGAGAAACCTAAAGTTCCCAGTGGTAAGGAATATAGGTCACGCCGAATTCACGGCACGAACTGTGCACCGTGAAAGGGCAGACGGATTCTGCCATGTCATAAACCTGCAGGCCGGAATCGTCCAGCAGATAAATGCTTAGGCTGTATTGCCCGGATAGCAGGTTCAGCTTGGGCAGGTGCATTTTTACGATACGTGAGCCATCTGCTGTCAGCGGCGGACTTGCGGAATCGAAGTGAGTGCTGCTGCCAAAAATGTTTTCCTTGCCGCTGCGAACGATGCTGATGCCGACGTGGAATGGTACACTGGCTTGCAGGCATTCGACTTTTACTGTCACGGAAATTGGCTGAAAAGTATCAAGTATGGCTGCGTTCTGACTATCCTCGCTGGACAGCGTCACTTCGCGAACACGGACCGGAGCAACAGACAAGGTTGATGGCCGGAATGCCAGTTCTCCGCTCCGGTCACCGAGTTGGGCTGCTTTCTCGCGTTCGTAGCTTTCATAGGCAGTGACAACTTCCTCGGACTCTCCGATGGCCATGACCCGACCCTGGTGAATCCAGGCAGCACGGTTGCAGAGGCTGCGAACCTGATACAGATTATGCGAGCAAAATAGGATGGTGCGGCCCTGATCGCGGAATGCCATGGTGCGATCCAGACTTTTTTTCTGAAAATGCATGTCGCCGACCGACAGCGCCTCATCAATGATCAATACATCCGGATCAACGGCCGTTGCTGAAGCAAAAGCCAGTCGCATGAACATTCCGGAAGAATAGGTCTTTACCGGACGCTCCAGCGCCTCAGGAGATAATTCCGAAAAATCGGCTACGCTGCGATAGTACTCCTCCATTCTGGATGCAGGGATGCCTGACAGCGCCCCCATGAGATAGGCATTGTCGCGGCCACTCTCGTCCGGATGAAAGCCTGCGCCCAGTTCCAGCAATGCAGCCACCTTGCCCTCAACAGAAACCGTCCCGGTAGTCGGCCCGCAAGTTCCTGCCACCAGTTTGAGCAGGGTACTCTTGCCTGCACCATTTTCGCCGATCAAGCCAAAAGTTTCGCCTCGTCCCACGCTGATGTTGATGTCTTTTAATGCCCAGTGGGTCTGGTGATGCGTACTGCGAAACAGCAGTTCCCGCAGGCGGTCTATGGGCTTCCGGTAGAATCGGTAGCCCTTGGAGACCTGTTCGATCCGAACCGGGATATCGCTGACGGAATATTCGCGGCTGCTCACAGGTAATCTCCCAGTGTCGGTTTCAGGGCGCGAAACATCAGCAATCCGCCCACGCCTGCAATCAGGACCCATGCCGCCAGTGACCATGCGCTGCTCAGGCTGAGGGGCAAGCCAAGGAAAACGCTCTGGTACAGGTCGATCAGGCCTGCAAATGGGTTGAATGCATAAAGTTTATGGTACTTGGCCGGCACCATGCTTCGCGCGTAAATGATGGGTGTCAGATAAAAGAAAATCTGCAGGAATACCGGCACCAATTGGGCGAGATCCTTGACATGGACGGTCAGGATGGCGAACAGCAGCCCCATGCCGAGACACAAAACCAGTTGTGCGACAAACAGAAACGGCAGCCAGACCAGGCTGGAAAGATGAAGGACTCCGCCTGCTGCCAGCAGAATCAGAAGAATCAGAAGACCGAAAAGCTGGGTAACGAAACTGCTGACGACTACAGTGGCAGGAATGATCTCGATCGGGAAAACCAGCTTCTGGATGAACTGTTCCTGCGCTACCAGTGAGCCGACGGCACGTGACAATCCCTCGGATATGCCCATCCATGGCAGCAAGCCGGCGAGCAGGAAATAGAAGTAGCCGGATTCGCTGGCCAGCTCAGGAATACGGATTTTCAGGACGACCGCAAAAACGACATAAAATACCGCCACTGTCATCAGCGGTTGCAGAACTCCCCACAAGGCGCCGCCGAATGAGCCCGTGTAGCGCGATTTCAAATCGCGTTTCAGCCATAGTACGAAAACGAAACCCCAGTCCTGGAGCCAGCGATGATTGATCATGCGCGCTCTTCCCTGATGGATTCAAGATAGCCGCCCACCTTGCGTGCTTCAGTATCCCAACTGGTTCCAGCAACAAAGTTCAGCCCGTTTCGGGTAATTTGTTCTTTCAACGAACGATTCTCCAGTAATTCGATCAGTGCCTCGGCCAGGGTTTCTGGAAGCGGATCGGCCAGTACGGCGTTGTCCCGATCCTTCAGCAGCCACTCCACATTCGGCCCCCGGTTTGAAACCACCGGACAACCGCAGGCCATGATTTCGAGCGGCAGCAGGGAAAGATTGGTCAGCGAGATCACGAGAGCGGCGTCGCACTGGGCATATAAGCCGGGCAGGTCGTCCAGGGGCGCAACGCCGGCATCGACATGGGGAAAAGGTATCTCATAAGCTGACATATCCCAGCCCGCCAGCAGGAACTCGACATCTGGCAAACGTTCGTGCACGCGTTTCAGTGCCAGCATGCCCAGCTCGAAACCCCTTCTCGGCGTGACGTGGCGTGCATAGAAGAAAACTTTGCGAGGTCCGGATTGACGCGAACGAGCATGATACAGCTCATGTTCACAGGAAAATCCAAACGGATATGCGCGCATCCCGTATTTTTCCTGCATCAGATCAGCCAGCCAGGCGCCGGCAGTAATCCCGGTGAAGCCAAAGTTATAGGTGGCTTCGGAAAACACATATTCGCTGCCCACGGCGGTAAACCATGGCTCCATGTCTTGTATGAAATACAGCTTGTGGCGGGTTTGGGCGAAGCGACGAACGGTGTAGGCCGTCATCCAGGAAGTTGCCATCGTGAATTCTGCGGGCAGAAGTGTTTCTTCCCCGATTTTGACCTCAGCAGCCAGCGGTACGAAATTCTTTATGATAACTTCTCGCGCAGTCTCCCCGTCCGGGTAACGACATTCGCCGACGATATGGATGCGGCTACGAAACCCGAGTTTTTCCAGCCCCCAGATCATGCGAAAGATGTTCAGGTGTCCGCCACTACCGATCTCAAAACTTGGAATTACCCAGTTCATCGTGCCTGCTTCGATCTGGAACATTGCCGAGGCGTCGGCCGCCGGCGGTTCAACGAAAGCGTAGAGCTGGAAAATGTCAATTTTGCGTGGAGGGGGAGGAGGCGGTGGCGGCGGTTCGGGCAAAGGCTCAACCGGAGCGCCAACCTGCACAGGAACGCCGGTCAAACGTCCCCAGAACCACCGGATAATGGTGGCCAGTGCGCCCAGCCACCCCTCGTCCCGGATCAGAGGCTTGATTTTGCGGATTTTTGAGAGCAGGCTCATGGATTTTCTTCAGCTGTGGGGGAAACCTGATTCATGAACGGAACAGGTGCTTGTCTCGAGATAGCGTTTCGACCAGCCATTCTGGCAGGCTGGCTTGGCGCGCGCCAAGATAATGGCCAGACAGGCGGGCAAGGTTCAGCAGGGGTGCCCGAATACGCCAAAGCAATCGATTCCCCATGTCTGCGACATCCTCGTTCACCCACTGCCAGTCGCGCTGTGTCAGGCTCATGCTCTGGGTCAGTACATGGGATAATCCGGGAGACAAAATATATCCAAACAGCCGGTTCAGGGCTCTCGACTCGTCGAATGCGCGTTGCAGTGACTCGGTGATACCAAAGTTGTGCGAATGAAAAACTTCAGCCTCCGGCGCATAGGCTTTTGCATATCCTGCTTCGATCATATCCTTGGCCCACATCTGGTCTTCGGCGAAGTCCACATCCCGCAACGGGATCTGTGCCCAGACTGAACGGCGTAAACAGGCATTGTTACTGGAAAAGAAATGTAGGAACTGGCGATACCCTTCCTCCTGGCTGTAACGATCCGGATCTTCGTTGCGAACAATGGAGGGTTCATCGCCAAACCCCCGGAAATGTTGTGTCAGCTCACGCCTGAGCATCGGACTGGCATCAGGGTAGGGCAGGTGAGGGCCGAATGCGCCCCCCGTATCAGGTGATATCTCCGCTGCTTCGATCAGGGCGGCCAGCCAGCGCTCATGCGCCGGTAGCGCGTCATGGGTAAGAAAGACGATGAACTCGCCGCATGTCAGGCTGGCGCCAAGATTGCGTGTTTTGCCGTGCCCGAATTCGTGGCTTGGTATAGTGTGAACGGTGATGGGGAATTTTTGTAGAGTTTCAATCGAGCCATCTGATGAGCCGGAATCGATAACCAGAACTTCAAATGGCCAGGGCGCACGTTGAACCAGTACCTGTTCGACAACTTTGATCAGAAGCTCGCCCCCATTTTTTGCCGGGATGACAACGGAGGCCTTCAATTGCCGGACTCCCGTTTGTTTGGGCAGGGGCGATTCAACAAGGGAGATGGGTGGCGTGGCATGGGGTGGCAAAAGGGTGGTGCTGGCAATTTTCCCACAAGAGGCTAAGGAATTTTGTATTAATAAGGTCCGTAATTATAATACAGAATAGTGATGAGTGCTGTTTTGCTCGCGTGGCCAGAATTGTGATTGCTGAACCATTTTCCACGGATTCTCGGTACATGTTGTTACATGTAATTTAATATGGCAATGTCAAATGCAATCTGATAAACCAGTGGTAGATGTTTTACTGGCCATCTATAACGGCGAATTTTTTTTGGCGCAGCAGATTGAATCGATTCTTGCCCAGAGCTACAGGCAGATACGTTTAATTGTCAGAGATGATGGTTCATCCGATAGTTCTGTTGCTATTGTCAGATCATTTGCTGAGCGATATCCGGAACAGGTCGTCTTGCTGGAAGATACCAAGGGGAATTTGGGTTCAACTGGGAATTTTCTGCAACTGCTCGGGTTTTCAGTTGCAGATTATGTAATGCTTTCGGATCAGGATGATGTCTGGTTGCCCGAGAAAGTGGCGATTACCTTGTCCGCTATGAAAAAATGCGAGGTTTTGCATGGCAAGTCTATGCCGATATTGGTTCATACGGATTTGACCGTGGCAAATAAGGACTTGTCGGTTGTTTCACAGTCGTTCTGGAAGTATCAGAATATCGACCCGAAGCTTAGTGGTATCAACCGTTTGCTGGTGCAGAACGTGGTGACTGGCTGCACGGTTATGATGAATCGCAGTCTGATGAATCTTGTGCGACCGGTTACTGACGGGATTGTGGAACACGATTGGTGGCTTGCGCTGCTGGCGGCAGCTTTTGGCAGGATTGTTCATGTCGATAGTCCGACGCTGTTTTATCGTCAGCATGGCAAAAATGTATTGGGAGCCGTCAGGTGGGATGCATGGGCGGCATGTCGGAAATTTTTACGTCGTGATACCAGAAAACCCTTTTCCGGGAATCTGAAAAAAACCCGGCTTCAGGCTGCACGTTTTTTGCAAATGTATGGCCCTCAGTTGCCGACGGAGGTGGCGCTGAAAATTTCGTCCTATGTATCTCTCGAGCATTTGAGTTTTTTCGCTAGGCTGGTTTGTATTGTCAGATACCGGTTTTATAAAAACGGGATAAAAAGAAATGCGGGTATGTTTCTGAGCCTAATGGATACGCCGACATCTGGCCATGCCTCGATTCGGGATGTGAATTAGTGTTAACGCGGCCTAAAAGCAGTTTATATAAGATTTTTTTCGGTGCTGACTAATAATTTGAAAGTTGCCCTTTGCGTTCCGGTGTTAAATCCAGGCAATGCCGCAAATGTTTTGCTAGGTTCTGTGGCTCAACAGGAGTGTCAGCCAGATGAGGTGCTGATTGTTGATTCGGACTCGGATGATGATTCGGTTGAGTTGTTTCGGGCTGCGGGCGCCAAAGTCGTGGTTATTTCGAGAACGGAGTTCGACCACGGCGGAACACGCCAGATGGCAGTTGAGATATTGCCCCACATCGATATTATTGTTTTTATGACGCAAGATGCTGTCCTGGCTGGAAGAGAGGACTTGAAGAAACTTCTTGCATGTTTCAAGGACGAAAATGTGGGCGCTGCCTATGGACGTCAGTTGCCGTTTTCCGATGCAGGAGAAGTCGAAGCCCATGCCAGGTTTTTCAACTATCCGGAGCGGAGCAGGATCAAGGGCATGTCCGATATTTCAGAGCTTGGTATCAAAACCGCATTTATTTCCAACTCTTTTGCAGCCTATCGTCGCTCTGTCCTGATGGCGATTGGCGGGTTTCCCCGGGATTTAATTCTTGGTGAGGACACCTATGTGGCAGCAAGGTTACTGTTGAGTGGCTGGAAAGTCGCTTATTGCGCTGAGGCGCAAGTTTATCATTCCCATGATTTGACGCTTGGCCAGGAATTTCGCCGTTACTTTGATATTGGCGTTTTCCATGGGCGAGAATCATGGCTGCGACGGGAGTTCGGTCAGCCTCATGGTGAAGGTGCCCGTTTTGTGAAGTCTGAATTCAATTACTTGAGGGTGCGAAACCCTATTCTTGTTCCCTTCGCGTTGGCACGTAACGTGATAAAGTTGCTGGCTTTCCGGTTGGGGTTGATGGAACGCTATTTGCCTTTGTGGCTCAAGCTCAATCTGGGGTGGAGCAAGGCTTACTGGGAGCGGAGCGCTTCTAGCCGATGATTTTCAATAAAGCTTTTCTATCCAAAATTGCGCTAATCAGCAGCGATATTCTTGCCCTGTTGCTTGCCATTATCCTGGCGCGCATGTCGAACTGGGCTTATGACCATAGTTTTGGCGAGGCCTTTCTTGACTGGTGGTGGAAAGAACGGGGCGATATCCGGCTGATGACTTTTGCTATTCTGGCAGCCATGGTTGTGGGCTGGTTCTGGGGTTTGGGGCATTATTCGGGCCGCAAGCCATTCTGGGACGAGCTGAAGGAAATACTCAAGGCCTTGATCCTGATCGGGGTGCTGGATGCCGCGCTGGTTTATCTTGGCAAGTGGCAGTTTTCCCGTTTGTGGCTGCTCACGACATGGTTTCTGGCCTTGATGCTGACTCCATTCATGCGCCTTCTGACCAAGCGACTGTTGCTGCGTCTGGGGTGGTGGCAGCGCCCAACGGTTATTCTTGGTGCAGGAAATAATGCACGGGAAGCCGTGTCGGCGATTTTGAGTGAGCCGTTGATGGGGGTGGAGGTTATTGCCTTCCTCGCTACCCCGGAAGAACTTGTGTCCTCCCGGGTTGGTGTTGAGTACTCCGCTTCGGTGCTTCCGCTTGGCGAAGACCCGATGCTTGTTCTGCAAGGGATGGGTTATCCGCAAGTGGTGGTCGCGCTGGACAAGGGTTCGTTGCCGGGTTATGAAAAACTGCTTCGTCGCTTGAGTGCCCATTACCCCGACCTGATGGTGATCCCCAGTCTTCGCGGTCTCCCTCTGCTGGGCATGGAGATGACGCATTTTTTCAGCCACGATGTGCTTATGTTGCGCGTGAGAAATAACCTGAGTCGTCTGGGACCGCAAATCTTCAAGCGCATTTTCGATATTGTTGCTTCCAGCTTTTTGCTGCTGCTGCTGTCTCCTTTGTTCGTTTATCTGAGCTGGCGTATACGGCGCGGCGGCGGAACGGCTGTTTATGCCCATGCGCGCATTGGCAAGGACGGCAAGATATTTAATTGCCTGAAATTTCGCTCCATGGTGCCCGACGCTGACAAGGTTTTGCAGAACCTGCTGGCCAGTGATAAATTGGCCCGGGCCGAGTGGGAGAAAGATTTCAAGTTGAAAAATGATCCTCGTATTACTCCAATTGGCGAGTTCCTGCGCAAAACCAGCCTCGATGAGCTGCCGCAGTTGTGGAATGTATTGAAAGGGGAAATGAGTCTGGTCGGACCTCGCCCTGTGGTTGAAGAAGAACTGGAGCGCTACGGCGACCTGACAGATCATTATCTGGAAGTTCGCCCAGGGATTACCGGCTTATGGCAGATTAGTGGCCGCAGCAATATCGAGTACAGCGACAGGGTAAATCTGGATGCGTGGTATGTCCAGAATTGGTCTTTGTGGTATGACCTGGTGATTCTGTTAAAAACGGTGCGAGTGGTGGTGCGTTGCGATGGGGCTTACTGATTGAGCTGCGGAAAGAAGAGGCTGCTGGTTGTAGGCGGAGCGGGCTATATTGGCTCGCACATGGTCAAATGGCTGGCCAGGCAGGATTGCGAGGTCACCACCCTGGATGACTTTTCCACGGGCTTCGCCGAGGCCGTGCGTTATGGCGAACTTGTGACGGGGAGTATCGCGGATCCGATTGCCCTGGATCAGTTGTTTGCAGCAAAACAGTTCGGTGCAGTAATGCACTTTGCTTCCTTTATCCAGGTTGGCGAATCAGTAAAAGACCCGGCCAGGTATTACCGCAACAATTTTTCAAACACCCAGAATCTGCTGGATGCCATGGTGCGCCATGGCGTGAAGCGATTTATCTTTTCGTCTTCCGCTGCAGTTTTTGGTGAGCCGTTATACACGCCGATTGACGAGCGGCACGCCCTCAATCCCATCAATCCCTATGGTCGCAGCAAGCTGATGGTGGAGCAGATGCTGGAGGATTACGATCATGCCTATGGGCTCAAGAGCTATGCTCTGCGCTATTTCAACGCTGCCGGGGCCGATTCGGAGGGTGAACTGGGGGAACGGCATGAGCCAGAGACCCACCTGATTCCACTGGTGCTGCAGGCCGCCAACAGACGGCGCGATGCCATTACTGTGTTCGGCACTGACTATGACACGCCGGACGGCACCTGCATTCGAGATTACATCCACATTCAGGATATATGCGCCGCTCACTGGCTGAGCTTGCAACAACTTATGCAGGGCGCTCCCAGTGCACGCTACAACCTCGGCAATGGGAGCGGGTTTTCCGTACGGGAGGTGATTGATGTTGCTGAGCGGATTACCTGTCGGTCAGTCCCGGTCATTTATGGGCCACGTCGCCCCGGCGACCCTGCACGACTGGTTGCTGACGCTGCGCTGGCCAGAAAAATATTGGGGTGGCAGCCTCGATACGCTGATCTGGAAACCATAGTCCGGCATGCGTGGGAGTGGGAAATAAAGGCTGGGTAGGAAGTTTGCGGCCCAAACGGCCAAAGGCAATTTTCAAAACCCAAGCTGTCATTATGGCCTTATAATGCACAGCATTTCTCCCTGAAGCTATTATGTTTTTCGAGCGCAAATTCAAAGTCCCGCTTCGCTCACGACCCACGGTTTTTCATTCATTCATCGGGCGCCATAGCGTTGAATCATCTACAAATGAGTAGCAAAGATCTTTATCTGCGCCTGCTGCGCTACGTTTTCCCTTACTGGCGAATATTCCTCGTTTCCCTCTTGGCAATGGCGGTAACGGCAGCGACCGAGCCGGCCTTTCCGGCTTTGCTGAAGCCCTTGCTGGACGGCAGTTTCGTCGAGAAAGATCCGGAAACCATGCGCTGGATGCCGATTCTGATTGTGGCGATTTTTGTGGTTCGCGGGATTGCCACTTACATCAGTTCCTATGCCATTAGCTGGGTTTCCAACAGGGTTGTGATGGATTTGCGCGAGTTGATGTTCGCCCGCATCGTGAATTTGCCAACCGGCTATTTTGCCAACAATACCTCGGGCGCGCTGATTTCCAAGGTTTCATACGATGTAAACCAGGTAACCGATGCGGCGACGAGTGCGATTACCGTGATGGTAAGAGATTCCCTGACCATCGCCGGTTTGCTTGGCTGGCTGTTGTACCTCAATTGGAAATTGACCTTGGTCGCAGTGGTGGTAACGCCCGCCATCGCACTTGTCGTAAAGGTTTTTAGCGGCCGCCTGCGAGCCATGAGCCGCGGCTCGCAGCGCTCAATGGGGGATATTACCCACGTGCTGGAGGAAACCATCGAGTGCCACAAGGTCGTGAAGATTTTCGGCGGGCAGGCATATGAGGCGAAGCGCTTCCACGATGCGGTCAATGCGTTGCGCCGCTTCAACCTGAAACAGGCGGTTGCAGCTTCCGCGAGTGTGCCGATTGTGCAGGTCTTTGCCGCTATTGCAGTGGCGGTGATCGTTTACATGGCTTCAGCCCAGTCCGCAGCGAACCAGACCACGGTGGGCGAATTCGTGTCATTTCTCACCGCCATGCTGATGTTGCTTGCGCCGTTGAAACGGCTTACCGGCGTCAATGAAAGCTTGCAGCGCGGCCTGGCTGCGGCGGAGAGCGTGTTTGCCCTGATTGATGAAGAAGCCGAGCCGGATGTGGGCCGCCAGCGCCTGGAGCGCTCAAAAGGAGCGGTGGAGTTTCGCGATGTCAGTTTCGCCTACGCCACCGACAGACTTGCCCTGGATGAAGTTTCCCTTGTTATCCAGCCGGGTGAGACGGTAGCGCTGGTGGGGCAGTCCGGCAGCGGCAAGACCACGCTGGTGAATCTTCTGCCGCGTTTCTATCATCCAACCGGCGGACAGATCCTGGTGGACGGGCAGGATATCGAGCAGCTCAACCTCGCCGATCTGCGTGCCAATATTGCACTGGTCAGTCAGGACGTGGTTTTGTTCAATGATACGGTCGCCGGAAATATTGCCTATGGCCGGCAGGCGGGGGCCAGCGAGGCGGAAATCATCGCCGCCGCCGAGGCCGCACACGCCATGGAGTTTATCCGCGAGATGCCGCAAGGTTTGCAGACCTTTGTCGGTGAAAATGGCGTGCGGCTTTCCGGCGGACAGCGCCAGCGCCTGGCGATTGCGCGCGCTATCCTGAAGAATGCGCCCATCCTTATTCTTGACGAGGCAACTTCAGCGCTCGACACCGAGTCGGAGCGCCACGTTCAGGCCGCGCTGGAAAACCTGATGCAGGGCCGCACCACCATTGTTATTGCCCACCGGCTTTCCACCATTGAGCATGCGGATCGTATCGTCGTGATGCAGAAAGGTAAGATTTCGGAAATGGGTACACATCGTGAACTGCTGGAGAAGGGGGGGGGTTATGCCAACCTGCATCGTATCCAGTTCAAACCGGATGAGTCTTCATGAAGCAGCCTTTGTTCATCGTTCACACTGAAAGTTCTTGCGGATGGGGTGGGCAGGAAATTCGGATTCTTAGCGAGGCGGCAGGAATGATCAAGCGGGGCCATAAGGTCATGCTGTTGTGTCCTGAAGAGGCGCCGATTTTTGCTGCCGCATCAGCTCAAGGCGTCCCGGTGCAGGCATTGCCCATTGCGCGCAAGGGATGGCGCGGCGTGAAGGCCCTGCGCCACTGGCTGGGAGCGCATCCTGGCGTCAGCCTGATCAACACCCATAGTTCCACCGACAGCTGGCTCACGGCTCTGGCCTGCGTCACATTGCGTCACTCCCCCCCTATTGTGCGCACCCGCCATGTCTCCTCCATTGTTCCAGCCAACCGCCCTACTCGCTGGTTATATGGAAAGGCTACGAGGCATGTGGTGACCACGGGTGAAGCATTGCGGCGGCAGTTGCACCGTGATAACGGGCTACCCCTGGAACACCTGACTTCGGTGCCCACCGGTATCGATCTTTCCCGCTTCTTGCCTGGCGACAAGGCAGAGGCACGGAAGTCCCTGGGCTTGAAGCCGGAGGGTTTCTATCTCGGTATCGTCAGTACCCTGCGAAGCTGGAAAGGCCACGACTATCTGCTGGAGGCGATGACCCGCCTGATTACGGAATATCCTGATCTCCAGCTTCTGATTGTGGGTGACGGGCCGCAGAGGGAAAATCTGGAAGGTAAAATCATCCATCGGGGTCTGGACGCAAAGGTCAAGCTGGTGGGCCAGCGCGACGACGTGCCGTTGTGGCTCAATGCTCTGGATGTATTCACTCTGCCTTCCTATGGTGAGGAAGGCGTGCCTCAGGCGATCATGCAGGCTATGGCTTGCGGTGTGCCGGTGGTTTCCACTGATGTGGGCGCGATCTCCGAGGCGGTGAAGGATGGTGAGACCGGCATCATGGTTGCGCCGCGCGACAGTATTGCCCTGACTGTCGCGCTCTCCCGGCTGTTGGCCGATGCCGAATTGCGTCGCTGCATGGGCGCGGCTGGTTTCGAGCGTGCCCGGGAACGCTTTGGATCGGAAGTCATGCTGGATAAAATGGAAGCTGTTTTCATTCATACTGCTGGCCGTGGCTAAAAAACGATTATCCTCTCGTCTTCTCGTGCTTTTCCTGGCTGTTCGCAACATGCTGACGAGCGGACCGGGCAGGTGTTTCCCGGAAAACCCTCAACGCATCCTGATCGTCCATCACCTGTTGCTGGGGGATACCCTGATGTTGACGCCCCTGCTGGCAAAACTGCAGCGGAATCATCCTGGTGCTGAAGTCGTGATGACCATTCCCAGGGCGATCGCTCCGCTATACGCCGGGCGGCCTTATGGCGTGGAGGTCTTGCCCTATGACCCCAGAGACGTCAGCACCTTGCGCGTCTTGCTCAGGCAACCCGGTTTCGATCTGGCGCTGGTTCCGGGGGACAACCGTTTCAGCTGGCTGGCTCGAGCGCTGGGCTCGCGCTGGGTGGTGGCTTTTGCCGGCGATATTCCGGAATGGAAAAACTGGCCGGTCGACCAGTTATTGCCTTATCCGGAGAGTCCTGCCGCGTGGGGCGACATGGTGGCGGGACTGGCAGCCGGGGCGGAGCCGCCGTCTTACCAGGCCGTGGATTGGCCGGCTCCGGCCTTTGCCCTGTTCGATCTTCCGCTGCAACCGTATTGTGTACTCCACGTAGGCGCAAGCTCTTCCCTGAAAATGTGGGCTCCGGAAAAATGGTTAGCCTTGGCCGAGCAGTTGGTAAAAAGAGGTTACCAGCCAGTATGGAGCGGAGGACAGGGCGAGGATAAGCTGGTGTCGCGCATTGACACGGACGGAAAATATGCCTCTTTTGCAGGCAAGCTGGATTTGCCTCAACTCTGGCATCTCCTGAGCCATGCCAGTCTCCTGGTTTGCCCCGATACCGGGGTGGCTCATCTGGGGCGATTGACGGGAACCCCGACAGTTACGCTGTTCGGGCCGGGATCGGCAGTGATTTGCGGCAAGGGGGACTTCTGGCGTGAAAGCCCTTACCGTGCGGTGACCACTGAAATTGCCTGTCGTGACCAGGATGTGCTGTTTCGTCGCCATATCGGCTGGGTGCGGCGCTGTGGAAGGAGCTCTGGTGAATGTGCTGCACCGCGCTGCATGGAAGCCATTGGCGTGGAGACGGTGCTTGAAGCAGTGGACCAATTGATCGAGGTTCGTGCCTGATGGAGCGAATTTGTTATCAGGTCAATCTGCAAACCGGCTTCGGGGGCGGCGAGGTTTATACTCGTTTCTTTACACGGGCATTGCTTGATCTGGGATGGCGGGTGTTTCTGCTGGTGCCTGGAAGAGCCACGTGGTGGCACGGACTGGAGCAGGATGGCGCAAACATCATAGCAGTTGGCGGCGTCGATGAGATCGAAGGGCATTTGCCCCAAACCAGAAGCTTGTTGGTTTTCCAGACCCTGCCTGAAAGCGGTTTGGCAGATCGTCTGCGGCAAAGGCATATGCTGGTCTGCTTTGCCCACATGCCTTTATACGGACGTAATCCGGAAATATTTCGTCATTATGATCTGATATTCGCAGTGTCCCGGCATGTAATAGCTAGTTTGCAGGCGGCCGGTATGACCCATTTTTACCCCGAGCCCATGTATGGACTTGCCGATCTGGCGCGACCTTCAGGTGGAAGTGGCGATTTGCTGGCCAATTCGGTTTACGACTGGGATCGGCGCAAATTCCGCGATCGCGTGTTAAGTCATTTTTACCCGGCATGCTTTTCACTCAAGCGTCCACGAGTGTTCGAAAAGCGGGAAGGGCTGACACTTGGCATCGTTTCCCGCCTGACTCCAATCAAGCAATTTCCGCTGATGTTCGGGATTCTGGCGCCAGTGATCAGGCAGTTTCCAGGCGTCAACCTGGAGATTTTCGGAAGCGGCGGCTATGCTTCGGTGCGTGATCTGGAACGAAGTCTTGCGCCTGTCGCAAATCAGGTGCGCTGGTGGGGGCACCAGCACGATGTGAGCTCGATTTACCCGCAACTGGATTTTCTGTTGACTGGCCTGCCGGAGAAGGAAGCGCTCGGCCTCAACGTGATCGAAGCACAGGCTTGTGGCACGCCTGTGCTGGCAGTGAATGCCCCGCCTTTTACCGAGACCGTGGTGGAGGGCGAAACCGGCTATTTCTTCACTGATCCACGACAGGATCAAGGACAGGATTTTGCGCGCCTGCTGGGACGTTTGTGCGCCGCTGACGCGCATTATCCAGATCCGCGTCAGGCGCAGGCGCATCTCGCCAAATTTTCCTTTGGGGAATTTGTCCGGCGGGTGAGTCGGGCGATGGATCTTGCCGCTAGTCTGGCGAAGGAGACATCATGCGTGTGATCTTCAATTTCAGGAAAGGTTTTGCCGCGCTTCGGGAAGGGCTGGAAGCGCAGGGTTGTGAGGTGATCGATAATTTGTGGTCACCGAGCGACGCGCAGCTGGCAAATGTCGATGCCTGCATTATCGACTTTTACGAGGGTGTGCGGCAGCCGCTACGAACCTGGAAATTAAAATCACGCCTCAGGAAACTTGGCATTCCGCTCATCGGGATTGACAGGGATGCGCCATGGCATTTGGGGATACGGCGTCGCCGCTTGTGGTTATTCAGCTTTTTTCAATCGCTGGATATTTATGCAACGCATACTCTTGAGCCAAGCTTGCGATTTGCGCCGAAAATTCTTTACCAGGCAAATGCCGCCTGGACCCGGCACTATCATCTGCATGGCATGAATCTGGAAGAGATGCGTCTGCCGGATTTTTTTCGTTATGATGTTTCCTTTGTCGGCAACCTTGATGGCGAGCGTTATCGTGAGCATCGGGCACGAGCCAGGTTTTTTTCCGAACTTGAGCAGCGGCTAGCGGGCTATGGCATAAACTGCCTGTTCCGGCAAGCCGAGAACCTGTCCATAAATGAACAGGTGGAAATCATTCAGCGCAGCCATATCAACCTGAATGCTTACGCGGCGGCAGATTTTGGCGGGGCAAGTCGCTGGGGTTTGCCCGAGCGTTGTTATGGTGTGCCGGCATGTGGGGGCTTTCTGTTAAGCGATGAACGTCGACACGCCCGGGACGATTTCGAACCGGGTGTGGAATGGGCGGATTTCCGGGATATGGAAGATTGTGTCGCCAAGATTCGACATTATCTTGCCCACCCCGATGAATCCCGTGCTATTGCTGAGGCTGCGCACCACCGGGTGATGCGGGACCACACCTATGAAGTCAGGGCAAAGATGCTATGCAGTGAAATAAAAAAATGGCGTTTACTAACCAACAAATGACACAAACATTCCCCCCCGCCCAAAACACAGGCGATGCTGAAGTACCTGATGAGCGTCGCTGGTTAATGGCGCCAGCAGCCATTTTTCTGCTGGTGCTCCCTTTTAATCACACGATGGCACTCAGGTTGCTGAGTTTATGTGCTGCATTTGCAGTTGCAATTTGGTACTTAAGAAAGTACCCGGTCCCCAGGATGACAATCAAATGGCCACTCCTCGCATGGATTGGCCTCGCTGTGTTGTCCGTGGCATGGTCACACGATCCGGCTTTCTCTCTCGGCGAAATCAAGGCCGAGATTGGCTATGGGATGTTCGCCTTTTCGACGTTTTTCATTCTTACCCGAAGCGAGACCAGTTGGCGGCTCTGGCTCAATTTGATCGTTTTGTCACTGGCGCTGACTCTGGCAGTAAGCTTGTACCGGTATTGGGCAGCCTACCCCGGCGGCTACGAATGGGATGACGTACATGGTTATGTAAGCTACAGCACCTACCTTGCAACCGTGACCCCCTTTCTCCTGATCTGGATAAAAAACCTGAAAGGCCATTCCCGCTGGCTAGGCGGTTTGATGCTAGCGGTTTTCCTCTGGGTTGCCTATTTGAATACAAATCGCATGTTCTGGATCTCTTTTTTTGCTGTCCTGGTTGTTATTTCGGGTTTCATGGGATATCGCAAAGAAACCGGCCGTGCCAAGGTTCGCGCTCTGGCGGTGCTGGTGGTTGCCATGCTGGTTTCCGGCATTTTCTTCATCCAGGTAGCCAAGCATCGCCCACCAGACGCTGCTGTAACATCGTCCACGGGATTCAGTGGATCTCATCTCATTAATACTTTTGCTCAAAGTGAGCGGTACCGTATCTGGCAGTACTGGGTAGAAAAAATTGCCGAACGCCCGCTTACGGGAGTTGGTTTCGGGAGGGATCTGCCCCGTTTGGTATACCAGAAGCCGACGGAATGGCCGGATCTTTTTTTTGCACACGCCCATAATCTGGTACTTAACCATGGTTTGCAGATGGGCATTCCTGGCATCCTGGTCCTGCTGCTTTTGTTTGGTTCAATGACTAGAGCGTTTTGGCGAATGGCGCAGAGCTCGGACAGAAAGTACAGGGAAATCGGCATCGTGGGGCTCGGACTGATTGTTGCTGTATTCACAAAAAACATGACCGACGACCTTTTCTGGCGTACGGATGCGCTGATTTTCTGGGCTTTTGCCGGGATACTCTTCGGCTATGGCGCGCGGCTTGGACGTTCATCTGTCCGATGACGCTGCAAAACAGTTCTCCCAGCTTCCTGGTGATTCGCCGCGACAATATAGGCGACCTTGTCTGCACTACACCGCTGTTTCGTTCCCTGCGTGAGCGTTTTCCTTCTGCCCGAATTTGTGCGCTGGTGAATAGTTACAATGCGGCTGTGCTGCAGGGCAATCCTGATATTGACGAAATTTTTTCCTATACCAAGGCCAAACACCGGCCATCGGGACAGAGCGTGCCAAGGGTCTACTTTGACCGGGTGAAAATGTTGGCAAGATTGCGCGCCATGCGTTTTGATTATGCCATTCTAGCCACTCCGGGGTTTCAGGAGCGCTCCCTTTTCCTGGCTCGCATGATTCGACCGCGCCATATACTCGGTTTTACCGATAAAAAAAATCGGGCTTCCCGCCATGTGGACATGGGTGTTCCATTTGCATTTCCGCCTCATCTTCATGAAGCAGAAGAGGTATTTCGTCTGCTGCAGGCATTAGGGATTTCCGGTGAACCCCCCGTGGCGACAGTCCATGCTGACAAGACAGAAATCGGGAAAGTCCAAACCCGGTTGGCACGCACAGGTCAGGGGGCCGGCTTGACCATCGGCATTCATATCAGCGCCCGCAAGCCCAGCCAGCGCTGGCCTGCAGAGTGTTTTTCCGCGCTGATCCGTTCGCTGCGGGAACAATATGATGCCCGCTTCATATTGTTCTGGTCGCCGGGCGATGAAAATAACCCCCTTCATCCGGGTGACGATGGTAAAGCTGAGCAAATGATGCAGGCTATCGGGGATGAGCCGATTCTCGCATATCCAACCCAGCGGCTGGAGGAGCTGATAGCAGGGCTGTCCTTGTGCGATGTGGTGGTGTGCAGCGATGGCGGAGCAATGCATCTGGCAGCCGGACTGGGCAAGCCGATTCTATGTTTCTTTGGCCATTCTGATGCGGCTCACTGGTATCCATGGGGCGTGCCTTATGTGTTGTTGCAGCCAGAAAGCCGAGATGTGAGGGATATCAGCGTGACCGAAGCCCTGGTGGGTTTCGGCGAGTTGGTGGAAAAGGCCAGCTGATTTATTGGCGCGACAGTTCGCGGTACAAATCCAGCAATTGGCGAGCCATTTTCTCCGGTGACAGATGGGCGACGGTTTCCCTTGCGGCGGCGCCAAGCTGCAATCGGATTGCCTGATTCGATAGTTTAAGCATTGCAGCTGCCAGAGCCTTCTGATCCAGGGCATCGCAAACAAAACCATTTTCTTCCTCCCTGACCAGTTCTGCCGCTCCGCTCTTGGTGCTGGTGATGACTGGCAAGCCACAGGCGAATGCTTCCAGGGCGGTGTTGGGGAAGGGGTCGTACAGGGTGGGCAGGACAAATGCGTCGGCAGCGCCGTAGAAAGGCTTTGGGTCAGTCTGCCCGAGCGCGAAGCGCACCTTGTTGGCGAGGCCGAGGCTTTTTGCCTGGTGCTGGTAACGCGCCAGATGTTTGTCCTTGCCGACGATCATTAGATAGCTGGAAGCAGGGAGTAGCGCCATGGCCTGAAGCAGCGTGTGTAGTCCCTTGCGCTCAAAACCGGAGCCAACAAAAAGGAAAAGAACGGCATCTTCCGGAATGTTGTATTGAGCGCGGACCTTGCTTCTGTGCTGTATTTTCAGGCCAGGGTGAAAAGCTTCCAGATCCACGCCGCTGTAAATCACATGGAGCTTTTCATCTGCCAGCCCGAAATAGCGCTGAATTTCCGCTTTTACCATGCGGGAGTTGCAGATCACCGCTTTAAGGCTGGGGCTCTGGAATAATTTTTTTTCGGCTGCAAGGGTGTAGCGATGGTAAGGGTTTATTGTGACACTCAGCTTGCCGAGCGGCCCCAGTACACGGCGTCGCTGCTTCAGCCACTCCCGATGCACGCCATCGCCCGCACGATAAATGTCGCAGCAGGCTATACGTTCGTGCGATTGGACAAGATCGAAAGGATGTTTTTGTAGCGTATCGCAAACGCAGCGCGCGAAGCTCCAGTCACGCCACAGGCTACCGAGATAGGGCGGGTCGCAGATCAGGGATTTGCCCTTGTCGCCGCTCTCCCATTGCCGGGTGACCACGGTGAGTGAAGCGCCTTCGGCTTGCAGAGCTTGCACCGCGTTGGCGACAAAGCGCTCGGCACCGCCAAACGGAGTATAGCGCTGGCGGATCAGGGCGATTTTCATGCGAAAAGGCTTTGGAACGGCTGGAGAGTGAGGCTCACTCTCCAGCCAGGTCGCCTAGTGCGCCTGCTGAATTCCCGCAATGAACCAGCTGCCATTGGATTGGCTGGTGGATTTCTGGATGTGCCAGATTTCGTTGAAGGATTCGGCACTGGCGCCTTCTTCTTCGCGGATCAGGCCGGAGAAGCGCACGCTGGCAATGACTTGATCGCCCTCGGTAACGACATCCGCCATCTCTGCGTTGAGCGTCACGACTTCTGTATGCTGCGGTTTACTGCCGCGTTCCTGAATTTGCAGGCTGATTTCGGCAAAGATTTCGGGAGTAGTGAATTCGCGGATGTCGTTGATGTCACCCTTGTCGTTGGCATCCTGCAGGCGCAGGAAATTGGCCTTGGCCTGGCGCAGGAAGGGCTCGTCCTCGAACCAGGCTGGACGGGTGCTGGAGGTTGCGGGTGTGCTGCCGCCAGCCAGAGACTGTGCCACCGGCTGTTGGCTGTAGCCGCTGTATTGCATGCCGCCGGCGGCCGCCGGGATGGGTTGCGGTGCGCTGTTGCGACGCATGGCGCGGAAGATGAAGAACACGGCAGCCGCGATAGCCAGCATCATCAGGATATCCATCATCTTGATGCCGTCAAAGGCGCCACCCATGAACAGCGAAGCCAGCAGGCCGCCGGCGGCCAGGCCAGCCAGAGGACCGAGCCACTTGTTGCCGCCAGTTGGCGCAGCGGCAGGCGCTGCAGCAGGGGCCTTGGGGGCGGCTTGCTGGGACACGCTTTCGCGCTGCTTGCCGAAGCTCTTGCTGCCACCAAAGCGTTTGGCGCTGGCTTCGCCGACCACCAAACCTAAACTGAAAACTGCAGCCAGAAACAAGGTAAAAAACTTTTTCATAACATCCTCATGGTTTATCCCGCAGGTCTGCATTCTAGCCTGAAATCATGGCAAGGCAATGAAATTGCACTTGAGCGACAGAAGGGCTTCATGGTATTAAATGCTCGCTATGGATACCAATATACATAAAAAAGTTCTCGCCCGCCTGTTTCTCGGCTGGGTTGGGTTTTCACTGATCATAGGCGGCGTGGTGTTCTTCTGGGAGATGGAAAAGGTTGACGATCGTGTGTTGGCGCTTGCAACCCAGGAAGCGGGCACATTCACCAGCGAAACCCTGGATCATTTTAATCGCATTGACGAAGCTCACCCTGAAGTGCTGCAACAGATCAGCTCCAAAGCGGATGAATTCCTGAAAAACCATTTCACCGTGATCGAACTTTATAACAGCAACAAAAAACAGTTCCTCGAGGTTGTCGACCCCGGCATGGAATCACTGGAGCGGGAACTCAAGCAATACGTGCATAAATTCCCGCTCGAAGACTCAGTCCAGTACAAGAAGTTCTATATCGACGCGCGCATCTATATGCAGGTTCTCTTGCCGCTCAAGGATGACAGGGGTCATCTGGCCGGCTATTTCGAGGGCGTGTATGAAGTGGATGACGCCACATTCAGCAATATCCAGCACGATGTGATCCGCACCCTCCTGCTGGTTGTGATAACCATTTTTGCCACGTCGGTGATGCTCTACCCCATTATCATTTCGCTCAACAGCGGACTGGTCAAGCTCTCGGGCGATCTTCTCAAAGGCAATATCGAACTGATGGAGGTGCTCGGCAGTGCCATAGCCAAGCGTGATTCCGACACCAATATTCACAATTACCGTGTCACCATTTACGCCATTCGACTCGCGGAAGCACTGGGCCACAGCAGCGCCGAGGTACGTGGACTGATATCCGGTGCCTTCCTGCACGATGTGGGCAAGATCGGCATCAGCGACAACATCCTGCTCAAGCCGGGGCGGTTGAGCGAGGAGGAGTTTGCCGTGATGCGTACCCACGTCCTTCTCGGCGTGGACATTATTGCCAAATCAAACTGGCTGGAAAGTGCGCGGGATGTGGTGGAATTCCATCATGAGAAATTCGATGGCAGCGGCTACATGCGCGGACTCAAGGGAGAGGAGATTCCGCTAAACGCCCGTATTTTCGCGATTGTGGACGTGTTTGACGCCCTGACTTCGCGGCGCCCCTACAAGGAACCCTACAGTTTCGACGAGGCGATGAGCATCCTGCGCCGTGATAGCGGTAGCCATTTCGATCCTGCCATCATGATGCATTTCGAGGAGTTGGCACGCGAACTGCACCTGTCCATCAGCCACGCTTCCGCGCGCGAAGTCGAACTGGAACTTAACAAGCTGCTACAGAAGCATTTTTTCAGTCCCTGAACAGCCTGGCGATGCCGCACGAAGCTCAACCCTCGCTTACAGTTTTTTCACAAAAACCTTGGAGCGCCGCTGATAGTTATACAGTCCCTGCTTCGCCTTGGGCAGGGTTTCCACGCCGGCTTCGATGAAACCGCGTTCGACGAACCAGTGGGCGGTGCGCGTGGTGAGAACGAAAAGCTTGCCGAATCCTTTACGCAGCGCCTCGATCTGCATGTATTCGAGCAGCGCCTCGCCCCGGCCCGCACCGCGGTAATCCCTGTTGACGGCCATACAGGCCAGCTCTGCCGCCTGTTCCTCGGGGAAGGGATAAAGTGCTGCGCAACCGATGATCAGGCCGTCATATTCCAGCACGGTGAAACGGTCGATCTCCATTTCCAGTCGTTCGCGTGAGCGCCTGACCAGGGTGCCTTCAGACTCCAGTGGTTCGATCAGCGCCAGAAGGCCGCCTACGTCGTCAATGGTGGCGGGGCGCAGCGTTTCCAGCATGTCCTCGGCAACCATGGTGCCGATTCCCTCATGGGTAAATAATTCCTGCAGCAGGCCGCCATCCACATGGCGGCTGATCAGGTGCACCCTGGATACACCATTGCGACAGGCGCGCACGGCGCAAGGGAGGTAGAAATCGGCATCCTCCATCAGCCCTTTGGGTTGCGCCAGAAGGGTTTCGGCTTCCTGGGTGGTGAGGCTGCGCAGGAGTTCTCCATTGTCGTCGCTGAGTCCGCTGGTATTCATGAGGAAGATCAGCTTGTCAGTGTCCAGCGCGATGGCGGTAGCGGTGGCGACATCTTCCAGCGACAGGTTGAAGACCTCTCCGGTGGGCGAGTAACCCAGAGGAGAAAGCAGCACCATGTCGTTCTGTTCGAGGCGACGACGGATGCCGATAGCGTCGATTTTGCGCACTTCTCCGGTATGCATCAGATCGATCCCGGTGTGCACTCCCATCGGTTTGGCGGTGACGAAGTTGCCGCTGCCGACGCGGATATCGGCGCCGGCCATGGGTGAGTTCGCCAGCCCCATGGAAAGCAGCGCCTCGATCTCGACCCGCACCGTCCCTGCAGCCTCCTTGACGCACTTGAGAGCAGCTTCGTCTGTCACACGCAGGCCATTGACATAGCGGATTTCAGCGCCACGTTCAGTCAGTTCCTCCTCAATTTGCGGCCGTGCGCCATGCACCAGCACCAGTCTTACACCGAGGCTGTTGAGCAGATTGAGGTCATGTGCCAGCGCAACAAATTGACCCTCGCTCACGACCTCGCCACCAAAGGCGATGACAAAAGTCTTGCCGCGAAACTTGTGAATATAAGGCGTAGCGGTGCGGAACCACTGCACAAATACATCCACAAAAACTTCAGGTTTGACGAAACCTTCCTTGAGCTTGCTGTTTTTCGAGGGCATTTGCGTGAGTTATGTATGTAGGGTAATTGATGCAGTGATTTTTAAGCACTTTGCCTGCAGGTGCAAGCATAACCTTTAGTCTGCCGATCTGCCTCGCATGGCAATGAGTAGGCCGATGGCGCGTTTCTGGTCAGAAATCCCCCCACAGGGTTTGCATTGCAGCCAGTGCGGTGAGGGCTGCAGTTTCGGTGCGCAGCACCCGAGGGCCGAGACGGACCGGGGTAAAACCGCGGCTTTCTGCCGCTCGGATTTCGTTCGGGGAGAGACCGCCTTCCGGTCCGATCAGCAGCGTAACGGGCGTGGTCGGTGCAGGCAGTTCGCCCAGACTGTGTTGTGCACCGGGAGCCAGCATCAGGTGCTGCGTTTCGGGCGACAAACTGGCTAGCCAGTGGAGTAGCGGCTGAACAGGCGCCACTTCGGGTACACGATTGCGGCCGCATTGTTCGCAGGCCGAAATTACCACCTGTTGCCAATGCCGAACCCGCTTTTCGGCACGCTCTCCGGCAAGCTTTACCACGCAACGTTCACTGGCCAGTGGCTGGATATGGCTGACACCCAGTTCCACGGCTTTTTGCAGGGTATAGTCCATCTTGTCGCCGCTGGAAATGGCCTGGGCCAGGGTGATGACCAGCGGGGATTCGATTTCCCGCTCATGAAATCCGGAGGTTTTAACCGTGACGCCATTTTTGCTGATGTGTGTGATGGTGGCAGTGTATTCCCCGCCCTCGCCATTGAACAGCGTGAGCTCATGACCCGCTTCCATGCGCAGCACTTTTGCTGCGTGATGGGCGGCATCGGTTGGCAGGTCAAGCGTCTGGCCTGGGCCCAGGCGATGCGGGCAGTAAAAGCGGGAGATGGGCATGGCAATTCTCATCAGGGAAGGCATGCTATATTAGCTAAAAAAGCGGGTGGGATTGAATCTTGTCCGCACAATTATTGAAAAAATTAGGAGCTCACATTTATGGTCAGCCTGCAAACACCGGTGTGTGACTTTGGCTGGAAGGCGCCGGATTTCGATTTGCCCGGCGTGGACGGAAAACGTTATTCCCTGACGGATGCGCGCGGCTCCAGTGGGTTGCTGGTGATGTTCATCTGCAACCATTGCCCCTACGTCAAGGCGGTGCGCGACCGTCTGGTTCGTGACTGTGCCGAACTGAAACTGCACGGTATTAACAGCGTGGCGATCATGTCAAATGACCCGGCAGAGTACGCCGAGGATTCCTTTGATAACATGAAAAAAGTAGCTGCCGAGTTCGCCTATCCTTTTCCTTATTTGCTGGACGAGACCCAGCAGGTGGCCAAGGCTTACGGTGCGGTATGCACCCCGGATTTCTTCGGTTTCAACGCTAAAATGGAATTGCAATACCGAGGCCGGCTTGATGCCTCGCGCAAGGACGCCGCGCCCCCTGATGCCCGTCGTGATCTGTTCGAGGCCATGCTGCAGGTGGCCAAGACCGGCCAGGGTCCGGTGGAACAGATTCCAAGCATGGGTTGCTCGATCAAGTGGAAAACAATGTAGGGTGGGTTAGCGCAGCGTAACCCACCAATCGACGGCGGGTTACGGCCTGCGGCCTAACCCACCTTACATCTGAAAAGTGCAAAACAAATGCTGAATTCAGTCATCGAAGCCGTAAAAACCGTTGCCCGGGATGAAATCATGCCGCGCTACCTCAAGGTTGCGCGCCAGCGCAAGAGCGATGGAAGCATGTTTACCGAGGCCGATATTGCTTCTCAGAACGCGCTAACGGCAGCCTTGGTAAAGATCGCCGACCACCCGGTGCTGGGCGAGGAAATGCCGTTCGAAATGCAAAAGGAATTGTGGCAGGCGGGTGGAGCGGGGCTGTGGTGCATCGATCCTATCGATGGCACTTCCAATTTTGTCAATGGACTGCCTTATTTCGCCGTATCCGTGGCACTGATGCGGCAGGGCAGGAGCGTGCTGGGCGTGGTGTACGATCCGGTGGCGGACGAGATCTTTTATGCCGAGGCGGGAAATGGGGCTTTTCTGAATGGCACACAATTGCCTATCAAGGAATATATTCCCGATTTGTGTCACTGCATGGCTGGCGTGGATTTCAAGCGTATTTCCTCAAAACTGGCGCAGCAGCTTGCCAGCGCGCCACCCTACAGTTCGCAGCGGAATTACGGTGCCAGTACGCTGGACTGGTGTTATACCGCGGCAGGGCGCTTTGACGTCTATCTGCATGGCGGGCAGAAACTGTGGGATTACGCCGCTGGTTCGCTGATTCTGGAAGAGTCTGGCGGTGTCGTCAGTACGCTGAATCAATCAGATTTCTGGACTGGTGATGTATGGCAGCGTTCAGTGGTGGCGGCTCGCAATATGGATTTGTTCCAGGCCTGGCATGCCTGGATTATGGCTGCTAAATAAGCATTTGTTTGAATCGTATAAAATAATTTTAACTACTTCTCTTGGGGTAATCCCCCCGTTTCCTGTAGTGTCAAAATGAAGTGAAAGCTCCTGTTTATGCGTCGTTTCTGCCTTAATGCCTGATGGCGGCGGCATTCGGGGCCATACTTGCCCAAAAATGGCGCGTGAGTAATAATCAAGACCTTTCACCAAGTTTTTTCGCAATAAAACCATTGCGACGTAGTGGTTTTGTGCTTCGGGCATGCAATGCCTGGTAAAACAATAAAGAATTTAAACACTTGTAAGGATCAAATAAATGGCAACTCGTAAAGAACTCGCCAACGCCATTCGCGTTCTCTCCATGGACGCGGTGCAGGCAGCCAACTCCGGTCATCCTGGCGCGCCCATGGGCATGGCGGAAATCGCGGAAGTAGTGTGGAACCACCACCTGCGCCACAATCCTGCCAATCCGAAGTGGTTCGACCGCGATCGTTTCGTGCTCTCCAACGGCCACGGTTCGATGCTGATCTACTCCCTGCTGCACCTGACCGGCTATGATCTGCCGATCGACGAGATCAAGAAATTCCGCAAGATGCATTCCAAGACACCGGGCCATCCTGAGTACGGCTACACCCCCGGCGTGGAAACCACTACTGGTCCGCTCGGTCAGGGCATTACCAACGCCGTCGGTATGGCCATGGCAGAAAAGCTGCTGGCTGCCGAATTCAACAAACCCGGCCATGAAATCGTCAATCACAACACCTATGTATTCCTTGGCGACGGCTGCATGATGGAAGGCATTTCCCATGAAGCCTGCGCGCTGGCCGGTACTTGGGGCCTGGGCAAACTGACCGCGTTCTGGGACGACAACGGCATCTCCATCGACGGACACATCGAAGGCTGGTACACCGACGACACCGCCAAGCGCTTCGAAGCTTACGGCTGGCACGTCATTCCTGGTGTGGATGGGCATGACCCGGCCGCCATCGAGGCTGCCGTGCAGGCCGCCAAGGCGGTGACCGACAAACCATCCCTGATCTGCTGCAAGACCGTGATCGGCAAAGGTTCCCCCAACAAGGAAGGCACTCACGACGTGCACGGTGCTGCGCTGGGCGATGCAGAAATTGCCGCCACTCGCGCCAACCTGGGCTGGAATCACGGTCCATTTGAAATTCCCAAGGATGTGTACGAAGGCTGGGATTGCCGCACCAAGGGCACCGGACTGGAAGCCCTGTGGAACAACAAATTTGCAGAATACGCTGCCGCCTTCCCAAAGGAAGCTGCTGAATTCAAGCGCCGCATGGTCGGAGATCTATCCACCGAGTGGAAAAAACACGCGGCCGACTTCATCAAGGCCACCAACGACAAAGCCGAAACCATCGCTACCCGCAAGGCTTCGCAGAACTGCATCAATGGCCTGGTGCCGGCGGTGCCCGAGTTTGTCGGTGGTTCTGCTGACCTGACCGGATCTAACCTGACCAACTGGACAGGTGCGCACCACGTGCATGGCAAGAAGCCTGGCAATTACATCAGCTACGGCGTGCGTGAATTCGGCATGTCGCACATCATGAACGGCATGGCCCTGCACGGCGGTATCCTGCCGTTCGGTGGCACTTTCCTGATGTTCTCGGAATACGCCCGCAACGCCTTGCGCATGTCGGCCCTGATGAAGCAGCGCGTGATCTATGTATACACCCACGACTCCATCGGTCTGGGCGAAGACGGCCCGACCCACCAGCCGGTGGAGCAGATCGCGACTCTGCGCATGATTCCTAACATGGATGTGTGGCGTCCGTGCGATACGGTGGAATCCGCCGTGTCATGGGTGGCTGGCGTGGAAAAGAAAACCGGCCCGAGCTGCCTGATTTTCAGCCGTCAGAACCTCAACTTCCAGAAGCGCGACGATGTCACCATCGCTAACATCGCCAAGGGTGGCTACGTGCTGGCCGACGCAGCCAAGCCGAAAGTGGTACTGATCGCTACAGGCTCCGAAGTGGCTTTGGCCATGGATGCGAAGAAAGTACTGGACGAGCAGGGTGTGGCAACGCGCGTGGTCTCCATGCCGTCCACCAACGTGTTCGATCGTCAGGACCAGGCTTACAAAGATAGCGTGTTGCCCAAGGGCGTGAAGCGCGTCGCGGTTGAAGCAGGCGTGACAGACGGCTGGTACAAGTACGTTGGCGGCGATGGTGCTGTGGTCGGTATGACCACTTTTGGCGAATCCGCTCCGGCTCCAGAACTGTTCAAGCACTTCGGCTTCACAGTCGAGAACGTGGTTAACACAGTTAAAGGCATTATTTAACCACGGGGAGCACGGGGCGCACGGGGTTTGCTTTCCCTGTGCTCCCCGTGTGCCCCGTAGTTCAGGAATTTATTTCTAAAACCAAGGAGAAAACATATGACAATTAAAGTTGGTATCAACGGATTTGGCCGTATCGGCCGCATGGTGTTCCGCGCTGTAGCGAAGGACTTCAAAGACATCGAGATCGTTGCCATCAACGATCTGCTCGAACCCGACTACCTGGCTTACATGCTGAAATATGACTCCGTGCATGGCCGCTTCAATGGCGATGTCTCCGTTGACGGCGGCAACATGGTGGTTAACGGCAAGAAAATTCGCCTGACCGCCGAGCGCGACCCAGCCAACCTGAAGTGGAATGAAGTGGGTGCCGATATCGTGATCGACTGCACCGGCTTCTTCCTGACCACCGAATCCTGCCAGGCGCACATCACCGCCGGTGCCAAGAAGGTGGTTCAGTCCGCTCCAGCCAAAGACTCCACTCCCATGTTCGTATACGGTGTGAATCACACCAAATACGCTGGTGAAGCCATCGTTTCCGCCGCTTCCTGCACCACCAACTGCCTGGCTCCGGTCGCCAAGGTGCTGAACGACAATTTCGGCATCAAGCGTGGTCTGATGACCACCGTGCATGCAGCGACTGCCACCCAGAAAACCGTTGACGGTCCTTCCATGAAGGATTGGCGCGGTGGTCGTGGCATCCTGGAAAACATCATTCCGTCTTCCACCGGTGCTGCCAAGGCTGTGGGCGTGGTGTTGCCAGAACTGAAAGGTCTGCTGACCGGCATGGCTTTCCGTGTGCCGACCTCCGACGTGTCCGTGGTCGACCTGACTGTGGAGCTGAACAAGGCAGCCTCCTACGACGACATCTGCAAAGCCATGAAAGCGGCTTCTGAAGGTGCGATGAAAGGTGTTCTGGGTTATACCACCGAAAAAGTGGTTTCCACCGACTTCGTTGGCAACAGCGCCCCGTCTACTTTCGACGCTGAGGCTGGTATCGCGCTGGATCCAACCTTCGTCAAGGTTGTGGCCTGGTACGACAACGAGTACGGCTACACCTGCAACATGATGCGCCTGGTGCAGCACGTAGCAAAATAAGTGAAATGTGAAGGGTGAAACGTGAAAAGTGGGGTGCCCCCCGCTTTTTCGTTTCACTTTTCACGCTTCACTGTGCACCACTAACGCCTTGAGGCGTAAGGCATAGGCCCACCTATGCCTTACACCTTAATTTCTAAAGGAGCTGAACAATGTCCGTAATTCGCATGACCGATCTGGACCTCAAGGGAAAGCGCGTATTCATCCGTGCCGACCTCAATGTGCCCGTGAAGGAAGGTAAAGTGACTTCCGATGCGCGCATCACTGCTTCCATGCCAACCATCGAGCATGCCATGAAGGCCGGCGCCAGGGTGATGGTGACTTCCCACCTGGGCCGACCTACCGAAGGCGAGTGGAGCGAAGAGAACTCTCTCAAGCCCGTGGCTGACGTGATGTCCGCCAAGCTGGGCAAGTCTGTGCGCGTGATCAAGGACTGGGTGAACGGTGGCTTCGACGTGGCCGAAGGCGAAGTCGTATTGCTGGAAAACTGCCGCATCAACAAAGGCGAGAAGAAGAACGTTGAAGAAACGGCCAAGAAATACGCTGCACTGTGCGACGTGTTCGTGATGGATGCTTTTGGTACTGCTCACCGCGCAGAGGCTTCTACCTATGGCGTGGCCCAGTTCGCTCCCGTGGCCTGCGCCGGCATGCTGCTGACCGAAGAACTGGACGCCCTGACCAAGGCCCTGCTCAGCCCGGCCCGCCCGATGGTCGCGATCGTCGGCGGTTCCAAGGTTTCCACCAAGCTGACCGTACTCGAATCCCTGTCCGAGAAAGTGGATCAGATGGTGGTGGGCGGCGGCATCGCCAATACCTTCCTGGCTGCCACCGGGAAGAACGTAGGCAAGTCTCTGTGCGAAAATGACCTGATCCCCACCGCGCAGGCCCTGATGAAGAAAATGACCGCACGTGGCGCGACCATTCCGGTTGCCGTGGATGTAGTCTGTGGCAAGCAGTTTGATGCCAATGAACCTGCCGTGCTTAAAGATGCTGGCGCGGTATCCGACGACGACATGATTTTCGACATTGGCCCGAAATCTGCTCAGGAGATCGTCGACATCATCATGAAAGCAGGTACCGTGGTGTGGAACGGACCGGTTGGCGTGTTCGAGTTCGATCAATTCGGCGAGGGCACAAAGGCCATCGCCATGGCCATCGCCAACACCAAGGCATTCACCCTGGCCGGCGGTGGAGATACGATTGCCGCGATCCAGAAATATGACATCTTCGACAAGGTCTCTTATATTTCAACAGCCGGCGGCGCCTTCCTCGAGTTCCTCGAGGGAAAGAAACTGCCTGCTGTCGATATTCTCGAAAAACGCGCCGCTAAAAAATAGGGAGTAATGGGTGATGGGTGATGGGTGATGGGTTTCCCATCCCTCATTACCCGTTGCCTATCACCACAAATGATACGCAGAACCAAAATAGTAGCGACTCTTGGACCTTCGTCGAACGACCCTAAAGTGTTGGACCGGCTGATTGAAGCTGGTGTGGATGTTGTCAGGCTGAATTTCTCCCATGGCACGCCAGAAGACCATATCGAACGTGCTGAAATGGTGCGCTCCCTGGCCCGTGCGCGTGGCCGAGCAATTGGGGTACTGGTCGACCTGCAGGGACCGAAGATTCGTATCGGAAAATTCGAGAACGGCAAAATTTCCCTCGCCAATGGCGATACTTTCATTCTCGACGCAGATTGCACTCTGGGCAACCAGGAGCGAGTTGGCCTGGATTACAAGGCTCTGCCCAAGGATGTCGATCGCGGATCCACGCTGCTGCTGGATGATGGCCGCATCGTGATGTGGGTGGAAGAGGTGCGCGGCAACGAGATCGTATGTCAGGTACGCCAGGGTGGTGTGCTGTCCAACAACAAGGGTATCAATCGTCAGGGCGGCGGACTTTCCGCAGCTGCGCTGACCAACAAGGACAAGGAAGACATCAAGACTGCAGCGGCGCTCAAAGCGGATTATCTGGCAGTTTCCTTTCCCCGTAATGCGGCAGACATGATTCTGGCGCGTGAGTTGATGCATGCGGCGGGCGGCCATAGCCTGCTGGTGGCAAAAATAGAACGGGCTGAAGCCATTCCGGCGCTGGAAGAGATTCTTGATGCCTCTGACGCCATCATGGTGGCACGCGGAGACCTCGGCGTGGAAGTCGGTGATGCCGCCGTGCCTGCATTGCAGAAAAAAATGATTCGCATGGCGCGGGAAAAGAACAAGCTGGCGATTACTGCGACCCAGATGATGGAGTCAATGATCACCAGCCCGATCCCGACGCGTGCCGAAGTCTCCGACGTGGCCAACGCGGTGATCGACGGTACCGATGCGGTCATGCTTTCGGCTGAAACTGCTGCAGGTCAGTACCCGGTAGAAGCGGTTCAGGCGATGGACCGGGTCTGCGTGGAAGCAGAAAAGGAAATCGAGATTTCGCCAGCCAGCCTGCGCCTGAAGCGGGAAACCGTTGGCCCTATAGATGAATCCATCGCCATGGCCGCGATTTACACCGCTAATCATTTGCAGGTCAAAGCCATTGCGGCCCTGACGCAGTCCGGTTCCACCACGTTGTGGATGTCGCGCATTGCTACCGCCGTACCGATCTACGCCTTGACACCGCAGGTGGAAACCCGTAGAAAAGTGACTTTGTTTCGCGGCGTGCACCCGATCAATTTCAAGATGTTCACGCACGATCCGGAACTGTTGTTGCGTGAGGCGGAAGACGAACTGCGCCGTCGCGGTGCAGTGCGCGATGGCGACACGATTTTGCTCACCATCGGCGAACCTATCGGCAAAACCGGCGGCACCAACACCATGAAAATCGTCACAGTTGGCGAGCATCGCAAGGCATAAATCTGGGAATGGGTGATGAGTAATGAGGGACGAAAGCCCACATTGCCCATCACCCATTACTCATCACCATTATTTATAAACAAGGAGATAAAACATGGCATTAGTATCTATGCGTCAATTGCTGGACCATGCCGCTGAACATGGCTACGGCCTGCCGGCGTTCAACGTCAATAATCTGGAACAAGTGCAGGCAATCATGCAGGCTGCCGACGAATGTAACAGCCCGGTAATCATGCAGGGCTCTGCAGGCGCGCGCAAATATGCAGGCGAAGCTTTCCTGCGCCACCTCATCGACGCTGCAATCGAAGCTTATCCACACATTCCGGTGGTGATGCACCAGGATCATGGCGCTTCCCCTGCTGTATGTATCAATGCGATTCGCTCCGGCTTCTCCAGCGTGATGATGGACGGATCCCTGCACGAAGACGGCAAGACCCCTTCCAGCTTCGAGTACAACGTGGAAGTGACGCGCAAAGTCGTGGAAATGTCCCACGCAGTGGGCGTATCCGTTGAAGGCGAACTGGGTTGCCTGGGCTCCCTGGAGTCCGGCCACGGCGAGAAGGAAGATGGCCACGGCGCAGAGGGCGTGCTGACCATGGATCAGTTGCTGACTGACCCCAACGAAGCCGCAGAATTCGTCAAGGCTACCGGCGTGGATGCCCTGGCCATTGCTATCGGTACTTCCCACGGTGCATACAAATTCACCCGTCCGCCCACAGGTGATGTGCTGGCAATTTCCCGCATCAAGGAAATTCATGAGCGTATCCCCAACACCCACCTGGTGATGCATGGCTCTTCTTCCGTGCCGCAGGAATGGCTCAAGATCATCAACGAATTCGGCGGCACCATGCCACAGACTTACGGCGTTCCAGTCGAAGAAATTGTTGAGGGCATCAAGCACGGTGTGCGCAAGGTAAATATCGATACCGATCTGCGCATGGCTTCCACCGGTGCGATTCGCAAATACCTGGCCGAGAACACCAAGGATTTCGATCCACGCAAGTTCTACGCCGTAGCAACGAAGGCGATGAGAGAGATCTGCAAGGCACGCTTTGAAGCCTTCGGTTCCGCTGGCAACGCGGACCGGATCAAGCCGATCATGCTCGATAAAGTTGCAAGCATGTATGCAAAAGGCGATCTAAAGGCCGTTGTCAAGTAACTTATTGAATCGGAACATTTTGTCTGGTTTCTGAGTGCAAAAAAGGCGGATTTTTCCGCCTTTTTTTGTTGCCAGGATACTTTGCTGCCTTTTTAAGCAGGACAAAACGGTATAAAATTACCGGCTTCCCAAAACAGCGTGACACCATGAAAATCGGGCCACACCAGCTCAAGAATAATCTTATCGTTGCTCCCATGGCGGGTGTAACGGACCGGCCTTTCCGTCAGTTGTGCAAGATGATGGGGGCAGGGATGGCGGTATCCGAGATGGTGACCAGCAATTCCCTGCTTTATGGCAGCGAAAAAACCAAGCGACGCGCGAATCACGAGGGCGAGGTCGAGCCGGTCTCGGTGCAGATCGCCGGGGCGGACCCAGCCATGCTGGCAGAGGCGGCGAAATATAATGCCGATCATGGTGCCCAGATCATCGACATCAACATGGGCTGCCCGGCAAAAAAAATCTGCAACGTCATGGCTGGTTCTGCCCTGCTGCAGGATGAAGCCCTGGTGGCGCGCATTCTTGGGGCCGTGGTGAAGGCGGTGAATATTCCAGTCACGCTGAAAATCCGCACTGGCTGGAATCGCGACAACCGCAATGCGATCAATATTGCCCGTATCGCTGAAGATGCCGGTATTCAGGCGCTTGCCATACATGGCCGGACACGTGCCTGCGGATATGGCGGTGAGGCGGAATACGACACCATTGCGGCTGTCAAAACGCATATCCGGATCCCGGTGATTGCCAATGGTGACATCACCACGCCGGAAAAAGCCCGGCATGTCCTCGAACATACCGGTGCCGATGCGGTGATGATCGGCCGCGCGGCGATGGGCCGGCCATGGATATTTCGCGAGATCGAGCATTTCCTGCAAACGGGAAGGCATCTCCCGCCGCCGGAAGTGTCTGAAATCCACCACGTATTGATCGGACATCTGCATGATCTTTACCAATTCTATGGTGAATATACCGGCCTGCGCATGGCACGCAAGCATATCTCCTGGTACACCAAGGGCCTGGTGGGTTCGGCGAGTTTCAGGCACGCCATGAACCAGCTTCCGAGTGTGGTCGAACAGTTGGCAGCCGTCGAACAGTTCTTTTCGGAACTGGGCGCCTATTCGGCTTACCTGACCTATCAAAGCGAAGAACTGGCTGCGGCCTGATGCGACGCTACTACAAGGTAAACGCAGCATGATGAACGAAAATGAAATTGCAAGCTGTGTCCGCAAGGCCATGACACAGTACTTCGCCGATCTCGATGGAGAAACGCCCTGTGCGGTCTATGAGATGGTGGTTGGATGCGTCGAGAAACCCTTGCTCGAAGTCATCCTGCACAAGGTTGAGGGTAACCAGACCCGGGCGGCAGAAATGCTCGGCATCAACCGCAATACCTTGCGCAAGAAAATGCAGGCACACGGCATCAAATAAGGGCCATTCAATTAGCCTCAAAGGCACCCGGCTTTCCGGAATGTAGTCGATAAGAATCTCCGGCACGCCATTTCTTTAAATTTAGGTAACGATTATGACAACGATCAGACGTGCACTCATGAGTGTTTCGGATAAAACCGGGGTAGTGGAATTTGCGCGCTCCCTGCAACAATTCGGTGTGGAAATTCTCTCTACCGGCGGGACGGCCAATTTATTGCAACAGGCGGGGATCCCGGTAATCGAGGTTGGTGATTACACCGGTTTTCCGGAAATGCTGGATGGGCGGGTCAAGACCCTCCATCCCAAAGTGCATGGCGGCATTCTGGGTCGTCGTGATCTGCCCACGCATGTGGCAGCAATGGAAGGCGCCAACATCCCGCCGATCGATCTGGTGGTGGTCAATCTGTACCCCTTTGCAGCTACCATTGCAAAAGCGGATTGCACCCTCGAGGATGCCATCGAGAATATCGATATTGGTGGTCCCACCATGGTGCGTGCGGCGGCCAAGAACTATGCGCATGTGGCCGTGCTGACCGATCCTGCTGATTATGCCGTGGTGGAAAAGGAAATGACCGCGACCCAGGGAGCCATCGGCCAGGATATCCGCTTTGATCTGGCGAAGAAGGCCTTCTCCCATACCGCCGAATACGACGGGATGATCAGCAATTATCTCACTGCTCTCGATGGCCAGGGGCAGCGCCAGCCGTTTCCGCACAAATTCAATCTGCAATTCAGCAAGGCGCAGGATTGCCGTTATGGCGAGAATCCTCACCAGCAGGGTGCCTTCTATGTTGCCCAGAGCGAGAGCGGCGATGCCTCCATCGCCAGTTCGCGTCAACTGCAGGGCAAGGAATTGTCCTACAACAATATCGCCGATGCGGATGCCGCGCTGGAATGCGTCAAGCAGTTCAGCGAAGCGCCTGCCTGCGTGATCGTGAAGCATGCCAATCCGTGTGGCGTGGCTTATGGAAAATCCCTGCTGGAAGCCTATGAAAGGGCCTACCAGACCGATCCGGAATCGGCCTTCGGCGGTATCATTGCCTTTAACGGCGAACTCGATGCCGAGACCGCCCGCACCATCGTCGAGCGTCAGTTCGTCGAGGTCATCATCGCCCCCAGCGTGTCTGCCGCAGCGGTTGAGGTGGTTGCCGCCAAGAAGAACGTGCGTCTGCTCGAATGCGGGCAGTGGGCAACGGCACAAGCGGCAAAACGGCTGGATTACAAGCGCGTTAACGGCGGGTTGCTGGTGCAGGAAGCGGATCTCCTGTTGCACAACGAACTCCGCGTGGTTACTCAGCGCCAGCCCAGCCCGGAAGAAATGGCGGATTTGCTCTTCGCCTGGCAGGTGGCCAAATACGTCAAGTCCAACGCGATTGTGTACGGCAAGGGCAAAATGACCATAGGTGTAGGCGCTGGTCAGATGAGCCGGATCAATTCGGCACGCATTGCAGCCATCAAGGCTGAGCACGCAGGGCTTGAAGTGCGCGGTTCAGTGATGGCGTCAGATGCCTTTTTCCCCTTCCGGGACGGCATCGATCAGGCCGCTCAGGCCGGTATTGCTGCAGTGATCCAGCCCGGCGGGTCGATGCGCGATGAGGAAGTGATTGCCGCCGCGAACGAACACGGGATGGCGATGGTGTTTACTGGCATGCGGCATTTCAGACATTAAATCAGCTATCAGCTATCAGCTATCAGCAAAAACTGACGGCTGACGGCTGGCAGCTCTCAACTGAGCGCAAAAAAATGAAAGTTCTGGTTATCGGAGGCGGTGGTCGCGAGCATGCGCTGGCCTGGAAATTGGCGCAGTCGCCGCGAATTCATAAAGTGTTTGTTGCCCCTGGCAACGCCGGAACGGCGTTGGAACTGGACCTCACTAATGTTCCGGTCACAGCTATCCCAACCCTGGTGGCCTTTGCTCAGAGCGAAAAAATTGCCTTCACCGTGGTCGGCCCGGAAGCGCCGCTGGCCGAAGGAGTGGTGGATGCATTCCGCGCCGCCGGACTGAAGATCTTCGGACCGACAAAACAGGCCGCCCAGCTTGAAAGCTCCAAGGATTATGCCAAGGCCTTCATGGCGCGCCATGGCATTCCCACCGCCGCTTACGCCACGTTCAGCGATGCGGCTCCGGCACACGCCTATCTGGATCAGCAGGGCGCGCCCATTGTGATCAAGGCCGACGGCCTGGCTGCGGGCAAGGGCGTGGTGGTTGCGTCCACGCTCGAGGAAGCGCATGCCGCCGTCGACATGATGCTGGAAGGCAACAAGCTCGGTTCAGCAGGTTCGCGCGTGGTGATCGAGGAATTTCTCATGGGCGAAGAAGCCAGCTTCATCGTCATGGTGGATGGCGAGCATGTGCTGGCACTGGCCACCAGCCAGGACCACAAACGCCTGCTGGACGGCGATCAGGGGCCAAATACCGGTGGCATGGGCGCCTATTCCCCGGCGCCCGTGGTAACGCCGGAAATTCATGCCCGGGTGATGCGCGAAATCATTCTGCCCACAGTCAGCGGCATGGCCAAGGACGGTATTCCCTACACGGGTTTTCTCTATGCCGGCCTGATGATCGACCCTGATGGGCAAGTCAAGACGCTGGAGTTCAACTGCCGCATGGGTGACCCGGAAACTCAGCCGATCATGATGCGCTTGAAGAGCGACCTGGTGACGCTGACAGAGCACGCCGTCAACGGCACGCTCGACAAGGCTGAAGCCGAATGGGACCGGCGCGTGGCGCTGGGCGTGGTGCTGGCGGCCGCAGGATATCCAGACAGTCCTCGCAAGGGTGATGTCATCACTGGCCTGCCCGCGCCAGAAGTGGATGCGCATGTGTTCCACGCCGGAACGACCCTGGAAGACAAAAATGTGGTCGTCAGTGGCGGGCGTGTTCTGTGCGTTACCGCACTGGGAGACAATGTGCGCCAGGCCCAGACGCGGGCTTACCAGGTTGCCGATCAAATTCATTTCGACGGGTGCCAGATGCGGCGTGACATCGGTTATCGCGCTGTGGAAAAGAAGGCTCGGTAAGGGCTTCGCCGTGCCCTATTCATCAGCTACGGCTGTGTTGACCGCAGCGCTGATTCACACCCTGCGCACGCATCTGAAACAAGGTGGCGTGATCGCTTACCCTACCGAGTCCTGCTACGGCCTGGGCTGCGATCCTCGCAACCGGCGAGCAGTCATGAAAATTCTGCGCCTAAAGGGGCGTCCCCAGAAAAAGGGAATGATCCTGGTCGGCGCAGATTTTTGCCAGCTGAAATCTTATGTTGCCCCTTTGGATGCCGGACAATGGCAGAAAATTTCTCCCACCTGGCCAGGCCCCGTGACCTGGCTGCTTCCTGCCAGTCGCAAGGCGCAACCCTGGTTGCGTGGCAGACACAGCAGCCTCGCCGTGCGCGTGACAGCTCATCCCTTTGCGGCGCACCTGTGCCGGGTGCTCGGCATGGCGCTGGTTTCGACCAGCGCCAATCGTTCCGGGCTGAAGTCGGCTCGGACCTACGCGGAATGCAGCAATAGTTTTGGCAACAGGGTTCTCGTGCTGCCCGGCCTGATCGGAAAACGAAGAAAACCATCTGCCATCTTGGATCTGGCAACGGGCACGGTGATTCGATAGTTAGGGTCGCGCCAGGGGGAACACAAGCCGCGTGATCAGATGGCCCGGCAGTCCTGACTGAACATCGAACAGAAACGGAATGCCCTCCGCCGTGGCTGAATTGGGATTGCGGAATACATCGAATTGCGCCATCAGAAGCTTCTCAATTTTTCACTGAAGACGCCATCCCGCTCGATATGCGCATTATAGGCATCCAGGGCCACAAGATTTTCGGTCAGCCATTTTGCACTCTTGCGCTGCCTGACCAGGCTGGCAAGATGGATTTCAAATTCGCGCGACATGTTGATTTCGAGGGCCTTGGCTTCCTTCACCAGGGTGTCGTTTAACGTCAGGTTGACGGACTTTCCGGTGGAGGCGGCAGTCATGATGTTATCTCTACGTGTTTGTGTTTACGCGGGTAGATTATGCGCATGAATCATCGATGTTGCCCATGCGTAAGTTCGGAAAACAAAAAACAAGCCCCTCGCGAGGAGGGGCTTGTCAGGGTTTTTCGCGTGGGCAACATCGTTGCCCACGCTACGCTTGCTGAAATTAGAACTTGATGTCGACCACGAAGGTTACAGTGCTAAGGATTGCGCCGACACTGTCCGTGATGACAATATTTGTCGTACCTTCAGCGGTACACATGGCACGGGCGAAAAACTGGCTGCCGGATGTGGCTACCGTGGTGGTGGCGCCATAGGTGCCGGTCGATGTCGCGGATAAGCTTCCGACCGAAGGCGTGGTAGAGGTGATGGTGTAAGGAGGCGTGCCGCCGTAGACATAGAAACCGGTGGTGGCGCCAGTATTGCCATTGGCAGGAACAGGATCGCATCCACCCGAGGTTTCATCATCGGCGTTTCCGGCAATGTTGTCCACGCCATTTGCATCGAATACTAGATCGCCATTACCGGTACCGATGTTCCACGTTGCAGAGGCCGGCAAAGCAGCCAGCGCTGCCCCGGAGATCACGAACTGCTTGCGCAACTGATGCCCCGAAACCAGGTCGGTTGCCGAGATGGTGGCGAACTGGGTCGGAGCGTTGACGTCGGCCCGCATCACGGCGAAGGCGTCGCCGTTGCGGTCGGTGGTGGTGGTCAGCGCGATCACCCTGCCGCTAGCATCGGTGGTGGGGGTGCAATCGCCCAGGGTCACGTTGCAGACGAACTGCCATGCCGCGCCCTGGTCTGTGACCCTGAACGTTATCTGGCGCCCGATCACCGGTGCACCGGTGATGGTGGTCGCACGCACCGAAGCGGTTCCCTGTGTTCCGCTACAAATCTGATTCTCGCCCCCGGTGCAAGTTCCACCGCTGTCGGCGCCCGTGATTGTCAGCGTGGTATTCAGTGAAGAAGGCTTGACTGTGACAACCACGTTGAACTGAGTGCCTTCTGCATCGCGAATGGTCAGTGTCACGAGCGTGTCTACATCGACATTGTTGACTCGGCCATAGGCGCCTGTCGGGCCTTCCAGGGTAATAAACTCGTCCGGCACCAGCCCCTGGGGCATGGTGGCAGGGTTGAAGGTGATGATGGCCGGATTGCTGGAGTAGACGTTGAAAGGCTTTTTGCCATCGCGAATGGTCAGCACGGTCGGGGTGTCCGCGTAAGCATATACAACGGCTGAAGCTGGAACCACGGTCATGGGCAAATCCAACTCGGATGATGCGCCGCCGCCACCGCAACCGGAAAGAAGGGTCATGAGCCCGAGGATGGCGGCTGTCGCCAGCGACGGAAACCAGGATAAACGCTGTGTGATGTTAAACAATTTGACCCCCTTAATGGTGTTTGATTCAGGCAGATAGCCGGAAAACTTCGCTTGTCACTATACAAAAGGCATGAAAAAACATCAAGCGCTATAACTGTCACCATGCTGTAATATTTCCGTCATATTATCTTGGCAGCTTAATCTTCAAGGACATCAGCATGGCTGCAAATATTCTCGTGGTGGAAGACGAGCCGGCAATTCAGGAATTACTCTCCTTCAATTTACAGCAGGCGGGGCACCACACCCTCAATGCAACGAGCGCGGAGCAGGCATTAAGCTTGTTGCGCGACACGCTGCCCGACCTGATCCTGCTCGACTGGATGCTGCCCGGCGTCAGCGGGATCGAATTTGCGCGTCGCCTCAAAGCGGATGCCTATACCAGGACCATCCCCATTATCATGCTTACGGCGCGGGGCGAGGAGCAGGACAAGATCGTGGGCTTTGATACCGGTGCCGACGATTACATCACCAAACCATTTTCGCCGCGCGAGCTGATGGCGCGGATCAAGGCGGTGCTGCGCCGCCGCGCGCCGCAAATGACCGATGATCCGGTGGAGATCGGTGGGTTGCGTCTGGATCCGGCCTGTCACCGGGTGACGGCGAGCGGCAGACCGGTTGATCTGGGGCCGACCGAATTCCGTCTGCTACACTTTCTGATGACCCACGCGGAACGCGTGCATTCTCGCAGCCAGTTACTGGATCAGGTATGGGGTAACCAGGTTTTTGTGGAAGATCGCACCGTGGATGTACATATTCGCCGCTTGCGGCGGGCACTCGAGGAGACCGGCCATGAGCATCTGATCCAGACGGTGCGTGGCTCGGGCTACCGTTTCTCGGAACATGACTGAGACTGTCTTAATGCTGAATCTGGAAGGAGACTGAATGTCCGGCTTGTGGGGGCGTCTGCTCTGGTCGCCCATTGCGGCGGCGCTAATGGCCTTGATCATATGGCCACTATTCGGCGCGGTGCTTGCGTTGTTTTTGTTCAGCGCTTTCCTGTTGCTGCTGTGGTTGCGCAATGCCATGTATTTCACCATGCTGGTTGGCTGGCTGCAGTCGCCTTCAGGTACGGAGGTGCCGGAAGCTTCCGGTGTGTGGGATGAAGTATTCAGCGTGCTCTACCAGTCGGGCCGTATGCGTTCGACCAGCCAGAATGAATTGAGCGCGGTTCTTGAGCGCTTCCAGCGTGCGGCAGAAGCCATGCCGGATGGCATCATCATGATCAATCAGGCAGGTCAGATTGAATGGTGCAACCCGGCGGCGGAAAACCAGTTCGATATCAGCAATCTGCGCGACCTGGGTCAGCGTCTCAGTTATCTGGTGCGTCAGGCACAGTTCACTGAATACCTGGTGGCGAATAACTACGCGGAGCCTCTGGTGATGAAGTCCGCGCGCAATGCCGAGCTCACACTCTCCATCCAGCTGGTGCCTTTCGGCGACCGGCAAAAAATGCTGCTCAGTCGCGATGTGACCCATCTGGAACGAGTGGAAACCATGCGTCGAGACTTCATTGCCAACGTATCGCACGAATTGCGCACCCCCCTGACCGTGGTGGGCGGATTCCTGGAAGGATTCGCCGAGGCCGAGCAGGTCAACATGGAGCAGAGCCGCCGCCACTTCCAGTTGATGCTCGACCAGACCAGACGCATGCAGGGCTTGGTGGATGACCTGTTAACGCTGTCGCGTCTCGAAAGCAATCAGGAGAAAATTTTCGAGGAAACGGTCGATGTCTGCAAGCTGCTCGAGATCTTGCACAAGGAGGCCATTTCCCTGAGTGCGGGACGTCACAGGCTTGATCTTCAAATTAACACGGATGCGAAGCTGACCGGCAATGAACGCGAACTGCGCAGTGCATTTGGCAATCTGGTGAGTAATGCAGTGCGTTATACGCCGGAAGGTGGTGAGATCACCCTGCGCTGGAGCATGGACGGCCAGGAAGCGCGTTTCTGTGTGCAGGATAGCGGGATTGGCATCGAACCCCAGTATATCAGCCGCCTCACTGAGCGATTTTACCGAGTCGATCGCGGGCGTTCACGGGAAACGGGTGGAACCGGTCTGGGGCTGTCGATCGTCAAGCACATCCTGACCCGCCATCAGGGGCGCCTGGATGTCGAGAGCGTACACGGCAAGGGCAGTACCTTCTGCGCATGTTTCCCGGCGCGGCGTGTAGTGAACAGTGAGCGGTAAGCAGTGAGCAGAAAGACAGCTCAATGCTTACCGCTCACGCATTAAAACATCGGCTCGCTGACGAAGGTGACGCGCTCGAAATTGGTGCCTTTTTCCAGCAGTGAAACCAGTTTTACTGTTTCGGCCATGCTGGTGTAAATCTGTACCAGTTTGCCCGGCTGGAACCAGCCAATGGGCAAAATCAGGCTGACTGGCTCCTGCTGTTCGGGCGCGGCGGATAACTGGAATGCAGGGGAGAAAAGCCCCATGTCAGCCTGATTCAGGGTCACTTGCCGGGCCGCGATTGCGGTTGGCAAACCTGGCAGCACGCGGGCGCCGATGCTGAGATCGCTGGTGTCATTGTCTACCATCAGCCAGCGCACAACGGCGAGATTGAAGGGCGAGTTTTCACTGCTGCGTAGCGCAATCAGCTGATTCTGGCTGATGCGCTCTCCCTCGCTACTACGGGATAGACGGAATCCGCCGGCACTCTGATCAAGGTTGTTCCAGTTTTCGAGCGTAAATCCAAGGCGTGAAAAGAGCAGCTTTTCTGTGCGCTGGGTGACGCGACCAAACATGCGCATGTCTTCCATGATTTCTGGCGCGACATCAAGGGTTTCTCCCGGCTGCTTGAAAGGCGAAGCATCGCTGAGGAAAAAATAAATGGCGGGAAAGGCGAAGCATAATTGTGCATTGCTTCCTTTGCTGTCACGCGGGGCAGTCCGGGCCAGCGGGGCCTCGCACCAGCGTTTGTAAACCGCGCTGAGCAGCACCTCGCAAGCTGGCTGGACACACTCGTCACCCAGACCCACTTCGGCAGGATTGCCGCCACTGTTCAGGAATTTGATGCGTTTCCTGAGAGACAGTGCAAGCCGCTCGGTATCCACAAAACGTCGCTCGCTCATGGTTTGCCCGGTATAAATTTCCGCGCCGCTTTCTCCTGCCAGATCGACGCTTACCAGAGGAAGCGAGGGTGTAGGCGGCTGATCCTTGCCCAATGTGGCGCGGGCGGACCAGCGGTAGAGCCAGCGGTCGAGCTGAATAATCTGGCGTGAATTCAGTTGCTGCGGGTCGGCCAGCCCAAACAGCAGCGCTTTGGCATAAGCAGCTTCACAAGAGTTGGTGCCGTCCTCGTGGTTCAGCGCATCCTTGATGCGTTTTGCGGCTACGCCCCGGGTTTCGGCGTGGTGAAATAAAAGATGCATCTGGCGCCACATGGCCGCCGGCACGAGCCGGTGTGCGTGGGCAAAACCGATCATCTGGGCCGTGATGCAACTCATGGCGCGCTGCGTGATCAGGGCGGAAAAAGGGCTGACATCTGCATCGCCTTTTTTTGCAGCCTCCAGTACCTGCAGGTAAATTTTTGCGAAATTGAGCCACAAGGCCTGTTCATTGTTCCAGGCGACCTGTTCCAGGGATGAGAAGGGCAAGGGCTTGTTGCAAAATTTCTTGCCCAGCTCATTTGCCAGGTAAGCCACGGTCTCGCGCAGTTGCTCCAGAATCTTCAGGCGTTCCAGGGCTGGCAGCGCAAATTGGCTTAACAGTTCCAACTGCTCCCGGATTTCACCATGAAGAGACTGGATGTTTGTGAGAGGCAGGGTTTTAAGCCATTTCCGGCATGCGCTGGCATCGCAGAATTCCGGCCGGGGTGCGCCGGCCTGTATGGCCGGGAGATCGAAATCGAAGTTCTTCATAAAGCGTTCTCCAGTGCCTCACGCAAGGTCTTGGCAAGGTCTGCTGTTGGTCGGGGTCGGCCTTCCCGCAGGGCGGTTCCCCAGATCGGATTGGGAAAATGACGATCATCCCGGTAGCGGGGAACGATATGCCAATGCAGATGCGGCACGACGTTGCCCAGGCTGGCGAGGTTGATCTTGTCGGGTGCCAGGGATTGTTGCACCGCCCGTTCCACGGCAAATACCCTGGACATCAAATGTAGGCGTTCGGTTGCCGTGAGGTCGTTCATTTCCTTGATGTGTTGATTCCAGATTACGCGGCAAAAGCCGGGATAATCGGGATCGGCAACGAGAACGATGCGGCACTGGCGGTCTTGCCAGAGTATTTCGCCGCCGGCGTGGTCACACAGTTCGCAAGTCATTCCTGTTATTAAATCCCCTGGAATTCAGGCACGCGGTTTTCGAGGAAAAATGTTTTCGTGCCCCGCATTATCCGTTATTCCTGTGGTTTTGATCGTATTACAACAACACTCGCTCAATCCCGCCGTTCGATGCCTTGTCGATATAATCTTTCTGCCAGTTTTCACCCAGCAGGTGGCGTGCCAGCTCCACCACGATATAATCAGCCTCGATGCCGGTGTCATCATTATAGCGGGATAGCCCCTGCAGGCAAGACGGACAGGATGTCAGTATCTTCATCTTTGCTTCTGGTGCTTCTGCATGCAGCAGCGCCACATCCTTGTGGAGCTCTTCTTCCTTGCGGAAGCGAATCTGGGTCGAGATGTCGGCGCGCGCAACCGCCAGCGTACCGGCTTCGCCGCAGCAACGGTCATTCAGTTTGACCTCGCTGCCCATCAGTTTGCTCGCCACGGAGATCGGGGAATGGGTTTTCATCGGGGTGTGGCAGGGGTCATGGTAGAGGTAGCGCTTGCCTTCAACACCTTCGAGCTTGACCCCTTTTTCCATCAGGTATTCGTGAATGTCGAGCAGGCGGCAACCGGGGAAAATCTTGTCGAACTGGTATTTCAGCAGCTGGTCCATGCAGGTGCCGCAGGACACGATCACGGTCTTGATGTCGAGGTAGTTCAGCGTGTTGGCCACGCGGTGGAAGAGTACCCGGTTGGCAGTGGTGATTTCCTGGCCCTTGTCCTCGTCGCCGGAGGAGGTCTGCGGGTAGCCGCAGCAAAGGTAGCCCGGTGGCAATACCGTGACGGCGCCGATTTCGAACAGCATGGCCTGGGTGGCGAGGCCCACCTGGCCGAACAGGCGTTCCGAGCCGCAGCCGGGGAAATAGAACACGGCATCGGAATCCTCTGACAGCTTTGCGGGGTTGCGGATAACCGGCACCATGGTGGCGTCTTCCAGCCCCAGCAACGCGCGCGAGGTTCTGTTAGGCAGTCCGCCCGGCATCGGCTTGTTGATGAAGTGGATGACCTGGGCTGTGAGTGGGGGTTTGCCGAGCGTGGCAGGCGGGTGCTGAGTCTGCGGTTTGATCAGGCCGAAATGTTTGCCCACGGCATAACCCAGGCGCTGCGCCTTATAGCCCCAGCCGATCATCACTGTGCGAATGGCCTTGATGGTGGTCGGATCGGTGGCATTGAGGAAAAGCATCGAGGCAAAGGTGCCAGGGTTGAATTTCTTCTTGTGCTGCCGCCGAAGGAAGTTGCGCATGGCGATGGAGACATCGCCGAAGTCGATGTCCACCGGGCAGGGGTTGAGGCACTTGTGACATACCGTGCAGTGGTCGGCGACATCGTTGAATTCGTCGAAATGCTGCAATGACACGCCACGTCGGGTCTGTTCCTCATAAAGAAAAGCCTCGATCAGCAGCGAAGTGGCGAGAATCTTGTTGCGCGGGCTATACAGGAGGTTGGCGCGCGGCACATGGGTGCTGCAAACCGGCTTGCACTTGCCGCAGCGCAGGCAATCCTTGATCGAATCGGCAATTTCGCCGATGGCGCTCTGTTCCATGATCAGCGATTCGGTTTCCAGCAGGCTGAAGCTGGGGGTATAGGCATTGCGCAGGTCGGCGCCGGGCAGCAGCTTGCCGCGGTTGAAATGGCCGTGCGGGTCCACCTGCTGCTTGTAGCCGGCAAATTTCTCGATCACTGTGGTTTCGAGAAATTCCATCTTGGTCAGCCCGATGCCATGCTCGCCCGAAATTACGCCGCCCAGTGATTGCGCCAGGCGCATGATGCGGGCCACCGCCTGGTTGGCGGCCTTGAGCATGGCATAGTCGTCGGAGTTGACTGGAATGTTGGTGTGCACATTGCCGTCGCCGGCGTGCATGTGGAGCGCCACGAACACGCGGCTTTTCAGGATCTGGCCATGGATGACGTCGCACTGCTCGAGGATAGGCTGATATTCGCGGCCCGTAAAAATGGTCTGCAATTCGCGCCGGATCTCGCGCTTCCAGGAGACCCGCAGGGTATGGTCCTGCAGCAGCTCGAATACAGTACGATGCTTGTATTCGGTTTCCGGGGGCTGGAACTTGAAGCCTTCAATAGGTGCATCCAGATTCCCCAGCATTTCCTGCCAGCGTATACGCACTTCTTCCAGCATGTTGAGCGCGCGTACACGCCGGTCTTCGGTCAGCTCAGGGTCGGCAATGGTGTCTTCATCCTGGAATAGCGGCAGATGCCCCTTGAGGAAGCGCTGCAGTGCTTCTACCAACTGCAGTTTGTTGTGGGTGGAAAGTTCGATATTGATGCGTTCGATGCCGTCGCAGTAGTCGCCCATGCGCGGTAGCGGAATCACCACATCCTCGTTGATCTTGAAGGCATTGGTGTGTGCGGCGATGGCGGCAGTACGGGCGCGGTCGAGCCAGAATTTCTTGCGTGCAGCCGGGCTGACGGCGATGAAGCCTTCGCCGTTACGGGTATTGGCCAATTTGACGATTTCGGACGCGGCTTCGCCGCACGCAGCTTCATCTTCCGAAACGATGTCGGCCAGCAGTACCATTTTCGGGCGCTTGGCCCGGTTTGCCTTGGTGGCGTAGCCGACTGCCTTGAGATAGCGTTCATCGAGATGCTCCAGCCCGGCCAGCAAGGCCTTGGGATGGGCATCGATGTAGTTCTTGATTTCGACGATGGCGGGTACTGCATCACGCACCTGGCAGAAAAATTCCAGGCAGACCGTACGGGTGTGCGCCGGCATGCGATGCAGGATGAACCTGGCCGAGGTGATGATGCCGTCGCAGCCTTCTTTCTGGATGCCCGGCAGTCCGCACAGAAATTTGTCAGTGACGTCCTTGCCCAGCCCGGTCTTGCGGAAACATTGCCCGGCCACGCAGAGAATTTCAGGCTCACCCATGAGGGTTTGGCCATCGGGCGCAAAACGGCTGATACGGAACCTGACCGATTCGGCGTCGTGGATCTTGCCCAGATTGTGATCGAGGCGCTCCACTTCCAGCCAGTTGGCATCCGGCGTCACCATCCGCCACCAGGCCAGGTTATCGAGCGCCGTGCCCCACAGCACGGCTTTCTTGCCGCCCGCATTCATGGCCACGTTGCCGCCGATGCATGAGGCATCAGCCGAAGTCGGATCCACCGCGAATACCTGTCCAGCCGCCTCCGCCGCTTCCATGACGCGCCGCGTCACCACACCGGCACCACAAAGAATGGTTGTAACCGGTTCGGCCACACCGGGCAATGGAGTGAGTTCTACCTTGCCCAGCGTATCCAGTTTCTCGGTGTTGATCACCGCGGTCAGGGGGTCGAGCGGAATGGCGCCGCCGGTGTAGCCGGTGCCGCCGCCGCGCGGAATCAGGGTCAGTCCGCACTCGATGCAGGCCTCCACCAGCGGCGCGATTTCGCGCTCGGTATCGGGATTGATCACCACGAAGGGATATTCCACGCGCCAGTCGGTGGCATCGGTGACGTGGGAAACGCGTGCCAGGCCGTCGAACTGGATGTTGTCGCGGCGGGTATGGGGCAGGAGCTTGGCCAGCACTTTCTTGCGCAGCTTGCGGGTGTGCTCGAAGCCGCTCTCGAACTGGTTAACCGCACGGTGAGCCGCATGCAGCAGTTGCAGCACTCGGGTGTTTTCCTGACGGCGTTCCTCGATGGCTTTCAGGCGGTGGCGCAATGCCCCCACCAGCGCTGTCTGGCGCTTCTTGTTGGCGAGCAGATCGTCCTGCAGATAGGGGTTGCGGTTGACCACCCACAAATCGCCCAGCACCTCGAACAGCATGCGTGCCGAACGGCCGGTCTTGCGTTCGGCGCGCAAGGCTTCCAGCACCTGCCACATGTCTTCACCGAGGAAGCGAATAACGATTTCGCGGTCGGAGAAGGAAGTGTAGTTGTAGGGGATTTCGCGCAGGCGGCTGGTCATTGGAGTGGCATGCAAAGAGATAATTTTAACCCAAGCGAAGCCGAATGCGGCAGCCAATTTGCCTATGTTGCTGCCAGGGTTACTGCGCCATAACGCGCACCCTTGCCCAGCAGCATGAACAGGGCAGCATGCCAGGGGTTGATGCGCAGCCAGCCGGCTGCCACACACAGGGCATCGCCAATCAGTGGCGCCCAGGCCAGCAGCAGGACAGGGCTGCCATGGCGCCGCAGCCAGGCTATGCTGCGATGATGGTGATCCCGCGGGAACAATCGACCCAGCAGGTAGGATGTCATGGCCCCGAGCGTGTTACCTGTGGTGGCGATGATCAAGGCCAGCCAGAGCAGCTGCGGGTGCAGCTTGAGCAGGGTATACAGCACGGCTTCCGAGCCGCCTGGCAACACGGTTGCACCAAGAAAGCTGGACAGAAAAAGTGTCCACAGACCGGCTTCATCTCCCAGCAGCCAGGCGATAAATTGCTCCATGAGAGGGCCTTCAGGTCTGAATCAGCTTGCGGTGGGTCTGAATGCTCATCAGTGCCCCTATGCCGAACAGCAGCGTGACAATGGAGGTTCCACCATAGCTCACCATCGGCAACGGTACGCCCACCACCGGCAGAATTCCGCTCACCATACCGATGTTGACGAAGGCGTAAGTGAAGAAGGTGAGTACGATGCTGCCGGCAAAAAGCCGACCAAACAGGGTGGGCGCATTGGCGGCGATTACCATGCCGCGCCCGATCACCAGCAGGTAAATAATTAACAGGGTCACGCTGCCGAACAGCCCGAATTCCTCTGCCAGCACGGCGAGAATGAAGTCGGTGTGGCGCTCGGGAAGAAATTCCAGATGGGTCTGGGTGCCATTGAGCCAGCCCTTTCCGAAAAGGCCGCCCGAGCCCATGGCAATGGTGGATTGAATAATATGGTAGCCGGTGCCCAGCGGATCTTGGGTGGGGTCGAGCAAAGTCAGCACACGCTGGCGCTGGTAGTCGTGCAACAAGGACCACAGCAGGGGCATGCTGGCGGCACCAGTAACGGCCAGACCGAGCATGACGCGCCAGGAGAGGCCGCCCAGGAACAGCACATAGAATCCGGCAGCGCTGACGATCAGGGAGGTGCCCAGGTCTGGCTGCTTGAGGATAAATGCCACGGGCACCAGCAGCAGCAGGGTTGCCACGATAAAATCCTTGATGCGCAACGCGGCTGAGTGACGATCAAAATACCATGCCAGGACCAGCGGGACCGCGATTTTCATGATTTCCGAAGGCTGAATGCGCGTCACCCCGATGTGCAGCCAGCGCCTTGCGCCGTGGCTGATGTCGCCGAACAGCGCCACACCGAGCAGGAGCAGCAGGCCGATAATATAGACTGGCAGGCCGAGGCGGGCGAGGTGTTGCGGTGGGATGTTTGCGACCACCCACATCACGCCGAATGCGACACCCAGATTCATCAACTGCCTGGTGACGAAGTGATAATCCTCTCCGGCAGCGCTGTAAAGCACCACCAGGCCAAGCAGGACCAGTAGCGCCAGGGCAAGCAGCAAATAACCATCCAGATGGGCAACCAGGCGGTTTAGCAAGCGTCTAATCATGTTCTGCACCTGGCTCGGTAAATTCTTTGGCGATTTCTTCCTTGGGCAGCTTGCCGAGCAGGTAGTAGTCCATTACGGTGCGTGAGATCGGGGCTGCTGTGCTGCCGCCATGGCCACCGTTTTCCACCAGAATGGCAAGAGCGATCCTGGGGTTGTCGGCGGGGGCGAATGCGATGAATAGCGCATGATCACGGTGCCGTTCGGCAACTTGGCTTTCCACGTATTTTTGCCCCTGTTTTATGGCAACTACCTGCGCGGTTCCAGTCTTTCCGGCGATCAGGTATTCAGCGCCCGCCCCGGCGCGCGCGGCGGTGCCGCCTGGTCGGTTGACATCCACCATGGCCGCTTTCACACGTTCCAGGTTCTCTGGTTTGATGGGTAAGGAATCCAATATCTCCGCTGGCAGCGTGCGGGTCTGGCCCGTCTTGCTATTCTGAATGCTCCTGACCATGCGTGGGCGCATCAGCTGACCGCCGTTGGCCAGGGCGGCAGTGGCTACTGCCAGTTGCAGCGGCGTGGCGAGATTGTAGCCTTGGCCGATGCCGACGCTGACGGTGTCGCCGGTGTACCATTTTTGTTTGAAGCGTTTCATTTTCCAGGCTTGTGAGGGGAGAACCCCGATTTGTTCGCCTTCGATATCGATACCGGTTTTCCTGCCGAAACCGAAATGGCTCATGAAGCTGGTAATGTTGTCTATGCCCATGTCTACGGCCAGACCATAGTAGTAGGTGTCGCACGAGATAACGATGGATTTGTGCAAATCCACCGTGCCATGGCCACCGACTTTCCAGTCGCGGTAACGGTGGCTGCTGCCCGGCAACATGTAATAGCCGGGGTCTGAGATGGAATAGGAAGGTGTGCGTTTGTTGAGTTCCAGCCCTGCGAGAGCCATGAATGGTTTGAACGTTGAACCGGGCGGGTATTGGCCACGCAGGGCACGATTGTTGAGAGGCTTGTCGGGCGAGTTGCTGTAGGCTTCCCAGTTTGCGGTGTCGATGCCATCCACGAACAGGTTGGGGTCGAAGCCCGGCTGGCTGACAAAGGCCAGGACTTCACCGGTTTTTGGGTCGATTGCTACCAGTGAACCCCGGTACTTTCCAAAGGCTTTAACCGCCAGTGCCTGCAGTTTGCTGTCAATGGAGAGATAGAGCGTGTCGCCGGAAATGGGAGGGTTGCGCGACAGGGTACGCACGGCGCGGCCGCCGGCATCGGTCTCGACCTGTTCGAAGCCAGTGATGCCGTGGAGCAGTTTTTCGTAGCTCTGCTCCAGACCCTGTTTGCCGATATGGTCTGTGCCGCGGTAATTGGCGAGCAGTTCTTCCTCTTCCAGTCGCGCTACGTCCCGGTCGCTGATGCGGCCAATGTGACCGACCACATGCGAGAACAGTTCCGTGTGCGGGTAGTGGCGGAACAGGCGGGCCTTGATTTCCACGCCCGGAAAGCGATAACGGTTTACCGCGAATTTTGCAACCTCCACCTCGGTCAGGCGCGAACGGATTGGCAGGGTTTCGAAATTCTTGCTTTCATCCAGCAGTTTTTTGAAACGCCTGCGGTCGCGCGGCGTAATTTCGATAATGTCGGCCAGCTCATTGATGGTTTCTTCCAGGCTGCCCACCTTGCTTGGCGTAATTTCCAGAGTATAGGCAGAATAGTTGTGTGCCAGAGCTACGCCATTGCGGTCCAGAATCAGCCCCCGGTTGGGAACGATAGGGACGATAGAGATGCGGTTGTTTTCTGCCAGAGTGTGGTAGTGCTCATGCTGTACTACCTGCAGATAAAACAGCCTTGTCGCCAGAAGTGCGAAGGCAAGCAGAACAAAAGCCGCAGCCAGCGCCAGCCGCACCCGGAAATGGTGCAGCTCCTGCTGGTTATCCCTGAGTACGGTGCCGGATTTCATGCCAAACAACATGGGTGATCAGGACTCGTTAATCATTAACAAGCCTTTACTTTTCGCTGCCGCGCGAGGTGGTATAGGCAACATCGGGCAGATATCTGTGCTTCAGTGCCAGCTGGACCAGCAGACTGAGCGGGGGCCAGAACAGCGCGCCGGTGATGCTGGCGAGAAAATATCCCCAGCCGATGAAAGTCGCTCCAGAGAGCAAGTGGGTTAGTAAAGCCAGTATCTGGCTGACCAGCAACAGCGGAAAAATATGCCATGCCTGCGGCCACAGACCGAAAGCCTGGATGCGCCGGTGCAGGGTGAGGGCGAGATAAATGGCAAAAGTATAGGCTAGTGCATATTGACCAAGCAGGGCGCCATCGGCGACATCCATGACCAGGCCGAGACCCCAGGCCGTGGCCATGCCAATACGCAGTGGCTGGTGTATGGCCCAGTAGAGCAGCAGCAGCAGGACAAAATCCGGGCGCAGCAGCAGCCAGGTACCCTGCCATGGCAGGATGTCCAGCATGATCGCCGCAAACAGCGTCATGGCGATAAATTGGCCGCTGGGCGGACGTGTCAGGGTGGGCGCGTCGGTCATGTTACTGGGCTTCCTTGGCGTGTTTTTTCACAGGTGGCAGTGCTGCTGGCGGTGATTCGCTGACGGAAATGATCAGCAGGCTGCGATAGCGATCCAAGCCTGAGCTCGGCGTACAGGTAATCCTGGCAAAAGGGTCGCCGGCATTGCGCTCGATCTGGCTCACTATCGCGACAGGCACGCCGCGCGGATAAGTGCCATCGATGCCGGAAGTGATGAGCTGGTCGCCATTCTGGATGTCCATGTTAACCGGCATGAAGGCCAGTTCCAGCGTGTTATTCCGGCCGTGCCCAAAGGCGATGGCGCGCACGCCGTTGCGTACGACCTCCACCGGCACGGCCTGGCCCTTGTCGGTAATCAAGGTGATTTCGCTGCTTAGCAGCTGTAAGCGGGTTACCTGGCCTACCAGTCCCCTGTCGTCGATCGCAGCCTGGCCAGCCTGAATCCCGCTGGAGCTGCCCTTGTCAACAATGATTTTGCGGCTGAAGGGGCTGCGCCCGGCGCTCATCACTTCAGCCGTGGTGGACTGGCTGGTGAGGCTTTTGCGAGTCGAAAGCAGACGGCGCAGGTGGGCGTTTTCGGCCTGCAATGACTGGTTGAGCTGCAATTGTATGGCATTGCCGAGTTGCTGCTGCCGCAGGCGGGTGATTTCGTCTGCAAGCTGGCTTTGCGTGACGAAAAACTCGCCGGCGCGGCGAGACAGGGTGAGCGGGCTGTTGGCAATCTGCTGCAGCGGGTGAAGCGCCAGGCCCACACCCTGTCGCAGCAGGTCAAGCTGGTTGAAACGTGCGTCAGTGACCATCAGGGCAATGGCAAGCAGGCCGAAGAACGCCAGTCTTGTCTTGGGGCTGGGGCCACGCTTGAAAAATGGTTGGTGATCCATGGGATAGTAATGTAGGTTGGGTTAGCGGCGGCCAGCCGCGTAACCCGACATCTGTCTTTCCCGGGTTGCGCTGTGCTTAACCCAGGCTACCAACTCAATCATTCGTGAACACGGTACCGAGCTTGTCCATTTCTTCAAGTGCACGTCCTGAGCCACGTACCACGCAAGTCAGCGGATCTTCGGCTACCACCACCGGCAGGCCGGTTTCTTCCATCAGCAGACGGTCCAGATCGCGCAGCAATGCGCCGCCACCGGTGAGTACCATGCCCTTGTCTGCAATGTCCGCACCCAGTTCGGGCGGGGTTTGCTCCAGTGCCTGTTTGACTGCGCTGACGATGTTGTTAAGCGGATCGGTCAGAGCTTCCAGTACTTCGTTGCTGGAAATAGTGAAGCTGCGCGGTATGCCTTCCGCCAGGTTACGGCCTTTGACTTCCATCTCGCGCACTTCCGAAGCCGGGAAAGCGGAGCCGATCTGTTTCTTGATCATCTCGGCGGTGGCATCGCCGATCAGCATGCCGTAGTTGCGGCGGATATAGTTGATGATGGATTCATCGAACTTGTCGCCGCCAACGCGTACGGAAGAGGCGTATACCACGCCGCCGAGGGAAATGACGCCCACTTCGGTGGTACCGCCGCCGATGTCCACGACCATGGAGCCGGTGGCTTCCGCCACGGGAAGATCGGCACCGATTGCGGCTGCCATCGGCTCCTCGATCAGATACACCTGGCGGGCGCCTGCGCCAATCGCGGATTCGCGGATGGCACGACGTTCCACCTGGGTCGAGCCGCAGGGAACGCAGATGATGATGCGCGGGCTGGGCGAGAGCATGCGCGAATCGTGAATTTTCTTGATGAAGTACTTCAGCATCTGTTCGGTGATGGTGAAGTCGGCGATTACGCCATCTTTCATCGGACGAATGGCGGTGATGGAACCGGGGGTGCGGCCGATCATCAGCTTGGCCTCGGCACCAACGGCCTGAATGGTTTTTTTGCCACTCGGTCCGCCTTCCTGGCGAATGGCCACCACGGAAGGTTCGTCCAGGACGATGCCTTTGCCGCGTACGTAAATCAGGGTGTTGGCAGTACCCAGGTCAATTGCCAGATCAGTGGAGAAATAGCCGCGTAGGAATCCAAACATACAGTGTGTCTCGGGGGTCTTTTAAGAGGTGCTTCGGTAAAATGAATTATGATAACCTATTAAGCTTGCTTGTTTAAAGTTTCATCAAGGTGAATTTTATGTCATTGACGCTGGACGATGTAAAACGCATTGCCCATCTGGCCCGTATCGAGGTTGGCGAGAGCGAGGCGCAGGCCTATCTTGCGCAGCTTTCCAGCATTTTCGGGCTGGTGGAGGAAATGCAGGCGGTAGATACCAGCGGCATCGAGCCCATGGCTCATGCACAGGACGTGGTATTGCGTTTGCGCGAGGATGTGGTGAGTGAACCCAATCGCCGCGAAGCCTGTCAAGCGGTGGCGCCGCAGGTGGAAGCGGGGCTGTATCTGGTTCCTAAAGTCATAGAGTGATGTGTGATGAGAAATGGGTGATGGGAAGGCGGGTCATCTTACCCATCGCCCATTCCCCATTACCGGAAGAAAAAAATGTTGAATGCAAGTCTTAAAGAACTCTCCGCGCTACTGGCCGGAAAAAAGATCTCCAGCTTCGAGCTGACGCAAACCTTCCTGAAGCGCATCAATGAGCTGAATCCTGCGCTCAATGCCTTCATCACCGTGGATGCGGAAAAAAGCCTGGCGCAGGCGCGTGCGGCGGATGAGCGCATTGCGGCGGGTCAGGCCGATCTGTTGACCGGTATCCCATTTGCGCAAAAGGATATTTTCTGTGCCCAGGACTGGCTTTCTACCTGCGGCTCAAAAATGCTGGCCAATTTTTCTGCGCCTTATGATGCCCACGTGATTGAGCAGTTCAACCGTGCTGGTGCGGTGAATCTGGGCAAGACCAACATGGACGAGTTTGCCATGGGGTCGAGCAACGAGACGTCCTTCTTTGGCAAGGTCAAAAATCCCTGGGATGTGAGCCGGGTTCCCGGCGGCAGTTCCGGCGGTTCCGCCGCGGCGGTGGCGGCGCGACTGTGCCCCGCGGCGACCGGCACCGATACTGGCGGCTCCATCCGCCAGCCCGCGGCGCTGGTCGGCATTACCGGCCTCAAGCCGACTTACGGCACGGTGTCGCGCTACGGCATGATCGCTTTCGCTTCATCGCTCGACCAGGCCGGACCCATGGCCAGGAGCGCAGAGGACTGCGCCTTGATGATGAATGTCATGGCTGGTTTCGACAGCCGCGATTCGACCAGTCTGGAACGCGAAAAGGAAGATTACACCCGCGATCTGAATCAGCCACTTAAGGGCCTGAGGATCGGCCTGCCCAAGGAGTATTTCGCCGAAGGTCTGGCTGCAGATGTGGCCAAGGCAGTGGAGGCGGCGCTATCCGAATATCGCAAACTCGGTGCCGAGACGGTCGATATCAGCCTGCCCAATACCCGCCTCTCCATCCCGGTGTATTACGTGCTGGCCCCGGCCGAGGCGTCTTCCAATCTGGCGCGTTACGATGGCGTGCGTTACGGCTATCGCGCGCCGGAATACGGCGACCTGACCGACATGTATCAGAAAAGCCGCGCTCAGGGCTTTGGCCCCGAGGTCAAGCGGCGCATCATGATCGGCACCTATGTGCTGTCCGCCGGCTATTACGACGCCTATTATATCCAGGCGCAGAAACTGCGCCGCCTGATCGCACAGGATTTCGAGACGGCCTTCAAACAGTGCGACGTGATCATGGGACCAACCGCGCCGACCACAGCCTTCAAGCTGGGGGAGAAGAGCGATGACCCGGTTTCCATGTACCTGTCGGATATTTATACCATTGCCGTGAACCTCGCCGGCCTGCCCGGCATGTCCGTGCCATGCGGCTTTGGAGACAATGGTCTGCCGGTGGGTTTGCAGATCGTGGGTAATTATTTTGCCGAGGCAAAAATGCTGAATGTCGCACACCAGTACCAGCTGGCAACAGACTGGCATCAGCGCATGCCGCTGCTTCATGGTGAGGGGTAATGGGTAATGAGTAATGAGAAAAAGACCGTGCCATCTCCCATCCCCCATCACTCATTACTAGGAAATTAACATGCAATGGGAAGTCGTGATCGGGCTGGAAACGCATGCCCAACTCAACACCGTCACCAAGATTTTTTCCGGGGCGGCCACCGCCTATGGCGCCGAGCCCAATACCCAGGCTTGTGCCGTGGATCTCGCGCTGCCGGGTGTGTTGCCGGTGTTCAACCGCGCAGCCGCAGAAAAAGCGGTCAGGTTCGGTCTCGCCGTCGGTGCGCGCATCAATCGCAAATCGGTATTCGAGCGCAAGAATTACTTCTACCCGGACCTGCCCAAGGGCTACCAGACTACCCAGCTTGAACTGCCCATCGTGGCCGAGGGCGGAACGCTGCGTATCCAGGTCCCTTCGACAGGCTCAGGGCAAGCCTACGAGAAAGACATCCGCATTACCCGCGCCCACATGGAAGAGGACGCCGGCAAATCGCTGCACGAGGATTTCCACGGCATGACCGGTATCGATCTCAACCGCGCCGGCACGCCGCTGGTCGAGATCGTCACCGAGCCCGACATGCGCAGCAGCACTGAAGCTGTGGCTTACGCCAAGATGTTGCATTCGCTGGTGCGCTGGATCGGCATCTGCGACGGCAACATGCAGGAAGGCTCGTTCCGTTGCGATGCCAACGTTTCGGTGCGCATCAAAGGCACGGACACGCTGGGTACCCGCTGCGAAATCAAGAATCTCAACTCTTTCAAGTTCCTGGAAAAGGCAATCGAATATGAAGTCCGCCGCCAGATCGAACTGATCGAGGACGGCGGCCGGGTGGTGCAGGAAACCCGCCTCTACGACCCGGATCGCGACGAGACCCGCTCCATGCGTTCCAAGGAAGAAGCCAACGATTATCGCTACTTCCCCGACCCGGACCTGCTGCCGCTGGTGGTGAGCGATGCCTACATCGAAGAAATTCGAAGTGCGCTGCCGGAGCTGCCGCAGGCCAAGCGTGAGCGCTTCATCAATGAGTACAGCCTGCCGCCCTATGATGCCGGCGTGCTGACCTCGGCGCGCGAACTGGCGGATTACTTTGAGGCAACGCTCCGATCACTACTTTCTAAAGGTGTTGGTATTCTAACAACTCCTGAATATCCTTCGGCTGAGATATTTGCAGCTAAAATTACTGCAAACTGGGTAATTAATGATCTTTCTTCTGCATTAAACAATGCAAGTTTGGAGATTGTTGATAGTCCCATTTCCAGCGCTCAACTGGCCGGCCTGCTGAAGCGCATCCAGGACAGCACCATTTCCGGCAAAATAGCCAAGGAAGTGTTTGCGGCGATGTGGAACGGCGAGGGCGAAGCGGATGCCGTCATCGAGGCCAAAGGTCTGAAGCAGGTTTCCGACAGCGGCGCGATCGAGAAGATCATCGACGAAATTATTGCTGCGAACCCGGGCCAGCTGGCCGAATACCGTTCCGGCAAGGACAAGCTGTTCGGGTTTTTTGTTGGTCAGGCGATGAAGGCCAGCAAGGGCAAGGCCAATCCGGCACAGCTGAACGAGATTCTGAAGCAGAAACTGGCTGGCTGAATCCGGACTCCGGAAAAATAAAGGGAGCCGCTCGGCCCCCCTTTCTGTTTTATGCCGCCCTATTTGATGGAATGGGCTGGCACCTGCTATTGCGCCGAGAAAGCGGCGTCTGATGCCGGTGACAAGCCTTTCAGGCGGCGATAGCGCTTTTTGTCGTCGTCGAAGCGGGCCTTGATTTCTTCAAGCTCTAGTCTGGATTTGGTTATGCTGTCCTGGAATTTGTCGATTTCCTTTTCAGCGGAGGCAATTTCTGCCTGCAGATCTTCGGGTATGGGTTTCCCTCTTTTGATAAAGAGATCTTTCTGCTTGTGTAGCCCATTAAGGCGTCCCTGCACAGACTTGATGCGTAGCTGGGTTCCATCAATACGGGCCTGGGCCGCAACAAGGTTGCGGTCACGTGCCAGATCGATTTCTTTTTCGTCGGAGTAGCTGAGCAGCAGTGCCTTGTCGCGGCGCTGCTGTTCCACGGCTTTTTGCTGTTCTTCCTTTTTCTTTGCAGCCTCATCCGCTAGAGCCTGTTTTTCTTCCGCCGTCAAATGGGTTGTTTTCTTTTTTTCCATGCCCCTGGATGTCATTTCGCTCGAAGTGCGACATTTGGCTTCCACTTCGGGAGGAATGGAGTCGCCGTAATAGACGCGACCTTTGTCGTCCACGCATTTCTTCATGGGAGCAGCTTGTGCCGCGCCAGCGCTGAGCGCCGCGGCAATGAGAATGATCAAAGTCTTCACAAAATATATCCTTATTTCACGCCATATTGATCGCGGTATGCGGCCACCGCGCCCTGATGTTGCGCCATCTCTGGGTGATGTTGCAAGTAGCCGGTCAGGCTGTCGAGGTCGGCAATGCTGATAACGGGAATGTCATAAGTCTGGCTGACTTCCTGCACTGCAGAAAGCGCGCCCGTGCCGCGCTCCATACGGTCCAGCGCAATGGCCACGCCGCAGGGACGGGCACCTTGGCTGCGAATCAGTTCCACCGACTCGCGCACCGAGGTGCCGGCGGAAATCACATCATCCACGATCAGCACCTTGCCCTGCAAGGGGGCGCCGATCAGTGTGCCGCCTTCGCCGTGGTCCTTGGCTTCCTTGCGGTTGAAACAGTAGGGCACATTGCGCCCCTGTTCGGCAAGGGCGATGGCCACCGCTGCTGCCAGCGGGATGCCCTTGTAGGCCGGGCCGAACAGCATGTCGAAATCCAGGCCGGCAGCAAGGATGGCTTTGGCGTAAAATTGCCCGAGTTTCTGCAGGGCCACGCCATCGTTGAACAGGCCGGCATTAAAAAAATAAGGCGACAGTCGCCCCGCTTTGGTCTTGAATTCACCAAAGCATAGCACCTTGCGCTGGATGGCGAAGTCGATGAAGTCCTGTCTGAAATCGGTCATGATGCAATCTGAATTAGAGGATTAATGTTGCGTATTATATCTGCAAATCTTAACGGTATTCGCTCAGCGGCCAGCAAGGGCTTCTTTGGCTGGCTGGCGAAGCAGGACGCGGACGTGATCTGCGTCCAGGAACTCAAGGCCCAGGCTGCCGACATGAAACCGGAAATGCTCCATCCTGATGGCTACCATGGCTGTTTCCATTATGCCGAAAAGAAGGGCTACAGCGGCGTGGGCATCTACTCGAAAAGCAAGCCGGACAGGGTTGTCGAAGGTCTGGGCATTGCCGACATCGACGCCGAGGGGCGCTACCTGCAGGCTGATTTCGGCAAGCTCTCGGTCATTTCGCTCTATCTGCCTTCCGGCTCCAGTTCGGAGGAGCGCCAGCAGGTGAAGTTCTATTTCCTCGAACGCTTCCTGCCGCACCTGCGCGAACTCAAGGCCAGTGGGCGAGAGATTGTCCTTTGCGGCGACTGGAACATCGCCCACAAGGAAATCGACCTGAAGAACTGGAAATCCAATCAGAAAAATTCCGGCTTCCTGCCCGAGGAACGCGCCTGGCTTACCCACGTTTTCGATCAGGTCGGCTGGGTGGACGTCTATCGTCGCCTGTATCCCGATTCAACCGGCGAGGCCTATACCTGGTGGTCGAATCGCGGCCAAGCCTGGGCCAAGAACGTGGGCTGGCGCATCGACTACCAGATCGCTACCCCGGGCGTAGCTGAAAAAGCAACGCAGGCCTCGGTCTACAAGGACGAGCGGTTTTCAGACCACGCGCCGCTGATCATTGACTACGAACATGACTGAGCAATCGAGCACCGGAACTTCGGGCAGCTGGCGCGAGGCCTTCAAGGTCTATACCCATCCGCGAGTGGCGGGCATGCTGCTGCTCGGCTTTTCCGCCGGGCTGCCACTGCTGCTGGTACTGGGCACGTTGTCGTTCTGGCTGCGCGAGGCCGGCATCGATCGCGCCACCATCGGCTTCCTGAGCTGGATCGGGCTGGCTTATGGTTTCAAATGGATGTGGGCGCCGCTGGTGGATCGCCTGCCCCTGCCCTTGCTGCATCGCTGGCTGGGGCGCCGGCGCAGCTGGCTGCTGTTTGCCCAGGTCGGTATCGCCTGTGCTCTGGTCGGGGTGGCGCTGTCGGACCCGCAACAGAATCTTTATCAACTGGTCGGCTTCGCCCTATTGACGGCTTTTCTTTCTGCCACCCAGGATATCGCGCTTGATGCCTACCGCATCGAGGCGGTAAAGGAAAGCATGCAGGGCGCGATGGCGGCTACCTACCAGGCGGGCTACCGCCTCGCCATGATCACCGCTTCCGCCGGGGCGCTGTGGATCGCAGCCGGCATTGCCGGCGGGGACGGCTATCATTACGAGGCCTGGCAGGGCACTTACCTCGCCATGGCCGGGCTGATGCTGGTCGGCATGGTTGTCACGCTGCTCCTGCCGGAGCCGGAAACCAATGGGCTGTCGCAGAGCCGGCAGGATGAAATCTCCATGGCGCAGGAACTTGCGCACCATCCCTGGCTGCCGCCGCGTGCGGCGCGCGCCGTGGCCTGGGTGTATGGCGCGGCAATCAGCCCACTGCTTGATTTTGTGCGCCGCTATCGCTGGCAGGCGGTGCTGATCCTGGCACTCATCGCTACCTACCGCATTTCCGATGTGGTGATGGGGGTGATGTCGAATCCGTTCTACGTGGATATGGGCTACACCAAAGAAGAAGTCGCCTCGGTTTCCAAGGTCTTCGGCGTGATCATGACCATCGTCGGCGCTGCGCTGGGCGGCCTGCTCACGGTGCGTTTCGGGGTGATGCGCATCCTGTTCGTCGGCGCGCTCCTGTCGGCCGCGACCAATGTACTGTTCGCCTGGCTGGCTGGGCGTGGCCATGACGTGACCGGCCTGATTTTCGTGGTCTCTGCCGACAATCTCTCGGCGGGCATCGCCAGCAGCGCTTTCGTCGCCTACCTCTCGGGCCTGACCAACGTGGCTTATTCGGCTACGCAATACGCCCTGTTCAGTTCGCTCATGCTGCTGCTGCCGAAGTTTATCGCCGGTTTTTCCGGGGTGGCGGTGAACGCCTTTGGCTACGCAGCATTCTTCAACACCACGGCCCTGCTCGGCCTGCCTGTCTTGTTCCTGGTGGTGCTTGCCGCGCGCGCGCATAACAAGGCGAAAGAGACTCCATGAACGAATACAGCCTGCTCGCGCTCTTCGTGACCGGCCTCCTGGGCGGCACCCATTGTGTCGGCATGTGTGGCGGGATCGTTGCCGCCATTTCCATGCAGTTACCGGGACAGGGCACGCGCCTCAGCTATCACTTCGCCTACAACGCCGGGCGCATCCTCAGCTATGCCGTTGCCGGCGGACTGGCCGGTGCCGTGGGTGCAAGCACTCTGCTGCTGGAGGGCATGTGGCCGGTGCAGCAGGTGCTATATGGGCTGGCGAACCTCATGCTGGTTATGCTGGGGTTGTATCTGGCAGGGTTGTGGCAGGCAGTGACGCAGATCGAGCGCCTCGGCGGGCTGTTGTGGAGGCGCATCCAGCCTGTATCCAAAGCCCTGCTGCCGGTGCAGAACCCGGCGCAGGCCTTCCTGCTCGGGATGCTGTGGGGCTGGCTGCCGTGCGGGCTAGTGTACAGCGTACTGATTACCGCGCTGGCCAGCGGCAGCGCGCTTTCCGGGATGACGGCCATGCTGGCTTTCGGCCTCGGCACCTTGCCCAATCTTATTGCCATGGGCCTGTTCGCCCAGCAGTTGCAGTCGTTTACCCGTCACCTCTGGGTGCGGCGGGTGGCGGGCTTGCTGGTGGCTGGGTTCGGTGTATGGGGTTTGGCGCGCCTGGTGCTTTAAGCGCGTTCGATCCGGTATGCCGCGACGCTGCCGCGAATGTTCGGCAGCAAGCCGATTTTTCGTTCGCCATCCATCACCACCCGTTCCAGGATGCGGATGTTGCGCTGGGCGCAGAATGCCTCGAAATCCCTGACGGTGCAGAGATGGATGTTGGGCGTGTCATACCACTGGTAGGGCAGCCTGGGCGAAACCGGCATATAGCCCTGCAGCACCTGCACGCGATGGCGCCAGTAGCCGAAGTTGGGGAAGGCGACAATCGCCTGCTTGCCGACGCGCAGCATTTCCGCGACGACCTGCTCGATGTGGCGCATGGCCTGCAGGGTTTGCGACAGGATGACGAAATCGAATGAATCCGCTTCGAATCCGGAAAGCCCCGCATCGAGGTCGTTCTGGATCACGTTGAGGCCTTTTTGCACGCAGGCGAGAATGTTGGCATCCTTGATGTCCACACCATAGCCGTGCGCCTGACGGCTATCCTTGAGGTATTTCAGCAGGGTGCCGTCGCCGCAACCCAGGTCGAGGACGCGCGAACCGGGCTTCACCCAGGACGCAATGGTTTCGAAATCGTGACGCACTGTTGTGGTGTTGGTCATGCTGTCACCTCCATGACTTCCATGGCGCATTTTCCTATTACTTGTCGGTGCCCGGCGTCATACGATTCCACACGTGCTTTAGCCCGTAGTGGATCGGAGTCCCCTTGTGGGGCATTCACGGCCGGTCGCATCCCCGTTGCGCGGGGCCCCTGCTTCCTGTTCATGCCGCCACCTCCGCCGCAACCCTTTCCATATAGGCTCGCACCAGGTAGTGATATTGCGGGTCTTCCATGAGAAAGGCATCGTGGCCGTGTGCGGCGGTGATTTCCGCATAGCTCACGTCCAGGTTGTTGTCCAGCAGGGCCTTGACGATTTCGCGCGAGCGCGCCGGGCTGAAGCGCCAGTCGGTTGAGAATGAAATGACCAGAAACCTGGAGCGGGCAGCTCGCAGGGTTTCACTCAAAGAACCATGTTGATGGTGGTGGGTGGGGTCGAAGTAATCCAGCGCCTTGGTCATCAGCAGATAGGTGTTGGCATCGAAGCTGTCGGCGAATTTGTCGCCCTGATAACGCAGATAGGACTCGATCTCGAACTCGACCTCGTAGCCGAAGTTGTAGGCGCCGGAGCGCAGTATGCGGCCGAATTTTTCTCCCATCGCATCGTCCGAAAGGTAGGTGATATGGCCCAGCATGCGGGCGATCCTGAGGCCGCGGCGCGGCACCACGCCGTGAGCGTAGAAGTCGCCGCCATGAAAATCAGGATCGGTCAGGATCGCCTGTCTGGCCACGTCGTTGAAAGCGATATTCTGTGCCGTGAGGCGGGGCGCGGCGGCGATCACCAGCGCATGGCGCAGGCGGTCAGGATGGTTGATGCTCCATTGCAGCACCTGCATGCCGCCCAGACTGCCGCCGACAATCGCGGCAAACTGGCGGATGCCGAGCCGGTCGGCCAGTCTTGCCTGGGTTTCCACCCAGTCTTCCACCGTTACTACCGGGAAACTGGCTCCGAATGGCTTGCCGGTCTGGGGATTGATGCTGGAAGGCCCGGTGGAGCCGTGGCAGCCGCCGAGATTGTTCACTCCGATGACGAAGAAATGTTCGGTATCGATCGGTTTGCCCGGGCCGATCATGTTGTCCCACCAGCCCGGGCGCTTGTCGTGCTCGGCGTGGTAGCCCGCCACGTGATGATTGCCGGAAAGGGCATGGCAGACCAGGATGGCATTGGAGTTGTCGGCGTTGAGCGTGCCGTAGGTTTCGTACACCAGTTCATAGAACGGCAGCGTGGCGCCGCTTTTGAGGGTCAGCGGCGACTCGAAACGTGCGGTTTGGGGCGTGACGACGCCGATGGAATTGGGCTTAGACATATCCGGACGATTATCGTGGATTTGACTCAGGCATTCAAGCGCGCCAGATGTGCGTGCATTCTTTCCGGCTCCTCGGTTTTGAGCATCCGGTTCACCAGTGAGGGCAATTCCGGCACATTGGTGCGCAGAATCTGCTGTTTCACCCTGAGCAGATGTGCCGGGTGCATAGAGAACTGGCGTAATCCGAGGCCCAGCAGCAAGCGGCTCATCCTGACGTCGCCCGCCATCTCGCCGCATACCGAAACCGGAATGCCGGCCTTGTCGGCACACTTGATGGTATAAGACACCAGTTGCAGCACTGCGGGATGAAGCGGGTCATAAAGGTGCGCCACGCTGTCGTCGGTGCGGTCGATGGCCAGTGTGTACTGGATCAGGTCGTTAGTGCCGATGGAGAGAAAATCCAGGTGCTTGGCAAAAACGTGGGCCGCCAGCGCAGCAGCGGGGATTTCGATCATGCCGCCGACAGGGAGATTGTCGTCGAAGGGAATGCTCTCTTCCATCAGGCTCTGCTTGGCGTGGGCGATCAGATGAAAGGTCTGGTTCAGTTCGTTCAGGGACGACAACATGGGGATCAGCAACTTGATCCTGCCGTAATGCGAGGCGCGCAGAATGGCGCGTAACTGGGCGTGGAACAGTTGCGGTTCTGCCAGGCACAGGCGAATTGCGCGCAACCCAAGCGCCGGATTGGCACTGATGTTGTCTGCGCCAAACATCTGTTTGTCCGCGCCCAGGTCGAGTGTGCGGATGGTGACCGGGAGACCGTGCATTTCTTCCGCCACGCGACGGTAGGCGAGAAATTGCTCTTCCTCGCCTGGCAGGTCGCGCCGGTTAAGAAACAGGAATTCGCTGCGGAACAGGCCGATGCCGGTGGCGCCGCTGGCTTTCACATCGCCGATATCATCCGGCAACTCGATATTGGCATGGAGTTCCACCTCCGTGCCATCCAGCGTGGTGGCACGGGTCGATTTGAGGCGTTTGAGTTTCTGTTTTTCCAGCTCCCACTGGCTTTGGCGCAACTTGTATTCGGCCAGCACCGTCTTGTCCGGGTTGACGATGACGATGCCCTGGCTGCCGTCGACAATGATCAGTTCGCGTTCGCGAATCAGGCTGCGCGCATGGTGCAATGCCACGATGGACGGGATATTGAGGCTGCGGGCGAGAATGGCGGTATGGGAAGTGGTGCCGCCGACATCGGTGACAAAGGCGGCAAACTGGTGCTGCTTGAACAGCATCATGTCGGAAGGGGAGAGGTCGTGCGCCACCAGGATGCTGGTCTGGTCCGGGCTGGCGAGGCCCGGGGTATGCAGGGTGGCGTGGCCGAGTAAAGATTTCAGCACCCTTTCCACTACCTGCACCACGTCCGCCTTGCGTTCCCGGAGGTAATCGTCCTCGATCTGGTCGAACTGCGCCAGCAAGGTGTCCATCTGCTGTTTCAAGGCCCATTCGGCGTTGACTCGCTGGGCTTCGATGCGTTCCTTGGGGGCGGTCGAGAGTGTCGGGTCGCTCAGGATCAGGATATGCAGGTCGAGGAAAGCGTCGAACTCCGCCGGCGCATTGGCGGGGATGTCGTTGCGCAGTTCCTTCAGCTCTCGCAAAGTGGTCTGGATCGCGGCATCGAAACGTGCGATTTCATCCGGTACCTGCGCCTTGAGCAGGGCGTACTGTGGAACATCGAGGCCGACATGCGAGACAAGATGGGCATGGCCGATGGCGATGCCGCCGGAAATGGCGACCCCATGCATGGTGAAACTCATTACTCGCCTTCCCCGAACTTGTCGCTGATCAGGTCGACAAGTGCTTTCATCGCCTGTTCTTCATCTTCGCCCTCGGTTTCGATGCCGATGGTCGTGCCCTTGGCTGCAGCCAGCATCATCACGCCCATGATGCTTTTGGCGTTGATGCGCCGGTCGTTACGGCTGAGCCAGACCTGGCTCTTGTGTTGGCCGGCTGTCTGGGTGATCTTGGCCGAGGCGCGTGCGTGCAGTCCCAGCTTGTTGGTGATTTCGATGTCACGTTGCAACATGGCAGGCTTCCATGGTGGTGTGGATGATGCCGTCATGACCGCCGGAAAGCGCTTTTTCCACCACGGTGGCTAGCGGTTCGTCGCGATAGGTGAGCGCCCGTACCAGCATCGGCAGGTTGACTCCCGCAATACCTTCCACCCGCCCCGTATCCAGCAGGCGGCAGGTGATGTTGGTAGGAGTGGCGCCGTAGATGTCGGACAGAATCAGCACGCCATCGCCCTGGTCGAGCTGGCGCAGCATTTCCCTGGCCTGGGGCAGGATCGCACCGGGATCGTCGTGGATGGTGACACCGAGTTGTTGCAGGTTCAGCGGCCGACTGCCCATGACATGGCTGGCGCAGTGGATCAGACTTTCGCCCAGGGCGCCGTGGGCAACGATAAGAATACCAATCATCGAAATTCCTTGGCTTTCGCCATCACTTCGGAAAAAAGCGGCATTTTACTCCGCTCAAAACGATTCGTGGAGTTTCAATCCGGTCTCAAGAAATGTGACGCGTTTTTTTATGGCAGGCGTCAGGTAGATCTCGCCCTGATCGTCGATCAACATGCCCTGATCCACCTTCATTTTCTTCAGCTCGTCGCGCCAGCCCTGTTTGCCGACAATGAAGGCCGGCTTGGAGGCGACATCCGACAGCACGCCGGCATTCTTGCCGGGCGGAATCAGCACGGTGACCGCCTGCGTGCCCTGGGCAGGCCGGCCATTTCGCGGGTCGATGATGTGGCAGTAACGTTTGCCATCAAGCTCGAAGTAGCGCTGATAATCTCCGGAAGTGCCGACCGCCTCGCCATCGCGCAATTCCAGCGTGGCAATGGCGCCAGGTTTGCGCGGATGCTGGATGCCTACCTGCCAGGGCCGTTTGCCATGTTTGCCCAGGGCAATGATATTGCCGCCGATGTTGATCAGGGCATTTTTTACCCCCTGCGAGCGCAGATACTCCGCTGCCACGTCAAGTGCGTAGCCCTTGGCGTAACCGCCCAGGTCCACGCGTACCGCCGGATTGGTGCTGTGGAACTCGATGCCTTCGATGACGATGTCCGACATTTTAGGACTGGCCTGCAGCAGTTTTTCGATTTCCGCCGGGTCGGGGTGCACCGGCTTGAATTCATCTCCCTGAAAACCCCACAGCCGGACCAGATTCCCGATGGCCGGATTGAACAGTCCGCCGGATTGTTCGGAGAGCCGGGTGGCATCCTCCAGCAGGGGAATCATGCCGGGCTGAATCGCAGCCCTGGCGGGGGCGTGGGCGAAAATCTCGTTCATCCGGCTCAGGGAACCTGGTTTCCAGGCATGAAGAAATTCGTGCATCTGGTCGAAATCGGTTAATACCTGCCCGGCAAGCTGTTTGGCGCGCGCCTCCTCCTCGCCGTAAATGCTTATTTCCACCAGGGTGCCGAAGACATAGCTCTGTTGCTGGTAGAGGGGTTCCTTGCCGCAGCCGGACAGCGTAATAATCAGCGTAAGCGCCAGCAGCAAAGAGGCGATGGGTGATGGGAGATGAGTAAAGCCCAAACTCATGAATTTCTGCGTTTCACATCTCATGCCTCACACCTCATCTGCTTTTCTAAAGCATCCACAAACATCCCTGCCACGTTGAAGCCGCTTTGTGCGGTGATTTCCTGAAACCCGGTCGGGCTGGTGACATTGATCTCGGTGAGATAGTCGCCGATCACGTCGAGGCCGACCAGGAACAGCCCCAGCTCGCGCAGCTTCGGACCCAGCGCATCGGCGATTTTCCAGTCGTGTTCGGAGAGCGGCTGGGCCACTCCCTTGCCTCCGGCGGCCAGGTTGCCACGCGTTTCGCCACTTTTCGGGATACGCGCCAGGGCATAGGGCACCGGTTCGCCGTCGATCAGCAGAATGCGCTTGTCGCCCTGTGCGATCTCGGGAATATAGCGCTGCGCCATGATGGTGCGGGTGCCCAGTTGCGTCATGGTTTCGATGATCACATTCAGGTTGGGGTCATGCTGCTGGATGCGGAAAATGCTGCTGCCGCCCATGGCATCGAGCGGCTTGAGAATGATGTCGCCGTGCTTGTGGATAAAGTCACGGATCAAATCCTCCTGCCGCGTCACCAGTGTGGGCGGCATGAACTGCGGGAATTTTGCCGTCGACAGCTTCTCGTTGAAATCGCGCACTGCCTCGGGGCGATTGAGAATGCGCGCGCCCTGCGCCTCGGCCAGTTCCAGCAGGTAGGTGCTGTAGATGTACTCCATGTCGAAGGGCGGGTCCTTGCGCATCAGGGTGACATCGAAATCCGTCAGTGCGTGCCAGGAGGGCTCTTCCAGCGTGTGCCATTTCAGGTCTTCGTCCACCAGATCGAGCCTGCGCGCATGGGCCTTGACCCTGCCCTCGTCCAGAATCAGCTCGTGCTGCTCCATGACATAAAGGACATGGTCGCGCGCATGGGCCTCGCGCATCATGGCGTAGGTCGAATCCTTGTAGGTTTTCAGGGATTCCAGTGGGTCGAGAATGATCGCGAGTTTCAATTTACCTATCCAGCAGGCCGGTTGTGCGGCTGAATATCATAACCGTTTTGCAGTAAACGGGTAGCGATGCTTGGCACCGGTTGTGATAAATTTCCGTTGCTGTAATAATCACCTGATCACAAGTAGGGTCTTTGATCAAAGCCGCAGCCATAAGGAGCTATGCCTCAACCTGACAAGACGTCTCGGAAGTCAAACCAGCCAAATGGATCCACTGGGGCCAGGCTTCCGCATATCCATCTGAGCCGCTGGCCATATGCGCTGGCTATTGTCTGGACCATCGCAATCGCGGCATCCCTGTACTGGAACTATCGCCAGACCCATACCCTTCTGCTGGAACAGGCTCACAGTGAGTTGCGCGCCAATTTCTTCAAGGATCTGGCATTCCGGCAGTGGGCTACCCGGCATGGCGGCGTGTATGTCCCAGTCAACCAGGAAACCCAGCCTGATCCTTTTGTGGCCTATCTTCCTGAGCGGGATATCGTCACCCCGTCGGGGCGCATCCTGACGCTGATCAACCCCGCCCTGATGGTGCGGCAGTTCAACGAAATGGCACAACAGAATTATGGCGCCATCAGCCATATCAGCAGTTTGCGACCGCTCAACCCAGTCAATCAGCCTGACCCGTGGGAAGCCCAAGCTCTAAAGACACTCGCGGGTGGCGTGGAAGAAATTACCGATATTGCACTTATCAATAATGCTGCATACCTGCGCCTGATCCGCCCGATGGTCATGGTAGAGGCCTGCCTGGATTGCCACAAGCAACAGGGCTACCGGGCAGGAGAACAGGCTGGTGGCGTCAGTGTATCGGTGCCTCTGGCGCCGCTCGAAGCGGCGGAAAAGGAACGTATGGTTTCGGTGGGCCTGGGACATGGCATCCTCTGGCTGCTGGGCTTGTCAGGCATCGGCTTCGGAGCGCGTCAGCTTGGTCGGCGCATTACCGAAAGAGAGTCGGTTTATTTCGCTTTGCAGGAAAGCGAAGACCGTTCCCGTTCCATTCTCTCCACCTCGCTCGATGCCATTATCACCATAGACGGAGAAGAGCGGATTACCGGCTGGAATCAGCAGGCGGAAACCATTTTTGGCTGGAATGTCGAAGAAGTCATGGGGGCGCCGCTCTCCGGAAAAATCATCCCGCCCCGACAGCGCGAGGCCCATTTGCGAGGGATCAAACGGCTGCTTGAATCCGGCCGGGGAAGCTTCATCAACCGGCGCATTGAAGTCACCGGCTTACGCAGAAACGGCGAGGAATTCCCGCTCGAACTGGCAATTGCTTTTTTTGTCACCGAAGGCAAGCCTGCATTCAGTGCCTTCCTGCGCGACATCAGCGAAAGCAAGCGCAACGAGGAAAAAATCCAGCGCGACTTCTATTTGCAACAGGCGCTGGCCGCTGCACTGGAAATTTCCATCCGGCCGATTCCTTTCACTGAGCGACTGGAGAATGCACTGAGTTCAATCCTGGCAACACCCTGGCTGGCCTTGCGTGGAACCGGGGCCATCTTTCTCGTTGCCGAGGATGACAAAACTTTGCTGTTGGCCGCCCAGCAAGGTGTCGTCGAACCTATTCTGCAACAGTGTGCCAGTGTCCCGTTTGGCGAATGCATGTGCGGTTTGGCCGCAAAAGAGAAAATGCCGATATTCGCCTCTGAAGTGGATGAGCGGCACACGCGCTCATACCCCGGAATGCTGCCCCACGGCCATTATTGCCTTCCCATTCTGTCAGGTGAAAGGTTGCTCGGCGTGCTGAATCTTTATCTTGAAAAGGGGCATCAGAAAAATGAAGCAGAGCTTCACTTCCTCTCGGCAGTTGCCCATGTTCTGGGTGGCATGATTCAGCGTCATCACGCGGAAGAACAATTGCAACATTCTGCCTATTACGATGCCTTGACCGGGATGCCGAACCGGGCCTTGCTGCTGGAGCGCCTCGATCGCTGTCTCAAGCGGGCGGTCAGGCACCACGAGTTTCGCTATGCGGTGTTGTTTCTTGATCTTGATCGTTTCAAAAACATTAACGACAGTCTTGGGCATGCCAGTGGCGACCAGGTTCTGGTAACAGTCGCGGCGCGGCTGCAGCAATGCATCCGGCCCGGCGATACCGTGGCGCGACTGGGAGGAGACGAATTTGCCATCCTGCTTGACGACATTGTCGATATTCTGGATGCCTCCCAGGTGGCGGAGCGCATTCATGCCTCAATGCTCAAGCCGTTCGAGTTCTTCAGTCATGAGGCGTTCATCTCCACCAGCATCGGCATCACGCTTGGTAACCCGGCATATAAAACGCCGCAGGATTTGCTGCGCGACGCGGATACCGCCATGTACCGGGCCAAGTCGCAGGGTGCCGCCAAGACCGCCATTTTCGACGAGCAAATGCATGATCATGTGGTTGCCCTGGTCACCATGGAAACCGAGTTGCGGCGGGCCGTGGAGCGTAATGAACTGTGCGTGTATTACCAGCCCATAGTTTCCTCCACAAGCGGGGAGGCGATCGGCTTTGAAGCGCTGGTGCGCTGGCAGCATCCGGAGCGTGGCATGATCTCGCCTGCCGAATTCATCCCGGTCGCAGAAGAAAGTGGCCTGATCGGCAGCATTGGCCGCTGGGTGTTGCAGGAAGCCTGCCGCGAGGCGCAGACTTGGCGCTCCCGATTCCCGCACGGGGACGGTTTGTTTGTCAGTGTCAATCTTTCGGCCAAGCAGTTCTTGCAGGCCAATCTTGGCGAAGAGATTCTGCAAATCCTGCTGGAAAGCGGACTGGACCCGCACCGCCTGCACCTGGAGATCACCGAAAGCGCCTTGCTGGACAATCCGGAAACCAGCAACCAGGTTCTCGTTGAACTCAGGGCCCGCGGCATTCATCTTTATCTTGATGATTTTGGCACTGGTTATTCTTCTTTGAGTTATCTCCACAGCTTCCCATTCGATGCGCTCAAAATCGACCGTTCCTTCGTTTGCATGCTGGGGAAAGGAAGCAAGCATGTCGGCATGGTCAGCGCCATCATTGCCATTGCCCGCAGTTTTGGCATGGACGTGATTGCGGAGGGCGTGGAAACTCGAGAGCAGCTTGAACAGTTATGGGAACTGGGATGCCATAACATACAGGGATATTATTATTCGCGTCCGCTTCCTGTTGAGGGCGTGACAGAGTGGCTTGCCAAGGGGTAGCGCAGGCAAGTGGATTGTTCAAAGTCGCTTGAGCGCCTCGTCGATTCTTGTCGCCATGTCGTCGTGGGCCAGCACCTCGTCACGCGGCACACGGGCAATCAGCATGATCCGGGCGGGGTGTCCTTCACGCAGGACTTCGGTCAGCTCAACTGGTTTGACACTGTCCGCATCCGGCGTCTCAAGCAAGATATTCATGTTGTCGAGATGCAGCGAAACTTCATGAATCTGGAGTAATCTTTCCACGCTGTTCAGCACCAGCAGCAACTGGTCCATGAAATACTGCAGGGTCGGTTGATGAATGGCGGTCTGGTTCAGCAGGGTTTCTTTTTCCCTGATCTGGCTGCAAATTGCAGCCATTTCGCCTTCGCTGTACTCGACTTGGTCGCACAGGCAGGCTTTCCCGCTGTCCTGACGCAGCTTCATCCTCATGCGGGCGCGAAGCAGGGCCAATTCCTGTTCCAGGCCCTCGCACTCCGAGCGCGCTGCTCCAATGTTGGCCAGCACTTTGTGCGCGACAAACTCCAGGGCAAAGGCTTTCAGCTTTTCGCGCAAGCCGCTTTCGCTGTCGGCGGAGGCGACAATCCGGTGATCGGCGAAGCTGATCTGGGTCTGGGGGACTTCCCGCTGCATGATATTGCCCCGCATCGCGATGCCCAGCACCTTGCGGACCTGCATGGTGCTGGCGATCATGACATGGAAGTCATCAGATTTTTCAGGCTGTGCCGTAGCAATATGCTTGCGCAGGGATGCGTCGCGGTTGAACAGTTTCCCCATGTCCGAACTGTTTGTGAACATGGCACGCAGCACTGGCGACAGGTTCCACTGCCGTGTGGCCGCATCGACCGGTCCGGCAATGCCGTCGATGACGTGATGAATGTGCCTTAGTGCATTCCAGACCGGCCTGCTGAGCGTCTTCTGATAATTGGAGAAAAAACGCAGGCGCGGATTGATCTCATAAAACAGCTGCTCGATGGCCGTGTCGATTTCCGCCTGGTGTAATCGAAGGTGTTTCTGTTTCAGATAATGTCGTAAAACGCGACGGATCAGGCCCATTTTGCATTTATCCGAAAAGGCGCTCAGGTTTTCACGGCTTGGTATTTTCCAGCTCGATCGAGGCCGCCAACAGCGCCAGCCTTGCTACCACGCCGTAGGCGTAGAAGCGGTTGGGCGGGGTGTCCGGTCCGGCGGCATAGTCGGGCAGGGAGCAGGAGGTGTCGAAAGCCAGCGGTACGAAATGCATGCCGGGAGCGTTGAGGTTTTCGTCCTGGCCGCGCCCGGTGTGGACGCGGTAGAAACCGCCCACCACGAAGTGATCCATCATGTACACCACCGGCTCGGCCACTGCCTCGTTGATGCTCTCGAAGGTGTAGACCCCCTCCTGGATGATGACTTCGCTGACCTGCTGACCTTCCTTGATGACCGACATCTTGTTGCGTTGCTTGCGGTTGAGGCCTTTGACCTCGGACGCATCCTTGACTGTCATGATGCCCATGCCGTAGGTGCCGGCATCGGCCTTGACGATGACGAAGGGGTCGTTCTTGACGCCATATTCGCGATATTTTTCGCGGATGTCCTGAAGCAGTTCATCCACTTTTACTGCCAGGCATTCCTCACCCTGCCGCTCGCTGAAGTTGATCTCGCTGCAATCGTCGAAATACGGGTTGATCAGCCACGGGTCCATGTGGATGATGGTGGCGAATTCCGCCGCCACCTGATCATAGGCGCTGAAGTGGTGGGTTTTGCGCCGCGTCGCCCAGCCGGCATGCAGCGGCGGGATGACGGGCTGTTTCAGCCCTTTGAGTATCTCCGGGATGCCGGCGGAAAGATCATTGTTGAGCAGAATGGCGCACGGGTCGAAATCGTCCAGCCTGAGCTTGTTCCCTTCTCGCCGCATGGGTTCGAGGGTCAGGGTCTGGCCATCCGGCAGCTCCAGCACGGTGGGCTCAGTGATGTCCGGGATCATTGTGCCCAGGCGGACATACAGGCCGGCATGGCGCAGGATGGTGGTGAGACGTGCCACGTTTTGCAGGTAGAAGGTGTTGCGAGTGTGGTTCTCCGGAATGACCAGAAAACGTTGTGCATCCGGGCATATCTTTTCCACTGCCGACATGGCCGCCTGCACGCACAAGGGCATGAAATCGGGGTTCAGGTTGTTGAATCCGCCGGGGAACAGGTTGGTGTCCACCGGCGCCAGCTTGAAGCCGGCGTTGCGCAGATCCACCGAGGCGTAAAAAGGCGCATCATGCTCCTGCCACTTGGCGCGGAACCATTGCTCTATGCGCGGCTGGGCGTCGAGGATGTGCTGCTCGAGGTCGTGCAACGGGCCGGTGAGGGCGGTGGTGAGGTGTGGGACCATAGACTGAAATATGCCAGTGGGGGATCAGAACAATTGTAGCGGATGTGGCTGGTTTCGTCAGGCGGGAAATCAAGCCGGGAGGGGCACTTGGATGTGCAATATATCCAGTCGTTTTTCAGTTTGCTACATGGCTTTCATGCGGCTTAACTGCTGGAGATAGGCTGGCCCTGGCCGAGAGCATTTCCTGGTGCTGGAAAGCCTCGGCGATTTGCGCGCGCAAGGCAGTATCTTCCCACGGCTTGGAAAGAAATTTGTAAATGGCGCCGTGGTTCACTGCATCGGTAATGCTGGTAAGGTCGGCATAGCCGGAAAGCACGATGCGCAGCGTATCCGGGTACAATTCACGGACCCGGCTGAGAAATTCGGTGCCGCTCATCCTGGGCATGCGCTGATCGGAAATGATTACATCCACCGACGTCTGGGCCAGAATTTCGAATGCCGCCGCCGGGTCGTTCGCTGTCAGGATGCGATAGCCGTCCTGGCGCAGCAGGCGGTGCAGGGCGGAAAGAACGTTGGGCTCGTCGTCCACCAGCAGCAAAGTGCGTGTCGGCCCGCTCTGCTGGTCGGGGAGAGCGAGCTGGCGGTTTTCGCGCAGCATCTGCTCCATTCGATCCGGCGTCACGGGGCGGCTGAAAAAGTAGCCCTGAATGGCGTCGCAGCCGTGGCTGCGCAAAAAACTCAGCTGGCTTTCTGTCTCCACGCCCTCCGCTATGACCTCGAGCTTCATGCCGTGCGCCAGTGCGATGATGGCCATGGAGATGGCGGCATCATCCGGGTCGGAAATGATGTCGCGCACGAATGACTGGTCCAGCTTGAGCTTGTTGATGGGGAAACGTTTGAGATAGCTGAGGCTGGAATAACCAGTGCCAAAATCGTCGATGGAAAGTCTGACGCCCATGTCACGCAACGCGCCCAGCGTTTGCTCGGTGCTTTCGGCATGCTGCATGGCAACGCTTTCGGTGATTTCCAGTTCGAGATATTGAGGGGGCAGGCCGCTATCTTCCAGAGCCTTTTTGACCAGCTGCGGAATGTTTTCGCGGAACTGGCGGCCTGAAAGGTTCACCGCCACGCGTATCGGCGGCAGGCCCGCATCGTGCCAAGCCTTGGTTTGTTTGCAGGCAGTATGCAGCACCCAGGCGCCGATGGGGATGATCAGGCCGTTTTCTTCCGCCAGGGGAATGAAATTCACTGGCGAGACCAGCCCCATTTCCGCGTGATTCCAGCGCAGCAACGCCTCCATGCCGATCACCCGGCCGCTGCTCAGGCTGACCTGGGGCTGGTAATGAAGGCTGAACTCGTTCCGCTCCAGTGCGGTGCGCAGGCTGTTTTCCATCATCAGACGCTGAAATGCGCGGCTGTTGATTTCGGCAGTGTAGTACTGGACGCTGTTGTGGCCCTGCTCCTTGGCGCGGTACATGGCGGCATCCGCATTTTTCAGCAGGGTAAAGGCATCCTCACCGTCGCGGGGAAACAAACTGACCCCGATGCTGCAGGTGATGGTTAATTGGTTGGCATCGATCGTGGCAGGCTCGGCGATGGCGGCAAGAATCTTGTGCGTGATGCGTGAAATATCCTCTTCATGGGAAACGTCAGCTAGTATCACCGCGAAATCGTCCCCGCCCAGCCTCGCGACGGTATCGCCGCCGCGAACGCAGCCGCTGATGCGCTGCGCCATGAGCTGCAGCAACTGGTCGCCAATATTGTGTCCCAGGCTGTCGTTGATGACCTTGAAGTTATCGAGGTCCAATAAAATCAGTCCCAGCAGACTCTCCGTGCGCCGGGCGAAGAGGATGCCCTGGGTCAGACGATCCTGGGCCAGATTGCGGTTGGGCAGCCGGGTCAGGGTGTCGTGGGAGGACTGGTAAGCCAGCTGTTCCTCATAGTGCATGCGTTCGGTCACATCGTTCTGGATGCCGATGTAGTGCGTGACTTCGCCCGCATCGTTGCGCACCGGCGAAATGTAAAGCTCGTTCCAGAACAGGCTTCCGTCCTTGCGATAATTGCGCAGCAAGGCCTTGCCGTCGCGCTTCTCCCTGGCTGCGCGGCGGATATTTTCCAGCTCGGGTTGATCGGTATCCTGATTTTGCAGGAAGCGGCCATTTTTCCCCAGCGCTTCTTCGGCGCTATAGCCGGTGATGCGCTCGAAAGCGGGGTTGACATACACATAGGGGAAATTGGGCTGGGTTGCATCGGTAATGGTGATGGCGTTGACGCTTGATTCGAGCGCCCTTTGCCACAGCCGGAGTTTTTCCGCTGCCGCCTTGCTGGCGGTGATGTCCTGTTTGACCCCGACAAAATGGGTGGTCTCGCCCTTTTCATTGTTGACCGGGGAGAGCGTGGCTGCCTCCCAATACAGTTCGCCATTCTTCTTGCGGTTGAGCAGCTCTCCGCACCAGACCTTGCCGGAGAGAATGGTGTCCCACATTTCGCGATAAGTTTCCACAGGCGTGTCGCCCGACTGCCACACGCGGGGATTCTGGCCGATGATTTCTTCCTCCAGATAGCCGGTCAGGGTGTAGAAATAGGGGTTGACGTACTCGATCACACCATCGTGATCCGTGATGAGGATTGTGTTGGCGCTTTGTTCTATGGCCTGGGTGAGTTTGCTTAGCTTGATTTCCGCCGCCTTGCGTCTCCTGAGGTCGTGCATGATGGTGGAGAGGAAGGTGAGCTGGCCGTCCGCCGTCTTGTGGGCGAGGATCAGCTGGGAAACCGGAATTTCCCTGCCGTCCTGGGTCAGCAGTGCGGTTTCGCCCTTCCACACTCCTTCTCGTATCGCGGTGGGAATGCCTTCCTGCTGGACCAGAGTGGCAGCCCAGTCAGGATGATATTTGGAAATGGCCACGCCGCTCAGGTCTTCTTCAGGCGTGACGCCGATCATCTTGCGTCCCGCGCGGTTGAGGTACAGGGTCTTGCCGTCTGGCGTGGTGATGCCGACAAAATCCGGCATGGCCGCGAGAATTTCCTCGAAGCGGGAAATCTCGCCGATGAAGTTTTCCATCTGCTCCGCGCCCTGATTGAAGCCGCGCATGAGTTCGCCGATTTCATCATAACGATGATTCTGCATCCGCACGCCGCGCTCCCCCGCGGCGAAGCGCCTCACCATGTCGGTGACCGCGACCAGCGGCGTGACGATACGCCAGCGTGCGAAGGCAACAAGGGTGATGAGAAACGCCAGGTTGAGCGCCACCATGCCGGCAATCAGCCAGTTGATATTGCGGTGAGCCTGCTGCGCCGCTGCGGTCAGCGTGCTGACCACCTGGTCGGTGCGTTCCAGAATGGTGTCGGTTTCGCGCTTGAGGCGGGAGAGATCTGTCGGCCCCAGTGTGGCGCTGGCGGCCGGCAGGGAATTTTCCAGGGTATGCCGGAAAGTGAGCCAGCTCGCGCGCACTTCCCCGATCTGGGCGGAAAGCTCGCTACTTTCACGCAGCAGTAGGAACGGCAAATGGGCGCTTTCCTGTTCGACGCCATCGAGCCTGGCTTCAAAGCGTTGCATCAGGACCGGGATTTCGTCGTTGGTGCGTTTCTGTAAAGCGGATTCGGCGGTATAAAAGGCCAGTCGCTGGCTCAGGTAACGCAGTTTGCCGCTGTCATTGACCAGGCGGGACGCATCTGCAACGCCGGTGTACAGTTTATCCACCACCATCAGGCTGGCGGCGGTCAGGAGGAAAAAAGCCAGAAAAATCGCCGCCAGTTTCTGCCCGACCGTGAGCCTCACCAATGGGGCGGGCGTGGGTTCGATGCTGGCGGACTGGCTGGGTGGCGGCATGTTTTTTCTTGTCATTTTGGCGGGCAGTGGTGCAGGCAAGACTTGAAACTCGGTTAGCCAAGTCCGGAACCCGCCCGCCAGATCGTTGTGAAATTGCTATAATAAGCACATTTTTCCGCAAACGGGCCATAAATTGATTTCCACCGCCAACATCACCATGCAGTTCGGGGCCAAGCCCCTGTTCGAGAATGTTTCCGTCAAGTTCGGCGAGGGTAACCGCTATGGCCTGATCGGCGCCAACGGCTGCGGCAAATCCACTTTCATGAAAATCCTCGGCGGCGACCTGGAGCCTTCCGGGGGCAATGTTTCCATCGACCAGGGCGAGCGCCTGGGCAAGTTGCGCCAGGATCAGTTCGCCTATGAGGACAGGGTGGTGCTGGATGTGGTGATGATGGGCAATGCCGAGCTGTGGGCCGTGAAAGAGGAAAAGGACGCCATCTACGCCAATCTGGACGCTACCGAAGACGACTATATGCGCGCGGCCGAGCTGGAAGTCCTTTTCGGCGAACTGGATGGCTACACCGCCGAATCCCGTGCCGGTGAGCTGTTGCTCGGCGTGGGTATTTCGGTGGAACAGCACAGCGGGCTGATGAAGGAAGTGGCGCCCGGCTTCAAGCTGCGCGTGCTGCTGGCGCAGGCGCTGTTCTCCGATCCGGACATCCTGCTGCTGGACGAACCGACCAACAACCTGGATATCAACACCATCCGCTGGCTGGAAGACGTGATCAATGCCCGTTCCAGCACCATGATCATCATTTCCCACGATCGCCACTTCCTCAACAGCGTGTGCACCCACATGGCCGATCTGGATTACAGCACCATCCGCATCTACCCCGGCAATTACGACGAATACATGATTGCCGCGACCCAGGCGCGCCAGCGGATGCTGACGGACAACGCCAAGAAGAAAGAGCAGATCGCCGAGCTGAATGCTTTCGTCGCACGCTTCTCCGCAAACGCTTCCAAGGCGCGCCAGGCCACCAGCCGCGCCCGGCAGGCGGACAAGATCAAGGACAGCGTGGTCGACGTCAAACCCTCCAGCCGCCAGAGTCCATACATCCGTTTTGAAACCGACGACCGGGAAAAACTGCATCGCAAGGCGGTGGAGTTGCTGGAAGTCGCCAAAGGCTACGACAAGGTGCTGTTCCACAGTTTCAGCCTGTTGCTCGATGCCGGCCAGCGCCTCGCCATCATCGGCCCCAACGGCGCCGGCAAAACCACCCTGCTAAAAACCCTGGTAGGCGAGATCGAGCCGGACCAGGGCGAGGTGAAATGGGCGGACAAGGCCAAGATCGGCTACTTTGCCCAGGATCACCATGCCGAATTCGAGCATGACATGACCCTGTTCGAATGGATGGAGCGGCACGGACGCAAGAGCGACGACGACCAGATTATCCGCGCCACGCTGGGCCGCCTGCTGTTTACCGGCGACGATTCGAAAAAATCGGTGCGCGTGCTCTCCGGTGGCGAGAAGGGACGGATGCTGTACGGCAAACTGCTGCTCGAACGCCCCAACGTGCTGGTGATGGACGAGCCCACCAACCACATGGATATGGAGTCGATCGAGGCGCTCAACATGGCGCTGGAACAGTACAAGGGCACGCTGATTTTCGTCAGCCACGACCGCCAGTTCGTCTCTTCCCTCGCCACGCAGATCATCGAGCTGGATGGCAATGGCGGCTTCCGTCACCACATCGGCAATTACGAGGATTACCTCATGAGCCAGGGCATCGCATCCTGATGGAAAAAACCATCATCATCATTGGCCTGGGTCAGCTCGGTCGTGTCTTTGCCGGGGGGTTCCTGCGTGCCGGTTTCACGGTTGTGCCGGTGAACCGCGACGACGACATGGACATTGCCGCAGCGCGCCATCCCCAGCCAGCCCTGGTGCTGGTGGCGGTCGGCGAGGCGGATCTGCATACGGTTCTGGCTGCCCTGCCGCCAAACTGGAAAACCTGCATCGGCCTGATCCAGAACGAATTGCTGCCACGCGACTGGGCGCAGCACGGTATCGCCAACCCTACCGTGATCCCGGTATGGTTCGAAAAGAAAAAAGGTAGCGATGCCAAGCCGCTGATTCCTTCGCCGGTATTTGGCCCGGCGACAGACGTTGTGCTGGCCGCCTTGAAGGCCATCGATATCCCCTGCCGTGAAATTCCGTCCGCGCAGGATCTGGCTTACGAGCTGGTGCGCAAGAATGTGTATATTCTCACCACCAATATCGCCGGCCTCCGAACCGGTGGCAACGTGGGCGACTTATGGCAGCAGCGGCGTGATTTTGCGCGCAGCGTGGTGCAGGAAGTGATCCAGATTCAGGACTGGCTGACGCGGCAGAAGAATGATCCGGTGCGCCTGATCGAGGGCATGGCAGAGGCTATCGAAGCCGATCCGGCGCATATGTGCACCGGCCGCAGCGCGCCCGCCCGCCTGGCTCGGGCTTTGCAGCATGCGGACGAGGCGAAGCTGGCTGTGCCCATCCTGCGCGAAATCCAGCAAATTAAAGCCTAGAAGCCCGACAAGCTTTAAATTCGCAGCGCCAGGACTAAACACAAGGTTCCGCAAGCGGGCGAAGTCGCGTGTTGCAATACGTTGCAACAGTTCCTTGCGCTTGCTGTCCAGAGTGAAGGGACAGTCCCTTTTTCGGGTGGAACCGGCGTTTAACTTGCTCTGAAATACAGATGCACGCGCTCCGGCGGGCCGGAGCGGTTGCCGCCATTGTGTCGTCAATTACGAAATTGATCCTCTGAGCCAATTCTGAAAACAAATTTTTTGGTCAGTTAACGGCTTTCTTCATAACTTTTCTCTTGCTGGTGCCGAGTTGGCGGGGCAGAATGCAAGCGTTTCCCCATTCACTCCGGTTAGGCGATGAAAAACCTGTTGCGCCCCGCCGTGCTTCTTCTTAATCGGCTCAGTTACCCCCACAAACTGGCGTTCATCGGGTTTGTTTTCTTTCTTCCTTTTGTCGTTGCCGGATACTTGATGGTGTCCGAGACCGGTGACGGCATTGCATTTGCCGAGCGGGAGTTGTCAGGACTCCAGTCGGTTCGTCCCTTGAAAAAATTGATGCGCATTGCCCAGGAACACCGTGGCACGGCCCAACTGGCGCTGCATGGCGACCAGGATGCGCCGCAACGCCTCGAGCAGCTGGAACAGATGGCTGGCGAGGTGATTCAGGAACTGGATGCCTACGATGCAAAATTCGGCAAGACAATGAAGAGTTCGGAGGAATGGAGCCAGCTCAAATCGAGATGGGATGAGCTGGCCAGGAAAGCCGTCGCGGTCAGCGCGGAAGAAAGCTTCAGTCTGCACAACGCGTTTGTCGAATGTCTGCAGAATTTGATGTCGCATATTTCCGATGCTTCCGGGTTGTCGCTGGATCCTGCGCTTGACACGCATTACCTTGTTTTTGCCGTGACCTATCCGCTCAATCAGTGGACGGAAATCCTCGGACAGGCACGCGCACTATCCTCCATCGTGGCCCAGAAGCAAGTCCTGACCCTGGGCGAGCGCCATCAGTTGTCCAAGCTGGTGGGGGAAAGCCAGAGAGTTGCCGCCAAGGTAAATGCCGATCTGGAGACTGCGCTTACCCTGACGCCGGAACTCAGGAAACGCATGGACGGCCCCCTGAAAAAAACCAAGTCGGTCGTGGATGTTTTTCTCGCCAGCGCGGAAGAACTTCTGTTGCATCCGAATGGCATCAAGCAAAATGGCCAGTCGATGTTCCGCCAGGGCACGCTGGCTGTCGATGCCGTCTACAACCTGTGCGAGGCCACCCTGCCTGCGCTTCAGGGCGCAATAAAGGCGCGTTCCGACCGGCTGGTGGCGAAAAGATACTGGCTTCTGGCCGTTGGCGCCGTGGCGGTGCTGCTGGCGGCTTACTTGTTCCTTGCCTTCACCAGTGCGCTGATCCAGCAGCTGGATGCGCTGCGGCGCGGCGCACGGGCAGTGGTTGAAGGAGATCTGCGCACTCAGGTGATACAGGACAGCCATGACGAAATGGCAACCATTGCCTACTTCTTCAACTGCATGGTGGACTCCCTGCGCTACCAGATGGCCAAAGTGACGCAGGGAGAAGCTGCACTGCGCAAGTCGGAAGAAAAATACCGTGCGCTGATGGGCCAGGCGAACGATGCCTTGCTGGTGGCCGGTCTGGAAGGCAGGTTGCTGGACGCCAACCGGTCGGCGGAGAAGATGTTGGGATACAGCAAGGATGAATTGTTGCAATTAAATGCTCTGGATTTGCACCCGGAGGATGAGTGGGACCGGGTCAAGGAAAGCTTCCAGCTTTTGCGGGGCGGCGGCTTCGTCAATTCGGAATTCCAGATGCGACGCAAGGATGGAACGGTGATCTCGGTCGACGCCACCGGCGCTCGGGTGGAATATGAAGACGGGATGCTGGTCGTCGCCATTTTCCGCGATATCAGCGAGCGCAAGCGTGCCGAGGAACAATTGCGCCTTGCCGCCACGGTTTTTGAAGGGACAGCCGAGGGCATCATGATTACCGATGCTGCCGGGGTCATCGTTTCGGTGAACCGGGCTTTCAGCGAACTGACTGGCTATGACTCGATAGAAGCGATAGGGAAAACGCCCGCGCTACTTAAATCCGGGCGCCATCTTGCCAGTTTCTACCGGGAAATGTGGCAAGAATCTCTTGCCACCGGATCATGGCAGGGGGAGATGTGGGACCGGCGCAAGGATGGTGCGCTGTTTCCCGCTTGGCTGACTATCAGCGTGGTACGAAATGGGGATGGCACACCCAGGTATTTCGTCGGTATCTTCAGCGATATTTCTCTGATCAAGGAGTCGCAGCGGCGCATCGAATACCTGGCCAACTTCGATGCCCTGACCGGCTTGCCCAACCGCAATCTGTTCCATGACCGGCTGAAGCATGCCATTGCCCGCGTGGCCAGGCAGGGGGATGGGTTCGCGCTGATGTTCATCGATCTGGACAATTTCAAGGCTGTCAACGATTCCCTTGGCCACGACGCAGGAGATCTGCTGTTGCAGGAGGCTGCCCGACGGCTGGAAAAATGCATTCGTGATGGCGACACGGTAGCCCGACTTGGCGGCGACGAGTTCACGGTATTGCTGGAAACCAGCGATGGGGCCGCTGTGGCGAGAACTGCGCAACGCATCGTGGAGGTGCTGGCCGAGACTTTCATCCTGCAGGGAAGCGAAATTCATGTTACCTGCAGCATCGGCATCAGCATGCACCCGGAGGACGGTGAGGATGACCAAACCCTGATGAAAAATGCCGACATAGCCATGTATCGCGCGAAGCAGCGGGGGAAAAACAGTTTCCAGTTTTTTGGAGATTAATATTGAACGGATGCCTGCCTATTCTGGCATTTTGTTAAGCAGGGGTTCCCGTAGCCGTGCGAAGTGACGCGGTGCGACATATTGCAGGATTTCCTTGCCTTTCTCATCCAGTGTGAGAACCAGGCCCTTTTCCGGGTAAAGCAGGTGTTCAATTTGCTCTGATGCGCGGATGCGTTCACCCGGCTGGCCGAAGCGTCCAAGAGCTGTTTCTTCATCCAGATTGGCAGAGGGGATGAAGGTGATGCTTGCGACAGGGGTGTTGAATGCAAGGGTCAGATCCTCCGGGCCGAGGGTAAATTTCCGCGCACTGCTTTCAGTTATTCTGCTTTTTCCAGCATGTTCACGCATGCGCTCCACCGTTTCCTTGCCCAGTTCTGCGACCAGAACCATTTTGCCGGTGAGTACACCCGCGGTGGCGCTGCTGTAGTACGCTTCCAGCGCGCCTGCTTCTCCCCGCTGGGCGATCACCGCAACTTCCATGTCGGGACCGAAATGTTCGCGCGCTTCGCCAAGCGTGCTGCGTGATAGCGTCAGGCCGAAGACCTTCGAATTGCCATCCGGCAGTATCTCGATTTGCCACGGCAGCCCGGAAACCTGCTGTGCTTCGTGAGACTGGTTCCCGGGGCGCAGCAGCATGGCTGCGATGACAACTGCGGCAAGCAGTAGTGGAATCAGGATGGTCTTTTTCAAAGCTGCAAAACCCTGGAACGGCTATACGCGGGTGAGATGGGCTGAGTAGGCGGTTCCGCTGCCGATGATTTCGAACAGGCGGTCAATGTTGGGATGCTTGCCGGGATTCTGGCGCGCGTCGCCGGTATGCTCTGCGTAAAGTGCCAGGCCTTCATGCGCCGCTTCTGCATTGATGCTGCCCCATTTTTCAGCAAGGTGGCGATACACTCGAAGGGAACCCTGGCTGCCGGGTTTGTTTTCAATCACGGCGGCGGAATTGCCTGCGGCATCGAATAGCTCAAGTTTGGAAAACTCGGCCACGTCGGCCAGTTGCGCCAGATTTTCCGCGAAATTTCCCAAGATTTATATCTCCAGAAGTGGCGTCATTGCGAGCGCAGCGAAGCAATCTCACTGTCATGCATGAAAAACAGGATTGCTTCGCTGCGCTCGCAATGACCGGTGTTCAAACCCAGTAAGTCGCTTTAGTCATGATTTTGGAAGACAGTCTCATTGCTGTTTTTACCGGCAGCGGCAATTCCGCCCCGCCGTGTTCCAGCGCGGTGGTGGCATGCTGGATTTCATCGCTTTTCATCTGCTCCAGAATGGCGCGGCTTTTTTCATCCTGCTGCGGCAGGCGGCCAAGATGGCTGTCCAGGTGCTGTTCCACCTGGCGCTCGGTTTCTGCCAGAAAGCCCAGGTTCCACTTGTCTCCCAGTGAGCCGGCCAGTGCACCAAGGGCGAGCGAACCGGTGTACCACAGCGGGTTGAGCAGGCTGGTGCGCCCGCCCAGTTCGGTGATGCGCGTTTCGGTCCAGTTGAGGTGCTCGGTTTCTTCCCACGCGGCTTGTTCCAGCGCGGCTTTCACCTCCTGGTTGCGGGCGGTCAGCGCCTGTCCCTGATACAGGGCCTGGGCGCAGATTTCGCCGCTGTGGTTGACGCGCATGAGCGATGCGGCATGACGTTTTTCTTCCGAACTCAGTTCCGCATCCGGAATGTCCTTGCCAGGCAGCGGACGCAGGGTAGGCGCATGGGCGAACAGGGTGCGCAGTCCCTTGTCGAATTCGGTAATGACTTTGTCCAGATCAAGCATTTTCATATCCCATTTGACGTGCTATCAGACTTGCCGGATGCAGCACTTCGATTGCCATACCTTCGGCACGGAGCCCGGCCACCAGGTGCATGGCGCAGCCGGGGTTGGATGTGGCAATGATGCGGGCGCCGCTGGCCTTGATGGCCTCGATTTTATCACGCAACAGCAAGTCTGCCATTTCCGGCTGGGCCAGCGCATAGCTGCCGGCCGCGCCGCAGCACTGGTCGTTTCCGGCCAGCGGCAGGATGCGGGCGCCGGGAATGTGCTGCAGCAACTGATAAGCGGCGCTACGGTCGTGCAGGACGTTGCGGCTGGAGCACGGTTCATGTACCGCAATGGCATGTTCCAATGGAGCAAGTTTAACCTGCTCCCAGCCCTGAGCCTGATTGAGAAAAGTGCTGATGTCCAGCAGCGGCGCCGGCAGGGGTGGGGCCTGCTCGGCCAGGGTGGCGGCGCAGCCGGACGCTGCGTGCAGAATGGCCTGTATGCCAGGTATGCTGAAAGCGCGCTGATTTTCATTTGCCAGCGCCAGCGCGATATCGAGGGCGCCATTGTGCTGGTGCAGGGCGCCGCAGCAGGTTTGGGCGTGTGGCACATCGACGCTATAGCCCAGCCGGTTAAGGATGAAAATGGCTGCACTCAGAGTGGGTGCGTCGGTCAGTTGGGCGACACAGCCGAGAAACAGCGCCACGGTCCCGCGCGGTACGCCGCTTGCAGCATGTATGCCATGCAGGTCGCGGGTTTTTTGCAGAGTGGGAAGCAGAGCCTCGGGCTGTTTCAGGCCGATTGCTGCAAGCAGGCCAGATTTCCGTACCAGTTGCTGCAAGCCGGATTTCTGGTAGGCCCACAGCAGCCAGCCAGCACCTTTTAACCGCTGTGGATGACGCAGTGTTTCAAACGCTACGCGCCGCAGCCGTTGTTGGCTGGATGGCCGTTGCCGCTGCGGCTCGAGCCATGTTCGCATCCCGTCCACCAGCCAGCCGTAGCGTACTTTTGAAGGGCAGGCATTTTCACAGGCACGGCAAGTCAGGCACAGGTCGAGGTGCTGCAATACTTCGGGTGACAGCGGCAGGCGCTGTTCCAGCAAGGCGGCCATCATGAAAATCCGGCCGCGCGGCGAGTCTGCCTCGTTGAGCGTTTTGCGATACGTCGGGCAATGCGGAACGCACAGTCCGCAGGCGACGCAGCGACCTGCTTCCTCGATTAATCTGGCAGCCTGCAGGGGATTGCCGGATAAAGACGGCCGGCCGGAGTTTTGAATCATTCGGAGTTGTCTGGGTGGGCGTGGATCAGCAGGCGAGGTTAAGTTTGGAGAAGGTAAAAGTCAATTATCATTGCTCGAGCCCAGCCTGATTCGCGAAAGAATGTTGAGAATGCTTGGCATTTATATCAATATGCCAGGTAACGATATTCCGGTTCGAGGGAGTTTCCGTATGGTTCATCTTCTTTCTTTGTCCAGGGCCGCGCGCTTGGTTGGGGTCACCCGCGGCGCAATGCAGAAAAAAATCAAGAACGGCGAGATGCCATCTTTTGATGGCACCGTTAAGGTAGAGGATTTGCTGGCGGTCTACCCGGACGCCCAGCTGGAAAACAATGTCGAATTTGACCGCGTCCGCTTCATTAAGGAAAGGGCTTTCGGCAAACGGGTGTTCGAGCGCGCCTTGCCTGATGCAGAGGTGCTCGCGGCCCGTGTGACCGAATTGAGCACGGAGCTGGCTAATAGCCAGACCCAGATCAGGCAGTTCAATATCCTGCTCGACCGTTTAAGGGAAAAATTGGGGGACATTGAAGAACAGGCCCAAGTCGGGATGAAGGATGCGATTGATGATTTCAGGACCTGGCTCAAGAATGAAGCCGCTGCAGCCATGGAGCCTGGTTATCCCAACCCGCTGGCGGTGCGGGACAGCATCCTGCGGGTAATGGCAGCGCATGTGCGGGTGCTTCCCAGCGGCCATGATTTCTTTATCGACGGTCCGGATAGCATTCTGGAGGCGGCACTGCGCTCTGGAATTCCGCTCAATTATGGCTGCAGCAACGGCAATTGCGGCCTGTGCAAGGCCAGGGTGGTGTCGGGGCAGATCAAGAAAATCCGTCACCATGATTATGTGATCCCCGAGACGCTGAAAAGCGAGGGATATGTGCTGTTGTGCTCCAACACCGCTGTGACCGATGTGGAGATCGAAGCGCCGGTGGCCGGCAGCGTGCAGGATATTCCGTATCAGCAGATTTCCGCCAGGGTCAAGGCTATCGAAAAGCTTTCGCCAGACATGGCTTTGCTGCATCTGCAGACACCGCGTGCCAGTCGCCTGCGCTTCATGGCGGGGCAATATGTCACCTTGCTTCTGGGAAAGTCGCTCTCGGCCGAGTTTTCGATTGCCAGCTGCCCCTGCGATGACCGCAATCTGCACTTCCATGTGCGCCGCATGCCGGGCAACCTGTTTTCCGATTATGTGTTTAACCAGCTCAAGAAAAACGATGCGGTGGATGTGGAAGGCCCGCAGGGGGAATTCATCCTGCAGGAGAAGTCGCCCCGTCCGCTGTACTTTATCGCCTTCGATACCGGCTTTGCGCCGATCAAGAGTCTGATCGAGCATGCCATGTCGCTGGATACGGCCGAAGCCATTCACCTCTACTGGATCGGCTCGAATGCGGACAGCATTTACATGCCGAACATGGGGCGAGCCTGGGCGGATGCGCTGGATAATTTCAGTTTTTCCTCCAGTGTCACGGGTTTTGATTTGCGCGCAGTAAGTGGCAAGCGCGAGGAGAATTTGCATGCCATGCTGGAGGAAATTATCGAAGGGCGCCCCGATTTGCAGTTGGGCGACGTTTATCTCGCCGGTCCGGAGTCAGCGGTAGAGGTCGCGGAAGATTTTTTTCTTGGTCTCGGACTGCCCAAGAGTCGGGTGTTTTCCAGTGTAGTAAACTAATTTAGTGGGTTATTATGTCTTCTTTATCCCAAGGAGACATCGAATGAGCAAACCTGTTTGTGCCCAGCGTGCACCCTATGCCATGGAACTCGAAGCCGGTGACTACTGGTGGTGTTCGTGCGGCAAATCCAAAACCCAGCCCTTCTGCGACGGCGCGCACAAGGGCAGCGAATTTTCACCGCAAAAATTTTCTCTGGGCGAGAAAACCAAGGTCTGGCTGTGTGGCTGCAAGGCCAGTGCAAAATCGCCTTTCTGTGATGGCGCGCACAAAACCCTGGAGGATTAGGACACTGGTTCTTCGTTTGAGCAGGGCACGGCCTTCAGTTCCGTGCCCGGAAAATCCAGTTTCAGCTTGACCAGATCGGATTCGAGATTTTCGCCGCTGGCCTTGATGAGCATGCTGGCATGGCCTTCTTCCAGGGTGCGGGGTCCGGACTTTGCGGATTTCACGTTATTTTTGGTGCGAAGTTCGGCGAGATATTTGTCAGCGGCTTCCTGAGTGGAAAAGACACCCAGGGAAATCGCGTGGCGCCATTTGTTGTTATCCTGCATCACCAGGCTGTCTTCTATGCCCAGCTCCTTCAGTTCCGCGAGCTTTTTCTGAGCTTCAGCCTTCGACTTGAGAGGTGAAATGTAGACCCAGAATTTGCTGGCTCTTTCTGCTGCAGCGCGTACTGTAATGGCATTCTCCCCGAGTTGCAGCGGCTTGAGTGCGTTTTGTGCACGCTCAAGTTCCGGTTTGGAAAAGATGCCCCATTCCAGGCAGATCTCGGGCACGGCGGCGGGTTGTGAAAGCGATTGCTCCTGCATCAAATTCGCTTCCGGCAGCAAGCGGATTTGATCGGCGCGATACGGCGTGTGGCTGGCCATCGTGTCGCTACCGGAGTTGTCCTGCGGCAGTTGCATCACGGCAAAAAATGCGATGTTGGCAATGAGCAGCAGCGAGAATGTCCAGCGCATGAATACCGCCATTTCTAGCTAGGCTGCCATACCAGGTCAAGCTCCCGCGCCGCCTTGACATCATCCAGGCGGCGTACCGGCATGGAGTAAGGCGCGCCCTTGACCAGTTCGGGCTGACTATAGGCCTCGTCGCGGATTTCCTTGAGAGCAGCGATGAAGGCGTCCAGCGTCTGCTTCGATTCGGTTTCGGTGGGCTCGATCAGCAGGCATTCCTGCACCAGCATCGGAAAATAGGTGGTGGGGGCGTGAAAGCCCTTGTCCAGCAGGCGTTTTGCAACATCCATGGCGGTGACGCCGGTTTCGTCCTTGAGTTTTTTCAGCGTGATGATGAACTCGTGGCTGGCGCGACGCTTGGCAAAAGCCACATCGAACCCCGCCTGAGCCAGTTCCACCATCAGGTAATTGGCGTTGAGGGTGGCGAACTCGGCGACGCGGTGCATCCCCTCTGCACCCAGCATGCGCCCGTAGACATAGGCACGCAGTAGCACGCCGGCATTGCCCATGAAAGCGGAAAGGCGGCCGATGCTGTGTGGTCGGTCCTGTTCCGTGAGCCAGCGGTAGCGCCCCTCTTCGTTGGCCACCATGGGGATGGGGAGGAAGGGCTCGAGGCGCAGGCTGACGCCCACCGGGCCGGCGCCGGGGCCGCCGCCGCCATGGGGAGTGGAAAAGGTTTTGTGCAGGTTGAGATGGATCACGTCGAAACCCATGTCGCCCGGCTTGACCCGGCCCAGGATGGCGTTGAGGTTGGCGCCGTCGTAATACAGCAGTCCGCCGGCTTCATGTACGATGCGCTGGATGTCCTGAATGCTTTTCTCGAACACGCCCAGAGTGGATGGGTTGGTCAGCATCAGCCCGGCAGTTTGCGGGCCGACGGCGGCTTTCAGCGCGGCCAGATCAACGTTTCCGTCGCTGTCGGTGGGGATCTCTCGCACCGTGTAGCCGCACATCACCGCCGTGGCCGGGTTGGTGCCGTGCGCCGCATCCGGCACCAGGATCTCGCTGCGAGCCGTGTCGCCGCGCGCGTCGTGGTAGGCACGGATCATCGCCACGCCGGCAAATTCGCCCTGCGCCCCGGCCATTGGGGTGAGCGAGACGGCGGCCATGCCGGTCACTTCCTTGAGCATTTCCTGCAGGTCGAACATAGAGGCCAGAAAACCCTGCCCGGTGTTTTCCGAACTCATGGGATGGCGTGCCAGCAGTTGCGGCAGCATGGCAAGCTGGTTGCAGGCACGCGGGTTGTACTTCATGGTGCAGGAACCGAGCGGGTAGAAGTGGGTGTCGATGGAGAAATTCTTCTGCGACAGCCGGGTGTAATGGCGCACTGCGTCCATTTCGGAAACTTCCGGCAGCAACGGGGGGGCTTTGCGCCGCAGGCGGGAAGGGATGTCGTCGCAGGCAGCCAGGGTGGCGGGCGCCTGGGCAGCACTGCGGCGTTTGGGTTGGGAGTGTTCGAAGATCAGCATGTCTGTTTTCTATAAAGGCATTTAACCACGGGGAGCACGGTGCTCACGGGGGGGTATTTGCTTTTCCCCGTGCTCCCCGTGTGCCCCGTGGTTCATAAGGTTTGTATTACCGGCTCAGAGCCGCAATCGCCGCATCGTAATCCGGCTCCTGGGTAATCTCTGGCACCAGTTCGGTATAAACCACCCGGTCTTTTTCATCGAGGATGATCACGGCGCGGGCCATCAGGCCGGATAGAGGGGGATCGGTGATCATCACGCCATAATCCTTGTGGAAATCGCGCCCACGCATGGTGGAGAGCATGATCACATTGTCCAGGCCTTCCGCGCCGCAAAAACGACTCTGGGCAAACGGCAAGTCGGCGGAAATCACCAGTACCACGGTGTTGTTCATCTCGCTGGCGCGCTGGTTGAAAACGCGGGAGGAAGTCGCGCACACCGGCGTGTCGATGCTGGGAACGACCGACAATACCTTGCGCTTGCCGGCAAATTCGCTGAGAGAGACATCCTTCAAATTCTTGTCCACCAGCATGAAGCTGTGCGCAGTTGCGCCGACCTGCGGGAAATGTCCGCCCACGTTGAGTGTTTCACCTTCGAGAGTTACGGTAGTCATGTCAGTCTCCTCATCTTGAATTACCACTTGCTGGTGGCCGTGGGTACAAGCTTGGTGCAGGTGGGGCCGGAACTGCGCCGTGAGACAATACGTTCCAGCTGCTCGGTGTATTTCTGCAGGTCGGCTGCGGTCCGGGTCTCTGTGGCGCAGACCAGCAGCGCCTGCCCCAGTTCCGGGTAATACGGCGTCAGGTCGAAGCCGCCCACGATGCCCTGCACTTCCATTGCGCGCAGCACGTCCGCCACGGGAATCGGCAGTTTCAGCACTGCTTCGTGAAAAATGGTTTGTGCGAACACCCGTTTGACTCCGGGAATGGCGCATAGTTTGTCTGCCAGCGTCACGGTGTTGGCGTGGCAGGCTGCGGCGACACGTTCCAGGCCGTCCGGCCCGAGCAGCGCCATGTGGATGGTGGCGGCAGTAGCCATCAAGCCCTGGTTGGAGCAGATGTTGGAGGTCGCCTTGGCGCGGCGGATATGCTGTTCGCGCGCCTGCAGGGTCAGCGCAAAGCCGGGCTTGCCATCGAGGTCGACGGTGCGGCCGATGATGCGACCGGGCATCTGGCGTACCAGCGCCTGCTTGCAGCACATGAAGCCGAAATAGGGGCCGCCACTGGACAGCGGTGAGCCCAGCGGCTGGCCTTCGCCGACGGCGATGTCCGCACCCTTGCTACCCCACTGTCCGGGCGGGGTGAGCAGTGCCAGCGCCAGCGGGTTGACCAGACCGATGACCAGACCGCCCTGGCTGTGGGCCCAGTCGGTAAGCGTGTCCACTTCTTCCAGGCAGCCGAAGAAATTGGGCTGGGGAATGATCAGCGCAGCAAAATCCTTTTCTTCCGGCAACGTGGTGATGCCCTGTGCTGGATCGTAATCCAGTTCGACCAGCTCGATTTTCTGGTGCCTGACGATACTGTCCACGACCCGGCGATAGAGCGGATGCACGGTTTTCGGCATCAGCACGCGGCGCGAGGTCTTGTGCGCACGCACCGCCATCAGCACCGCTTCGGCCAGGCCGGAGGCGCCATCGTAGAGGCTGGCGTTGGCCACGTCCATCCCGGTCAGGGAGGCCATCATGGTCTGAAATTCGTACAGCAGCTGCAGCGTGCCCTGGCTGGCTTCGGCCTGGTAAGGCGTGTAGGCGGAGTAGAACTCGCCGCGCGTGGCAATCTGCCATACCGCCGCGGGAATGTGATGCTCGTAGGCGCCGGCACCGGAAAAATTGAGAAAGCGGCCATCCGCCTCGGCGCGCTCGGTCATCAGGCGGGAAATGTCCATTTCCACCATGCCCGGCGCTATCCCGCTTAACTGACCGCTACGCAACTCGGGAGGGATTTCATCGAACAGGTCGTCAATGGAAGACACGCCGATACGTGCCAGCATGACCTGGATGTCTTCTTCGGTGTGAGGGATGAACGGCATGCGTGAAACCCTTTTGTGTTTAGTGAGCTTCGCTGTCCACCAGGGCCTGGTAGGCCGCCGCATCGAGCAGCGCACCGAGATCGGCCGCGCTGGCGGGCTTGAGCTTGAACAGCCAGGCCGTGTAGGCATCCTGATTGATGCTTTCCGGCGCGCTTTCCACGTCGCCATTGGCGGCGATGACTTCGCCGGCGATTGGCGCGTAGACATCGGAAGCCGCCTTGACCGATTCGACTACGGCGCATTCCTCGCCCTGGGTCAGCTTGCGGCCAACCACCGGATTTTCCACGAACACCATGTCGCCGAGCAATTCCTGGGCGTGGTGGGTGATGCCGACAGTGGCGCTGCCGTCGGCTTCAAGCCGGACCCACTCATGGGATTTGGTGTATTTCAGGTCAGCCGGGATAGTCATTTTTTTGTCCTTGGAGGTTCAATATTATTGTGCGGAATTATGCCATTAAACCGCTTGTGGCGCTTAATCCCTCCCGGCCTCCCTTATCAGGGGTGGGGCAGATCGGGGAGGCGTTTCTCGCCCCTTGATAAAGGGAAGGGGGTAAGCAATCTGTTAACAGGCCTTGCCGTTGCGCACGAACGGATAGCGCACGACCTTAGCATTCAGCAGCTTGCCACGAATTTCCACCTGCACGGTGTCTCCCGCCGCGATGGTCGCGGGCAGGCGTGCCAGGGCGATGGACTGGTTGAGTGTCGGAGAAAAACCGCCACTGGTGATTTCTCCTTCACCCTGTGCCGTGACCACTTTCTGGTGGCTGCGCAGCACGCCCTTGTCGGTCAGCAACAGGCCCATCAACTGGTGCGCTACCGGTTGGCTGGTGAGTGCCTGCCTGCCGATGAAGTCGCGCGGGCTGGCGAGGTCGACTGTCCATGCAAGACCGGATTCAAGCGGAGAAACGTTTTCGTCCATGTCCTGGCCATAAAGATTCATGCCTGCCTCCAGACGCAGGGTGTCGCGAGCACCGAGGCCGATGGGGGCAACGCCCTGTTCCTGCAATGCCTGCCACAGGAAAGGCGCGGCCTTGGCTGGTATCATGATTTCAAAGCCATCCTCGCCGGTGTAGCCGGTACGTGCGATGAACATGGTGCCCATTTCCGCGGCCTGGAAGGGTTTGAGGTGTTGGCTGATGTCTTGCGAGCCTGGCATGGCCGCCCAGAATTTGGCGCGCGCGTTGGGGCCCTGTACCGCGATCATGGCCAGATCTCGACGCGGAGTGAGTGTTAGCTGAGACGCCAGTTTTTCGCGCTGAGCATCCATCCAGGCCAGATCTTTTTCCGCCGTACCTGCATTAACCACAATGCGAAACCAGTCCTCGCGCATGAAGTAGATGATCAGATCGTCGATTACCCCGCCTTGTTCGTTGAGCATGCAGGAATATAGCGCCTTGCCCGGCAGGGTGATCTTGTCCACGTTGTTGGCCATCAACTGGCGCAGGAAAGCGCGTGCGCCTTCGCCTGTCAGGTCAACGACCTGCATGTGTGAGACGTCGAACATGCCGGCATCGGTGCGCACCTTGTGATGCTCCCCGAGTTGAGACCCATAATGGAGCGGCATATCCCAGCCGCCAAAATCCACCATCTTGGCGCCGGCAGCATGGTGCGCGGCGTTGAGGGGGGTCTGCTTGAGCATTGTGTTCTCCATATTTACTGCTGGGTCGGGTAAAACAGGTATAGCCGGTAACCCTCGGCCTTGAGGTCGCCCAGATCCATCAACAATTTGACCGCAATTTCCCCGCCGCCTGGAATGCCCTGAGGAGCAGACGCCGGTTGTCGAAGATATTCGATGGGGGTGAACAGCTTGCGTGCCACCATTTCATCCCGGGTGTTGGTCAGGGTCAGTTCCAGCGTGGGGTAAGCCTGGACGTGGGTTGCGCGGTTACGCAGGATGCTGGTCAGTACCACGATATTGGCACGATCAGGATTGGAATGGAGTTCTGACGACTCGATGCTGATCAGATCTGGATTTCGCGGCAAACCGACACGGCACTGGAGGTAGACGCAGGCTTCCTCCAGCAGGGGCCGGGTCGGCGGATAGTGTGCGGCGATGGTGTCGCGGAAAGAATAAATCCCCTGGCCGGCCAGGCCTGACAGCAACAGCAGATTTGCCACTGCCCATGGCCAGGCACGGCGGGGCTTGGGTGGCGGAGCGTATTTGGGGCTCGCGGGGGAGACCTTGGACTGAATAATCGAAGGTGGCGCCTGGATGCGCACCACGCGGGCTTCAGTTTTAATTTCCGGCTCTGGCTCTGGCTCTGGCTCTGGCTCTGGCTCTGGCTCTGGCTCTGGCTCTGGCTCTGGCTCTGGCTCTGGCTCTGGCTCTGGCTCTGGCTCTGGTTCTGGTTCTGGTTCTGGTTCTGGTTCTGGTTCTGGTTCGAAATCGAACGCAGCTGGCGCCTCGGGTAATGCTTGTGTAGTAGCCCCGATGGCGGTTGCTTCTTCATCGGGGGGCGTCTCCGACAGGTATTCTGGCGGCAGAGGAGCAATGTCGGCCCGAAATTCGGGATAACTAAGATCAAGATCGAACAATGGCTCGTCAGCGTCTAACGAGGTTTCTGGGGGGGGGATATCGAGTTCGAACGGCAGTTCGCTAGTGTCGCCGGTTTCTGGAACAGGAACTTCCTCTGGCTGCCTTTCCAGTTCGGGCGTGACAGACGTTTTCTCTGCCGGAAGGGTTTCCTGATCCTGTTCAGCAGAGCCGAATTGCTGGGCTGGAACTGGAGCAGGGGACACCTCCGATGTCGGAGGCGCTTCCTCGATCAGGGTTTCCAGTGCATTGAAAATATGTTCGCAGCGACCGCAACGCACTTTCCCATGGCGTACCGCCAACTGTGCTTCCGTCACGCGGAAGCGGGTCTGGCACTGCGGGCAGGCGGTGATGCGACTCATGCTTTCCGGGTGCCGGCCAGGCAGACCCAGCCTTCCGATTCATCTGCAATGTCGATGTCGAACCAGCTGCGGTAAACGGCCAGAACGTCGTCTGCCTGATGGGAGAGAATGCCCGAAAGAACGATGCGGCCACCGGGACGGGCCGCGTTGGCCAGCATGGGGGCAAGCATTTTCAGGGGATTGGTGAGAATGTTGGCGACCACGATATCTACGGTGATCTGTGGCGCATCGTTGGGCAGATAAAAGCTGGCGGCGACCTGATTCTGTTCTGCATTGAACTGGCTGGCCTGAATCGCCTGTTGGTCGATGTCCACGCCGACGACTTGTCCGGCGCCGAGTTTCATCGCGGCAATGGCGAGGATGCCGGAGCCACAGCCATAGTCGAGCACGGTTTCACCACCACGAATATGGCGGTCCAGCCACTGCAGGCACAGGCGGGTGGTGGGGTGGCTGCCGGTGCCAAAGGCCAGGCCGGGATCAAGAATCAGGTTGATGGCGGACACGTCGGGGAATTCATGCCAGGTAGGTACGATCCACAAGCGCGGGGAAATCGGGATCGGTGCGAATTGGGCCTGAGTCTGACGCACCCAGTCTTGCTCTGCCACGGTTTCCACTTCGAATGCGGGTGCATCGGAAAGACCCGCCACAGCTGAGGCTTCGGCCACAATGGTGACCAGGTCGGCATCCGCTTCGAACAGGGCATTGACCAGCGCATCCTGCCACACACCTGCAGGCGGCTCACCCGGTTCACCGAAAATTTCCTGCTCTTCGGCTGTGCCGGCGTGCGCATCCTCGATGGAAACCGAGAGCGCGCCCAGTTCCATCAAGGCATCACCGAGAATGTCGGCCGTATGGGCGTTTGCCGCAATTTTCAGCGCTTGCCACGTCATGATGACCCTCGATCTCCGTACGTGCTTATTAAGGCTTTTTCTTGTCGGCGAGCATTTTTTCCAGGTAGTGGATGCTGGCCCCGCCCTTGAGAAACGCGGCGTCGAGCATCAGGTCGCGGTGCAGTGGAATGTTGGTCTTGACGCCATCCACCACCATTTCCGAGAGGGCGGTACGCATCCGCGCAATGGCCTGCTCGCGGGTGTCGCCGTAAGCGATCAGCTTGCCGATCATGGAATCGTAATAGGGCGGCACGAAGTAGTTGTGGTAGATGTGGGAATCCACCCGGATGCCTGGCCCGCCAGGTACGTGATACTGAGTAATTCGCCCGGGCGAGGGTACGAAGGTGTAAGGATCCTCCGCATTGAGGCGGCACTCGATGGCGTGGCCCTTGAAGTGGATTTCTTTCTGCTTGTAGCGCAGTTTCTCGCCGGAGGCGATGCGCAACTGCTCCTGTACGATATCTACTCCGGTGATCATTTCGGTGACTGGATGTTCCACCTGCACCCGGGTATTCATTTCAATGAAGAAGAATTCGCCGTCTTCATACAGGAATTCAAACGTGCCTGCGCCACGGTAGCCGATTTTGCGGCAGGCCTCGGCACATCGTTCGCCGATCTTGTCGCGCAGCTTGGAGTCCAGTCCCGGTGCGGGGGCTTCTTCCAGCACCTTCTGGTGACGGCGCTGCATGGAACAGTCGCGCTCGCCGAGGTGAATGGCGTTGCCATGCTCGTCCGCCAGCACCTGGATTTCAACGTGACGCGGATGTTCCAGAAACTTCTCCATGTAAATCATGGGATTGCCAAAAAAACTTTGGGCTTCTGATTTGGTCAGGCTGGCTGCGTTGAGCAGTGCTGCCTCGGTGTGAACCACGCGCATGCCGCGTCCGCCGCCGCCGCCGGCTGCCTTGAGAATGACGGGGTAGCCTGTTTCCTTTGCGATACGCTTGATTTCGTCCTCGTCGTCCGGAAGGGCGCCGTCGGAACCGGGTACGCAGGGTACGCCGGATGCCTTCATGGCGTCCTTGGCGCAGACCTTGTCGCCCATCAGGCGAATGGTTTCAGGGCGCGGTCCGATGAAGATAAAGCCGCTGTTCTGCACGCGTTCGGCGAAATCGGCGTTTTCAGAAAGGAAGCCATAACCGGGATGGATGGCCGTTGCATCGGTGACTTCCGCTGCACTGATCACGGCAGGAATATTGAGGTAACTCAGCGTGGAAGATGCCGGTCCGATACACACTGATTCGTCGGCAAGCCTGACATATTTGGCTTCGGAATCGGCTTCAGAATGAACTGCCACGGTCTTGATGCCCAGTTCCCGGCAGGCGCGCTGGATACGGAGGGCAATTTCGCCACGATTGGCAATGAGGACTTTTTCTATCATCTTGTAAAAACCTTAATGACCACAGAGGTACTGGAAAACACAGAAAAAAACCTTGAATGACAGGCAATTCTGGAATTGCAGCCATCTCTGCGGCAAATGAATTAGCCGATAATGAACAGGGGTTCGCCGTATTCAACGGGTTGTCCGTTTTCAACCAGAATGGCCTTGATGACGCCGCTCTGGTCGGCTTCAATCTCGTTGAGCAGTTTCATCGCTTCGATAATGCACAGGGTTTCGCCGGCAGATACGCTCTGGCCGACTTCCACAAACGCCTTGGCATCGGGGGAGGATGCGCGGAAGAGCGTGCCTACCATAGGGGATTTTACGATGTGCCCTTCTGGCTGGGCTGGTTCCTCTGCGGTCGGTGCGGCGGCGGGAAGGCTGACCTGCTGGGATGGTGCAGACATCATTTGTTGTGGCGGTGCATATTGCATCATTTGTGGAGCCTGGCCGTAACGACTGATACGCACTTTTTCTTCACCCTCGGTGATTTCGAGTTCGGCGATGCCGGAATCTTCGACCAGATCGATCAGTTTTTTAAGTTTGCGCAAATCCATGATGAGCCCTTGTTTAAGGTTGTGCCAGTGCGAAATCCAGCGCCAGTTCATAACCCTTTGCCCCGAGTCCGCTGATGATGCCTACAGCGAGGTCGGAGAAATAGGAGTGATGGCGAAAGGCTTCGCGGGCGAAAACGTTGGAGAGATGTATTTCCACGAAGGGAATGTTCACCCCCGCCAGTGCATCGCGCAGAGCGACGCTGGTATGGGTGAACGCGGCGGGATTGATGAGGACGAAATTTACCCCGTCTCGCCCTGCCTGATGAATGCGACCGATCAGTTCGGCTTCGCTGTTACTTTGAAAAGCTTCGAGGCTGGCGCCGGATTGCTGGGCCTGCTGAATGAGGCGCTGATTGATGTTATCCAGCGTGTCATGTCCGTAATGTTGTGGTTCGCGGCTGCCCAGAAGATTGAGATTGGGGCCGTGCAGTACCAGAATTTTGCTGTTTTTAGCGGGCATCCGGCCACCTGTTCGGTGAGTTTCGATAAGGCGCCAGTTTGCCGCAAATTAGGGTGATTTGTCCAGTTTTTGCGGTAAATTAACGGCAGAAACACTCTGAAAGGACGGGCGTAAACGGGGAAAAATGTACTAGATCAAGCCCTTTAGCGTGGCTTCCAGTTGTTCGCGCTTCAGTTCGCCGGTCACCGTGGACACGATGTCGCCATTTTGGGCGAAAATCGCGGTAAAAGGCAGTCCGCCAAGGCGATTTCCGGCCAGTTTGCCCAGTTCTGCCGCATCGCTCTCGCCCAGCAGGATGGGATAGTTGATGCCAATTTCATCGCTGAAGGCCTGAACCTTGTCCTTCTGATCCAGCGCCAGACCGACGAATACCACGCCCTGTGCGCGGTATTTTTCCTGGAGGGCGATAAAGTCGGGAATTTCAGCGCGGCATGGCGGGCACCACGGCGCCCAGAAATTGAGTACCAGGATTTTTCCCTGCCACTGCTTCAGTGGCTGGGACTGGCCTTCCAGGTCGGGAAAGGTGGCGGCAAAGATTTTTGCCGTGTCGGCCTGAACCACCGCCGTGGCGCTTTTGTCAGCTTGCCCCGAACACGCAGTCAGGCCGGAGATCAGGAGGATGCCCAGCAACAGGGCGGATGCTTGCTTGAAAAACTTCATTTGAGGATCTGGTCCATGCTGGTGAGGAATTTATCCGGGTTTTCATAGCCGATCACGCGGCCTTTTTCCTTGCCGGCCGGGTCGAAAAATATGATGCCCGGCGGGCCGAACAGGCCGAATTTCTTTAGCAGCGTCTTATCATCCTCGCTGTTCGCCGTGACATCAGCCTGCAACAGGATCATGTCTGCGAAACGTGCCTTGACCCGTGCATCGCTGAAAGTGAAGCGCTCCAGTTCCTTGCACGACACGCACCAGTCCGCATAAAAATCCAGCATGACGGTTTTGCCTTGTGTCTGCTGCAAGCGCTGTTCCAGATCGGCCACACTTTTGACTTTTTCGAAGGGGGTATGCGCCGCTTCCGCGGCAACAGCCGTTCCCGCGCCGCGCAGCCCGGATAGGGGTTGAAGTACATCGCGCCCACCGGACAGTGCGCCAATGAGCAGGGCGACGCCCGCGATCAGCGCCACCACGCCCACGCCTTTCCAGAATTTGGCCCAGCCCTTGGCGGGATGCGGCAGCGGATCCAGCGCGCGCAGATAAATCGCCGAAACGATCAGCAATGCCGCCCACAGCAACATGTTCGCAACTGCCGGAATAACCGGCGAAATCAGCCAGATGGCCACGCCCAGCAGCAGCACGCCGAAGAAGGCCTTGACCGCTTCCATCCATCCTCCGGCGCGCGGCAGCAGCGCCCCGGCGGAAAGCCCGATCGCCAGCAGCGGCGCGCCCATGCCCAGCGCCATGGCGAACAGCGCCCAGCCGCCCAGCCAGACATCGCGGGTGAGGCCGATATAGGCCAGCGCACCCGCCAGCGGTGCGGCAACGCAGGGTCCGACGATGACGGCCGAAAGCGCACCCATAGCGAATACGCCAGTCAGATTGCCGCCCTTCATCTTGTTGCTGGCATCATTGAAGCGGCTCTGGATGAAATTCGGCATCTGCAACTCATAAAAGCCGAACATGGAAAAGGCCAGCGCCACGAATACCATGGCAAACGTACCCAGCACCCAGGGATTTTGCAGTGCGCTGGTCAGCAGCGTGCCGGACAGTCCCGCTGCCACGCCCGCGGCGGCGTAGGTGATGGCCATGCCCAGCACGTAAGCCAGGGAGAGTGCAAAGGCGCGCGGACGGGTGAGGTGCTGCCCCTGCCCGACAATGATCCCGGAAAGAATGGGGATCATGGGGAAGACGCAGGGAGTGAGCGCCAGCAGCAGCCCAAAGCCAAAGAAGCTGGCGATGACCAGCCAGAAGCTGCCGCCCTTGAGCAGTGCCGCGACCCTGGACGAATCCGATGTGTCTTCTGTTCCTGCCGTCGCAGGGGCTGAAGCTGGAGCGGCTTGCAGCACCGGTGCCTGTCCGGCTTGTTGCACATCAGCTGGCGCGGTGGTCGGCAGGTCTAGCGTAAAAGTTTTGTTCTGCGGCGGATAGCACACGCCTTTTTCGCTGCATCCCTGGTAAGTGGCCTGCAAGGATAGTTTTTCGGTTGTGCCCTGGAGATGGATAAGCGCCTGGAACGAGTGGTGATAGACCTCGGTGGGGCCAAAGTTCGGGTCAGCCTTGGTTTTTCCCTTGGGTAGCTCGATGTTGGCGATGCTGATGCCGGCAGCATCCTTCAGTGTGAACTTGATCTTGTCGCGGTACAGGTAATAACTTTCGGCCAGTGTGAAGTCGGCCACCAGCGTTTGTGCGTTTCTGGCCGTGACAGCAAGTTTGAATGCCTGATCAGGCTCGAGAAACTCATCCTGCGCGTTGCCCTTGACCAGCGCGGTTAGCGCTGCCAAGCCGCTGGGTGCTTTCGAAGATGTTTCTGGAGTAGTCGATGGCAGCGTGAGCTGCGCGGTCTGGGTGGTCGGCGGATAGCACACGCCGGCATCGGCGCAGCCCTGCGAAACGGCTTTCAGCGTGAAGCTTTGCGCTGCACTGCCGCTGCGTGTGAGTGGCAGCTTGATGATGATATTCTGGCGGTAGGTTTCCACCTTGCCAAAATATTCGTCCTGCTTGATTTTGCCTGCCGGGTACTGCCCGGCGCCTAAAGTCACGCCAGCCGCATCGGCGCTGAACTTGAATTTTTCGCGATAGAGGTAATATCCATTGGCAATCTGGTAACGCACTTCGATGTTATTGGCGTCCACCACCTTGGCAGAGAATTTGAATGCCTGTTCCGGCTCCAGCAGATCGCCTTCCTCGGCATGGGCGCCCAGGATATGCAGCATCAACAACATGCCGATAATAAAACGCATCATTTAGTGTTGCTCCTCGTTGTTATTGGTTTCTGCCTCTATCCAGGCGAGATATTCGGGTAAACCGGCGTGAACTGGGACTGCAATGATTTCAGGAAGTTCATACGGGTGCTGCTGCCGGATGGCAGCTTCCACCTTGCTGTAATGTATCGCCAGTGTTTTAATCAGGAGCGGGATTTCCTGTGCGGTCTCGACCTGACCCTGCCAACGGTAAACCGAGGTGCAGGGCGCCAGTATATTGACACAGGCCGCCAGTTGTCGGGAAATCAAAATTTTTGCTACGCGCTGTGCGCTATCCTGATCCGGCAGGTTGGTGATGACTAATAAAGGTTCCATAACCCATGCAATTGCTGATAATTTTTTTTATTTTACTCGGTTTCCCGGCGCTCGAGATTTTTGTCCTGTTCCGGGTGGCTGACGTTATTGGATGGTGGCTGCTTCCGTGGCTGATGCTGAGTGCGGTAGCTGGCTGGGCCCTGATCCAGGAAGAACGGCTGGCCATGTTCGGGCGCCTGTTTTCATCGCTTCAGTCCGGTCAGCCGCTGGGCTTTGCGATGCTGGACAGCCTGCGCACCCTGTTTGCGGGGGTGCTGCTGATATTCCCCGGGGTGATCAGCGATGGTCTTGCCGTCATTCTGCTGCTGTTGCCGAGTTTCGGAACGCCGCGTCAGCCAGCCCGGGATACTGGGCAAGACGAGGTCATTATCGAAGGGGAGTGGCAGCGTGAAGAGGACAAGCGCCTGAAGTGAACTGCGCTAGCGGCGGCTCAGCATCAGGCCGATTTCATCCTGATCGTTGATCCCGGCATTCAGTTCGACAAAATTCTTGTTTACCGTGGCCTGGATCTTGTCGTCTATCAAATACACCGGCCATTCTTCGCCACGCTGGCGCAGAAAAGCCAGCAGGCCGCGCAGGTCCTGTACGCTGGGTGGAAGATTCAGTTCCTCTGCGGTTTTGCCGAGGCGCTCCGCGAGAGTGGAAAAATACAATATTCTGGCCATTCGTGAGTTCCTTTAGACGACGTGTTTTACCATTTCACTACATGTACATTGGATAGCGTCCGCCCGAGAAAGCGTTCGCCGATGGTCTGAAAGCGTAGCGGCACATCCGTGACATAAAACTGATAATTCGGCTGGCCGCGTTGCGGGTTGTCTAGCCTGAGTTCGGCCAGCAGCGCCGCGGTTTCCTCTGCCATGGCTTCGGCTGAATCCACCAGTTTCACGCCGCTGCCGGCGACCTCCTGCAGCAAGGGCTTGAGCAGGGGGTAGTGGGTGCAACCCAGGACCATGGTGTCGACATCCTGCGCCAATACCGGCTTGAGGTATTCCTGCGCGGTGAGGCGGGTAACAGGGTGGTCGAGCCAGCCTTCCTCCACCAGCGGCACGAACAGCGGGCATGCCTGGGAAAAAATGCGCACATCCGGCTCGTACTGGTGAATGGCCCGGGCGTAGGCGTTGCTGTTGATGGTGGTGGGTGTGCCGATGATGGCTACCTTTCTGCGGTTGCTGGCTGCAATGGCGCCCAGCGCGCCGGCGTCGATCACGTCCAGCACCGGCACGGGGGAAAGGTCCTTCACCACCTGCGAGGCCACGGCAGCCATGGTATTGCAGGCGATGATCAGCATTTTGACCTGCTTCTGCAGGAGGAATTCGGCGATTTCACGGGTGTAGTGGGAAATGGTTTCTACCGATTTCACGCCGTAAGGCACGCGTGCGGTGTCGCCGAAGTAGATGATGTTCTCGAATGGCAGCCGTTCCATCAGGGCGCGCACCACGGTCAATCCGCCGACGCCGGAATCGAACACGCCGATGGCGTTGTCGGGATTAGCTTGCATGGGTCATTCCTTTCAATCCTTGTGGGACGCCGGGGTATTGCAGTTTAACTTTCAGCTCCAGTTTGATGCGGCGATTTACAATGCGGCGCGACTCCGACATATAGGACAGCATGCCGGAGGAAATTTCCTGTTGCGCCGCCTGCCACGAAATGCGGCGCGGGCGCTCGAGCTGGTAATGGTCAGCAACCAGGTCGAAAAAATCCGCCATTTTCATCGGCGCATCGTCGCTGGCATTGTAAACCCTGTTGGGGCGGCCGCGGATCAATGCCGCGGCGGCAATTCGCGCCAGATCATCGCCGTGGATGTGGTTGGTGTAGCCATCATCCTCTTCGCGCAGGGCCGGGGTGCCTTTTTCCAGGCGCGCCAGCGGCAGACGGCCAGCGGCGTAAATGCCGGGTACGCGCAGGATGCTGACCCTGATCCCGAGGCGCCTCCCCCAGCACCGCAAGCTTGCTTCCGCATCGGCACGCCGCACCGCGCGCGCCGTGGTGGGCTGAGTGCGGTGCGTTTCGTCCACCTCTTCGCCATGGCAATCGCCATAGACTCCTGTCGTACTAATATAGACCAGGTGCTGTGGTAAAATTTCCCCTCGCGCCAGGGCCGCAAGCAGGTTGCGGGTGCGCAGATCGTGCTGTCCCTGGCGCTGCGGTGGCGCGAAATGGAGTACGACATCGGCCAGGCCGCCCAGCCGTCCCAGCGTGGCCGGCTGGTCGAGGTCGCCAGGTACGGGCGTTACGCCCTGTGCTCGAGCCCCCTCCGCGCTGGCAGCACTGCGCGTCAGCCCATAAATGCGATAGCGATGTGACAGCAGTGCCGCTGTCCGGGTTCCGATGTCGCCATAACCTATGATCAATAATTTTTGCATTTGCTTCTTAATCAGGGTGTTCCCATGTCATTTCAAGTCACCATCAAGCCCAGTAACCACCAATATTTGGCACCTGAGCATGAAACCATACTGGAATCGGCCCTGCGCGAGGGCTTTGCCGTGCCTTACGGATGTCGTAATGGCGCTTGCGGCAGCTGCAAGGGGAAAATTCTGCAGGGTCAGGTGGATTATGGCAATTATCAGGACAATGCCCTTAGTGAATTAGAAAAACAGGCCGGGATGGCCCTGTTCTGCACCGCTACGCCGCTTAGCGATGTGGTGATCGAATGCAGGGAAATAGGTGCGGCACGTGATATTCCAATCAAAACCATGCCATGCCGGGTACATAAAATGGAAAAAATATCGCATGATGTGATGATACTGCACCTCAAGTTGCCGGCCAATGAACGTTTGCAATTCCTGGCCGGCCAGTATGTTGACATCCTGCTCAAGGACGGCAAGCGGCGCAGTTTTTCCCTGGCCAATGCTCCTCATGACGACGACTTCCTGCAACTGCACATTCGTCATATTCCTGGTGGAATGTTCACAGACCAGGTGTTCAATACCATGCAGGAAAAGGCCATTCTGCGTTTCGAGGGTCCGCATGGCAATTTTTTTCTGCGCGAGGACAGCAGCAAGCCGATCATTTTCGTGGCCGGCGGCACCGGTTTCGCTCCCATCAAGGGTATTCTGGAGCACACATTCCAGGCACACAGCAAACGTGAAATGGTGCTCTACTGGGGCGCGCGTAGCTTGCGTGATCTATACATGCCGCATCTGGCCGGGCAGTGGCAGCAGGCGCACCCCAATTTCACCTTTATTCCTGTCCTGTCCGAACCGCTTCCCGAGGACAATTGGCCAGGTCGCACAGGTCTGGTGCATCAGGCGGTGCTGGATGATTTCTCCGATCTGTCCGGATATCAGGTTTATGCCTGTGGTGCACCGCAAATGGTGGATGCGGGGAAACAGGCATTCATTGCACGCGGCTTGCCGGATGATGAGTTTTTCGCCGATGCGTTTACGTTTTCGACGGGAAAATAACAGGCGATCCGTTTGAAAAAACGAAGCGCTTTTCCCCGAACAGCTTCAGGCAGGCATCGACCACCGCCGGGTCGAACAGACTTCCCCTGTCCTTCCCTATTTCTGCCAGCGCGGCATCGATGCCCAGCGCCGGACGATAGGGGCGGTGCGAGGATATGGCTTCCATCGTATCCGCCACCGCAATGATCCGTGCGCCCATCAGGATGTCTCCGTCTTTCAGTCCACCGGGATATCCGGACCCGTCAAGGCGCTCGTGGTGCTGCAGGATCATCTGCGCGATGGGCCAGGGGAAATCAATGTTCTTGAGAATGTCATAACCGGCCTGCGAGTGGGTCTGGACCAGTTGACGCTCAAGCGTATTCAATTGTGCGGGCTTGGAGAGAATTTCGGCCGGGATCATGATCTTGCCCAGATCGTGGATTTCGGCGGCCAGAACGATGCCGTGGATTTCATGATCGGCGATCCCCAGTTCCCGGGCGATGGCCCCGCACAGTTCGGCCACCCGGATCTGGTGGCTACCGGTGTAGGCATCACGCATTCCTATGGTTGCCGCAATGGCCGAGATGGTGTGCTCCATGCTGTCGAGCAGTTTCCGGCTGCTCTGTTCGTGCGCGGATCGGATGTGCAGGGTGCGAATTCCGAATCCGGTATCTTCGGCAACCTCTTTCAGCAGCATGATTTCTTCGTCATTGAAAGCGTTGGCTTCCGTGGCGTAAATGCACAGTACGCCACGCGTGTTCTCGCCAAGGTCGAGCGGCAGCGCCAGCACCGAAGCGTAGCCGATATGCTTCGCGTTGGCACGCCACGGCGAATAGGCCGGGTCGGCGTTCACGTCCTGGACCACATGGAGCATTTGCGTGCGGATCGCGCTGCCGGCAGGCCCTCGCCCCTGCTCGTTATCGGCCCAGCTGACGCTGGCACGCTCCATGTAGCCGTCATCATACCCGGCGTGCGCAACCGGGCGCACCGTTCTGGCCGGATCGTTCTCGGCGATGCCGATCCATGCCAGGCGATACCCGCCGATTTCGACGATGGCGCGGCACATCCCGCCGAGCAATCCGCTTTCGTCCGGTGCGCGTACCAGCATCCCGTTGCACGCGCTGAGGGTCCTGAGCGCGCGATTGATGCGCTGCGCCACGCGCTCTGCCTGTCTGCGCTCGGTGATGTCGCGGATGATGCATTGCAGGTAGAGTTTTCCCTCGGTCTCGATCGTCCGTGCGCTGATCTCCACGGGAAAATCCGGCCCGTCCTTTTTCCGGCAGGAGGTTTCAAAAATGACGCCTTCCGGCCCCAGCTTTTCCGCATCCTGCTCGAACTGCGTCACGGCATCCGGCGACAGGAAATCCCGCACATTCATGCGCAAAGCCTCTTCGCGCGAGTAGCCGGATTCCGTGAGCACACGCTCGTTCGCCTCGATGATCATGCCGTGCTCATCCTCGACCAGAATCAGGTCATTGGCAAATTTCGTCAGATAGTCATAGTGCTGGACCAGCATGTCGCGTTCAATCCGAACGCGTTGCCGTCCGATGACGTACAGCGCGTTCTGGTAGCGCCAGGCAAGAATGCTCAGCATGGTACTGATCAGCAGCGCCATTCCCACTGCCAGACCCGACCACAGGGCCAGCGTATGGAGCGGTGCCAGGACTTCGCTATCCGCTTCCGTGCCGACCACGATCCACGGCGTGCCGGGGACAGGCTGCGCTGACACCATGAACCGCTGGCCGTGATCATCGGATACTTCATTATCGGAAAAATCCCTGCCCTGCCCCAGGTGTGCCAGGATGGCCTCCACCTGGGACGGCAATGTCTTCGCAGCGGTCTTCCGGGTGAGGGCTCCCTTGATATACACCAGATCCGTGCCGTCGGACTGCACCAGCAATACTTCTGCCGTATCGCTGGGTACCGGCCAGGAACTGAGCAGCGGCAACAGGCGCAGTTTGGGGTCCAGTTCGGCATAGATCACCGCGAATGTTTGCGGCTGTCCCTCTTTCGGCTGCCAGGAAACCGGCACGGCAATACCGATTTCCGCTTGCCCCTCATCGGGTTGGGGATACGAAGCGGCCACCAGCGCGCCGCTCTTCAGCGCGGCAGCAGCAACTTGACGGCCAAAGGGGCTGGCGGGCTGCGCTTCATCCATCTTCTGCTCTGAGACCAGTTCATTCCCCTGCGAGTCGAGCAGGGATATTGCGTGGTAGCCATGGAGTCGCCGCAGGATGGAGAGTCGCTCGACGGAGCGCTCCGGGGGCGGGCCGAATTTGCCTCCGGTGACCACCCAGGCATGCAGCTCCCGGGCAACAAACGGGTTGGAAGTCACGCCCTCGATATCGCGTTTCTGTTCGGCGATCCAGCGGGCGATCTGGTTGCTCTTCAGGGTGGTGATGGCAGTGACTTCGCGCTTTTCACTGTCGATGAGCTTTTCGGAAAATGCGACATAGTTCATGAAGGCGCTCACGCTGACCGCCACGGCCAGCACGGCGAAGACTATTACGATGAGGCGCGTCATGGGGAAGCCGGGTTTTTCCTCGCCCTCGTCCTGTTCGGACGCGAGCAGCGGCAACGGAAGGCGGGGAAGAATCAGGGCCAGAATCAGGAAAATGCCAAGCGTGGTAATGCCGATAAACAGCCATTCCCGGAGCGAATAGAGTTTGCCGCCGACTGCCAGATTCGCCAGCAGCGGCAGATTGGCAAGATAGGCATTCCAGAAGACGATCCACACTCCCGCCAGCAAGGCATAGATGCCCGCCGTCACCAGGGCGATGATCAGGGTGTTTGGCTTGCGATCTTGCATCAGCTGGAATCTCCAAACGGCAAGGCAGGGCGAAGCGGGAAAAATGCTGCTGTCAGTTCGACATTTATGAGAATAACATGGTATTAAGGGTCAATATGGTTGATTGTGGAAATTGCAGCTTATGAATAAACCCGCCAAACCCGCCGCACGAAAACCAGCCGGGTCGTCCCGGCCGGCACGCAAGGCGCCAGCCGGGGCAACTTCAGAAAGCGGAGCCGATACGCCTTCCGGGGTTTCGCCAAAGCGCGTTTTCAGGGCCCCGCACATTGTCGGCATCGGCGCTTCGGCGGGCGGACTGGAGGCGCTGGAACAGTTTTTTGCGCACGTGCCGGCAGGCAGCGGCATGGCCTTCGTCGTCATCCAGCACCTCGATCCGACGCACAAGGGGATGATGCCCGAACTGTTGCAGCGTTTCACTTCCATGACGGTCTGCGAGGCGGACAGTCGCATGCAGGTGAGGCCGGACTGCGTGTATGTCATCCCGCCCAACCGGGACCTCTCCATCCTGCACGGCGTGCTGCATCTGCTCGATCCGGTGGCGCCGCGCGGCCTGCGCCTTCCGGTGGATTTCTTCTTTCGCGCCCTGGCGCAGGATCAGGGCGAACGCGCCATCGGCGTCATTCTTTCGGGCATGGGCTCGGACGGCACGCTGGGTCTGCGCGCCATCAAGGAACATGCCGGACTGGTGCTGGTACAGGCGCCCGCCAGCGCAAAATACGATTCAATGCCGCGCAGCGCCATCGATGCCGGGCTGGCCGACATCATCGCGACGGGGGAAGAACTGCCGGGCAAAATCCTCGATTTTCTCAAAAACATACCAAAAATCGCGTCGGCCGAACCGGCGCTGGCCGCCAGAGAGCAGGGCGCGCTGGAAAAAATCGTCGTTCTGCTGCGCGAACATACCGGCAACGATTTTTCCCTGTACAAGAAAAACACCCTGTACCGCCGCATCGAACGGCGCATGGGGCTGCACCAGATCGACAACATCGCCACCTATGTGCGTTATCTGCGTGAAAATCCGCAGGAACTGGACCTGCTGTTCAAGGAATTGCTGATCGGCGTGACCAGTTTTTTCCGTGATCCGGAAGTGTGGGAATACCTGCGCGACAAGGCCATCCCGGACCTGCTGGCGCAGCACCCTGCCGGCAGGATGCTGCGTGCCTGGGTGCCCGCCTGCTCCACCGGGGAAGAGGCCTATTCGCTGGCGATCGTGTTCAGGGAGGCACTGGAGAAAATCAGGCCGCAGGCCAGTTATTCGCTGCAGATCTTCGCCACCGACCTGGACCCGGACGCCATCGAAAAGGCGCGCCTGGCTGTTTACCCGACCAATATCGCGGCCGATGTTTCGGCGCAGCGGCTGAAGCAGTACTTTTCCGAAGACGAGCCCGGTTTCCTGCTCAACAAGGATATCCGCGAGATGGTGATTTTTGCCCCGCAGAACATCATCATGGATCCACCTTTTACCCGGCTGGACATGCTCACCTGCCGCAATCTGCTGATCTATCTCGGCCCGGAGTTGCAGAAAAGGCTCATCCCGCTGTTCAGCTATTCCATGAACCGTCACGGCCTGTTGCTGCTTGGCAACTCGGAAACGATAGGCGGTTTCAACAGTCTGTTCACGCCGCTGGAGAGCAAAATGCGGATTTATCAGCGCAACGACCATCAGTTGTCGATAGGCGAGGTGGATTTCCCGACCCGGCATTTTTCTGCCACAACCACTCCCGCGGAGCTGCCGCGGGAGACAGCTCCTCCGGTCAACCTGCAGGGGCTGGTGGATCAGTTGCTGTTGCAGCATTTTTCTCCGGCAGCGGTGCTGGTCAATACCGAGGGCGATATCCTCTATATCAGCGGGCGCACCGGCAAATATCTTGAACCGGCGGCCGGCAAGGCCAACTGGAATATCCACGTGATGGCGCGCGAGGGTTTGCGTGCCGAACTGGCGAGAGCCCTGAGGCAGTCGCTGCGGCAACCGGAACCGGTCAGCGTGGAAGGACTGAAAGCGGAGCGCAGCAGCGGGGCGCAGACCGTCAGTCTCACCGTGCAGGCGATCAGCAGCCCGGAAGCCCTGCATGGGCGGGTGCTGGTGGTATTCACGGATGTGGCGACCTTGCCCGAAGGCAGGAAAAGCACGGGCAGGGCGGCCACTTCCGCCGCGCACCGGAAACTGCTCGAGGAACTGCAACAGGCGCGCGAGGAGGTGCAGACCCTGCGCGAGGAAATGCAGACCTCGCAGGAGGAGCTCACTTCCACCAACGAGGAACTGCAATCCACCAATGAAGAGCTGCAGTCCACCAACGAGGAACTGACCACCTCGAAGGAAGAAATGCAGTCGCTGAACGAGGAGCTGCAGACCGTCAACGCCGAACTGCAATCCAAGCTGGAGGATCTGTCGAGCATCAACAACGACATGAAGAACCTGCTCAACAGCATTGAAATTGCCACCGTGTTCCTCGATAACCAGATGCACGTACGGCGCTTCACCAGCCATGCCACCCAGCTCTTCAAGCTGATTGCCGGCGATGTGGGCAGGCCGCTTTCCGATATCGTCACCAGCCTGGATTACCCGGAATTGCGGCAGGATGCGGAGGAAGTGCTGCAAACGCTGGTATTCTCGGAAAAACAGGTTGTCACCCGGAGCGGCCGCTGGTTCAGGGTGCGCATCATGCCTTACCGTACCCAGGACAATGTGATCGACGGCGTGGTCATCACCTTTCTCGATATTACCGAGTACAAGAATCTGGAAAATGAATTGCTGCAGGGGCGGAGTCCGGCCGCGCCGTAGCAGCCGTTTTTCGCCGGCGTGTTGGCTTGAGAATGAGTCGTCTGTAATATTGATCCGGTTAGCGCCTCCATCACATGGAGAACATTTTGAAAAAGAAATCCGACACTGACGCTTTGACCAACGCCGCCGACCTGCGACGTCTGGCGGCGCAGCGTTTTCAGGAACAGCAGTCCGAAGAAAATCGTGCAAAAGTGGCGGATACGGATATGGCCACTTTGCTGCATGAGCTGCAGGTGCACCAGATCGAACTGGAAATGCAGAATGAGGAGCTGCGACAGGCCAGAACGGAAGCGGATGATCTCCTGACGCGCTACACCGAGCTCTACGATTTCGCCCCGGTTGGCTATTTCACCCTGGACCATGACGGGATCATTCACCAGGCAAATCTTTCCGGCTCAATCTGGCTGGGGATCGAACGCAGCAAGCTGATCAACCGGCGCCTCGGGTCTTATGTCATTGACAGCGAGCGGGCTGTTTTCGGCGATTTTCTGCGCCAAGTTTTTGCCGGACAGCGCAGGGCGGCGTGCGACCTGACCCTGATGTGCGCTGGCGCGACCTCGCGCCTGGCGCATATCGAGGCCAATGTGGACGAAACCGGACAGACCTGCCGCGTGGCGGTGACGGATATTACCGAGTTCCACGCCGCCCAGCAGCAAGTGGCGCAGCAACTGCGCCAGATTGAAAATGCCGAGCTGGAATGGGAGGGCGTGTTCGACAGTGTGCCCGACCCGATTTTCCTGCACGACAAGGCGTTCCGCATCCTGCGCTGCAACAAGGCTTACCAGCGCTGTGCCGGCATGTCTTTCAGGCAGATCATCGGCCAGCCCTATTACGAAATTTTCCCCAAAGCCGATGCGCCGCTGCCCGGTTGTCTGCGCACACTGGAAACGCTGGAAGTGGCCGAGGATGAGGTGCGCGACGGCGATGCAAGTTACCGCTCGCGCTCCTTTGCGATTCGTGACATGCGGGGCGCCTATCTCTACTCGGTGCATGTTCTGGAAGACATCACCGAGAGCAAACGGTCAGCAGATGTGCTCCAGAGATCGAAGGATTTGCTTCATTCCGTCGTGGAAACTGTGCCAGCCCGCATATTCTGGAAGAATCGCGATTTGCGCTATTTGGGTTGCAACACACTGTTTGCGAAAGATGCCGGACACTCCAGCCCGGACGAGCTGACTGGTAAAACCGATTTTGATATGGCGTGGAAGGATCAGGCCGAGTTATACCGTACCGACGACAAGGCGGTGATGGAGTCCGGCATTCCCAGGCAGAGTTTTGAAGAGCCACAGACGACACCGGATGGCAACACAATCTGGCTGTACACCTCCAAGGTGCCGCTGCGTGATGAAAGCAACCAGATCGTCGGTGTTCTGGGTTTCTACCAAGACATCACTGTGCGCAAACAGGCAGAGTTGGCGCTGAGTCACGCCAACCGCGCCCTTGCCACCCTGAGCGCGGTAAACCGGGAACTGGTGCATGCCACCGACGAGGACAGGCTGCTGCAGGCGATCTGTCAGGCCATTGTCGAGCAGCGCGGATACAGTATGGCTGGTGTGGGATATGTGCAGCACGATGAGGAAAAAACCGTCCGGATCATGGCGCATGCCGGTCCAGAAGGCTATCTGGATGCCTTGCGCATCACCTGGGCAGAAACCGAGCGCGGCATGGGGCCGGGCGGGCGGGCCATCCGCAGTGGCGTAACGCAACAATGCCAGGATATCGCCACGGATCCGCAATTTTTACCATGGCGCGAGGCAGCGCTTGAACATGGCCTTGCTTCCTGCGTTGTGATGCCGATGAAAGATAAAGTAAGCACCGTGTTTGGCATCCTTCTGGTATATGCCGGCGAGGTGGATGCCTTTACCCCTGCTGAAATTGCGCTGCTGGAAGAAATGGCCGACGATCTGGCGTTCGGGGTGCACACTCTGCATGTCCGCCACGAGCGCGATCTTGCGCTGGCAAAAAATCAGGAACAGCTGGTGCTATTGCAGGACAGCCTGGAGGATACGGTGCGCGCCATTGCCGGCATGGTGGAAATGCGCGACCCCTACACTGCCGGACATCAGGTCAGGGTGGCGCAACTGGCCGGGGCGATTGCGGAGGAAATGAAGTTGCCCGAGGAGCAGGGTCATGCCATTTATCTCGCCGGCATCGTGCACGATCTGGGGAAAATCCAGGTTCCGTCGGAAATACTCAGCAAGCCCGGGAAAATCACGGTGATTGAATATGGGCTGATCAAGGGCCACGCCCAGGCCGGTTACGAGATTCTGAAAGGCATCCGCTTTCCCTGGCCGATCGCGCAGATGGTGTTGCAGCACCACGAGCGGATGGATGGCTCCGGTTATCCGCAGGGGCTCAAAGGCGAGGACATCCTGCTCGGGGCGCGCATTCTCAGCGTGGCGGACGTGGTCGAGGCGATTTCGGCGCATCGTCCCTATCGTCCGGGTATGGGCATCGAGGCGGCGCTGGCGGAAATTGGCAACAACAGCGAAAAACTGTACGACGCGCAGGTGGTGGACGCGTGCCTGAGCCTGTTTCGGGAGCGCGGTTTCCAGTTCGAGTAGCGCCTATACGGATTCCGTTCGCTCAGGCTCCGTCCTTGCCATGGCGGGATAGTCTGCCGGCTTCTTGCTGATTTTTTTCAGAAAGGCATCACGTCGCTCGAATGCCCCGAGTTCGTGAGCGGCACGGGCGGCGAGCAGGGCATTGATCTCGGGCGATTCGCCCATCTCCAGCGCGTTGGCGGCGCTCTTCTCGGCAGCCTCGTAATGTCCGGCAGCGAAATCCCGCATTCCCTCGAGCATCGCGTTCTGCGCCTTGTCCTGTTGTCGCTGCTGCTTGAAAGCGCGAACGTGGGCGGGCAGCCTAAGTGCGTGGCGGCCGATACGCAGCAGTCCATAGGCAATAAAAAAGGCAGAGGCCAGCAGGACAAACAGAAGATTGAGCGTCAGCTCGATGCGGTACGGCGGGTAGATCAGCAGCACATAGCCGGTATTGTGTATCACCAGCATGGTCAGTGCCACGGCGAGCAGCAGGATGGCCAGCGTCCAGAACAGTGCTTTCATTTGCCGGCTTTTTCCCGTCCCAGCTTGAAGGTGCGCGCCGCATCCAGGCTGTCTGATATATCCGGCAAGTCGATGGACAGACGGCTCTGCCCAAGTTGCTTCAGGTGATTGAGTGCGCTGCGGACAGCTTTGTCGCTGGTGTCAAAATAGCGATTCAGCCAGTCCTCGGCAGCCTTGATGTCCGCCTTGTAGCTTGCCTCGTTGCGCTGCAGCAGGGCAAGGCGGGCGGAGAGCAGGCGCAGTCTCAAATTTTCACGCAGGAAATAAGCCTGGGTTGGTGACAAGAGGGGTAGTTCAGGCTTTTCCAGGTTCTGGATGTTTACCAGCTGTTTGAAATCCTGCCACATTTCTTCGCGCAGACGCAGCCAGAAATTCTCCGGCAAGGCTTGTCGCGCGGCCGGTTTTTCCGTGACCGCCACCCTGCCGGGGAGCAGGGGCAACTGATCGACTTCTGTGGAAAGGGTGTCAAGGCGCAGATTAAGGCCTGCCAAATCGATCTGCGGCAGGGACTGCAATTGCTCGATGTCCTTGTTGATGGCCTTGCGCAGCGTGAAAAACTGCGGTCTATCCATGCGCTGCAGGCGGCTTTCTGCGGTTTGCAGGGCGATCAATGCAGCCCGAACGTTGCCAGCCAGTTGCAGCTGCTGGCTGGCGATCAGCAGCATCTGCTCAAGCTCTGCCAGCACCCATTCGTCGCGGTTGCGTGACATTTCCTGATACAGTTCTTCTACCGCCAACTGGTGGCTCTGGGACTCGGCCATCTTCTGCTCCAGCAGACTGAGCTTGGCCTGTGCTTCGCGCACGGTTTCCTGAGTCTGGCGGGAGAGAATTCTGCTTTCCTTGTCGTGCGCCTCGAATTCGGCCAGCCGGCGGCCAAGGTTCAGTTCCAGTTTCGTATCGCGCTGGCGCGAGTCGAGCCAGTGCCAGCCGAGCAGAAGCAAGGTCAGCAAAGCAATCAGCAGGGACAGGCTGAACCACCCTGAAGCCCTTTTAGCTGCTGGCGCATTCTGAGTCTGCGCCGCTGAAGCCGTGTCGGAGCTGTTCATGGCTTGCGGCGTCTCGCCCATTCGCTTAGTCCTGTTATCAAGCCTTCATCTCCGGGTGACGTAACGATTACCTGTGCCAGGCCCATGTCCCGTGCTATTTGGGCAATTCGTTCATGGGGCACGAAGAGCGGGGTCTTTTTCAGCCATTGTTGCCCAAGTTTGCCTAACAGATCAAACAGATTATGCAGGCTTTCGCCGCTGGTGACCGTAACGCCATGGATTTCACCGCGCGCCCAGCGGTGCAGCAGCGGTGCAGTGTCGATGCTGGGTTTGGAGCGCCGGTAGCATTCGGCATATTCAAGCGTTGCACCGCGTGAAATCAGCGTATTGCCCAGCATTTCTCGCCCGCCTTCACCACGAAAAATGACCACTCGCTTGCCATGCATGTCCTGAAATTGAGGCAAGGCGAGCAGGCCTTCGCTATCAAATTGTTTTTCAGGCGCGACGACCTCTGTGACGCCGCAGTGTTCCAGTTCTTTTTTGCTGCCCTTGCCGATTGCCGCAATCGCGAGTTGCGGTGGAAGTTGCCGCTGTGCGCGGATCAGATTGAGCGCCTTGCTGACTGCATTGGGGCTGATGAAGATCGCCACATCGAAATCATCCAGACGGGCAATCAGGGTATTAAGCGGACGCAAATCCGCGGCATCGAGAATTTCCAGTACCGGAAACATAATGGCTTCGCCGCCGGCGCTGGTGATCAGCTGTGCCAGATGTTGTGCCTGATGGGCGGGGCGTGTCACCACCACCCCGATGCCTTTAAGGGGCAAATTGACAGGCATTATTTAGATGGCGAGTTCGGCGAGAATCTTGTCGGCACCGAGTGCAATCAGGCGCTGGCCCATCTGGATGCCCAGTTGTTCGGCATCCTCGGGCTTGCCGCGTACTTCATCTCGTATCATGCGCTGGCCATCGATGCTGGCAACAAAGCCACGCAGGCGAAGTTCGCCATTTTCGATCTGGGCAAAACCACCCAGCGGAACCTGGCAACTGCCTTGCAGGGCGCGGCTCATGGCGCGTTCAGATGCGACGCAGGCGGCGCTTACGGCGTGATGCAGCGGCGCCAGCAATTGCACCAGATCATCGCGGCCTTCGCGGCACTCGATGCCGAGCGCGCCCTGACCTACGGCGGGCAGGCTCTGTTCCGGCTCGATCAGCGCGGTAATACGGTGCCCCAGCTCCAGGCGCTTGAGTCCGGCAGCGGCCAGGATGATGGCGGCAAACTGGCCTTCATCCAGCTTGCGCAGGCGGGTCTGCACATTGCCGCGCAGAGGTTCGATTTTCAGGTGGGGAAAGCGCGCCCGCAGCTGGCATTCGCGGCGCAGGCTGGAGGTGCCCACCACGCTGCCTTCGGGCAGGGCTTCGAGATTGGAGAACTGGTTGGAAACAAAGGCATCGCGCGGGTCTTCGCGTTCGCCAGTAGCGGCCAGCATGAAGCCGGGCGGCAGGGTCATCGGCACATCTTTCATCGAATGCACGGCGATGTCGGCGCGGCCTTCTTCCAGCGCCTGTTCGAGCTCCTTGACGAACAGACCCTTGCCGCCGATCTTGGCCAGCGGGGAGTTGAGGATCTGGTCGCCGGTGGTGGTCATGCCCAATATCTGCACGTCCAATTGTGGATATAATGTTTGCAGACGGCTCTGGATGTGATGAGCCTGCCACATTGCCAGGGCGCTTTCGCGCGAAGCGATGATGAGAGTTTTTTTCAAAACAGGTTCCTGCTCAAGATGATAATTAAGCGTTTATTTTCAAAGGCCGCAGCGTTCGGCTTGGGGGTTGCTAGTTTAGCATGGTTCAGCCTGGCTGGAGCGGCAGGTCCGGTGGACGAGATTCCCGTGACAGTGGATTTTACGCAAGAGGCTGCCCTTTCTCGATCCAAACAACTGCCGATCCTGATCCTTTTCACCGCTCAGAAGTGTCCTTACTGCGAGCGCGTGAAGCAGGAGTTTCTGCTTCCCTTGCAGCGCAATCCAGAGTATGCAGACAAGGTCATCATGCGTCAGATCGAATACCAGGATCGTAGCAGGCTGGTGGATTTTTCAGGTAAATCCACTACTGCCGCCCAGTTTTCCAAGCAGCAGAAAGTGCGTTTGACCCCGACCATCAAGCTGTTTGACGCAGAGGGACGTTCTCTCACCGAGCCATTGGTTGGCCTGACTACGCCCGACTATTATGGCTATTATCTCGACCGGGCGATTGACGAGGCGCTGGAGAAGATTCGTGCACCATCCCGATAATGATCGGTCGTAATGGTCAGATTGACCTTGCACCGAATAATCGGTATGCTTCCGCCTGCTCAAAATGGAGAGATGGCCGAGTGGTCGAAGGTACTCCCCTGCTAAGGGAGCGTAGGGTTTATAGCCTTACCGAGGGTTCGAATCCCTCTCTCTCCGCCAGTATTCAAATCCCCTTGCCAATCATCTGATTGCAAGGGGATTTGTTTTTGTGGCACGCTATTGGCGTTGCTGCGAAGCCGCGGCCTGATATTTGATGTGTTTTCAAACTTAAAGAAGTCAGCCATGAATGCCTCCAATGACTCACTGCAGGAAAGTGTTGCCCGCCAACGTGAAGCGCTGCTGGAACTGTTGCAGGAACCCCTGGGCCGCTTGGCGGAGAATTGCTGCCAGGTATGGGGCGAGCGTGAAAAACTTAATGTCTTGCTTGGAGATGCGCTGAAGGACTTGCCGTATTGCAAGCATCTTTATGCTCTCGATATCAATGCGATCCAGATCAGCGACAATGTCAGCCACAGTGGATTGCTGGAGGGCTTTGGCCGGGATCGCTCAGAGCGCCCCTACATGAGCGAAGTCGAGCCAGGTGCGGGCTTTGTCCTGTCTGATGCCTATATCAGCCTGCGTGAACGCCGCCCCTCGTTGAGTGCCATTCAGCTTGTGCGCAACAAGGAAGGCAAGGCGCTTGGCTTCATCGGCGCCTATTTCGGCTTGCGCGATTTGCCGTTGACGCGCGAACTCTATGAAGAGCCGCGCTACTGGCGGCAGATCAAGGGCGACCCCTCGATCCGTGGCACGGTTTTTCACCAGACCCGCACGGAAAGCGAGATGGACCGGAAGATCGATACTATACTCGGCGTGGTGGCGGAATTGATGCTTTATCACGGTGTGTTTCATGTGATTCTGCATTTTTCCAGCAGTCGCTCCATCATCTGGCTGCTTAAGGATCCATACCGCTACCGTTTGCTGGATATCAATGAGTTGATTGATCCGAATACCTGTCTTGCCTATCCGCGCATTCCTTATCCGGTGGATGCGCTGGTTCCCGCCGGGCAAATTCGGGAGGTGCTGGACTCCTTCCGCGGCTTGCGTTTGATGGATGAAATGTTTTACCTGCGTTCCGGTGCCCTGAATATTTTTAATGGCATCGTTGGTCTGACGTTCTCTTGTGACGGTTCGCACTACATCCCTTATGACGAATTTCTGAAAATGGATAACAGATTCTGGATCGGCGCCCAGTAATGGAAATCGCAAAATCTCTCGAGATGCTTCAATGAAATTGAGAACCTTGTTTCTGGTTCTTTATCTGCTGTCTGCCTTCAATGTCCTGGCCGCCGCGCAGGTAGAAGAGCGTGAATTGCAGCGGAGCGCCCTCGGATCTGCGCAACAGAAGGCCGATTTCACGAGAAAGCAGGCGAATGAAGCGGAGCAGCGGGCAGGCGCGGCAGAGCGCGAACTGGCCGAGGCCGAGTGCGCCGATCAGGAGGCGCGGCAGCGTGCCAGTGAGGCGGCCATCCGTCTGGAGGGAGCCAGGGCCGCACTTAGCCAGGCTCAAGACAGCCGGACTGCTGCCCGCGTTTCTTCAGAACGTGCAGCGGAAGAGGTAAGCAAAGAATGGGAGCGTCACAAGCGTTCGCAATGAACGGACCTCCAGGGTGACGGCTGTTTCAGATCGGCATGGCGAGGCCGCAAGACGCCGGTCTTTTCCTGGTTTGCCTGTTCGTGTTTCCAGGCATGAGCAGATCATGCTCTACGAGAAACCGCCCTAGTTCCTGCGTACTGGGACGCGCCAGAGGAAAAAAGCCAATACGATCCCGATTGCCGCCAGCATGGCGCGATGCCAGGGTGTTTCCATCAGCAGGATCGAGGCGCCGAACGACAGCCCTATCAACAGAAAAGCCCAGGGCTTGACGCCGGGCGGCATGCTCCGGTGTTCGTGCCACTCGCGAATGATCGGCCCGGCAATGCGGTGCGCCAGCATCTTGTCGTGCAGGTACTCTGAGCCGCGCGCAAAACAGGCTGCCGCCAGCAGCACAAATGGTGTGGTCGGCAGCATCGGCAGAAAAATCCCGGCTACGGCCAGCAGCAACGCCACTATGCCCAGCCCGAGAAAAACAGCCCGCATCAGGCGGGAGTCGTGAAGGCGCGAAACGCTCATGCATTTCCAAACCACAGCAACATCACAACAGCAAGCGCGACCACAGCCCAGCCGAGGCGCTCGACATAGCGGTGCAGCATTTCTTCCATACGCGCCCCGCCCCACGCCATCAGTCCGGCGACCAGAAAGAAGCGTGCCCCGCGCCCGATCAGTGAGGCCAGGGTGAAGGGCAGCAGCGCCATGGACAGGGCGCCGGCGGCGATGGTGAAGACTTTGTAGGGAATGGGCGAGAAGCCGGCCACGAAAACCGCCCAGAAGCCCCAGCGCCCGAACCACTCGACAGCCGTTTGATACGCGGGCCAATACTTGCTTTCCTGCAGCCAGGGCAACAGGGCATCGATGGCGAAATAGCCGATGCCATAGCCGAACAGCCCGCCCGCCACCGAAGCCAGCGTGGTCAGCAGAGCGAGCCGCCAGGCTCGCTGCGGGTTCGCGAGGCACATCGGCGCCAGCATGACATCCGGCGGAATGGGGAAAAACGACGATTCGGCAAAGCTCAGGCCACCCAGGTACCAGGGTGCATGCGGATGCCTGGACCAGACCATGGCTCGCTGGTAGAGCGAAGAGAACAGTTTCATTGAGGCTCCATATTGATTACTTCTTGCGCCGCCGTTTGTGCATTACACGCCAGTACCAGCCGAGGCTGATGAGAGCATAGCTGATCAATCCGGCAAAGGTGGCGGTGATTGCAAGGCCGATGATGAGCGGCAGCCCGAGATTCGCAATGCCTTCCCAGAAGCCGGTCTCCGTATCGGGGGCTTGCGTGAGCCTGGCTTCCGGCGTGATTTCAGCTATGTTTTCTCCGGTCACCCAGGCACCAAGCTTGTAGGCTGCGTAATAGATAGGTGCGAAGGTAACCGGATTGGTGACCAGAGTGCTCGTCACGGCTGCTGGCAGGTTGGCGCGCAAGACCACGGCGGCCACAGCCGAGATCGGGATTTGCGCAAGCGGGACCAGCAGACCGAAAAAAATGCCAATGGCGACGCCCATGGAGACGCCCCGGCGCGACCAGTGCCACAGCCGGGGATGCTGCAGGAGCGGGCCGAGCCAACGCAGCCAGCGATTGCCAAGCAGGCGCTCGCGGTCCGGCAGCAGTTTTCTGAAGCGATTCATGAAGGATGGCTTCCCGGCGATTCCTGGTCGTCCTCGCTCCCGGCGGCTTTGGGAAGCGGGACGAGCGAAGCCAGCCTCTGGTGAAGCGCGGCTTTGGCCAGCAGGTGGGCGGAAATCGGGGCGGTGATGAACAGGAACAGGGTCACCAGTACTTCGTGCAGGCTCAATCCTTCGCCGTTAATGCTGAAATAAATCGCCGAAGCGATCAGTAGGCTGCCCACCCCGAGCGTGGTGGCCTTGGTCGGGCCATGCAGGCGGGTGTAGAAATCCTCCAGCCGGGCGAGCCCGAGCGAGCCGATGAAAGTGAACAGTGCGCCGATTATCACCAGGAGGGAAAGCAGGAGTTCGGTTGTGGCGCTCATTCGATGATATCCCCCCGCAGCAGGTATTTGCACAGCGCCACCGTGCCGACGAAGCCCATGAGCGCGATCAGCAGCGCAGCCTCGAAATAGAGGGCGCTGCCGAGGTGGATGCCGAGCAGCACCAGCAGCGCGATGGCGTTGATGTAGAGGGTGTCGAGCGCAAGAATGCGGTCAGGCGCACTGGGTCCCCTGAGCAGGCGCCAGAGCGTGAGCGCGAAGGCTGCTGTGACCAGGGAAAAAGCGATGGCAAGGGCGATGTTCAGCATTCGAAGATTTCCTTGAGCGGCGCTTCGTAACGCGCCTTGATCGTGGCGGCCAGCTCATCCTGGTCATCGACATCGAGCGCATGCACGAGGAGGCTTTGCCGGTCCTCGCTCAAATGCGCCGACACTGTGCCGGGCGTGAGGCAGATGGTATTGGCCAGGATGCTGATGGCGAGTTCGTGGCTGACATCCAGGGGGACGACCACAAATGCCGGGCGCAGATTCCGCGGCTGGCCGAGGATCAGCCACGCCACTTTCAGATTGGCGACCAGGATATCGAACAGCACCACGCCGGCAAAGCGCAGCAATGTGCCCCAGTGGCGAATGCGCACCTGTTCCGGCCAGAAAGGAAGCGCGAACAGCGGAATGGCCCAGCCCAGCAACAGGCCGAGAATAATCTGGCCCGGCGCCATGCTGTTGTTGAGCAGCAGCCACACCAGGGCCAGCGTCGGCGTGAGCAGGGGGTGAGGGAGCAGGCGCTTCATCGTGCGCCTCCCAGCACGGCGGCGATGTAGGCTTCGGGTTGCAGGAGCTGGGTCGCGGCTGCGCGGGTAAAGTCGCTGGCCAGCCCGGCCCAGACGGTCAGGCCGAGCGCGAGCGCGATCAGGCCGATGATGGGGACGAGTTCCAGGCTCGTCGGCGCAACCGTGCCAATATCCGACGCCGGATTGGGTTGCGAGCGGAAGAACAGCAGGCTGCCCGAGCGTGCCAGCGCAATCAGGGCAAAGAGCGCGGTTAGCAGCACGATACCCCATATCCAGGGCAGCGCCGGGTGGGCGAGCGCGGCGCGCAGGATCAGGAATTTGCCGATAAAACCGGATAGCGGCGGCAAGCCGGCGAGCAGCACGGCGCTGATGAAAAACAGGCCGCCCCACAGCCCGGCGCGTGGAATGTCCTCGGCCGGCCTGAGGTGATCCGTGTTCTCGCCGCGCCGCCGGGCAATGGCGTCACCGAGCAGGAACAGTGCCGCCGCCGCGAAGGTGCTGTGCGGCAGGTAGTAAAGTCCGGCGGCAATGCCCTCGTTCGAACCCAGCCCGAAAGCGGTCAGCAGGGTGCCGACCGAGGCCACCACCAGATACGCTGCCTGCCGGGAAAGCTGCGTGGCAGCCAGGGCGCCGAGCATGCCGAAGGCCAGCGTGGCAAGTGCGGCCGGCAGCAGCCAGGGCTGGAACAGGTCGGCGAGTAGTCCGGCCTCGGGGCCGAACAGCAGGGTCTGGGTGCGCAGGATCGCATAGGCGCCGACCTTGGTCATGATTGCGAACAGGGCCGCCACCGGCGCGGCAGCCGAGGCATAGGCGGCCGGCAGCCAGAGGTGGAGTGGCAAAAGCGCTGCCTTGAGGGCGAAAACGCCAAGCAGCATGAGACCGGCAGCGCGCACCAGCCCCAGATTTTCCGGTGGTGTCGAAGCAATCCTGACTGCAAGATCTGCAAAATTGAGCGTGCCCAGCACGCCGTAGAACAGGCCGGCGGCAAACAGAAACAGGGTGGAGCCGAGCAGATTGAGCACCACGTAATGCATGCCCGAGCGAGCGCGCTGCGCGCCGCCGCCATGCAGTAGCAGGCCATAGGAGGCGATCAGCAGGATTTCGAAAAACACGAACAGGTTGAACAGGTCGCCGGTCAGGAAGGCGCCGCAAAGCCCGAACAGCTGCATCTGGAAGAGAACGTGAAAATGTCGTCCGTTGCGGTCGACCCCGCCGCTGGCATACAGCAGTGCAAACAGCGCGAGCAGCGCCGTGGTCAGCACCATCCACGCGGCCAGGCGGTCGGCAACCAGCACGATGCCCCAGGGCGCCGCCCAGTCTCCCAGCGCATAGACGAGAATGTCGCCGCTGCTAACCACAAACAGCAGGAGCGTCGCGAGCACGATCTGGCCGAGCGTGGCCGTTAGCGCAATCCAGCGCCGCGCCGGCATCGGCAGGTCACGCAGCGCGAGCAGCACGACGCCCGTCAGGAAGGGCAGCAAAACCGGCGCAATGACGAGATGGCTGCTCATGGCACACCCCCGCCGTCGACATGATCGTTGCCTAGCTCCGCGCGGGATTTCAGGGCCAGCATGATGACGAAGGCGGTCATGGCGAAGCCGATGACGATGGCGGTCAGCACCAGCGCCTGCGGCAGCGGGTCGGCATACGCATCCGCGGCCCCGATCACCGGGGGGCGGGCAATCACCAGGCGTCCCATGGCGAACAGGAACAGGTTGACCGCGTAGGAGAGGAAAGTCAGGCCGAGTACCACGGAAAAACTGCGCGCGCGCAGCACAAGATAGATGCCGCAGGCGGTCAGCACGCCGATCAGGAGGGCAAGTAGCGCTTCCATCAGCACTCCCCCCCATGCTTGAGCGGCGCATGGCTGGCGTTGTGCGCCAGCCCAAGATTGATCAGGATCAGCAGCGTTGCCCCGACCACTACCAGATAGACGCCGAGGTCGAATGCCATGGCCGAAGCGAGTTCGATCTCGCCAGCGAGCGGCAGGGCGAAATGGCCGAAGGCGGAGGCGAGGAAGGAATGGCCGAAGGCCCAGCTTGCCAGCCCGGTGGCCAGCGCGATGGCGAGCCCCGCCGCGATCAGCGGATGGGTGTGGGCGGGTAGCCGTGCATGGGTCCAGACGGCGCCGTTGGCGAGGTACTGCATGATCAGCGCCACTGCCGTGATCAGCCCTGCGATAAAGCCGCCACCTGGCAGATTGTGGCCGCGCAGCAGGATGAATATCGACACCAGCACCGCCAGCGGCAGCAGCAGCCGGGCAAAGGTGGCCATGATCAGTGGGTGCATGTCGCTGTCCCAGTGCCGTCCCGCCGCATCGCTCAATGGCGCAGGTAGCCGCAGGCCTTCCAGCATGGCAAAAATGCCCAGGGCGGCGAGCGCCAGCACCGTGATTTCGCCAAAAGTGTCGAAGCCGCGGAAATCAACGAGGATGACATTCACCACATTTTTCCCCCCGCCGCCGGGCAGGCTGTTGGCGAGGAACCAGCCGGAGATGGAGTCGTAAGGCCGCGTCAGCACCGCCCAGGCGAGCGCGGCTGCGCCCGCTCCCGCCGTCACGGCAAGGCTCGCGTCGCGCAGGTGGCGGCTGCGGCCCGGCTCGGACGGGCCCTGCTGCGGCAGGAAATAGAGCGCAAGCAGCAACAGCACGACGGTGACCACTTCGACCGAGAGCTGGGTCAGCGCGAGATCCGGGGCCGAGAATTTGACGAAAATCAGCGATACCACAAGCCCCACCGCGCCGGCCAGGATCAGCGCGGTGATGCGCTGGCGGTGCAGGATGGTCGCGCCGATGGCCGCTGCCGCGAGCGCCAGGGCGGCAATCAGGCTCACGCCATCCACCGGCAGCAGCGTGCGCGGCCCGGCCAGCGGCGCAGCGGATGACCACATGCCGGCGGTGCCCAGACATAGTGCCGCGGCAACGAACAGCCAAGCCTGGCGTTGCAGCGAGCCCGTATCGAGGCGGGCCGTGACCGCACGAGCCAGCTGGTACAGCAGCGCAAGCACCCGTTCGAACATGGCACGCGCGTTCAGCTTGCTCTCGATGTGGTCATGAAAGGCGAACAAGGGTTTACGGACAGAATAGAGGAGCACTCCGCCGACCAGCGCGATCAGGCTCATTATCAGTGCCGGGCTGAAGCCATGCCAGATCGCCAGGTTGTGCTCGGGCAGCGGAGCCTGGAGCACAGCTCCGGCGGCTGCCGCCAGGATGGGTTCGACGGTCAGCGCGGGCAGAATGCCGACCAGCAGGCAGAGCACCACCAGGATCTCCACCGGCACCTTCATCCAGCGTGGCGGCTCGTGCGGTGTTTTCGGCATGTCGGTCGGCGCTGCATCGTTGAAAAACACGTCGTGAATAAAGCGCAGGGAATAGGCCACGGCAAAAATTCCGGCAATCGTTACGGCGGTCGGCAGCAGCCAGCCAAAATTCAGTCGGGTCGAGGCATCCATCGCTTCGGCAAAGAACATTTCCTTCGAGAGAAAGCCGTTGAACAGCGGCACGCCAGCCATTGCCGCAGCGGCAACCGTTGCGAGCAGGGCGGTATGCGGCAACTGGTGCCTGAGGCCGTTGATGCGGCGCATGTCGCGGGTGCCGGTCTCGTGGTCGATGATGCCGGCAGCCATGAACAGCCCGGCCTTGAAGATGGCGTGGTTAATGATGTGGAACACGCCAGCCACCGCCGCGAGCGGCGTGCCGATGCCGAATAGCGCGGTGATGAGGCCCAGGTGGCTGATGGTCGAATAGGCCAGCAGGCCCTTCAGGTCATGCTTGAACAGGGCGAAAACCGCGCCGACCAGCAGGGTGGCGATGCCCGTGCCGCCAACCAGCCAGGTCCATGCCTCGGTGCCGGAGAGCGCCGGAAACAGGCGCGCGAGCAGGAACACGCCGGCCTTGACCATGGTCGCCGAATGCAGGTAGGCCGAAACCGGCGTCGGCGCCGCCATCGCGTTGGGCAGCCAGAAGTGGAAGGGAAACTGTGCTGACTTGGTGAAGGCGCCGAGCAGGATCAGGATCAGCGCCGGCAGGTAGAGCGGATGGGCGCGGATGATGTCGCCGCTGGCCAGCACCACGGAAAGCTCGTAGCTGCCGGTGATTTCGCCGAGCAATATGAAGCCACCGAGTAGTGCAAGACCACCGGCGCCAGTGATGGCCAATGCCATGCGCGCGCCGCTGCGCGCTGCATGGCGGGTGCGCCAGTAGCCGATCAGCAGGAAGGAGGAGAGGCTGGTCAGCTCCCAGAAAATCAGCAGCTGGATCAGATTTTCGGAGAGCACGACTCCCAGCATCGAGCCCATGAACAGCAGCAGATAGGCATACAGCCGCCCCAGGCTATCCTGCTGCGAAAGGTAGTAATGGGCGTAGAGAATGACCAGGAGCCCGATGCCGAGAATCATCAGCGCGAACAGAAGCCCCAGCCCGTCGAGACGGAATACCAGGTCGAGGCCGAGGGCGGGCATCCAGACAAGGCGCTGGAGGGTTGTTTCTCCGGCAAAGGGCGCGGCCAGATCCGGCAGCAAAATACCGAGCGAAAGCAAGGCCACGCCGGCTGCCGTCCAGGCGCTGGCCGCCCGGCTGCGGCGGGAAACATAGGCGACGAAAGGCGCGCCGATAAACGGAACGAGGATGGCAAGCAGGATGCTCATGCGTTGAACCCTGCCTTCATGCCGTCACCAGCACATCTCCCTGGGAGGAAAGCAGCACGTGTTTGGTGATGCTGCCGAGCAGGAAGTCCTCGATCATGTCTGCGCCATGTTTTCCCATGACGATGAGGTCGCAGTCCTGCTCCTGTTCCTGTTCGAGGATGTGTTGCGAGGCGTCGCCGTGCAGGGCGAGCAGCGTTGCTTCTTCGGGCGCGAGACCCGCTGTGGCGGTGAGGGAGCGTAATTGCTGCAATGCTTCCAGCCTCATGCTCGACCGGTAATGGCTGATCACTTCCTTGCTGACGCCTGCGTAGGCCAGTTTGCCCTCGAACGGTGCCTCGAAGGCATGCAGCAGCACGATATGAGCCTGCGGCGCAAGTGCACGAACCAGGCGCAGGGCCGCAACTGATGCGGGAGAAAAATCGACCGGGACAAGGATGCGGCGATAGGATTCGTGCGGCGCCTGCCTGACCAGCAGAATCGGGCGCCTGGTCAGACGCAGCAGGCGCGATGCGGTGGTGCCGAGCAACAGATGGCGCAGGAAACCTTCACCCTGTGCGCCGACAACGAGAAGGTCTGCATCGATGGTATCAGCGTATTCGACGATGGCATGGGGTACATTGCCGGCGGCCAGATGGATGGCCGCAGAAATGCCGCATGCCTGGCCAAGATCGGCAGCGAGTTGGGAAAGCGCTTCATGCGCCTGTGTGCGGATGCGCTCCACGACTTCTGCAGCGTCCTGTCCGAGCAGTTTTTGCAACGCCTCGATGGCGCTCTGCTGGACGGCGTGCATCAGGGTAAGCTGGGCGCCTGTTTCCGCCGCCAGGCGAAAGGCCCGGTCCATGGCGTGACGCGAGGGTGCTGATAAATCCGTGCTGGCAAGGATGCGGAGGGGTGTTGTCATGGGGCATTTTCCTCCGGACGCAGCAGTGCGGTCAACCGTTCAACGGTATGGTCCACCGCATCGCGCATCGGATACAGTACCGTCTGTACCCCGATTTTCTCCAGAACCGGACCGTCTTTTTCCTCCCGCGCAACAACGGCCACCTTGCCGCTGAAGCGGCGCTCCTTCAGGGCATGGAAGAGCTGCCGGTTGGATTCGATATCGGGCAGCGTGCTGATGACCCAGGCCGAGCCATCGAGGGGCAGGGTTTCCAGAAAATCAGGGTCCATGCCGTCGCCGTAGCGCACTGGCAGGCCCTTGTGCCGCATTTCTCTTGCCAGCTCCGGGTCGAAGTCCACGCCCAGCACGGACAGACCGACATCCTTGAGCGCCAGCGCCAGGTGTCCACCGTAACGGCCAAGACCGAATACCACGATACCAGGCTGGTCCGGCGCCCGGTATTCTCTTTCGACGGCCAGTTCGCGCGAGGGTCGCCGCCGTTCGAAGATGCCGAGCCAGGGCGCCAACCGCTCATAGAGCGGGTGCGAGTAGAGAATCATGTAGGTGGAGACCGCGATCGTGGTCAGCCCGACCAGGGTGGTCAGGCCCAGCGCACCAGTGCCGACGTGGCCGAGGGAAATGCCCATGGCGACGAAAATGATCGAGAATTCGCTGATCTGCGCAACAGTCAGCCCGGCAAGAAATCCCGTGCGCTTGCGGTAGCCCATGTAACCCATGATCCCCATGACAATGAGCGGATTGCCTATCAGGACGAAAAGCGAGAGGACGATGGCTGGCCAGACCTCGTCGCCGAGGGTCGAGAAATCGAGCTTGGCGCCGAGATCGATAAAAAAGAACAGCAGCAGGAAATCGCGAATGCCGGTGAGCCGGGCGTTGATGGCATCACGATAATGCGTCGATGCGAGCGAAAATCCGGCCAGAAAAGCGCCAGCTTCCTTGGAAAAGCCCGCCCATTCGCCGAGTGCCGCCAGTCCCGTGCCCCAGGCGATGGCAAAGATCAGCAGCAATTCCTGGGAGCGCGCCATGGTGGTCACCACCTTAGGCAGGACGAAACGCATCAGGACCGCCATCACAAGCGCGGCTGCCGCTACGCGCCCGACAAGCGAAAGTCCGACTTCAAAAGCGGTTGCGTCGTCTGCGCCACGCAAGGCGCTCATGGCCATCATGGCCAGCACCACTGCCAGATCCTGCACGATCAGGAAGCCGACCGCGATGCGCCCGTGCAGGGAGTCGAGTTCGCGCTTGTCGGAAAGCAGCTTGACGATGATGATGGTGCTAGAGAACGTGAGTGCGACGGCGATATACAGCGCTTCCATGGGGCTTTTGCCCAGCAGCATGGTCAGGGCGAATCCGAATGTAATGGTAAAGCCGAGCTGCCCAAGACCGGTTGCAAGCGCGACCGGGCCGATGTGGCGCAAATGGTGCAGATCGAGCTTGAGGCCGACAACGAACAGCAGCACCGCGACGCCGACCTGGGCGAGAAGATCGATCTGGTCCTGTGCCGTCACCAGTCCCAGCACCGCCGGGCCGACCGCAATGCCGACCACGATGTAGGCGATCAGCACCGGCTGACGCAGCCGGATCGCCACCGCCCCGGCGGCGGCCGAGATCAGCAGCAGGAGAGCAAATTCGCTGAAGACGCCGTGCATGCAGCTTTTACCCGTGACCAGGGTTTGGCGGCGGGCGAGCCGCTGCCCGATGCTGAACAATGAGTCCAGCCTGTCTGGATTTGGCGATGCTGATCAGGATGTAATTCATTTCACGCTGGCAGTGAGGTGTTCAGGGTGCGGTGTGACATCATCATTTTAGTCGGGAAGAGGCGCCTTGCAATAGCAAGGTCTTCAGTTCCCGGATTTCATCACGCATGGCGCGGACTTCGGCATGCACATCCGCCTCGATGTGCTCGCGTGCCTGTTCAACCGCGGCAACCGTCTCTTTTTGCTCATTCTCGGTATAGCTCTGCATGGCGTTGACGATGATGGCGATGAACAGGTTGAGCATGGTGAAAGTCGCTATCAGGATGAAAGGCACGAAGAATGCCCAGGCGTAGGGGAAGTTTTCCATCACCGGGCGGGCGATGCCCATCGACCAGCTTTCCAGGGTCATGATCTGGAACAGGGTATAGAGCGAGCGCCCCAGGTGGCCGAACCATTCCGGGTAGTCGGCGGCGAACAGATTGGTGGCGATCACCGCGAACACGTAATAGATGACCAGCAACACCAGCCCGATGGAAATCAGCCCTGGTATTGCACCCAGCAGCGCCCCCACCACTCGCCGCATGGAAGGCACCATGGTCAAGAGCCGCATCACCCGCAATACCCTCAGCGCCCGCAACACGGCAAGCTGGCCGGTGGCCGGCAGCAGGGCGATGGTGACGACGGTAAAGTCGAATATGCTCCAGGGGTCGCGCCAGAAAGCCTTTCGATGAACATACAGACGCAGCACGATCTCGACCACGAATACAGCCAGGATGGCTGTGTCCAGTAAACGGATCGGCCCGCCTGCAGCCGCCATCGCGGCGGGCCAGGTTTCCAGCCCGAGCAGGACCGCGTTGATCAGGATCAGGGTGATGATGACACCCTGCACATGGCGGTGCTCAATGAAGGCGCGCAGGCGTTCACGCATATTTGAAGATGTGGCTTGTTGCATGGCAGGGTTCATCATCGCTCAGTTCCTGACAACAGGATGGCCCTCGCTGATCCAGCGGGTGATGCCGTCACGCACATTGTAAATCTGTGTATAGCCCAAATCGGCCAGCTCACGCGCCAGTGATCCGGTGCGGTTGCCGGTGCGGCAGATCAGGATAACCGGATCATTTTTACCAACCCTGGCGGTAAAGTCTGGTAAGAATTCCGGATTCATCCGTCCGGCTGCGTCAACGAAAGTCAGCTTGCGGCTGTCTTTTACTACGCCAGTCTCACGCCATTCCTCCGGACGGCGGACGTCATACAGGGGTATACCCTGAGCGATCAGCGTCTTCAACTGGCTGTTGTCGACATTGTTGTAAGGCGGCTCGGCGCAACCGCCGAGAGCAAGCGCAACAAGAACGATGGTGAAGAGGCGGGCGATCATGGCGTAATTCCGTTCATAAGTAGATTTCAATAATTGAAGTTAGTCGTGCACGTCAATCAAACTGGAGATGACTGTTGGTTCCGATGGAAGTGGTCTGCTACGGCAGCGAGCCGGAAAAGCAGTGCCAGCATATCCAGCATAAAGACAATGAAGGCGCCCCGCATCCGGGGCGCCAATGAAAATCGATTGGTTTATTGGTGTATCCAGTCAGCGGGTTTTTGACGATAAAATCCTGAGACCTGCTTTTGCTTCATGCAGTTCACTTGACCTGTATCTGCATGCCGAGCAGTGGCCAAAGCAACGTGACCGACAGTCCCAGTACGATCAGCAGGACCAGGCTCATGGGAATGCCATGCTTGAAGAACTCGCCGGTTGTAAACTGCTTCGAGTCGTAGGCGATGGCATTGGGTGCGGCTCCGATCAGCAGCAAGAAAGGCATGCCGGCGGTGACCAGGGAAGCGTACATCACCACTTCCGGCGCCACCCCCATGTATTTCGCGATAACCAGGGCCACCGGCAAAACAATGGCGATGGCTGCCACGTTCATGATGAAATTGGTCATTATCAGAACGAAGGCGGCGATGCCCATGACAAACACGAACCAGTGCGCTTCAAGAAGCAGCCCCAGCCATTGTACTGCCATCCATTCCGCAGCTCCCGTCTGCCACAGGCAGAAGCCGATGGACATGGCGCCGGAGAACAGCAGGATGATATTCCAGGGAATTTCCTCCAGATCCTTCACCGTCAGGATGCCGATGATGAAAAACATCAGGGTGGAGATCAGCATCAGCGCGGCGCGGTCGATCTGCTGCAAAAACGGGATGAATCCCCTGAGCGTCATCAGCACGACCACGCCCAGCACGATAAACAGCACGATCTTCTCGTGCGCGCTCATTGGCCCCAGTCCGGCGGACAGGCGCTTGACCGTATCCTTCAGGCCGGGAATGGTCTTTTTTTCCGGTTTGATGAAGGTGATCAGGTAGAGCCAGATCAGGAACACCATCAGCCAGCCGATCACGAACATGTAGGAAGTGAGCTCGAAGAAGCCGATTTCGTTACCGGTGAATTCCTTGTACATGCCTGCAGCCGCCGGACCGCGCGCAGCACCCAGAAAGGTGATGATGCTGCCGGCGCCCGCTGCGTAGGCCATGCCGATGAACAGGCTCTTGCCAAAATTGGTTTTCTTGTCGCCCTCGCCATACAGGGAGTAGATCGCCAGCAGAATGGGGAACATGGTTGCGGCCACGGCGGTATGCGCCATCAGGTGCGCGAGAGCTGCCGTCACCACCAGGCAGCCGAGCAGGATCATATTGGTGTTTTCACCCGCCACCGCCAGCACCTTGTAGGCGATGCGCCGGGTCAGGCCGGATTTGGTGAAGGCCAGTCCAATCACGATGGACCCGAAGATGAACATGACCGACGGGTCCATGAAGTCGCGGAAGGCATCCTTTCCAGGGCGGATCAGGAACAGAGCCTGGAACATGCCGATGGCAATGGCGGTGACGCCGATAGGAATGACCTCGAAAACCCACCAGATGCCAGCCATCAGGAACAGGGCAATGGCCGCCTTGCCTTGCGGCGAAAGCTGAAAGATCTTGCCGGCGGGGTCGATGGCATCAGGCCAGGCTGGCATGAAATAGATCGTCAGGAAAACGCCGAGACCGGCAAGCAGGATGATGAATTTTTTCCAGTCGTAACTGCTTTGTGCCGTCTGGATGTGAAGAGTGGGTTCGCTGTTGGAACTGGCATCAGTCATGGAGCACCACCGCTGCGGCCTGGTTAAATATATCGACGATGCGTACCACCCCGATCACTTTTGTGCCATCCAGCACCGGCAGCATATCGACTCCGTTAGAGATCATCAGGTAGGCCGCGCGGGTCAAGGGATCGCTGGCCTGCACGGTGTCCTGCACCGGCACCATCTGGCTTTCCACCCGCACCTCGTTCACCAGCCGGCATTGCGCCACGAACGAATCCTGCCAGAGGATGCTGAGCGCGGCGTCGTCCGGCAGTGCGCCGGCGACATGTTGCGCTGCAGTTGACTTCAGGTAATCGGGCATCAGTGCACGCAGCAGGTCGCGAATGCTGAGGGTGCCCACCAGGGTCTGTGTGTCGAACACCAGGAGGTGGCGGAATCGCCAGCCTGCAGTCTGATGCTTGTTGTGGAGAACGGCGAAGGCTTCACGGATGGAGGCGTCGTGAGCAATGTGTGGAAACTCCGCAAGGGGAACGAAGATGTCCCAAACCTGGTTTGCGATCACATTTTTCTCCTCTCTATCTTGCCGGGCCTTGCGAAAAGGCCGAATAGCGCTCATGGTCGAGCGTGAGGCTATCCTACAGGGATTGCTGCACAATAAATATTCGAATAAAACTTAGCTCATGTTCGAAATTAACGATCTATGAGTGCATATATTAGCTTGAGGCGGGGAAGATGCCTGCGGAAATGGCGGGGATTTTGCCATTCGATCGCGTATCGTAACGGAAGAAAGCTTTTTGTCAGCTGCGGGCTGATGCTGAAACCTGACCTTCAAAATACATCAGGAAAGCCTGTTTTGCCTCTTCCGGCGTCATTGGGTGAATGACTTCGCGACAGGGTGCTATGCCTTCGAGATATGACCATGGCTCTGCAGAATAAGGCATCAGGTCGCGTTTTTCAGTTGCCAGCGCAATCAGGTCGGCCCGCTTGACGACCGGGTTGTGGCTCAGGTTCACATCAAAACGCTCGCCGATGATGCGTGTCACGCTGTCCTCGATTTCCGAAAATGACGGTAGCAAGACCTTGAGCGGTTTCACCATGTCTCCGAGATAGGCCTCGGCTGCATCGTGCAGCAAGGCCGCAAACCTCAGTTCCTCCGGCACCAGCGAGGCCACGATCAGGCTGTGTTGCGCGACTGAGTAAAACGCACTGGTCTGGCCGTTGAAGCGGCACTGATAGGCCAGCCCATGGGCGATGTCTTCAATTGCCACATCGTCGATGCGTGGCTCCAGCGGATAGAAACGGTTGCCCAGATAGGTTGAAACATACAGTGTGCTCATTGGGCCTCCATGGTTATGATCTGTTCAATTCGGTTTCAGTATGGCACGCTATGGGCTCACTATATGAGCCATAAAGACAAAGGATCAAGAGAAAATATGGATCGTACCGAACGTTTCTATCGAATTGATCAGCTGATGAACGAATACAAGGTCGTGTCACTGGATACGTTTCTGAACGAGCTTGGCATCTCCCGCGCTACTTTCAAGCGCGACCTCGAGTATTTGCGCGACCGGCTCAATGCCCCCATTGAATGGGACCGTGATGCGGGCGGCTACCGTTTCGGCAAGGCCGATACCCTGGCACCCAAATACGAATTGCCCGGCCTGTGGTTCAATGCCTCGGAAATCCACGCCCTGCTCACCATGCAGCAGCTGCTTGCCAATCTGCAGCCCGGCCTGCTCGGGCCGCACATCCAGCCGCTCCAGTCGCGGCTCAACCAGTTGCTGGATAGCGGCGACCATTCGGCTGAGGAAGTCCAGCAGCGCATCAAGATCCTGCATGCCGCAGCGCGCCGGGTGACATCGGAAAATTTTGAGCTGATCAGCCATGCGCTGCTAAAGCGCCAGCGCCTGCAAATTACTCATTACAGCCGCAGCAACGACCAGCAGACCGAGCGCGAAATTTCGCCGCAACGGCTGGTGTATTACCGCGACAACTGGTATCTCGACGCCTGGTGTCACCTGCGGAAGGGTCTCAGGAGCTTTTCGGTCGACACCATCAGAAAGGCGGTACTTCTCGACAAGGTAGCCAAGGCGGTGCCGAACGGGCAGCTGGATGAAACCCTGGGTAGCGGCTATGGCATTTTTTCCGGCAAGGCTGCATATCGGGCCGTGCTCAGATTCACCCCGGAGCGGGCGCGCTGGGTGGCCCAGGAACAGTGGCACCCGAAGCAGAAAGGCCGGCTTGAAAAAAATGGCGCCTATGTGCTGGAAATTCCTTATAGCGACGATCGCGAACTGGTGATGGATATCCTCAAATACGGGCCCGATGTGGAAGTGCTGGGCCCCGATTCGCTGCGCGAACGGGTGAAAAAACTGCTTAAGACCGCTTATTCCATATACGGCAAGTAAATCCCGGTCGGGCTCGTTCCATGAGCCAATAGGCTCGCATACTGGCATCACGATGATCCATCCGGATCGAACAAGGAGATCGTGATGAAACTGGGAAAAATCAGCAGCCATGCCCGTGTGAAGATGCGGCAGCGGGGCATTACCGAAGCCGCGTTGCAGCGTCTGCTGGCCAGCGGCCGCGTTGAGCAGGATCATCTGGGCGGCAAGATAGTTTATTTTGATCATGAAGAGCGTGCCCGGCCAGAAGCTGAATTCCAGCTTTGCAGCCCTGAGCGCAGCCGCGATGCTTATGCCGTGATGGATTGCCATGGTGAAATTATCACGGTGGGCAGTCGCTTCAGCAGGGTGCGAAAACACTGAACCACAGTTGTTCGGGGATGAATCTGTAGCCGTTGATATAATGGCATTTTGTGTCTGGAAAATTGCCGTGAACATCCTCTCCTGTGTCTTCATGAATGGCGCCTGCCGGATGCAGTCCGGATCATGATGGATTCGCTGCCACAACCGCTGGTGTTCGTCGATCTGGAAACAACTGGTGCCAATACCAGCGGGGATCGCATTACGGAGATCGGGATTGTTGAGATTTCGGAGCACGGTGTCAGCGAATGGTCCACCCTGGTGAACCCGCAGACCCCGATTTCGCCCTTCATCCAGCGCCTGACCGGCATCAGCGATGCGATGGTGTCCACTGCTCCGACGTTCGCGGAAATCGCAGTGGCTTTGCTGGAAAGGCTGAGAGGGCGGCTTTTCATCGCGCACAATGTGCGTTTCGATTATGGTTTTTTGCGCAGTGAATTCAAGCGCGCGGGGATGGATTTTCGGGCTGACGTGTTATGCACGGTCAAGCTTTCGCGCAAGCTTTATCCGCAGCATCACAAGCACAACCTGGATGCGCTGATCGAGCGCCATCAATTGCCGGTAAGCTCACGTCACCGTGCGCTGGCCGACGCCCAGGCCATTCATGCATTCTGGGGCAGGATACACACGGAATTGCCGCCTGAGGCCATCCAGAATGCGTTGCATGAATTGTTGAAACCAGTCTCCCTGCCGCCTGAGCTGGATGTCTCGACGGTTGAAGATTTGCCGGAAGCCCATGGCGTGTATCTGTTCTACGGCGAAAATGATGCGCCACTGTATATTGGCAAAAGCAGCAATATCCGCCGCAGTGCGCTGGCGCATTTCGCCGCTGATCCAAAACATCATCGGGACACGCTGATTGCCGAGCAGATCAGGCGGATCGAGTGGATTGAAACAGCGGGTGATCTGGGTGCGCAGCTGGTTGAATCACGTCTGCTCAAGACGCTTCATCCGGTACACAATCCGCACAGGAAGGGTGACCATGAACTGTGTGCATGGAAGCTTGAGCCAGCCGAAAATGGCGGAATGACTGTGCGACTGGTTTATGCCCGGGAGCTGGATTTTGGTGCTGAGGCTGGCCTATATGGCTTGTTTGCCTCGAAAAAGAAAGCCGTCGATGTGCTACGTGATATCGCTGCGGCCTACCGTCTGTGTCTGATCCAGCTGGGGCTCGAACATTCACCGCAGGGCAAGCGCGCACCCTGTTCGGCCTACCCGCATCCGCATCCGCATTGCAAGGGGGTATGCATCGGCAAGGAGTCGCCTGGGCAGCACGATATCCGTCTCATGGGCGCGTTGGCCCGCTTGGGAGTGCAAGCCTGGCCTTTCCCCGGAGTAGTGGGGATACGCGAAACGGCGAACTGGGGCAGCATGACTGAAATCCACCTGATCGACCGCTGGGTTTATCTGGGCTCGTTCAGGTCGGAGCAGGATTTTCCTCATGCGCTCAGTGTGCGCCCGGCGTTTGAACTGGATACCTACAAGATTCTTACGCACTACCTGAAGCAGGCCAGAATTGACATTATTCCTGTGGCACTTGAGGTAAGTGGGTCAGACGGCCGCCATTAAGAGTGAATTTTTTGCGCGATTTCGAATCCAAGAAAATGAGATTGCCTGCTTTGAGCTTTGCCTTGGCTATCCGCACCGTTGCTGGTAGTTATTTTCAGATGATGCATTTGCAACCGGGATGATCTGATGCGCAATGTTCCCAGTATTCCACCTCTGTCGCCCGCGGCAGCGGATGCTATGGATGTTAAACCAGTCAGCTATCTGCGGGCGGCGCAGGTTGTTGGCGAGCGCAGTCTGACCCCGCTGGTGTTCCCGCATCATCGCACACTTGAAAAATCTGAACCTGACACGAGTTCTGGTACGCCTCCTTCTGAGGATCGGCGTCGCGAGGTAGAAAGACGAAGGTTTTGTCGGCGCATTAATCAAAAGGATACGGGTCTGTACGACACCCGAGCCGCAGAGGAACGCCGGAGCGGAAATCGCCGCGAAAGCGATATCACCACCAAAATCGAGGAAAATATCTAGCACCCAGTTGTGCTCCATTCCCTGAAATGGCATTGAGGGATAAATCCGCCCACATGGATCAAAACGACAAAGGGCGGGTCATGTACTGGCCGTGCATTTTCTTTATCCGGTTGATTTGCGCATCCATCTTGCGCAGCGTTGCCGTACGCATATGTGTCTTTCCCTCTGCTGCCGCCTTGCTGCAGATGCGGCGGATTGCCAGCATCAGTTCCAGTTGATTGTGTTTGCTCATCGCGACTTCCTTTCTGCCAGGTTTTGGTTTGACTGCAAATTCCTTGCAATGCTGCTTGCGTGGTTTTGATTATTCAGCATGTCAAGCTCATGAGGTGAGCCACTTTAAAGCCAAATGAGGGGATGGGTTAGAGACTGTCGAGGGCTGGAAATGTGCGGCGAGAATGCACGCGGGAAATGATAAAGCCGGCTGATTGTGACTGAAAACGTGAATTTGCATCTAATGGGAATCATATTTTTGCACAAAACAGCCATCTTTTCGGTTATCGAACTCAGAACTTGAGGCGACAAATACCCATAATTTTGCAGTTTGTTCGGAAGGTTGGCATATCGTTGCACTTTGTTGCTTCGATATTGCGTATCCCTGTAGTTTTTCCCTTGAGGTTGCGTCTTGGTGCCACATACGAACTTACTTCGGTCCGTCAAGTGATCTCAGTGCACCAGTCTGTTTTTCGGCGATTCTGTTGAAAAACTCGCTGTTGTTGCCGGGGAGAAGTTGTCGCAGGGGTAGTTGGATTGGCGAGTTGCCCTTATTGTTTTTTTCCGAGCCTAGATGCCCGGTTTTTGAGTTAATCGGAAGGGGTTTGCCTCAAGCAGGCGCACCTATCCTGTCAGTCGGCGGCCCTTGCGCGATTAGCTTGGCCATACGCCGCAGGTTCTGGACGGTTGCCGCGAGTGTGAATTCGTCATTTGCACCACTGAGTCCATGTAACCGCAGGCGATCCAATTTGAGGATGGACTTGAGATGCGCGAAGAGCATCTCGACCTTCCTGCGTTCATACCGTGAGCGTTGATACTCGGGTGTGGTGGCAATCGTCCGTGCGACATCACGGGCCTTCTCATGGACGCTACGGGCGATCTTGCGAAACTTCATGTTCGGGCAGCACTGGACTTTCATTGGGCACGCCACACAATCACGCTCACTGGATCGATAGATGATGGTGTCGGCCTTGGTGACGTGAGAACGCAGACGCTTGAACGGGCGCCAGTTGCTGCGGAGCAACTTTCCGGCCGGGCATCGGTATTCGTCCGCCACTTCATCCCATTGGAATTCATCCCGTTGGAAAGTGCCATCCTTACGCGCGGTCTTATCAAAGACGGGCATGTGCGGCTCAATGCCTTTCTCCTCAACCATCCAGCCCAGCATGGGCGCGGTGCCATAGGCGGTGTCCGCTATGAGGCGCTCAGGATTCAGGTCGAAACGCTCCTCGACGCGATCGACCATGAGCTTGGTGGATTCTACCTCCGCGGCGCGGTTGGCCGGCGTCGCCTCCACATCCAGGATAATCCCGTTGTCGGTGTCGATCAGGTAGTTAGTCGAATAGGCGAAGAAAGCGATGCCACCCTTGGCAGCGGTCCAACGTGAATCCGGGTCACTCAGCGAGATTTTGCGCGGCACGACCGCCGCGAGGGCTTCATCATCCAGCGCCGCCAGATACTCACGCATGGCCCTGGTGTCGATCTCGGGGTTATCCCAATCGCAGCGTTCTCCTGGCTGAACACTATGCTGGTGGCTTGCGTTGGCCTCAATCAGGCTGGCATCCACGGCAAAGCCTTCACCCTTGACCAAGCCAGCCGCCATGCAGCGGCGAACCACTTCCTCGAATAGCCAGCGGAAGGTGCCGTTGGCACGGAACCGGCCATGACGGTTCTTGGAGAAGGTCGAATGATCGGGAACGGCCTCCTCCAGGCCGAGGCGGCAGAACCACCGATAGGCCAGATTCAGATGCACTTCCTCACACAGGCGGCGCTCGGAACGAATGCCATAGCAGTAGCCGACGATCAGCATCCGTATCATCAACTCGGGATCAATGGAGGGACGGCCGGTATGGCTATAGTGATCAGCCAGCTGTTTGCGTAGGTCACTCAGGTCAAGACATTGGTCGATGCCTCGGAGGAGATGATTCTGAGGAATGTGTTCATCCAGGTTGAAGCTGTAGAACAACCGGTTCTGGTCCGCTTTTCGATGCCCCATCATTCTGCTTACCCCTTCAGAATCAATGGTTTGATTATAACTCAGACCGCCATTATAGGCTTGATATTGATCGGGTTTTTCAACAGAATCCGGCCATTGCTGCCGTTGGCCCGACAACACTCCGACGGCTGGTATGGGTCCCGTAAGAGACCCTCGGTGAAAAACCCTGGTAGGTTGCCAAAGATCACTGCGGTATCGGCTCATGTCCCATGTACGTGAATTAAGAAACGCCCATACACTTGTGTTGCTGAATAATTACTGGACGGCCTCGCGCACCGTCCAGCGCCATTGATCTCGATCGCCGGGAACTTCGGCTGCTGCTGTTCCGGCTGAAGGAGTGGGCGGCGCAGCTCGCCCAATACTGGCGGCAGCTCAAGGATAGGAGCGGGGCAGGGGTGCCTGGTAACACTCGCAGGCCCGTTTCTCCAATCAAGACCGGTCAAGCACAGTGATGTGACCACGGCGGTAACTAATCAAGCCCGCGTGCAGCAACTTCCCGGTGGCCTCCGTGATGCCCTCGCGACGCACTCCCAGCATATGGGCAATTAATTCCTGCGTCACGGTCAATTCATTCGAGGGCGATCGGTCGATGCTGGACAGCAGCCAGCGGCAGAGTTGCTGCTCCACCGAATGGTGTCGATTGCATACGGCGATCTTGGGTATCTGCGTAATCAGCGCCTGGGTGTGATGAGGTCGGTTGGCAATAGTGGAGTCCAACGGGTTAAGCAGCGAGCAGATTTTCATAGTATCGCTGCGTGAATACGGCAGGTGACAGGTAGCCCAGCCGAGCCTGTTTCCGCTGCCGGTTGTAGAAGATCTCGATGTACTC
>JAHJGO010000023.1 GCA_018824405.1 Gammaproteobacteria bacterium
CTATGAGTTACAAGTTATGCTTGGCGGCCATAGCAAGTTGGAACCACCCCTTCCCATTCCGAACAGGACCGTGAAACGACTTAGCGCCGATGATAGTGTGCACCTCGCATGTGAAAGTAGGTCACCGCCAAGCTCCTTATAGTGAAAAAGCCCTCTTCGTGAGGGCTTTTTCATTTTGTGCGATGAATTGTCTCGCCTAGTTTCATTGTGATATGGTGCATTCATGTCTGATCCGGATTCCGTTTCTGCCGAGCAAGTTAAAGTTTTACAAAATATTTCCCCTGCGATGCCAAAAAAAGTATTTATTAAAACATTCGGTTGTCAGATGAACGATTATGATTCGTCGAAGATGGCAGATATTCTGAATGCTCATGATGGTATGGTCAGCACGGATCGGCCCGAGGAGGCTGACATCATCCTTTTGAATACCTGTTCCGTCCGAGAAAAGGCTCAGGAAAAGGTGTTTCATCAACTTGGTCGCTGGAGAGCCCTAAAGAATACAAATCCCAATCTACTGATTGGAGTGGGTGGGTGTGTTGCCAGTCAAGAAGGAGCAGCAATCCTTACGCGCGCACCTTATGTGGATGTGGTATTTGGCCCTCAGACTCTGCATCGTCTTCCTCAATTGATCCAGGCACGCAATGAGAGTGGGAAGCCGCAAGTCGATATTTCATTCCCTGAGATTGAGAAATTTGATCATCTGCCTGATCCCCGCGTTGATGGGGCAAAAGCTAATGTCTCGATTATGGAAGGATGCAGTAAATACTGTACTTACTGTATCGTGCCTTTTACGCGTGGCACTGAAGTTTCGCGACCTTTCGACGATGTCCTTGCGGAAGTTGCGCAGCTGACAGAGCAAGGCGTCAAGGAGGTTACGCTTTTGGGGCAGAATGTAAACGCCTATCGCGGTCTGATGTACGACAACGAAACTGCCGACCTGGCGCTGCTGCTACATTATCTGGCAGAAATTCCTGGAATTGAGCGCTTGCGTTATATGACTTCCCATCCGGTGGAATTTTCAGAAGCTCTGATTGATGCTTATGCGACCATTCCGAAACTGGAGAATTATTTGCATTTGCCGGTGCAGTCCGGTTCGGACCGCGTCCTGGCTTCGATGAAACGAGGTTATACCGTACTCGAATATAAATCCAAACTTCGTAAGTTACGTACGGTGCGACCTGATATATCCATTTCTTCTGATTTCATTGTGGGTTTTCCTGGTGAAACGGATGAGGATTTTGAGGCTACCTTGAGGCTGGTCGAGGAAGTGGGATTTGATGCCAGCTTTAGCTTTGTATTCAGTGAAAGGCCGGGTACACCAGCCATGGATATTGCTGACAGGACTTCAGCTTCAGTCAAGCAAGAACGTCTGCAACGGCTGCAGAACCTGATTGAAACTCAGGCGTGGGGCATTAGCGTTGCCATGGTGGGGTCAATGCAGCGAATTCTGGTTGAGGGAATATCTAAAATGAACGCGCACGAGTTGTTTGGGCGCACCGACAATAATCGTGTGGTTTACTTCATCGGCAACCCCAGACTGGTCGGGCATTTTGTAGATGTGTTGATCACTTCTGCTCAGCCACGTTCGCTTCGCGGTGAAATCCCTCTGGAAGCATCTTGAGCAAGCATACTGAACATTTTGCGTTTATTCCTGCCGATAACATTCGGCTTGGCAATTTATGCGGGGTTTTGGATGAGAATCTAAAACAAATTGAAACCGCTCTGGATGTGGTTATTTCGCGCCATGGGGAAAACTTCAGCATTGTCGGCAAAGCCGAACACGCCCGGATCGCACTGCAAGCACTCAAAAATTTCTATGATTTGTCCAAACATGTAATTTCTATCGATGATTTACAACTGGGCTTGATGGAGTTAATGAATGCTGCACAGACCAACTCGTCTGGGATGCAGGGGGGCGTCATGCCGGTATTGATGACGCGCAAACGCGATCTGCGTGGCAGGACGCCACGGCAGAACCAGTATCTGCTTCAGATCCAGGAGCATGACATTACTTTCGGCATCGGGCCGGCAGGCACAGGTAAGACCTACCTGGCAGTTGCAAGTGCAGTTGATGCGCTTGAACGCGATGCAGTAAAGCGCATTGTGCTGGTGCGCCCGGCCGTTGAGGCGGGCGAACGACTGGGGTTCTTGCCCGGCGATCTGGCGCAGAAAGTGGATCCCTATCTGCGCCCCCTGTATGACGCACTCTATGATTTGCTGGGTTTTGACCGTGTAGGTAAATTATTCGAGCGCGGTGCGATTGAAATCGCACCTCTCGCCTATATGCGAGGCCGTACACTTAATCATTCTTTCATCATACTGGACGAGGCGCAGAACACAACGCAGGAGCAGATGAAAATGTTCCTGACCCGTATCGGCTTCGGTTCCAAGGCTGTGGTGACTGGAGATGTCACACAGGTGGATCTTGCGCGCGGGCAAAAAAGTGGACTGGCTGAAGTGCATACGGTACTGGGCAAGGTCCGCGGAATCGCTTTCACTTTCTTCGAGTCTGAAGACGTGGTGCGGCATCCCCTTGTGCAGCATATCGTCAACGCCTATGCGAGTTATGAAAAAAACAAAACCTGAATTGAGCTTGTCTGTTCAATATGCAGACAAACCAGCGGATGTTCCCGTTCGCGGTCTGTTCAGAGTGTGGGTCAATGCGGCTCTGGAAAGTGACGCTGCAGTTACTATCCGTATCGTTGATGAAACAGAAGGGCAGAGTCTCAACCGCGATTATCGTGGCAAGGACTATGCGACCAATGTTCTCACCTTTGTTTATGAGAAAATCCCGTTATGTATGGGCGATATCGTGCTGTGTGCGCCTGTGGTGAGCCGGGAAGCAGAAGAACAGGGTAAGGATGTGGAATCGCATTATGCGCATATGATCATTCACGGCATGCTGCATTTGCAGGGGTATGACCATGAACACGAAGACGATGCGCTGGCTATGGAAGCAGTTGAAACGCACATTATGAGGCGTCTCGGCTATACTGACCCCTATTCAATTTTAGAGGTAAAGCAACAGCATGGATGAGTCTGCCAAACCGGGCTGGGTGGAGCGCCTGGGTGCGTGGCTTTCGCCCGAGCCAGATAACCGCGAAGAACTGGTGGAAATCCTTCACGCGGCTTATGAAAAGAACCTGATCGATGCCGATGCTCTGTCCATGATAGAGGGCGTGCTTCAGGTTTCAGAAATGCATGTGCGCGACATCATGATTCCGCGCGCACAGATGGACGTGATTGATATCGCGGATTCGCCGGCAGCTTTCATTCCTTTTGTGATTGAAGCCGCCCACTCAAGATTTCCCGTGATTGGCGAGAACAAGGACGATGTGATCGGCATCCTCCTGGCCAAGGATTTGCTGCGCTATTATGCCGGCGAGGCATTCGATGTGCGTGACATGCTGCGCCCGGCCGTATTCATTCCCGAATCCAAGCGCCTCAATATCCTGCTCAAGGAATTCCGCATGAACCGCAACCACATCGCTATTGTGGTGGATGAGTACGGCGGTGTTTCCGGCCTGGTAACGATTGAGGATGTGCTTGAACAGATCGTGGGCGAAATCGAGGACGAATTTGATTTCGACGAAACAGAGGACAATATCATCCAGGACCGCAATGGCCGTTTCCGGGTCAAAGCGGTAACAGAGATCGACAACTTCAACGAGGTGCTGGGCACTCAGTTCAGTGACGAGGATTATGATACGGTGGGCGGACTGGTTGTCAGCAAGTTTGGTCATCTGCCAAAACGCGGAGAGCACACCATTTTTGATGGCCTGAAGTTCCAGGTGCTTCGCGCTGACAGTCGGAGATTACATACGCTGCTGGTAGAGAAAGTACCTCAGGAAGTCTGATCAGGCTTTCCTGAAAACAATATCCCAGACGCCATGCCCCAGCCTAATCCCGCGTTGCTCGAATTTTGTCAGTGGGCGGTATTCCGGGCGTGGCGCATATTCGCTCACACTGTTCACCAGTCGAGCTTCTGCTCGCAATGTTGCGAGAATGTGAATGGCATATTCTTCCCAGTCCGTGGCCACATGCAGGTAACCGCCGGATTTCAGGCGGTCGCAAATTAGCGTGACAAAGGTGGACTGAATCAGACGCCGCTTGTGGTGACGCTTTTTGTGCCACGGGTCGGGAAAGAAGATATGTACCCCATCCAGCGTCTCCGGACTCAGCATGTGCTGCAACACTTCAACGGCGTCATGCTGGATAATGCGGATATTGGTGAGTCCCATTTCCTCGGTGTATTTCAGCAGGCTACCCACCCCGGGAGTGTGCACCTCGATACACAGGTAATCCTTTTCAGGATGTTCCTGCGCGATTGTGGCGGTGCTGTCTCCCATGCCAAAACCGATTTCCAGGATTTTGAACGCGGTCCTGCCAAATAATTGCGTCAAATCCAGCTTTTCATCACCGTACGCAACGCCAAACCGTGGCATCAGGGTTTCATGGGCGCGGGTCTGTCCTTTGGACATACGTCCCTGACGCAGCACGAAGCTGCGTACAGGGCGATGCAGCGTTTCAGTCATTGTGCCGAACCCTTATTTTCCGATCATGCCGGTGGTGGGGGAACTTGGACTGGCAGAGTAAAGCTTTTTTGCCATGCGTCCGGCCAGGAAGGCTTCGCGCCCAGCTTCAACGGCTTTTCTCATCGCAGATGCCATCAGTATCGGATTGCTAGCGCCGGCAATGGCGGTATTCATCAGCACCCCATCACAGCCCAATTCCATGGCGATGGCAGCATCTGAAGCGGTGCCGACGCCGGCATCCACGATGACGGGCACCTTGGCGTTTTCGATAATAATCTGCAGATTCCATGGGTTGAGGATGCCCATGCCGGAGCCAATCAGGGAAGCCAGCGGCATCACCGCGACGCAGCCGATTTCCTCCAGTTGCTTGGCAATGATCGGATCGTCGGAGGTGTAAACCATGACCTTGAATCCATCCTTGACCAGAATTTCCGCTGCCTTTAGTGTTTCAACTACATTCGGGTAGAGCGTTTTCGGGTCGCCCAAAACTTCCAGTTTGACCAGCTCATGCCCATCCAGCAGTTCGCGCGCCAGTCGCAGGGTGCGGATGGCATCATCGGCGCTGTAGCAGCCTGCGGTGTTGGGCAGGTAGGTGTACTTTGATGGCTGGACTGCGTCCAGCAGACTGGGTTCGCCTGCATTCTGGCCGATGTTGGTACGGCGAATCGCCACTGTAACGATCTCGGTGCCGCTGGCCTCGATGGCGCGCCGCGTTTCATCAAAATCCTTGTACTTGCCCGTACCTACCAGCAGACGGGAAGAATAGGTTTTTCCTGCAATAATCAAGTTATCCATACATTCCAATGAGTTGATTTAGCCGCCACCGACTGCAACCACAATTTCAAGCTGGTCGCCGTGGTTCAGCGGGGTTTCGTTGAATTGGCTGCGTGGCACGATTTCACCGTTACGTTCAATGGCGACGCGCTTACCCGCAAGTGCAAGATGATCCACCAGCTGGGCCACTGTTAGCGGGTCTGGAAACTGGCGTGGCTGACCGTTGATGGTGAGTTCAAGCACGGCTTACATCCAAGCAATAAATAATCGGCAATTTTATCACTCCTGCTGGAATGCAGGCATAAGCTCGCTGGCGATATAGTGCAAAAATTCTTGCAAAACCTCGTTTTGACCGCGCCCGCACTGATTTGTAACACATTGTTACAAGTTGCCGTGATCGCGAAATGATTGAGCAATACCCCTCGTTCAATATGCGTGCTCAGGGCCAAAGGCAGAATCCAGCCCAGGAACGGTGCGTCATGCTCTATCCCACATGGAATCTGCAATCAACAAAGTTGGCCGAAAAAAATCAAGATGTTGAGAAAGAGATAAACAGAATGAATGCGTTTGTTCAAGAATCATCGCTTCGCGAGATGAAGCACGATAAATCCGTTAGCCCTATTGTGTTTGTCCATATCCCCAAAACAGGGGGTATGACTTTCTATTCCATGATCAGGGAGATTTACAAGCCTTCAGAGCTGCACAAGATTAACCCCGCAGCGGAATCTGTCGAGAAATATATAAGTCTTTCGCAGACCAGAAAGGACGGGTTGAAGGTGATATATGGCCACATGGATTATGGGCTGCGTGAACTGCTTCCTTCTAATTCGGCCTATGTTACGTTGATGCGCCACCCGGTTGAGAGGGTGATATCTCATTACTACTATGTCAGACGCACCGAGAATGATCCTCTGCGTGAACTTGCCATGAATTCCAGTCTCTACGACTGGGTCGCGCACTGCAATCTGGAAGAAATGGAGAATGGACAGACCAGAAGGCTGTCGGGTGTGGCGGAAGGGATTGGGTTTGGTGAATGTTCTGCAGAGGTGCTGGCGCAGGCAAAAACAAATGTCGCAAGAAATTTTGCTCTGGTGGGAATTACCGAGCGCTACGACGAAGCCTATGTTCTGATGAGCAAGATGTTTGGCTGGCCGATAAAAAATTATCCTTCAATCAATGTGGCGAAATGGAAGCCAGAGCAGAGTGAGATCCCCGCAAGGACATTAAGGCTAATCGAGAAATTCAATGCGCTGGACATCGAGCTGTATGACCATGCTACACGCTTGTTTGACGAAAAAATTGCACAGGTGGACATTCGATATGAAATGCGTCTGTTGGAGGAAAGAAGGCGCCGTGGCTATCTGTACTGGCGCGACGCGGCCACGCAATATCTTGAACGGAAAGCACGAATATTGACGCCGTTTTGGAAGTAAATGTTTTTTTGTGCCGACATCAACTAACTGGAAAATTATGAAACAATTTTTTAAATCCATTCTTCTGGCGCTTGGCGTCGTAATGGTCCTTGCGGGTTGCGAAACCGGCAGTTCAGCGTCTCCCCCAGATGAAGTAAATGTGATTGCCGGTGACGGCAGTGTTACTCTGACATGGGTGATGGAGCCGGACGTGGAATATTGGGTGTTCAGCGCTGCTGCAGACGGCGTAACGCCAGAAAATTGCAGTTCCCTGCCGGAGTGCAAGACGATCATGGCCGCAGTTTCGCCCCTGGTTGTATCCGGGCTGACCAACGGCACGACGTATTCCTTCACCATCAATGGAAGGATTGATGGCGGCCCTGGTGGCACCGGCAGTGCACCGGTCTCGGCTGTGCCAAGACTCGCAGGCGCTTCCTGGAATGCTGGCGCCTCTCTCGGCTCTGTCGATCTGCATGGTGTGACTTATGGTGACTCCTTTCTTGCGGTTGGCAGCGGCGGATCTATGTTTTCCAGTCCCGACGGAATTTCCTGGGCCGCGCTGAACAGCGGTATCGCCACCGATCTCAACGCGGCTCTCTATGGCAACGCCGGCTATATTGCTGCGGGTGCGGGTGGGGTCATGTTGCGCAGCACCGACGAGCTGGTAAGCTGGACGCAATTGGTTTCCTGTACGACCAATGATCTTTATGCCATGTCCTACAATGGCAGCCAGTTCCTGGCCGTGGGTGCAAACGGCACCATCATCACCAGCGATGGTGGTGAAATCTGGACGTGCCGCTATTCCAATACGTCTAGCCATCTGTATGGCGTGGCCTATGGAAACGGCGTGTATGTGGCAGTCGGGGTGGGTGGGACAATACAGACCAGTATTGATGGCATCAATTGGCAAGCAGCGCTCTCGCAAACCACGCTTGATTTGAAGGGGGTTGCCTATGGCGCGGACATTTTTGTGGCAACGGGCACTGCTGGCGCGCTACTCACCAGCACTGATGGCATGACATGGATGCCGCAAACGCCGATTGCATCGAGCCCTACTCTCAATGCCGTTATTTATGGCAACGAGTTTTATGGCACTCAATTTGTCGCAGTAGGCAACAACGGCGCTATCTTTACCAGCACTGACGGTATTGCCTGGGCGTCCCCCGCCTCGAATAACACCAATAACCTGTATGCCGTTACGTATGGAAACTATGGCTATTCTTCCGTGGGAGCCGCCGGTTCGAGCCTGACCGCCTATTAAGCCTGACATGCCGCTGCGTCATTCATGATCTGGATTGGCGCGGCCGTCGTGAAGGCCAGGAATGCGTGCTCTGCAAAGCACGCATTTTCCCCCGAATGTCAGCGATACTCGGCAATTGCCTCTTTCCTTCGTCTGGCCGGCTCATTGAGCGCCATTGGCTATTCCGGGCTTCAGGCGCTTTCGCTTTGACGGCGCATCGGATAAGGTTTTCTGCAGCAAGATAAAGCAAATAAGCAATCAGCTATTTGTTCGAGCATGCGCTTATATCGCGTGGCATATCTCAAATAAATACAGCAAGATGAGCCTTGATTAACAAACCAATATTCCTGTTGACAAAGCAAATCACAGCATGATAAGTTAGTAATCAGTTACTAACTTTATGTTTGGTGGGCAAGCGAAAATCGAGATGGATAAGATCATGAAACCTTTGTTACGGCTGCAGTTGTTCACTTTTCTTCTTTTTTCCGGGAATGCTGCTTTTGCGGCGAATTCGCTGCCCTTGTGGGAGGCGATGGAGCGGGCTGCACAGGTCAATCCGGCGATAAAAAGCCAGCAGGTCGAGGTTGAAAGGCAAACCCTGGAGCAGGATATTGCCCGCAGCCAGCATTTGCCCAGGGTTGACCTGAACGCTGCTTACACCCGCTATGCTTATCCAACCCTGGTTACGCCGATCCGTGAAGCGGGCGTTTTCCCGCCCATGGATCGGGATATTTCCAATATCGGCGTGGCACTGAATCTGCCGCTTTACAGTGGCGGAAAACTGGTGGCTGGCGAGGCTCTGGCCACGCACAACCGCGAAATTTCCGTTCAGGCGCTGCGCGCTGGCGGGCAGGATCTGCTGTTCAATGTAGTCGCTACTTACACCAAGGCCTTGCATTTCCGGGAGCTCGGCAAGGTGCTGGATGCACGCATCAAGGCGCTGCAGCAGGAAGAAAGCGACACTGAATTGCGCATCAAGCAGGGTCGTGCGGCCCGGCTTGAATTGATCCGCCTCAGGACCCAGCTTTCGCAGGCGCGCTACGACAAGGTGTCCGTCACGCAGGGCGAGAAGGATGCGCTGGCGTTGCTGGCTTCCCTGCTGGGCGAGCGTGGGGCGCCGCCGGTTCTCTCCGGGCTGGGCACAACCTTGCCGGTTCTTCCGGTTTCAGCGGAAGATGCGATGAACCAGGGTTTGCAGCAGCGCCCGGATATTCTCAGGCTGGATGCCATGGGCAAGGCTGCACAGCAGAAAACCGCCATCGCCCGCGGTGATCGCCTGCCGCAAATCAATCTGGTGGCCAAGGCGCAGGAAAGCGCTGGAGGCGACTGGAAATCTTACGACGACTGGCAGATGGGCGTGCAATTGTCCTTGCCGCTGTTTGATGGCGATATTCGCAAGCGCAAGGTGGACCAGGCCAGCCTGGAACAAAGGCAAAATGCCTTGCAGCAGGAAGATGCGCGCAACCGGATCGCGGCAGAAATCGAGCAGGCGTTCGGCGCCCTGTCCGAAGCGCGCGCCCGGCAGGAAACGGCTGCTCAGGGTGAGGCGGAGGCCACTGAAGCGCTGCGTATTGAAACCCTGCGTTATCACAGCGGCGAAAATACCGTCACCGACCTGCTCGGCGCTGAATCCGCATTATGGTCCGCCACGGCAAATCGCCTCCAGGCGGGGTATGACATCACCGTGAGCCAGGCACGCTTGCTGCGCGCCACCGGCGAATTGGCCCCAGATAGTTTCCGGCCTGCAGCCACAGGAGCCAAACGTGTTTCTGGAGGCTTATCCAGCCTGGATGCTCACACCCTCACGCAATACCTGTCGTGGCATCGCTGCGAAACAACCGTTTGCGGCAATCCTGTCGCGCGGAACAATACGGACGAGGTGCCATCCCGCATCGCATTTACAGAAACAGATTTTCTGGCATACCCGATCAAGCAAGGAGCAAGTTTATGAACAGAAAAATAGTCGTTGCCGGCGTTCTGGCGGTTGGCATCGCTGCTGCGGTGCTATTGAAATTCTCGCCCTGGCAGACGAAACCCGACAGCAGCACGGTAAGCGCCTCAGGTACGGTGGATGCCACTGAAATTGCTGCCTCCTTTCGTGTGCCGGGCATTCTGAGCAAGCGACCGGTCGTTGAAGGCAGTCATGTCAATCCGGGCGACCTGCTGGCCGCACTCGACGAGCGCGAGCCCGTTGCCCGGCTGCATCAGGCTGAATCCGCAGAACAGGCTGCCCAGGCACGTCTCAAGGATCTGGAGCAGGGCTACCGCCCGCAGGAGATAGCAGAAGCGCATGCCCAGGCCGAGCAGGCCCGTGCCAATCTGGCAAATCTGGAAGAAGAAGCGCAGCGTTCCGAAGCGCTGTTTCAGGGCGGCGCCACCAGCCAGCAGCGGCGCGACAAAGACCGCACCGCCGCCACTATGGCAGCGCAGCAGCAGCGCGCCACGCAGGAGCGGCTCAAGTTGCTGCAAGGCGGTTATCGCCCTGAGCTCATCAACGCAGCACGGGCGCAACTCGGCGAAGCACAGGCAGCCGTGGCGGCCGCTCGCGTAGCCTGGGAAGATTTGCAGGTCAAAAGCACGGTGGCAGGCGTGGTCACCCGCACCCATGCGGAAGTCGGCGAAACCCTGGGCGCGGGACGCCCGGTGGTCACGGTCACCGATATTTCCAAACCCTGGGTGAGGGTCTATATCCAGGAAAACCAGATTGGCAAAGTTCGCCTGGGCGCCAAGGCTAAAGTCAAAATTGACACCTATCCGGATCGCGAATTCGCGGGACAGGTAAGCTATGTTTCGTCACAGGCGGAATTCACGCCCAAGAACGTGCAAACCCAGGAAGAACGGGTGAAACTGGTATTCGCGGTGAACGTCACCCTGGATAATCGCGACGGTACGTTGAAGCCCGGCATGCCGGCTGATGTCGCTATCGCGGTTGAGGATGGGGCCGCCCAGTGACCCCTTCGGCCAGTCTTCTCAATCATGACAGGCAGATGCAGCGTCATCTGGAACGGCGCGACCGCACCGCGCTGCTGCTTTATATGGCTTCGGGCGTAGGAGTTGTGGTGGCGGGCGAGGCAGGCGCCTTTTATCTGGATATGGCCGAGCGCTATGGCTCCACGCCCCTGCTGGTGCGCGGCATCGCTTACCTGCTGCTGACCATGATGCTGTGGGCGGCCTTGCTGCGTTCAAACCGGCGCACGGTTATCGGCCTGATGCAGGAAAAACGCCAGAGCTATGAATCCATGCTGCTTGCTTATGACAGTGCGCTTGGACTCAAGGATGCCTACACCGGCGGCCATGGTCGCCGGGTGGCGCGCTATGCCCGACTGATCGCCGAGGCCATGAACCTGCCCGCCGCCGAGGTGAGCGCGGTCGGGGAGGCGGCGCTGCTGCACGACCTGGGCAAAATCGGCATTCCCGACCGCATCCTGACAAAACCCAGCCGGCTTACGATCGAAGAATTTGCCGAAGTGCAGAAACACCCGGCAGCGGCAGCGGATATTCTTCACGCCATTCCACCCTTGCGCCGTCACGCCATGGCGGTGCGCCATCACCACGAGCGCTTCAACGGCAGCGGCTATCCGGACGGATTGCGCGGCACGGATATCCCCATCGCGGCACGCATCATTGGCGTGGCGGACGCATTCGACGCACTGACCACCAACCGCAGCTACCGTAGCGGGGTCAAGGCTGCACAGGCGCTGAGTGAAATCGCCAAGGTTGCGGGCAGCCACTTTGACCCGGAAATCGTGGCGGTGATCAGACAGAACCCTGTGCGCGAGGCACTTTTCGCGGCGCAAGGAGAAATGAGATGAGCGATATTGCCATTCAGGCCAGCGGCCTGGGCCGCGCTTTCGGGGAAATGTGGGCGGTGCGCGGGCTCGACCTCGAAGTGCGGCGTGGCGAGATCTTCGGCCTGGTCGGCCCGGATGGCGCCGGCAAGACCACCACCATGCGCATGTTGACCGGCATCCTGGCCGCCAGCGAGGGCACGGCCACGGTAGCCGGTTATTCGATTCAAGGCGGTGAAGAACAGATCAAGTCCCGCATCAGCTACATGTCGCAGCGCTTCGGCCTGTACGGCGACCTCACGGTGGAGGAAAACCTGCGCTTCTATGCCGACCTGTATGAAGTGCCGCGACGCGAACGCGAGACGCTGGAAGAACGCCTGCTTGGCTTCTCCAACCTGACCCCGTTCCGGAAGCGCCTGGCGCGCAACCTTTCCGGCGGTATGAAACAGAAGCTGGGGCTGGCCTGCGCCCTGATTCACAAGCCGGAAATCCTGTTTCTCGACGAGCCCACCAACGGCGTCGACCCGGTATCGCGGCGCGACTTCTGGCGCATTCTCTACGCCATGCTCAAGGAAGGGGTGACGATCTTCGTTTCCACCGCTTACCTCGATGAGGCGGAGCGCTGCACCCGCGTCGGCCTGATGCACCGCGGCAGCCTGATCCAGTGCGACACGCCGCAGAAGCTGAAAGAAGGCATCCCTGGTCTGCTGCTGGAACTGGAAACCGAGCGGCCGCGTGTCGCCCGCGAAGCGCTTGCCGGACAACTGGGCTGGAACCGTATCAGCCTGTTCGGCGGCAAGCTGCATCTTTACGCTGGCGATGAAGCAGAAGCGGAGCAGGCTCGGACTGTATTGCAAGAGGCCGGTATCGCCGTGCTGGCAGAAAAGACCATCACGCCGACGCTGGAGGACGTGTTCATTTACCAGGTGTCCCAGGAACAGGAGGAAGAGGCATGAACACGGAATACGCCGTGGAAGTGCGCGACCTGACCCGGGTGTTCGGCGATTTCGTCGCCGTCGACCGCATCTCGCTCACCGTGGAAAAGGGCCAGGTGTTCGGCTTCCTCGGCCCCAACGGCGCGGGCAAATCCACCACCATCCGTATGCTGTGCGGCCTGCTGTTGCCGAGTTCTGGTGAAGGACGCGTGGCGGGCTTCGATGTCATGACCGAATCCGAGACTATCAAGCGCCATATCGGCTATATGTCGCAGAAATTCTCACTCTATGACGATCTCACCGTGGAGGAAAACATCGACTTCTATACCGGTATCTACAACGTGCCCAGGGCCAAACGCAAAGAGCGCAAGGACTGGGTGCTGGAAATGGCCGGACTGACCGACAAGCGAAGCAACCTGACCGGTTCACTGGCCGGCGGCTGGAAACAGCGCCTGGCGCTGGGCTGCGCGGTGCTGCACGAGCCGCCGATCCTGTTTCTCGACGAACCCACCTCGGGAGTGGACCCCCTGTCGCGGCGACAGTTTTGGGATTTGATCGCGCAGATGTCGCACCGTGGCACCACCGTATTCATCACCACCCATTACATGGAGGAGGCCGAATACTGCGATGAGCTGGCGCTGATCTACCGCGGCAAGATGATCGCCAAGGGCAAACCTGCCGAACTCAAGACCCTGATACCCGAGGATATTCTGGAGATTCGCGTCGAACGTCCCTTCGAGGCGCTGGAACGGCTGGAAGCCTCGAAACTGGCACAGGAAGTCGCCCTGTTCGGCGACGCCCTGCATGCGGTGGTCGGCAACGCAGCCACGGCAACCGAAGCGCTGAGCGACTTCCTCGCACAGCAGGGCTTCGCCGTGCAGTCCATCAAGCAGGTCGCCCCCTCGATGGAGGACGTGTTCGTTTCCCTGATCGAACTCGATGACCGGCAGCGCGCGCAAGGAGAAAAAACATGACGAACCGTCGCTTTTCCTGGGTCCGGCTGTGGGCGCTGGTGAAAAAGGAGTTCATCCACATCATCCGCGACCCGCGCTCGCTGGCAATGGCGTTCCTGATGCCGCTGATCCTGCTGATCCTGTTCGGCTACGCCATCACCATGGACATCAAGACGCTCAATCTGGCGGTCTACGATCAGGACAAGAGCGCCGCCAGCCGCAATTACGTGGAAGGGTTTCCGGCTTCCAGCTATTTCTCCGTAGTGGCCGCTGCGGAAAGCCACGCCGAAGTGCGCGCCCTGCTCGACCGTGGCCGCGCACACCTGGCGCTGGTGATTCCACAACACTTCGCGCGCGATCTGGAGCAGGGGCGCAGCACGAAAGTGCAGCTGATCGCCGACGGCTCCGACGCCAACACCGCAACCATCGCCATGGGCTATGCCGAGGCCATCACCAACCGTTTCAGCACGGCGCAACTGGGCAGCACAATCGTCGAGCTCGCCGTGGATAACCGCCTGCGGGTCTGGTACAACCCCGAGCTGAAAAGCCGCTGGTTCATCATCCCCGGCCTGATCGCGGTGATCATGACAGTGATCACCGCGCTGCTCACTTCGCTCACCGTCTCGCGCGAGTGGGAGAGCGGCACCATGGAGCAGCTGATCGCCACGCCGGTCCAGCCGATTGAACTCTTCCTCGGCAAGATGGCGCCGTATTTCGTGATCGGCGTGCTGGACGTGCTGTTTTCCGTGGCGATGGGTGTATGGGTGTTCGACGTGCCCTTGCGCGGCAGCTTCGCTTTTCTGCTCGGCGTCACCACGATGTTCCTGATCGGCGGACTGAGCCTCGGCATCATGGTCTCCACCATCGCCAAATCGCAACTGGTGGCGAGCCAGCTGGCAATGGTGGTGACCTTTCTGCCCGCTTTCCTGCTCTCCGGTTTTCTCTACTCCATCGACAACATGCCGCGCTTCCTGCAGGTGGTCACCCATGTGGTGCAGGCGCGCTACTTCGTCGAGGTGCTGAAGAACATCTTTCTCAAGGCCAGCCCGCCTGCTTTCGTGGCGGACGACCTGATCTTCCTTGGACTGTTTGCGGTGGTGGTGTTTGCCATCGCCCTCGGCAAGTTCCGCAAAAAACTGGCCTGACCGGCCATGGCCGGTCTCCCTCACCCATAGGGGGAGCAGGTGCGCCGCAGGCGCAATTGATATTGGAGGCATTATGTGGGAACGAATCTATCGCATGCTGGTGAAGGAGTTCATCCAGGTGCTGCGCGATCCGCGCATGAAGGCGCTGATTTTCGTCATGCCGGTGGTCCAGCTGATCATGTTCGGCTATGCCGTGACCACCGACGTGGACCACATCAAGACCGCAGTCTGCGATCTCGACAAGAGCCCGCAGAGCCGCGCGCTGGTCGAGCGCTTCACGGCTTCAGGCTATTTCACCGTGGTGGACAGCACCAATAACCCACAAAGGCTGGGCGAACTGCTCGACCGCGGCAAGGCCACCATCGGCATCCAGATCAACCGCGGCTTTGCCGACGATCTGCGTTCGGGCCGGCAGGCAGCGATCCAGACCATCGTTGACGGCACCGACTCCAACACCGGCACGGTGGCGATGGACTACGCCCAGCGCATCACCCAGGAATTCTCCCGGGCGCGCTCTGCCCCGATCGAGCTGACCACGCTGGCGCAGCCGGCACAAACCAATCCCATCGAGCTGCGTTCACGTGCCTGGTTCAATCCGGACCTGAAAAGCCGTTATTACAACGTCCCCGGCGTGATCGCCGTGGTGGTGCTGCTGATCTCCCTACTGCTTACCGCCATGGCGATCGTGCGTGAGCGCGAGATTGGCACCATGGAGCAACTGATGGTGACGCCGATCCAGCCGTTCGAACTGATCCTTGGCAAGACCTTGCCGTTCGTGCTGATCAGTTTCATCGATGTGCTGGTAGTCACTTTCATCGGGATCAACTGGTTCAATGTGCCGATCCAGGGCAGCCTGTTGCTGTTGCTGTTCGGGGCGGGTCTGTATCTGATGTCCACCATCGGCATCGGCCTGTTCATCTCCACCATTTCCCAGACCCAGCAACAGGCGCTGATGTCCTCGTTCTTCTTCTATCTCCCCGCTGTGCTGCTGTCCGGCTTCATGTTCCCGATCTCGAACATGCCGGAACCGGCGCAGTGGCTCACCTATCTCAATCCGCTGCGCTATTTCCTGGTCATCATCCGGGACATCTTCCTCAAGGGCAGTGGCTGGGAAATCCTGTGGCCCCAGTTTGCCGCCCTGGCGGTGCTGGGAACGGCACTTTTGCTCATCAGTTCGCTTCGATTCAAGAAAAGGATGGTCTGACATGAAACAACCCCGCAAGATGATCTTCAATCTCCTCGCCTCTTCCTGCCTGCTGTTCGCGGCAAGCGGTGCACACGCCGCCGAGCCGCTCGCCCTGCAGAAAATCATGAAGGATCTGGGCAAGAACATGCAGCTCATCACCGACGGGATTTCCCGCGGAGACTGGGAACTGGTGGAAAAAACCGCCCCCCTGATCGCCGATCACCCCAAGCCGCCCTTCGGCGAAAAACTGCGCATCCTGGGCTTCGTCGGCACCAACATGAACAAATACAAGGACTATGATGGAGAAACCCACGACCATGCACAGGCGGTAGGCAAGGCGGCCAGGGCCAAAGACGGCCGGGAAGTGATTCTCGCCTTCGAAAAACTCCAGACCAGTTGCTACAACTGCCACAACGAATTCCGCAAACCTTTCGTCGAGCATTTCTACGGCAAGAAAAACGCCGTTCAGTGATCGCTTATTACATTCACAATACAGGAGTCAATTCATGAATACCCCCACACAACAACGCGGAATACAGACCTGGGCGATCTCTCTGGTAGCGGTCGCTTTCGGCCTGCTGACCATCAAGGAAGGTGGCACCATCCTGTTCGGCGGCGAAGCGGCGCGTGCTGCGGCCGGCAACTATGTGCCGTTCGTGCTGTGGTTCAATTTTCTGGCGGGCTTCGCCTATGTCGTTGCTGGCATCGGGCTGTGGCTGAGGCAACGCTGGGCAGTGGGGCTGGCCATTACCATCGCGATAGCAACCGCATTTACCTTTGCGGCTTTCGGGGTGCATGTGCTTTCCGGCGGCGCCTTCGAGCCGCGCACGGTAGGTGCCATGAGCCTGCGAACGCTGGTGTGGGTCACGATCGCGGCTATTGCCTGGCGTGGCTTGGTGCGCGCAAAAACAGCCTGAAAGGAAGACGTTCTGCAATGAGGCTAAATAATCTATTAAATCGTAGGTTTGGCTTCAGCCCGAAATTTCGGGCTGAAGCCAAACCTACAAGCTGTTGATTAAATTAATGTTAACTCTCTAACGGATAATATGGGATGAATGTACACATGCGCTTCAGCACGGCTCTGTGGATCGGACTGGCATGGGTCGGCTGTGCCGGCCCGTCGCTGGTGTCTGCTGCCGACACAACCCCGCCGACCCTTGCTGCGGAACGGCCATCAAGGACAGATTTTTCCGGTCATTGGATTTTCAACGCCAAAGCCAGCGATGATCCGCAAGAAAAGGCCAGGGAGGCCATGAAGGCGATGCAGCAGGAAAAGGGCGGCGGGCGCGGCATGGGCGGTCAGGGGCGTGGCGGTGGTATGGGCGGTGGTATGGGCGGTGGTATGGGTGGCGGTATGGGTGGCGGTATGGGTGGCGGTATGGGTGGCGGGCACCAGGGCCGCGGAGCATCAGGCGGAATGGGTGGGCGCGGCGAGATGCCGTCCCGGGAATTGAGTGCGCTCATGATTCCTTCAGAAAAACTTGATATCACTCATGAAGATCCGATGCTGCTGATCAGTGACGAGAACGATCAGCGTCAGCGTCTTTTTACCGACCTTCGCGGTGCCAGCGTTTCCGCCAGCGGCGGCTTGCAGCAGCGTGTGAGCTTCGCGGGCTGGGAAGGCGCTGCACTGGTGGTCGAGACGACGATGATTGGGGGTTCAAGGCTGGTTCAGAATTACCAGATCGACGCCACAACAGGTCAGCTCATGATTGTTGCAGCGGCCAACCTGCCAGACAAGCAAGCAGTTTCGTATCGTCTTGTTTACGATCGGCAGAAGCCTGGGGTGGATGCTGGGAGATAGTGGCGGCACATGCAACCCATACCAGAATATCCTGCGGAGACGGCAATGACTGAACGCGAATATGCAGGCAGTACCATTATCACGGTCAATACCGGGAGTTCATCCGTGCGGCTGGCCGCGTTCGCTTGCGACGAAGGGCTGACACTGTCAGCACTGGCAACCGAGCACCATGCATTGATCGGCGAGGATGCACTGGAGGTGCTACGGCGCTTCGTGGGTGCGAATGTGTCTGGCGGCGTGGCAGCAGTCGCGCATCGTGTGGTGCACGGTGGCCGGCGGCTGGTGAAAGCCTGCCTGCTGGACGAGGCGGCCGAGCATGAGATCGCGCGCCTTGCACCTCTTGCCCCCTTGCACAATCCGACGGCATTGCACTGGATTGGCGCTGCACGTTCGCTGCTGGGGGAGGGTACGCCGCAGGTTGGGGTATTCGACACGGCGTTCTACGCAAACCTGCCCGAGGTGGCAAAAACCTACGCCATTCCCCGGGTGCTGGCGGATCGACACGAGATCCGGCGCTATGGATTCCACGGTTTGGCGCACCAGGCGATGTGGCGTCGCTGGCAGGCATTGCATCCGGACCGGGCGCACGATGCCCGGATTATTTCACTGCAACTCGGTTCTGGCTGCTCGGTCACGGCAATTGAAGGTGGCGTGCCGAAGGACACCTCCATGGGATTTTCGCCCTTGGAGGGTCTGGTCATGGCCACCCGCTCCGGGGATGTCGATCCGGGGGTGATCAGCTTTCTGCAGCGCGTGGAGCACTGGTCGCCCGAGGATGTCGATCGCGTGTTGAGCGCCGAATCCGGATTGTTAGGCCTCTCAGGCAGCAGTGGCGATATGCGCGAATTGCTGCGCGCGGAGGATCCGCATGCACGTATTGCGGTTGAGCTCTATGCCTACCGTGCCCGCAAGTACATTGGTGCATACCTGACGGTGCTGGGTGGCGCCGATGCCATCGTGTTCGGCGGCGGGGTGGGTGAGCACGCCCCGGCTGTGCGTGCAGCGATATTGAAGGACATGGAATGGGCCGGTGTGCGCCTGGATGCCGGTGCAAATGAAACGACTGAGGCAAAGACGGGTCGAATCAGCCACCCCGACAGCAAAATCGAGGTCTGGGTGATCCCCGTGGACGAGCAGCAAATTCTGGCGCAGGAGGCGCTGGCGGTGATCACCCGTCAATGAAGCGCATGACAGAAGGAGAGCAAGGATGAATCTGAAAGCAAGCGACAAGCAAGAAGCTCGGCCAGCCGGCGCAAAGCCGGGTGGACCGCTGTCCGTAACCGAGCTGGGCAGGATGGACGCCTACTGGCGCGCGGCGAATTATCTGTCGGTGGGCCAGATTTACCTGCTGGACAATCCGCTGCTCAGGTCGCCGCTCAAGCTCGAGCACATCAAGCCGCGGCTGCTCGGCCATTGGGGCACGACGCCGGGACTGAATTTCATCTATGTCCACCTCAACCGCATGATCAGGGCGCACGATCTCAACATGATCTACATCGCCGGGCCGGGCCATGGCGGCCCGGGTCTGGTCGCCAACACCTGGCTGGAAGGCACCTACAGCGAGGTGTATCCCAATATCCCGCAGAGCGCCGAGGGCATGAAGAAACTGTTCCGGCAGTTTTCGTTTCCCGGCGGTGTGCCAAGCCATGTGGCGCCGGAAACCCCCGGCTCGATCCATGAGGGCGGCGAGTTGGGCTACGCCTTATCGCATGCCTACGGTGCGGTGTTCGATAACCCGGACCTGATCGCCGCCTGCGTGGTCGGCGATGGCGAGGCCGAAACCGGTCCGCTGGCGGCTGCATGGCACTCGAACAAGTTTCTGAACCCGGCGCGCGACGGCGCGGTGCTGCCGATCCTGCATCTCAACGGTTACAAGATTGCCAACCCCACGCTGCTCGCGCGTATCCCGCACAGAGAGCTGGAGAGCCTGTTCATCGGCTACGGCTACAAGCCGTATTTCGTGGAAGGATCCGACCCGGCGCTGATGCATCAGCAGATGGCTGCGATTCTGGATCTGGCCATTGCCGACATCCAGGCCATCCAGCAGGATGCGCGCGCCCATGGCGTCAAGGCGCGCCCGAACTGGCCGATGATCATTCTGCGCAGCCCCAAGGGGTGGACCGGGCCGAAGGAAGTCGATGGCAAGCAGACCGAGGGTTCGTGGCGCTCCCACCAGGTGCCATTCGGCGAGATGACGAACCCGGCGCATCTCGGGCTGCTCGAGCAGTGGATGAAGAGTTACCGGCCCGAGGAACTGTTCGAGGAAAGCGGTGCGCTGAATGCCGAGCTTGCCGCGCTGGCGCCGGCAGGCATACGACGCATGGGCGCCAACCCGCATGCCAACGGCGGCCTTTTGCTCAAGGATCTCAAGTTGCCGGACATCCGGGATTACGCGCTCAAGGTGCCCACCCCCGGTGCGGCGTCGGGCGAAGCGACCCGAGCCATGGGGGTGTTCCTGCGCGACGTGATGAAATCCAACCTCGAGTCGTGCAATTTCCGTGTCATGGGGCCGGACGAGACGGCGTCGAACCGGCTTGGTGCGCTGTTCGAGGTGACCGAGCGGGCATGGGTGGCCGAACACTTGCCGCAAGACGATCATCTCGCGGCCGATGGCCGGGTGATGGAAATACTGAGCGAACATACCTGTCAGGGCTGGCTCGAAGGCTATCTCCTGACCGGCCGCCACGGACTGTTTTCCTGTTACGAGGCATTCATCCACATCGTCGACTCGATGTTCAATCAGCATGCCAAGTGGCTCAAGGTATGCCGCGAAATCCCCTGGCGCCGGCCCATCGCCTCGCTCAATATCCTGCTGACCTCGCATGTGTGGCGGCAGGATCACAACGGCTTTTCGCATCAGGACCCGGGGTTTATCGACCATGTGGTCAACAAGAAGGCCGATATCGTCCGGGTGTACCTGCCGCCGGATGCCAACACCCTGCTCTGCGTCACCGAGCAGTGTCTGAAGAGCCGCAATCTGGTGAACGTCATTGTTGCAGGCAAGCAGCCGCAGCTTCAGTGGCTGGACATGGAAAGTGCGACCCGCCACTGTGCCTCGGGCATCGGGATCTGGGAGTGGGCGAGCAACGATGCGGGCGGGGAACCGGACGTGGTGCTGGCGGCAGCTGGCGATGTGCCCACGCTGGAAATGCTGGCGGCGGTCGATATCCTGCGCCAGCACGCCCCCGAGCTGAAAATCCGCTTCATCAACGTGGTGGACCTGATGACCCTACAGCCAAAGGAAGAGCATCCACACGGCCTGTCGGACAAGGATTTCGACACGCTGTTCACGACCGACAAGCCGATCATCTTCGCCTATCACGGTTACCCGTGGCTGATCCATCGCCTGACCTACCGGCGGACCAACCACAAGAACCTGCATGTTCGCGGCTACAAGGAAGAAGGCGCGACCACCACGCCGTTCGACATGGTGGTGCGCAACGATCTCGACCGCTTTCATCTGGTGGCGGACGTGATCGACCGCGTGCCGACGATGGGTTACCGGGCGGCACATCTCAAGCAGGCGATGCGCGACAAGCGCATCGAACACCGCCAGTACATCACCCGCCACGGCGAAGACATGCCCGAGGTGCGGGAGTGGCAGTGGGGGCGAAGCAATGCGTGACCTTAACAACAAGGAGAACATGATGAAGGACAATTCACTATTGAAGCTGCACGCCCTCGGGCAAAGTATCTGGCTCGACTATATCCAGCGCGGCATGCTCGACAACGGCGAGATCACCCGCATGATCGAGACCGACGGCCTTGCCGGGATGACCTCCAATCCTGCCATTTTCGAAAAGGCGATTAGCGGGCAGCATGACTACGATGCGGCCATTGCGAGCCAGGTCCGCACGGGGGCGAGTGCGCGCGATCTCTATGACACCCTGACCCGCGATGATGTGGGCCATGCTGCGGATCTGCTGTTGCCGGTGTATGAGAAATCCGGGGGGCGCGATGGTTATGTGAGTATCGAGGTGTCACCACATTTTGCGCATGACTGCGATGCCACGGTCAAGGAGGCGCACGAGCTGTGGGCGCAACTCGCCCGGCCGAATGTCATGATCAAGGTGCCGGGTACGCGTGCCGGTCTGCCGGCAATTCAGGCACTGCTTGCCGCCGGCGTGAACGTGAATGTCACGCTGCTGTTCGGGGTGCAGCGCTACCGAGAAGTGGCTGACGCATTTGTCCGTGGAATGGAGCAGCGCGCCGCTACTGGCGCGCCGCTTGATCATGTCGCGTCGGTGGCCAGCTTTTTCCTGAGCCGCATCGATACCCTTGTGGACCAGCGTCTCGATGCCATGTCTACCGGTACGTCGCGCCACCCCTTGCGCGGTGCGGCGGCGATCGCAAGCGCGCGCCTCGCGTATCAGCATTACAAACAATGGACGACCGGGGCGCGCTGGCAGGCGCTGGCGGCACAGGGCGCGCGCAGTCAGCGCCTGCTGTGGGCCAGCACCGGCACCAAGGATCCGGACTATAGCGATGTGAAATATGTCGAGACGCTGATCGGGCCGGACACCGTCAACACCCTGCCGCCCGACACCCTGGCGGCATATCGTGACCACGGCCTCCCGGCGCTGCGCCTGGAAGATGACCTGGCTGTGGCGCGCGAACTGCCGGTGCAGCTTGCGGGTCTGGGGATCGATCTCGAACAGGTAAGCGACGAGCTTGAGGCCGACGGCGTGAAAAAATTCATCGCCCCGTTCGACAAACTGCTTGCTGCGCTGGAATTGCGCCGTATCGAGCTTTTGGGTTGAGACAATACGAACCGGGACAGATCGGCGAAGTGCAGGGCAAGAAGGATATCGTGGCAGGTTTTCTGTTTTTTTCTGACGGGATTTCAAGGTTGGCGGACATGGCCGGTTTCCGCCAGTTGCTGCTTCTGGGCGTCGCCCTGCTGTTCGCAGGCTGCGCACATTACCCCCCGAACCAGCCGCTGGACCGGCATGACCCGGCTTATGGCTATCGTTTCACCAACCTCGCCAGCCCGGAAAACTCTGACGACATGCTGGTTGTCGTGACCTTTTCGGGTGGCGGGACCCGCGCCGCTGCGCTGGCTTATGGCGTTCTGGAGCACCTGGCACACACGGAAATCATGCGCGAAGGAAAGCAGCAGCGCCTGCTGGATGAAATCGACATCATTTCCTCCGTTTCCGGCGGCAGTTTTACTTCTGCCTATTACGCCCTCTATGGGGACCAAATTTTCAGCGATTTTGAAAGCCGGTTCCTGAAGCGCGACGTTCAGGGAGAACTCACCCGCAAGATGCTTGCGCCGTTCAATCTGGCGCGCGCTTCTTCGCCGAAATTCGGCAGGATAGATCTGGTAGCCGAATACCTTGATGAAGAGATTTTTCATCACGGCACCTACGGCGATCTGCTCAAACGAGGGAAGCGACCCTTCGTGATGATCAACGCCAGCGATATGTCGCTGGGCACACGCTTCGAATTCACCCAGGATCAGTTCGACCTGATTTGCTCCGATCTTTCGTCGTTTTCGCTTGCAAGAGCCGTGGCGGCCTCCAGTGCCGTACCGCTCCTGTTCAGCCCGCTGACCGTCAGAAATTACAGCGGCAAATGCGACTACCATGAGCCCGCGCAAGTAACCGAAAAATCCAATGGAACATCACGGCAGATATACAAGGCCGCCGAGGTGCGCTCTTATCTCGACTCCCAGGCCAGGCCCTATCTTCATCTGCTGGATGGCGGGATCACCGACAATATCGGCCTGCGTGGAATGCTGGACCGGGTGGCCTCCCATGACGGTCCTCGGAGCCTCGCCCACGCCATGCGTCTCGACCGGCTTCACAAGGCGGTGCTGATCATCGTCAATGCCGAGACGGCCCCGGATCTTTCCCTGGACAGGAGGGAGGAGGTGCCGACAGTCACCCAGGTATTCAGGGCCATCAAGGATATCCCCATCAACCGCTATTCATTTGAAACCACCGAGCTTCTCAAGGCGAATTTCGAGAACTGGGCCAGGCAGATGCGCGGGCGGAATTCTGGCAATCAACAGGCAAGTCAGGCTGAGGCGGAGTTTGATTTCTACCTGGTAGAAGTGACGTTCGACGCGATAAAGGATCCCGACGAGCGAAATTTCTTTCGCGGAATTCCGACTTCTTACGCCTTGCCTGCGGAAACCGTGGATCAGTTGCGCGCACTGGGACCCCGTTTGATCGGGGAGTCGGAAGATTACCAAAGGCTGTTGCATGATCTGTGGAAAAACTGACGAGCTTGTTGTAATGAGGAAAGGCACACAGGCATGGGAGAAACCGAAAGCAGAGAGAAAATTATCGTTGCTGCCGTTAAACTGGCAAGCGGGAAACGTCTCGACCAGATCAGCACGGAAGCCCTTGCTCAACATAGCGGGGTCAGCGCGGATGAAGTAAGGCGAATATTTCCGGATTGCAGGGCACTTTCATCGGGGGTTTTTCAGTGGACAGCGCACAACCTGATGGCCCAGATTGAGCACGCGGCGCTGCGCAACAAGCCGCCGCTGGAGGCGCTGGAAGATATCTTTCATTTGCATGTGGTTTTCCTGGTTTCGCATGCGGCGCTTCCGCTCTTGCTGCTGGAGGCGCTTGCGATACCCGAGGACGGCAAGGCGCTGCGCCAGCAGATCGGAAAACTGCTGGCGGATTACGAGGTCAATCTGACGCTGCTGCTCAGTCTGGCGCGAAAAGATGCGGGAGTCCGACCTGATCTTGACCCGGCGCTTGCAGCAAAATTGTTTACTTATCTGACTCAGGGGCTGGCGATGCGTGCGATCACAGGGAAAACATCTGATGTATTGCTGCAGGAAGGGCGAAAAGTTTGGCAGCAATACCTGAACGGCATTCGTGCCTGAAAATCATCATTTATGAAACATAGACCAAGGAAGGCAGGAAATGAGCGAACACAGGCAACGCCTATCGGCGGAAGAGCGCCAGGAAGAAATTATCAGGGCTGCAGTGGATCTTGCCGGCGAGCGGGGTGTGGACAGCGTGACTACACAGGACATGGCAGATGCGGTGGGTATCACGCAGGGTGCGATTTTCCGCCATTTTCCCACTAAAGACATGATCTGGCTGGGGGTCATCCACTGGGTGCGCGGCCGCCTGATGAGCGTGCTGGATATGGCGGCAGATCAGGGCAGGGACCCGCTGGATTCCCTGGAAAAGATGTTTTTCGCGCACCTGGGTTTTGTCGACAAGGTGCCGGCGATTCCCAAGCTGGTGTTCACCGACCAGCTGCTGAAGAAAAACCCCAGGATCAAGGAACTGATTCGCAGCATTCTGGCGGATTACGAGGCCAGGGTGATCAGCCTGCTTGTGCAGTGCAAGGAACAGAATCTGGTGCGCCCGGACCTGGACGAGCACGGTGCCGCTGTCATGTTCACCGGCATTATTCAGGGCCTGGTGATGCGGGTTTCCATCATAGAAGCGCGCAAGTCGCTGGTTGTCGAGGGGGCGCTGGTATACCCCATTTTTCTTCACGGCATCGGCGGCGTACGCGCCAGCGGTTCGGGCGCCTGATCGTGGCGCATTAACGTGAACTACGTTTTGTGAAAGGTGAAGCCGCTTGGGCTACGCCCTTGCTGTGAAAAGTGAAATGTAACAACCATCCATTGAACCTGCTTTTACATTTCATTTTTCACAAACGAAGCGTAGCGAGTGCCTTCACTTTTCACTCATTTCAAGAATCCGGGCGGCAATTTGCCATGCCCTTTAGGAGCTACCCATGCAAGACCTGCAAGAAACCTGGATCGCCATAAAACTTGGCGGGATGATCATCCTGCCCTTATCGTTGCTGGCGATCCTCGCCCTGGCCATCATGCTGGAGAAGGCGTTCATCTACTGGCGCTATGCCCGCCTGCCGCTCAACCTGCTCAAGCTGGTCGAAACCTATGGCTTTGCCTGGGATGAGCTGGAGAAACGGCTTTACGGCCTGCATGATCATCATTACTTCCGGCGCTTTTTCGAGGTGGTGATCGCCAACCGGCATCGCCCGGCATGGTGGACCGAATCCCGCGCGGCGGACGAGGCCCAGCTGATAGAAACCGCACTGAGCCGTCGCCTGTGGGTGCTGGAAACCATCGTCACGGCCGCGCCCCTGCTCGGTCTGATGGGCACCATCGGCGGCATGATGGATGCCTTCAAGATCATTGGCGGCAGCGGCATTGTGAACCCCACCGGGGTGACGGGCGGCGTGGCCCAGGCGCTGATTGCAACGGCGGTCGGCCTGTTGATCGCGCTGGTGGCCCTGTTCGGCTTCAATTATTTCTCGCGCGTGCAATCCCAGACCATGGACGAAATGGAGCGCCTCGGCACGCGCCTGATCGATCACATCCGCCTGGATCAGCAGGGGGATGTCCATGAAACTGCGTAAACCCCGCACATATCGCAAGGGGCGCATTGAAATCATTCCGATGATCGACGTGATGTTCTTTCTGCTGGCAACCTTCATGCTGTCTTCGCTGGCGATGCAGAATCTCGATTCGCTGCAGGTGAATCTGCCGCAGGGCAAAGCCGAAAAACTCAAGACGGATACGCCGGTCACCCTGACGCTGACCGCCGACAGCAAAATTCTGGTCAACCGGACCCCGGTGACCCTGCAAACCCTGGCTGCCACGCTCGCGCCGCTGCTGAGCGAAGCGCGGGCCAGCGTCATCGTATCGGCGGATAACGCCGCGCCGCAGGGGGTTGTGGTGCAGGCCATGTTGCAGGCACGAGCAGCCGGCGCCCGGAATTTCCTGATTGCGGTAAAGCATGAGTGAGGCGGCAAGCCTGCCTGCTTTTCATGCCAGGGATGCCCGGCTGTGGTGGCCAATGCCGCTGGCGACAATCATCTGGTTGCTGGTTGTCTGGAGTTTTGCGCATTTTCTGACCTCTCCCGAGGTTGAAATGTCGGCGTCTGCGCCCATAGCGGCAAGCTTTGTGGAATTGCCCGAAGCCGCGCCAGCCAAAAGCCCGGATGTGCAGCCCAGGGTCGTGACCAAAAAAAGCAAACCCAGGGCCAAACCCCGTCGTGATGCGCCGCCTCCCGCCGCCGTGACGGAAAGCCGGCCTGCGATGCCGGCGCCTCCGGCAAGCCCCGAGCCCGCATCAGAGCTGGCGCCCCCCACCGACATGATGTCCTACGTCAATGCGGCCAGGGCGCGCCGCAATGCCGCCGAGAGCGCTGCCGCGCGCGAAAACGCGGCAGAAACGGCGCGGGAGCGCGGGCCATCGGCCGAAGAAGCCCGGATGGCGAATATCCGGCGCAATCTCCAGCCGATGGGCACGAATGGCGTGTTTCAAATCATCAGCATGAGTGTCCGGACGGGCAAGTATTCATTTCGCGGCTGGACCAGCAATGCCAGCAATGCGCGACGCGAAGTGATCGAAGTCGATGCCGGGCCTGATGGCGATGTGGAGCGCGCCATGGTGCGCAGCATGATTGAGCTGATCCGCAGGTATTACAAAGGCGATTTTAATTGGGAATCGCAGCGCCTTGAGCGCTCGATTGTTCTGTCCGCCCGCATGGAAGACAATGCTGGGCTGGAAGATTTTTTGTGGCAGGAGTTTTTTGGGGCAAGAGGTGCATATCCTTTCGGGGCCGTGCCACGGAAGGGAGTATAAGATTTGGATTTTTCTCGTACCAGGGGGTGTTTTTTGAAAGAAATTTTACTTTTTGAGCGGACTCACTATGAGTGCTGTTCTGGCTTAGCCTATCCGTATGGTATAGAATTTAAGGCTTTTCTAATGTGCTCGGTCAATTATGTCCAGTGATAATCTGGTCGAATTTCAGAATGTCAGTTTTGCCTATGGCAAGCGCCCGATTCTCAATGGAATCAGCATGAGCGTGCCGCGCGGCAAAGTGGTGGCTATCATGGGAGGCAGCGGTTGCGGCAAAACCACCCTGCTGCGCCTGATCGGCGGCCAGATCAGGCCTGCCCAAGGGCAGGTGCTGGTAGACGGACAGACGGTGCACGACCTCGATGCTGATGGCCTGTACCATATGCGCCGGCGCATGGGTATGCTGTTTCAGTTCGGCGCTCTGTTTACCGACATGTCAGTATTCGACAATGTGGCTTTTCAGATGCGCGAGCACACCGATTTGCCGGAAAGCGTGATCAGTGACCTGGTGCTGATGAAACTTCATGCCGTCGGCCTGCGCGGGGCAAGGGACCTCATGCCTTCCGAACTTTCAGGCGGCATGGCGCGGCGGGTGGCGCTGGCCCGAGCAGTGGCGCTGGATCCGATGCTGATCATGTATGACGAGCCTTTTGCTGGTCTGGACCCGATTTCTCTCGGGGTGATCGGTAATCTGATTCGTCGCCTGAATGATGCTTTGGGTGCGACATCCATTGTGGTGACCCACGATGTGCACGAGTCACTGGAAATCGTCGACTATGTCTATTTCGTGTCGGATGGCGTGATTGTGGCTCATGGCACGCCGGATGAAATGCGTGCCAGCGATAAGCCCTTCGTGCATCAGTTTGTGCATGGCGAAGAGGATGGTCCGGTACCCTTCCATTACCCGGCCAGTTCCTATGGATCCGATCTGCGGTTGGGAGTAAAAAATGCCTAATAGCTTGGTGAGGGGCGTTCGGCGTACTGGCCACAGGGTGATCGACAGTTTGTGGCGCCTGGGCGTGGCAAGCCGTTTTTTTGTACTGATACTGTTGCATTCCGGAACCAGTTTTCGCCGGCTCCATCTCATCATCAAGGAACTGTTCTCGACCGGGGTGCTGTCGCTTATCATTATTCTGGTGTCCGGGTTGTTTGTCGGAATGGTGCTGGGGATGCAAGGTTATGACACCCTGCAGCGCTACGGTTCGGAAGAGGCTCTAGGGGTGATGGTGGCACTGTCCCTGGTGCGTGAGCTGGGGCCAGTGGTGGCGGCACTGCTGTTTGCCAGTCGAGCCGGGTCGGCAATTACCGCCGAGATTGGTTTGATGAAGGCAACCGAACAGCTTTCCGCCATGGAAATGATGGCCGTCAACCCGATTGCCCGTGTTGTCGCCCCACGTTTCTGGGCCGGTGTTATTTCCATGCCGCTACTGGCAGCCATGTTTTCTGCCATGGGCGTGTTTGGCGGCTATCTGGTGGGTGTGAAGCTGATCGGTGTGGACGAGGGCTCGTTCTGGTCGCAGATGCAGAATGCGGTGGATTTCCAGCAGGACATCGTGAACGGTATTATCAAGAGTTTTGTATTCGGCGTGGCGGTGACAGCCATTGCCCTGTTTGAAGGCTATGATGCGCCGCCCACGGCGGAGGGTGTATCCGGAGCGACAACACGTACCGTGGTGACATCCTCGCTGGCGATTCTGGCGCTGGACTTCATGTTGACTGCATTTATGTTTCGGGGAGAAGGCTAATGGAGCGTACCACAATCGATTTGTGGGTTGGACTGTTCGTGCTGTTGGGGCTGGGCGCTATTCTGGTGCTTGCGCTGAAGGTGGGAAACTTGGGCGGCGTGAATATGTCTGATGCTTATAGCGTGTCGGCCAATTTCAGCAATATTGGCGGGCTCAAGGTGCGTGCGCCGGTGAAAAGTGCCGGGGTAGTGGTCGGCCGGGTTTCCGGCGTTCACTTTGACGGGGAGCGACACGAGGCGGTGGCAACATTAAAGCTGGATAAACAATACACTTTTTCCAAGGACGCCTCCGCCAGCATCATGACCTCCGGCTTGCTGGGCGAGCAGTACATTGCCCTTGAAACCGGGGGTGACAGCGCCCACCTCAAGGAAGGCGACAAGATCAAGATCACCCAGTCGGCCGTGGTGCTGGAAAGCCTGATTGGGCAGTTTCTCTACAACAAGGCAGCTGATGGCGGAGAAAACAAATGAAAAACAAATGGCTGGCAGTGACATTGGGTGCTTGGGCGCTCTTTTCCGCAGGGACCGGGCAGGCCCAGATGGTCAATCTGCAACAGGCGATCGATTTGAGCCTGAATGCCGATCCGCGTATCCAGGAGCGCGAACAACTGGTTGAGCAGGCGCGCGCCATGCTTGAAGAGGCGCAAGGCAATAACGGTCTGCGTCTGGATGCCAATCTTTTCGTTGGTCTGGCGCCCAAGGTCGAAGGCGGCTTTTACCAGGGCGGGGCAACTTCCGGGACCACACCGCGCAACGATGCCTATGACTGGAAAGGGCTTTCTGACTGGACTTCGCTGCAGTTTTCCATCGTCAAACCACTTTATACCTTTGGCAAGATCGAGCGTTATACCGATGCAGCCAAGGGTAATATTGACGTGAAGCGCCAGGATGTCCGCTTGCAGCGCGGCGATACTGCGCTGGACGTGAGCCGCGCCTATTACGGCTACCTTACTGCGCGTGACACGCGGCGCATGCTGGAGGATGTGCGCGCCAAGGTCGATAATGCGGTGGCGCAGGTCGAGAAGTCGCTTAAGGAAGATAATGGCCAGGCAACCCAGTCCGATTTGTATGAAATGCAAGCCAAGCGCGCCTTGTTGAACAAGTATATTTCCCAGGCAAAAGCCGTGGAAACTATCAGCCTGAATGGCCTGAAAACCCTGACGGGTGTTGGCCTGGAGGGTAATCTTGAGGTGGCGGATGAGGGGCTGAAGCCAGTTCCCCTGCCGGCTGATTCGCTGGCTGATTTTCAGGGCAAGGCTATTACCAGCCGACCAGAGATGGCTCAACTGGAAGCTGGCCTGAGCGCCCGTCGCGCCCTGGTGGACGCAAAAAAAGCCGAAATGTACCCCAATATTTATGCCGGTGTGGTGGGTAGCGTTTCTTATGCCTCGCGGCGCGACACGCTGGAAAATCCCTACGTTTACGATGCCTTCAATCACGCCGGGTTGACGCCGGTGGTAGGCGTGAAGTGGGATCTGGCCTTTGACGTGGTGCCGGCGCGGGTGGCGCAGGCGCAGGCAGAATTCAATGCGCTGCTGGCGAAGAACCGCTTTGCCCTGGCTGGGATTCCTTTTGAAGTGGCGGAAACCTATACCCAGATGCAGGCATACCATGTTGCCCTGCAGGAGTTGGCGACGGGTGCAGCGGCAGCGCGGCGCTGGATGGTGGCCTCCTACGCCGACTTTAATGCTGGCCTGGAAAAACCGGACCGCGTTAGCGAAGCACTGAAAACTTATGCCACGACGCAGGCCGAGTATCTGCTTGCGGTCAATGAATACAACATGCATGTGGCCCGCTTGGCCAAGGTGACGGGAGATTACAAATGATGCACAGGATAAGCACCCTACTGATGGTTTGTGCGCTGATGGCGGGTTCTGCTGCCAGTGCGGTGGAGATGGCGCCGGATACTCTGGTGAAAAACACGGCCCAGGAAGTGCTGGCCATCATCAAGCAGGACAAGGATATTCAGTCCGGAAATTCCCATAAGGTACTGGAGCTGGTGGAAGCCAAGGTTTTGCCTCATTTCGCCTTTGCGCGCATGGCGCAGCTTGCGGTCGGCCGTCACTGGCCCAAGGCTTCGCCGGCGCAGCAGCAGACCCTGATACAGGAATTTCGGACACTGCTGGTGCGCACTTATTCCGGCTCTCTGACTTCCTACAAGGATCAGACGATTGACTACCGGCCGGCGAAACTTGTGCCTGGCGACACCGATGTCACGGTGAAAACAGTGGTCAATCAGCCAGGTGGGCTGCCTATCCCGATCGATTACAGTCTGGAGAAAGGTGCTGACGGCTGGAAGGTGTATGACGTGTCGGTGGATGGCGTCAGTCTGGTGACGAATTATCGCTCTTCTTTCGGTGCTGAGATTCAGCGCAAGGGAATTGATGGTTTGATCAAGATATTGGCAGACAAGAACCGCAGGGAAGCCAAAAGCGGTGACACGGCTGTGACGGCCGGGAAAAAATGATAGTACGCAATGGCAGCCGCTTCGATCTTAGTGGTCCGCTGACTATTGCCACTGTCAGTGCCTGGCTGCGCGAGAGTGAGGCGCTATTCGCCGAAGACGGCGTCTGGGAATTGGATCTCACCGGGGTGGATGAAGTGGATTCGGCTGCAGTCAGTCTGTTGCTGGAATGGGCGCGCCAGGCTGTGCAGCGCGGTCGTCAGCTGCAGTTGCGTAATCTGCCGGAAAATCTGCAATGCCTGCTGAAGGTCTATGACGTCCAGGAATTGCTGCCTGCAGCCTGAACTTGTGACACCCGCCGCAATTGAAATCCATCAGGTACATAAACGCTTCGGTAGTGTGCAGGCGCTCTGCGGGATCGATCTGACGGTTCAGCAGGGCGAGTTCTTTGCCCTGCTCGGCCCCAATGGCGCGGGCAAATCCACACTGATCAATATCCTTGCCGGGTTGGCCCTGGCCGATAGCGGCAGACTGGCCGTTCTGGGCCATGATGTAAGGGCTGACTATCGGCAGGCGCGACGCTCCATAGGCGTTGTGCCGCAGGAGCTGGTGTACGACGCTTTTTTCACCGTGCGTGAAATGTTGCGTTTTCAGTCCGGTTATTTCGGTATTCGCAACAACAAGGCCTGGATTGATGAATTGCTGGAGCGGCTGGCGCTGACCGACAAGGCCGATGCCTATGTGCGCCACCTTTCCGGCGGCATGAAGCGGCGTGTGCTGGTGGCGCAGGCGCTGGTGCACAAGCCGCCGGTCATTGTGCTGGATGAGCCAACCGCCGGCGTGGACGTGGCGTTGCGCCAGAGCCTGTGGGCATTCATCCGGCGTTTGAATCAGCAGGGTCATACCATCGTGTTGACCACGCATTATCTCGAAGAAGCGGAGGCTTTGTGCAATCGTGTGGCCATGCTGAAGCAGGGGCAGGTCGTGGCGCTGGATACCACTGCCAATCTGTTAAGCCGTCATGCAGGCATTCAGTTGCGACTCAAGATTACGCCCCCATGTTTGCCTGATGCGCTGCAAGAATTGTCATGCGGGCGGGATGGAGAAGTATTCAAGCTTTCCTTGCACCATCACGCCGAACTGGAGAACGTGCTGGCGGTCTTGCGCGAGTCGGGCGTGGAGGTGGAGGATCTGGAAGTGGTCAAGCCTGACCTGGAAGATGTCTTTCTGGAGCTGGTGAAATCATGACCGGGCTATTGACCCTGTTTTACAAGGAATTGTTGCGCTTCTGGAAAGTGAGCCTGCAAACAGTCCTGTCGCCGCTGGTCACGACCCTGCTTTACCTGCTGATTTTCTCCCATGTGCTGGAGTCGCATGTGCAGGTTTATTCCGAGGTCAATTACACAGCATTTCTCGTTCCCGGGCTGGTGATGATGGCAATGCTGCAAAATGCTTTTTCCAATAGTTCCTCCAGCCTGATTCAGTCCAAGATGACCGGCAATATCGTATTCATGCTGCTACCGCCTCTGGCTTACTGGGAGTTTTTTGTTGCTTATGTGGCGGCCTCGGTGGCGCGCGGAGCAGTGGTGGGCCTGGGGGTAGGGCTGGCCGGACTGTGGTTTGTGCCGCTGACGCTGGCGCATCCGTTGTGGATGCTGGCGTTTGCCGTTCTGGGGTGCGCGATACTCGGGGCGGCAGGCATCATTGCTTCACTGTGGGCGGACAATTACGACCAGATGGCGGCAGTGCAGAATTTCATCATTGTTCCCCTGACTTTTCTGTCAGGCGTGTTCTATTCGATTCATTCCCTGCCGCCATTCTGGCAGGCTGTTTCCCACGCCAATCCGTTCTTTTACCTGATTGACGGTTTCCGCTACGGCTTTTTTGGCGTATCGGATGTTTCGCCGCTCTTGGCGCTTACGATTGTCGCCACCTGCTTTTTGGCATTATCATTAGCGACTTTGCTCTTGCTCAAGAGCGGATACAAATTGAGAAAATAATATGGTTACCGCAGATCAGATCAAACAATATATCCAGAACGATTTGCCGTGCGAGTACGTCAGAGTGGATGGGGACGACGGCCAGCATTTCGAGGCCGTGATTGTCAGCGCCGAGTTCAACGGCAAACGTACGGTGCAGCAGCACCAGCTTGTGTACAAGGCGCTGGGAGAGCGAATGGGCGGAGAAATCCATGCTCTGGCAATGAAAACTTTTACACCCGAGGAATGGCGCAAGCAGGCGGGTTAACATCAATCTAATTTCAGGAACAAATATCATGAACAAAGCAGCTTTGGAAAGAATTGGCCAGATCGTTAACGGGCACCCGGTGGTGCTGTTCATGAAAGGCACCCCGCAGTTTCCGCAGTGTGGTTTTTCCAACCTTGCGGCCCAGGTGCTGAAGGCCTGTGACACAGAGTTTTTTTCGGTCAATGTGCTGGCAGACGCCGAAGTGTATGAAAACCTCAAGGATTACGCCAACTGGCCGACCTTTCCGCAGCTATACATCAATGGTGAACTGATCGGCGGTTCGGATATCGCCAAGGAAATGTACGAAAAAGGTGAGCTGCAGCAGTTGCTGGCCGGCACCAAGCAAGCCTGATCAATGGACAAGCTTGTTATTCAGGGCGGTGTTCCCCTGAGCGGAGAAATCCGCGTTTCCGGGGCCAAGAATGCCGCCCTGCCGATTCTGTGCGCCGGCCTTCTGGCCGACGGAACCTTGCAGGTTTCAAATGTGCCGCACCTGCACGATGTGACCACCATGATCGGGCTGCTGGGCCAGATGGGCATGGGCATTTCGGTGGACGAAAAGCTGGGTGTTTCGCTTGACGCGCGCAACATCACCAATCCGGAAGCACCCTACGAGCTGGTGAAGACCATGCGCGCCTCGATTCTGGTGCTGGGGCCGCTGCTGGCGCGCTTTGGCCGGGCGCGGGTGTCACTTCCCGGTGGCTGTGCCATTGGCTCGCGACCGGTAGATCTGCACATCAAGGGGCTGGAAGCGATGGGGGCAAGCATCTCCATCGAACATGGCTACATCAATGCGAGTGCAGGGCGACTCAGGGGTGCGCGCATTTTCATGGACCTGGTGACCGTTACCGGCACCGAGAACCTGATGATGGCGGCAACGCTGGCTGAAGGCACCACAGTGCTGGAAAACGCCGCACGCGAGCCTGAGGTCATCGATCTGGCCGAATGCCTCAAGGCGATGGGCGCCAACATCGAGGGCGCAGGCACGGACATTATTACAGTGCATGGCGTGGAGCAGCTGCATGGTGCCAGTTACAGCGTGATGCCGGACCGTATCGAGGCCGGCACGTTTCTGGTCGCCGCCGCCGCGACGCGTGGCAAGGTCAAGTTGCGCAATGTGCGCCCGGATATTTTTGACGCTCTGCTGGACAAGTTGCGCGAAGCAGGTGCCGTGATCGAAACCGGCGAGGACTGGGTGAGCCTGGCCATGTCCGGGCTGATCAAGTCGGTAAACATCCGCACTGCGCCCTATCCTGCCTTTCCCACCGACATGCAGGCCCAGTTCATGACCCTGAACACGGTGGCGCAAGGGGCAGCAACCATGACCGAAACCATTTTCGAGAACCGCTTCATGCACGTGCAGGAACTGCGCCGCCTGGGGGCGGATATCGAAGTGGAAGGCAATACTGCCGTGGTGCGCGGCATTCCGGAGCTGAGCGGCGCGACCGTGATGGCCACCGATCTGCGTGCTTCCGCTTCGCTGGTGATCGCCGGTCTGGTGGCGCAGGGCGAAACCACTGTCGAGCGCATTTACCACCTCGACCGTGGTTACGAATGTATCGAAGAGAAGTTGTCCCAGCTCGGGGCGCGAATTAAGCGAGTGCACTGAACATGATTACCATCGCCCTCTCAAAGGGTCGCATCTTTGAAGAAACCACCCCCCTGCTGGCGGCTGCCGGCATTGTCCCGCAGGAAGACCCCGAGTCCTCGCGCAAGCTGATTCTGGGTACCAACCGTGAGGATGTGCGGCTCATCATCGTGCGTGCCTCGGACGTGCCGACCTATGTGCAATACGGCGCCGCCGATCTCGGCATCGCCGGCAAGGACGTGCTGCACGAGCACGGTGGAGCAGGCATGTACCAGCCGCTGGACCTGCAGATCGCAAAATGCCGCATGATGGTGGCCGTGCCGCAGGGCTTCGACTATGAAGGCGCAGTCCGGCAGGGCGCACGTTTGCGCGTGGCAACCAAATATCTGCAAACGGCGCGCGAGCATTTCGCCAAAAAGGGCGTGCACGTTGATCTCATCAAACTCTATGGCTCGATGGAGCTGGCGCCCCTGGTGGGTTTGGCCGATGCCATCGTTGATCTGGTGAGCAGCGGCGGTACGCTCAAGGCCAACAACCTGGTGGCGGTGGAGGAAATCATGCAGATCAGCTCGCGCCTGGTCATCAATCAGGCTGCGCTCAAGCTCAAGCACGCGAGGATTCAGCCGCTGCTGGATACCTTTGCCGCCTGCCTCAAGGCTTGAGGCAACGGGTATATAATCCCTTTTTTTACCAATTGACGTTTTCATCATGTTGAATATCAAACGCTTCAGCAGTACCCAGCCCGATTTCCAGACGAAGTTGCACGAACTGCTTGCCTTCGAGGGCGCTCAGGACGAATCTATCGACCAGGTAGTGGCCGGAATTCTGCATGACGTAAAAGCCCGTGGCGACGCGGCGGTGCTGGAATATACCCAGCGTTTCGACAGGCTGGAAGCTGCCTCCATGACAGAGCTGGAAATGTCCGCGGCACGCCTGAAAAAGGCTTTCGACGGTCTGCCGGATGAGCAACGTGTGGCCCTTCAGCAGGCTGCAGAGCGGGTACGCGTGTACCACGAGAAGCAGTTGATGCATTCGTGGAGCTACACCGAGCCGGACGGCACCATGCTGGGCCAGCAGGTTACAGCGCTGGATCGCGTTGGCCTTTACGTGCCGGGCGGCAAGGCGGCCTATCCCTCCTCAGTGCTGATGAACGCCATTCCCGCCAAGGTGGCCGGCGTGAAGGAGCTGATCATGGTGGTGCCCACGCCGGATGGCGTGGTCAACGAACTGGTGCTGGCCGCGGCGCATGTGTGTGGCGTGGATCGCGTGTTCACCGTCGGCGGTGCGCAGGCGGTCGGCGCGCTGGCCTACGGTACACAAACCATCCCGCAGGTCGACAAGATCGTTGGTCCCGGCAACGCCTACGTTGCAGCGGCCAAGCGTCGGGTTTTCGGCGTGGTGGGCATCGACATGGTGGCCGGGCCTTCCGAAATCCTGATCATTTGCGACGGCCAGACCAATCCGGACTGGATCGCCATGGACCTGTTTTCCCAGGCCGAACACGACGAACTGGCGCAATCCATCCTGCTGTCACCGGATGCCGCCTTTGTCGATGCGGTCGCTGCCAGCATCAACAAGCTTCTGCCGGAAATGCCGCGCCAGGAAATCATCCGCACCGCACTTGAAAATCGCGGTGCGCTGATCGCGGTCAAGGATATGGACGAAGCGGCTGAAATCGCCAACTACATCTCTCCCGAACACCTCGAGCTTTCCGTTGAGGATCCGGTGGCGCTCTCTGCCAAGATCCGCCACGCCGGAGCGATTTTCATGGGCCGTCAGACCTGCGAATCGCTCGGCGATTACTGTGCCGGCCCAAATCACGTGCTGCCGACCTCACGCACCGCGCGTTTTTCCTCGCCGCTGGGTGTGTACGATTTCCAGAAGCGTTCCAGCCTGATCATGGTTTCCCCTGCCGGGGCGCAGACCATGGGCAAGATTGCAGCCGAACTGGCTTACGGCGAAGGTTTGCAGGCGCATGCCCGTTCCGCGGAATATCGCATGGGAAGCAAATAGCCCCATGAGCCGTTTCTGGAGCGCCGTGGTTCATGGCCTGACCCCTTATGTGCCGGGCGAGCAGCCCAAGCTGACGAATCTGGTCAAGCTCAACACCAACGAAAATCCCTATGGCCCCAGCCCAAAGGCGCTGGAGGCGATGCGCGCGGAAGTGGGCGACAGCCTGCGTCTTTATCCCGACCCCAATGCCGACCGGCTCAAGTCGGCGATTGCCGATTATCACGGCGTGAAACCGGCACAGGTATTCGTCGGCAACGGCTCGGACGAGGTGCTGGCGCACACCTTCCAGGCGCTACTCAAGCATGAAGCGCCGTTGCTGTTCCCCGATGTCACCTACAGCTTCTATCCGGTGTATTGCGGCCTGTATGGCGTGGATTACCGGACCGTGCCGCTGACGGAGCGCTTCGAGATTCGTGTAGAGGACTACATGGTGCCCAACGGCGGCATCATTTTTCCCAACCCGAATGCGCCCACTGGGCGCCTGCTCCCGCTGGCGGACATCGAACGCCTGCTGCAGGCGAATGCCGGCTCAGTGGTGGTTGTGGATGAAGCTTATATCGACTTCGGCGGCGAATCGGCGGTTGCGCTGGTGGACCGTTTTCCCCAGTTGCTGGTGATTCATACCCTGTCCAAATCCCGTTCGCTGGCAGGTTTGCGTGTGGGCTATGCCATTGGTCATCCCGACCTGATCGACGCGCTCAACCGGGTGAAGGACAGCTTCAATTCCTATCCGCTGGACCGCTTCGCCATTGCTGGAGCTGCTGCTGCGATGGAAGATCGTGCCTATTTCGACGAGACCTGCCGCAAGGTGGTGGCGACGCGTGGACGCTTGGTGGCCGAACTCGAAACTCTGGGCTTCGAGGTGCTGCCGTCTGGTGCCAATTTCATCTTTGCGCGCCATGCATTGCATGATGGAGCAGAACTCACGGCAAAATTGCGTGAGCGCAGCATCATCGTGCGGCATTTCAAAAATCCTGCACGTATTGCTCCTTTCCTGCGCATCACGATCGGAACAAACTCAGAATGTGATGCGCTGGTCGCTGCACTAAAAGAAATTCTGCCAGCCTGATCGATTCTCTTTTATGCCCGTCAGCTCCTGGGTTAGAATGGACACCATTTTCAGCGATTTATCCTATGCGCACATCCTCGATTACTCGTAACACTCTGGAAACCCAGGTGAGCGTCACGCTCAATCTGGATGGCAGCGGCCAGGCCCGTCTCGCCAGCGGCGTGCCGTTCCTCGACCACATGCTGGATCAGATTGCCCGCCATGGCCTGATGGATATGGACATCGTGGCCAAGGGCGACCTGCATATCGATGCGCACCACACCGTGGAAGACATCGGCATTACCCTCGGTCAGGCTTTTGCCCAGGCGATTGGCGACAAGAAGGGCGTGCGCCGTTACGGACATGCCTATGTGCCGCTGGATGAGGCGCTTTCGCGCGTGGTGCTGGATATCTCCGGCCGCCCCGGACTGGTATTCGAGGTGGAATTCACGCGTGCCCGCATCGGCGAATTCGATGCCGATCTGGTGCGCGAGTTTTTTCAGGGCTTCGTCAACCATGCCGGGGTGACTTTACACGTGGATTGCCTGCGCGGCGTCAATGCACACCATCAGGCCGAAACCGTGTTCAAGGCTTTCGGTCGCGCGTTGCGCATGGCGGTCGAGCTGGACGAGCGCATGGCGGGCGTGATGCCCTCCACCAAGGGAAGCCTGTAAGCATGGCGGATATTGCTGTCATCGATTACGGCATGGGCAATCTGCGCTCGGTGTCGAAAGCGCTGGAACATGTGGCACCGCAACTGGATATCGTCGTGAGCAGCGACCCGGATGTGATCGCCAAGGCTGGTCGCGTGGTATTCCCCGGTGTCGGAGCGATGCCGGATTGCATGCACGAACTGGAAAGCCGTGGTTTGCGCCAGGCCGTGATTGAAGCCGCAAAAGCCAAACCTTTCTTGGGGATCTGTCTGGGCATGCAGGCTCTGTTTGAATCTTCCGAAGAGGGAGATTCTGCTGGACTGGGCATTCTGCCCGGTCGCGTGCTGCGTTTCCCGGCTGAAGCCATGGTGGACGAAAAGGGGCAGAAGCTCAAGGTGCCGCACATTGGCTGGAACGAGGTGCATCAGTCTGCGGATCACCCGATGTGGTCGGGTATTCCGGAAGCCGCGCGTTTCTATTTCGTGCACAGCTATTACGTCGAGGCTGGCGACCCGGACCTGGTGGCCGGCTTTACCCTGTATCCGTTTGCATTTACCGCGGCAGTGGCGCGGGATAACATATTTGCCGTGCAATTCCACCCGGAAAAGAGCCAAGCCACAGGCCTGACCATGCTGGCTAATTTCGTGATGTGGGATGGGCAGGCGCGGAGCAATATTTGTGGCGCTGACGTCTGCCTGTAAGTTATTTACATCTGATTTTTTTCAACCCTACTGTTACAGTGCCTAAACCATGTTAGTGATACCTGCGATTGATTTGAAAGATGGGCAATGCGTCCGCCTCAAACAGGGCGAGATGGATTCTGCCACCATTTTTTCCGAGAACCCTGCCGAAATGGCGCGCCACTGGGTAGAGCAGGGCGGCCGCCGCCTGCACCTGGTGGATCTCAACGGTGCCTTTGCCGGCAAGCCGGTGAATGGCGAAGCCATCCGCGCGATCGTCAAGGAAATGGGTACGGAAATTCCGGTGCAACTGGGCGGCGGGATTCGCGACCTGGCGACCATCGAGCGCTACCTCGATAACGGCATCAGCTATGTGATTATCGGGACGGCAGCAGTGAAAAACCCCGGTTTCCTGCATGAAGCCTGTGATGCTTTCCCGGGACAGATCATCGTCGGCCTGGATGCCAAGGACGGCAAGGTTGCGGTGGATGGCTGGTCCAAGCTCACCGGCCATGATGTGATTGACCTGGCCAAGAAATTTGAAGGCTATGGTGTGGAAGCCATTGTCTATACCGACATCGGTCGCGATGGCATGCTCTCCGGCGTGAATATCGAAGCAACGGTGAATCTGGCGCGCGCCCTGACCATTCCGGTAATCGCCAGTGGCGGCCTGACCGATATTGAAGACGTGAAACGTCTGTGTGCCGTTGAAAGCGAAGGCATCATGGGCGCGATTACCGGGCGGGCCATTTACGAGGGCACGCTGGACTTTGCTGCGGCACAGAAACTGGCCGACGAGCTGGGCGCCTGAAATGGGACTGGCCAAACGCATCATCCCCTGCCTTGATGTCACCGCCGGTCGTGTGGTGAAAGGGGTGAATTTCGTCGGCCTGCGCGATGCCGGAGACCCGATCGAGATTGCCCGTCGTTATGACGAGCAGGGCGCGGACGAACTGACTTTTCTCGATATTACCGCCAGCTCCGACGAACGCGACATCATTCTGCATATCATTGAGGAAGTGGCGAATCAGGTATTTATCCCCCTGACCGTGGGCGGTGGGGTGCGGAGCGTGGACGATGTGCGGCGCCTGCTGAATGCGGGCGCGGACAAGGTCGGCATCAACACCGCCGCGGTGACCAATCCGCAACTGGTGGCGGATGCTGCATCGCGCTTTGGCTCGCAATGTATTGTGGTGGCGATTGATGCCAAGCAGGTGTCAGCGGAAGGCGAGCCCCTGCTCTGGCATGTTTTCACCCATGGCGGACGCAAGGATACCGGCCTGGATGCCGTGGAGTGGGCAAAGAAGATGGAATCGCTGGGAGCAGGCGAAATTCTGCTGACCAGCATGGATCGGGACGGCACCAAGATCGGGTTCAACCTCGATCTGACTCGTGCAGTTTCCGATGCCGTGAGCGTTCCGGTTATTGCCAGCGGTGGAGTGGGCAACCTCGATCATCTGGTGGATGGCGTCAAAAAGGGCCATGCCGATGCGGTGCTGGCGGCAAGCATTTTCCATTACGGCGAATTTACGGTGCGTCAGGCCAAGGAACATATGGCAAGAAACCTGATTGAAGTGAGACTGTAGATCATGTCGGATGCCTGGCTCAGTAAGGTTAACTGGACTCATGACGGCCTGGTGCCGGTCATCGCACAGGACAAGGACAGTGGCGCGGTGCTGATGGTGGCATGGATGAACCGCGATGCCCTGAAGCGTACGGTGGAAAGCGGCGAGGCGGTGTACTGGTCGCGCTCGCGCAAGAAGCTGTGGCACAAGGGCGAAGAATCCGGCCATGTGCAGAAGGTGCACGAGATACGCCTCGATTGCGACGAGGATGTGATCCTGCTCAAGATCGAGCAGGTTGGCGGCATTGCCTGCCATACCGGGCGCCATAATTGTTTTTTCAAGAAACTGGAAGGACAGGAGTGGGTTTCCGTCGAACCGGTTCTGAAGGATCCCGCTGAGATTTACCGTGCGGCCCAGGCTGTGGCTCAGGATGGGGGAGAGAAATGAGCGAGATTCTGAGCCGTCTTGCGGAAACGCTGGAAAGCCGCAAACTTGCCGATCCTGACAGTTCCTATGTGGCGAAGCTATACGCCAAGGGACTGGATAGCATCCTCAAGAAAATTGGCGAGGAAGCAACGGAAACCGTGATAGCCGCGAAGGATGGCGACAAGTCCCAAATAGTATATGAAATGGCCGATTTGTGGTTTCATAGCATGGTCCTGCTGGCGCATCAGGGCTTGCATCCTGATGACGTGCTGGCAGAGCTGGCGCGGCGCGAGGGATTGTCGGGTCTGGTGGAGAAAGCCGGTCGCCAGCAGAAGTAATCGTGGTTCAAGGGGGTAATATGCTGGATTGCATCTTCTGTAAAATCGTCAAGAAGCAGATACCGAGCAAAAATATTTACGAAGACGATGAACTGCTGGCTTTTCATGATATCCATCCTATTGCACCGGTGCATTTCATGATTATTCCCAAGATTCATGTTGATTCTCTGGGCTATTGCACGGTCGTGCATCAGGCTTTGTTGGGGAAAATGCTGTTGCTGGCGGCGAAGCTGGCAAAAGAGCAGGGCCTGGAAAATGGCTTCCGTACCATGATCAACACCGGACATGGTGGCGGGCAGGAAGTGTTTCACCTTCATGTACACGTATTTGGCGGTGATGCATTACTGCCGCGCACCTAAATATTTGGAGATAAAAATGGGTTCTTTCAGTATCTGGCACTGGCTGGTCGTTCTGGTTATCGTACTGCTGATTTTCGGCACCAAGAAGTTGCGTAACATGGGCGGCGATTTGGGGGGGGCGGTGAAAGGCTTCAAGGAAGCGGTGAAAGAAGAAGAAAAAGCACCAGCCAAGGTCGAAACAGGAACGCCCGGCCAGACTATCGAAGGCGAAATCAAGGAAAAGTCCAAGAGCCAGTAATGGGGAAAGGTGACAGGTAAAGAATTGTTATTCATTACTCATCATCGATTACTCATCGCCAATTATGTTTGATTTTGGTTTCTCCGAACTGCTCCTGATCGGCATTGTTGCGCTGGTCGTTGTTGGCCCTGAACGTCTGCCAAAAGTGGCGCGTACAGCCGGACATTTGTTTGGCCGCATGCAGCGCTATGTTTCCGATGTCAAGGCGGACATTAATCGTGAAATTCAGGTTGAAGAACTGAAAAAGCTGCAGGAAGAAATGCATGCTTCGGTTAATTCAATCGAGAATGCCGTGAAGCGTGACATGCAGGCAGGCAGCGATGCGCTGCATGCGGCAGCCGAGCAAATTCACGAAATTGTCGAGGTGCCCCAGCCTCAGGCAAAAGCCTCGGAGCCAGAGAATCCCGAAGCGCCTGTCCCCGCAGAGGAACCCCTGCCGCAACTGGAACTGGATCTGGCGCCGCCAGAACAGCCTGAAGTACGCCATGAGCAAGAAGATGTCAAAGAACACAAGCATGTCTGATTCGCATCGCCCTCAGGAATGGCAATGAACACTCCAGAACCCGGCGAAAATTTTATTTCCCACCTGATTGAACTGCGCACCCGTCTGGTGCGTTCGATTATTGCTGTGCTGGTTGTGTTTGTGTGTATTTTTCCTTTCGCCAAGGAACTCTACGCCCTGTTGGCAAGCCCCTTGCTGGCAAGTCTCCCTTCTGGCGGGCAGATGATCGCAACCGATGTGACCACACCCTTTTTTGTACCCATGAAAGTGGCCATGATGACGGCGTTCCTGGTTGCCCTGCCGTATGTGCTGTTTCAGATATGGGCATTTGTCGCTCCAGGGTTGTACAGTCACGAAAAGCGCCTGGGTGCGCCGTTGGTGGCAGCAAGCACCCTGCTGTTCCTGTGTGGCATGGCCTTTGCCTACTTCCTGGTATTTCCGGTGGTGTTCGGCTTCGTGACCTCGGTGGCGCCGGAAGGTGTGGCCGTAATGACCGACATCAACAAGTATCTGGATTTTGTTCTGACCTTGTTCATGGCTTTTGGCTTTACGTTTGAAGTGCCGGTGGCAGTCGTTCTGCTGGTCAAAATGGGTGTGGTGAGCGTGGAAAAGCTGAAGGAAATCCGCTCTTATGTGATTGTCGGTGCCTTTATCCTCGGCGCCATTTTCACCCCGCCCGATGTTATTTCACAGATCATGCTGGCAGTGCCGCTGTGGTTGCTCTATGAGGCAGGAATCCTGGTGGCCTCCATGCTTTCAAAACCTGCAAAGGCAGAAGAAGCCGAGTCTTACCGTCCGATGGACGACGACGAGATGGAGCGTGAACTTGATGCTATCGAGGCTAAAAAGGACAAGCCTGAGTAGCAGGACCTGTTCTTGACCGGGTAGCTTGCGTGCGGCGCAGTAGAATTCCCCTTTGGTGCCTTGTCAGCATAGCGGCTCTTGTACTTATTCCACTGCTTGCCGTTGCTCCATCTTCGGCCGTTTTCCCACGCTCACCTTGAGCGTGACCTCGGTCTTGCCGCGCATCAGTTTGAGTGCTGCGGGTTTTCCGGGCGAAAGCGCAGAAATCTGGTTGAGCATGCTGGATGAATCCGTAATCGCTTTGCCTTCCACTTCCAGCAGAATGTCCCCCGGCTTGACACCGGCCTTGTCCGCTGGCCCATCACGCAGAACGCCGGCAATCAATGCGCCATTGGGTGCAGGCAGCTTGAAGGATTCGGCCAGCTCCGGCGTGATGTCCTGAACTTCCACCCCGATCCAGCCGCGCGTGACTGCGCCATGCTGAATGATCTGTTCCATGACCTGTTTTGCCAGGCTGGCTGGAATGGCGAAGCCGATGCCCAGTGAGCCGCCGGTTTTTGAGAAGATCGCGCTGTTGACGCCGATCAGGTTCCCGTTGCTGTCGACCAGCGCGCCACCGGAATTGCCCGGATTGATTGCTGCATCGGTCTGGATGAAATTTTCGTAGGTATTGATACCGAGATGGCTGCGCCCCAGTGCGCTGATGATGCCCATGGTGACTGTCTGCCCGACGCCAAAGGGGTTGCCGATGGCGAGCACTATGTCGCCGACCTGTGCTTCTTCCACCCGTCCAAAGGTGATGGCAGACAAATTGGGGAGGTTGATTTTCACCACGGCAAGGTCTGTTTCCGGGTCTGTTCCGATGACTCTGGCCGAACTGGTGCGCCCGTCTGCAAGAGCGACTTCGATTTCGTCAGCCGCTTCCACAACGTGGTGGTTGGTCAGAATGTAACCTTCTTTGCTGACGATTACCCCAGAACCCAGGCTGGATTGCTGTTGTGGCTCCGCATCCTGGCGATCGCCAAAGAAATGGCGGAAAATTGGGTCATCCATCAGGGGGTGGCGGGGAACAGGTACTTCCTTGCTGGAGAAAATATTAACCACAGAGGGCATGGCTTTCTTCGCTGCCTGATTGAGCGGAGTCAGCTTCTGTGGCCCATTCTGGGGAGCAATTTCCTGGATCAGAATGTTGCTGCCGCCGCGCCAGGGCAATAGTTCCGGCCGGATCAGTGAGATCGCGAGCAGTATGCCAAGCGCGATGGTTGCGCTTTGCGCGAAGATAAGCCAAAGTCTGCGCATGGAGTCAGGGAGAACGCTTTAATGTTGTTAAAAGAATTGGAAAAATATATTGGGCAGTTGTTGGAAATTTCAAACTACAGCGATTATTGCCCAAATGGTGTGCAAGTGGAAGGGCGGTCTGAAATCCGGACCATCGTGAGCGGCGTCAGCGCGAGCCTGGATGTGTTGCATGCCGCCAGCGCTGCGGGAGCGGATGCGGTGCTGGTGCACCATGGATATTTCTGGAGAAATGAGCGGCCTCAAATTACTGGCATCAAACGTGCCCGCATTGCCCATCTGATGGAGAATGGCATGAGCCTGCTGGCCTATCACTTGCCGCTGGATGCCCACCCGGCGCTGGGTAATAACGCGCAGCTTGCGCAATTGCTGGGTTTCCAGGCGGAAGGGCGATTTGGGGAGCAGAATATTGCGGCTGTTGGCCGCCTCGTGCAGCCCATGTCCCTGCAGAGGCTGGGAGGGGTGGTGGAAGAAAAGCTGCGGCGTCAGCCTTTGATCGTTGGTGATGAAACCGCCATTATCCGGCGTATTGCCTGGTGCAGCGGCGCAGCGCAGGATTATCTGGCTGCTGCCATAGAACTCGGTGTGGATGCTTTTCTGACGGGCGAGGTGTCGGAGAATACGGTACATCTGGCGCGCGAATCCGGCGTGGCATTCATTTCTGCCGGCCATCATGCGACTGAGCGTTATGGTGTTCAGGCGCTGGGCATGCATCTGGCGCAGCAATTTGATATCAAACATCACTTTGTCGAGATCGAGAATCCGGTTTGAGCTCTGGATTATTCTGTATTTACGTGTAAAATCAAAATAATAACATAGGTTCTTAAAGCTATGCCGCAGTCCAAGCCAAGCTTGTTGATCGTTGATGACGATGCGCTGATTACCGATACCCTGCATTTTGTGTTGAGCAAGGATTTCGATGTTTACGTCGCTGATTCCCGCCTTCATGCCGCCAGCCTGTTGCGCCAGATGGACCAGTCACCGCAACTGGCACTGGTGGATCTGGGCCTGCCGCCGTTGCCACATCGTCCGGATGAAGGCTTCAAATTAATCGGGGAGTTGCTGGCACGTGCGCCGGAAATCAAGATTGTCGTCCTTTCTGGCCAGAATGATGACGCAAATGCACGTCATGCCCGTGCGCTTGGCGCGGTGGAATTTATTCCCAAACCGTGCGAGCCGGAACAAATCAAGTCGCTGCTGTTCGATGCGCTGCGTATTCACGAAGTGGAGCAGTCCAAACAAACCGAGTCCAGCCGTAGCTGCGATATTCTCGGCGCCAGCCTGAATGCAGAAAAATTACGCCAGCAGATCCGACAATTTGCCGATGCACCTTTCCCGGTGCTGATCGAGGGTGAGTCAGGAAGTGGCAAGGAACTGGTGGCAGGATGTCTGCACCGCCTCAGTGTTCGGGCTAAAAAGCCCTATTTGGCGCTCAACTGCGCCGCGATATCCCCTTCTCTGGTGGAGCCGACGTTGTTCGGCTACAGCAAAGGCGCTTTTACCGGCGCGACGGCTTCACGTGCCGGCTACTTCGAGGATGCGAGCGATGGCACCCTGTTTCTCGACGAAATCGGGGAGCTTCCAGTCGAATTGCAGGCCAAGCTGCTGCGCGTGCTGGAAAACGGCGAATATCAGCGGGTAGGGGAAACCCAGCCGCGGCACAGCAACGCACGCATCGTCGCAGCCACCAATCGCGATTTGCGCCAGGAAATCAAGGCTGGACGTTTTCGCGCCGATCTCTATCACCGGCTCAGTGTCTTTACCGTAAGCGTGCCGCCATTGCGCGATCTGGGGGAGGACAAAACGCTGTTGCTGGAGCATTTTCGCGATTTCTATGTGCGCCAGGGAGGGGCCGCGCCGTTTCGGCTCGATCCTGCGGCACAAAGGGTCTGGCAGGCCTACCCTTTTCCCGGCAATGCGCGCGAATTGCGCAATATAGTGATCCGGCTGGTCACCAAACATGCTGGCCAGATCGTGTCGCGCGAAGCATTGCAGGCGGAGCTGGATACCGAAGCGGATACCCTGCCCGAGATGTTGCCCAGTGATCCCGAAGCAATGCAGGAGCTGGCAAAAAAACATCTGCAGCTACATGCCAATTTCAATCTCGACCAGACGCTCAAGCAGTGGGAGCAGGCTTATGTAGAAGCCGCACTCAAGCTGACGCACGGCAATCTTAGCCAGGCGGCCAAACTATTGGGCGTGAACCGTACCACGCTGTATAGCCGGATGCAGACTTACACCAATCTGGAGCAGTACCATTAAGAGTCCACTCTAAAATGTATCTCACCCACTTCGGCCTCTCCCAGCCACCCTTCAGGATTACCGCTCACACCGAGTTTTTTTACGGCGGCGGGAATCGCGGCGCCATTCTGGACGCCCTGATTTACGCCATTCGACAGGGAGAAGGGATAATCAAGGTCAGCGGCGAGGTGGGGAGCGGCAAAACCATGTTGTGCCGGATGCTGCAGGAGCGTCTTCCGGCTGAGGTGGAGACGGTTTACCTCGCCAATCCGAGTGTTTCCCCGGATGAAATCCTGCATGCCATCGCTTTCGAGATGCAGCTATCGCTGCCGCGTGACGCTGAACGCCTGGAGGTCATGCAGGCACTGCAGGAATATCTGGTGGAGCGCCATTCACAAGGGAAGCAGGTGGTGGTGTTTGTGGAAGAAGCGCAAAGCATGCCGCTGGCCACGCTGGAAGAAATACGCCTGCTCTCCAACCTGGAAACGCAACACTACAAACTGTTGCAGATCGTACTGTTTGGCCAGCCGGAGCTGGACAGAAATCTGGCGCGGACAGAAATTCGCCAACTCAAGGAAAGAATTACACACAGTTTCACCCTCAAGCCGCTGACGTCCAGTGAAATCAGGGATTACCTGATGTTTCGCCTGCGCGCAGCCAGCTACCACGGACCCGACCTGTTCGGCCCTGCAGTCGTCAAGCTGATTTCGCGGGCATCCAGAGGGCTGACGCGGCGCGTGAACATCATCGCGGATAAAACCTTGCTGGCCGCATTTGCAGATAACACGCATACCTTGAGCCCGAAACATGTCCGGGCTGCAATACAGGACAGTGAGTTCGAACTGTCAAAGGACGCTGTTCCGTGGTCGAGGATGGCTGCGGCGCTGGCTTTGCTGGTGGCCGGTGCAGGGCTGGGCGTGGCGTTGCATGCGTATATCCAGCCGCAGCCTGAAATACAGGCTGACTCTGTGACCATGGGCGCGCAAAGCACAAGACCCGCAGCCGAGCCGCTGGCGGCGGAAACGATGACAGCGCAAAAATCTCCGCCAGGAGTAGCCGAGGAGCCGGGTGACGTCTTCGAGCGGCGCCTGGCTGCAACAGAGAAATGGATATTGAAGCAGGGGCCGTCTACCACCAGTATCCAGTTGATGGGTTCGAATGACATTAAGTTATTGCGCTGGCAACTGGATAAGATAGGGCGCGACGTTGAAATGGACCAGATTTTTGTGTACCGTACAAAGATCAGTGGCCAGCCCGCATGGACCGTGCTTTACGGCAGTTTTCCTGGTCGCGCAGAGGCTGCTGCGGCACTGGCGCATCTGCCAGAATCGCTGAAAGCGAATCGCCCGATTTTGCGCACATTGCAGGGCATACGAGCCGAGATCGCAGAGCTTCAGTGATGACGAAAGACAACAACATTAAAGGCTGTGCCGTGAGAAACATGAATAAACGGTTTGGGTGGCAGCAAAAGACATATCGCTGCTGCTTGAGTATGGCATTGGGGATGTCTGCATTCCTCTCGGGCTGTGCTTCCTATCCGCCACCGATCCCCGTATCCCAGAACCATCTCCAAGTCGAACCCCCGGTTAAGGATTCAGGCATTCCCGCGCCTGTCAGGACAGGTATGTTTGTTCCGCCACCGAAAGCTTCTATCAAGCCGCATACATTCAGCGTGGTGGTTAACGAAGTGCCGGTGAAAGAACTGCTGTTTGCCTTGGCACGGGATAGCGGACGGAATATTGATATTTATCCAACGATTCGCGGTGTTGTCTCGCTTAATGCGATTGATGAAACACTGGATGCGATTCTTGACCGTATCGTGAAGCAGGTAGATGACCTTCGCTACGAGATTGATGGAAATGTTATCCGCATTATGCCGGATACGCCTTATTTGCAAACTTATCGGGTCAATTACGTCAACATCGAACGCGAGACATCCATGGAGTCAAGCGTCGATTCCACTATTGCTAAGACGGGTGCAGTGGCGACAGGAGGGAGTGGGACACCCGCCTCATCAGGGAATTCATTAAGTGCAAAAATTAAAACAACTACAAAAAGTAAATTTTGGGAGCTGTTGCAGCAGAATGTTAAGAAATTGTTGGAAGACACAGATAAGCAAATCGAGCAGGACTCAGTTCAAATGCAGGCTAAGGAATTTGCTTCGCAGAATATGTCAGGATCAACCACGGCCAGCGGCTCCGGTAGTGCTGGATTCAATGTTGGCGGGCAGGGCGGCACAAAAGTTCAGGGCAGCGGCAACACTGTAGCCGGCAACCAAGGGTCGGGAGCAGCGGGCGCCGGTGAGCAATCGGTGCAATCCGATGCACAGGCTAGCCAACAAAAGTCTTTGCAGGCGGGTCTACAACGTTTTCAGTTTCGTGAGAAGGCGTCCGTAATTGCCAATTCAGAAACTGGCATGCTCGCAGTGCGAGCAACCCGGCGTCAGCATCAGGCGATGCAGGAATTTCTCAAGGGAGTGCTTGAAGTAGCCAAGCGCCAAGTATTGATTGAAGCCACAATCGTCGAGGTTGAGCTTAATAATAGTTATCAAGGCGGTATTGACTGGAGTCGGCTTGCGAGCACAGGCGCCTTGACGCAGTCAATGTTAGGGGGGTTTGGTGCCGCTGCGAATAGCTCTAATAATATTACCTTCACTTATGCAACCAACAGTTCGCGCCTCGGCAATATCGCTCTCACGGTCAAAGCGCTTGAAACTTTTGGCAATATCAAGGTGCTTTCAAGCCCGAAATTGATGGCTCTTAATAATCAAACTGCTGTCTTGCAAGCGGTTGATAATCAAATATATTTTACGGTCAAGGTAAATCCTGCCATAGCAGGAACAGCTACTAGCCCATATATTCCGGCAACCTATGAAACTGAACCTCATAGTGTTGCGGAAGGTATCGTGATGACTGTGACGCCACAAATTAATGAAAGTGGGCGTGTTGGTCTAACCATTCGACCTACCATTACCCGGATTATTGACTATAAAAATGACCCTAATCCTGTTTTTGAAAATGCGACGGCTAAGAACAGCATTCCTGTACTTCAGGTACGGACAATGGAATCTGTATTGCAGGTTAGTAGTGGACAAATTGTAATAATGGGTGGGCTGATGCAGGAAAAGTCTGTTCGGAAGAGGGATGGAGTTCCTGTAATGGCGAGGCTGCCGGGTATTGGGGATCTATTTAGCTTTCGCGATGATGCCAGCAAAAAAAGCGAACTGGTGGTATTTATTCGACCGACTGTAATCGAGGATAATTCGTCAGCGGAGCAAGAGCTTATGTCAAATTACGGCCATTTCCTTCCTAATTCACCTAAACCATGAGCTTGCTGATGAAAGCCTTGAAAAAGGCCGAAGAAAGCCAGCAAGGCGTGAATGGCGAAAGAGCGCCAACATTGCAGGAGCTTGAGGAGGAATTGTCTCTTGAGCCGCGCCAGCAAGAGGCGGTCCCGGTGGGCACAGTTGCCAGGCCGGTCTCTGAAGAACCCTCTTCCGCATATGGCAATGCATCTTCCCGGAGCGCGGCCAACCTGTTTGCCGCCAAGGTGCCTGAAGGCGATGGGCGCAAGCGGCTTATGCTTGCCTTGTGGGCTGCTGCGTTGTTGTTGCTTGTCGGCGGTGGCGCCTATGTTTATTTGGCGATCAACAAGCCCGGCTTGCTGATTTCTTTCCGGAAGGCTGCCAGTCCGCCTCCGTCTGTTCCAGCGCCATTGCCAGAACCATCGCCGCTGGTGGAGGAACAAACGCTGTTGCCTGCCGATGCGGTTGATCCGGTCGCGATGATGAATGAGCCGGAAGCGCCGCGTTCGCTTGCAATGTCTGCGCCCTCCGCGGTGGCGGATGAGAGAATCAGGGCGGCCCGTGTGGTGACGCCGGCGCCTGATAGTGCGGTCAAGGTTGTGCGCGACATTCAGCCTGAAATCAACCCCGATCTGGCGAAAGGCTATCAGGCCTTGCGGGAGGGGCGTCTTGAAGCCGCGCAGACGGCGTACAGACGCCTGTTGCAGCAGGAGCCACGCAATGTGGATGGCCTGCTCGGCATGGCTGCCGTGGCCGCACGCTCGAACAATCAGGAAGAAGCCGGGAGTTATTATCTGCGCGTGCTGGATATGGAGCCAAAAAACACCTATGCCCAGGCTGGCCTGTTGAACCTGCTGGGAAGTGCCGATCCCGCCGGCAGCGAGGCAAAATTGAAGCGTTTGCTGGCAAGCCAGCCGAGCGCTTCTCTGTATTTCGTGCTGGGTAATCTGTACGCCGCTGAAGGGCGCTGGCCCGATGCGCAGCAAGCCTACTTTCAGGCCCACCATATGGCATCCGCCAACCCGGATTATGCTTTCAACCTGGCCGTGAGCCTGGAACACATCAAGCAGCCCAAACCGGCGCTCACATATTACCAGCTCGCCCTGCAATTGCTCGGGCGTGACGGCGTGCCCTCTTTCGACCGGACTGCGGTCGAGGCGCGTATTGTTCAATTGAAACGGACGGTCGAATAGATGGCGGAGCAGCGCAAGAAGCTTCGTTTGGGTGAGCTGCTGGTCCAGCAGGGCTTGATCAGCCAGGATCAGTTACGCATTGCCCTGATGGAGCAGAGCGAACACGACATGCCGCTGGGTCGGCAACTGGTGCGCCTGGGCTTCGTCACGGAAGCGATGATCCGCGATATTCTGGCCCACACCATCGGCCAGGAGGGCATTGATTTGTCCAACGTGGTGGCCGATGGGGAGGCGCTCAAACTGGTGCCGGAAGATTTTGCGCGCCGTTATCGCCTGCTGCCGATCGCTTTCAACACTGAGCGCCAGGAACTTCTGGTGGCGATGAGTGACGTTTTTAACGTGGTTGCGCTGGACCTTCTGCGCGCCCATCTGGGTGGTCAGACCGAGATTCGCACCGTGCTTGCGGGCGAGGCGCAACTGGAAGAATGCATCGATCAGTTTTACGGCTTTGAACTTTCGGTGGACGGCATCCTGCGCGAGATCGAAACCGGTGAGATCGACTACCAGAGCCTGCAGGCGGGGAACGAGGAATACACCCAGCCAATGGTGCGCCTGGTTGGTGCGCTGCTGGTGGACGCAGTCAAGCGCGGGGCATCGGATATTCACTTCGAGCCGGAATATGCATTTTTGCGTATTCGCTACCGTATCGACGGGGTGCTGGAGCAGATTCGCAGCCTGCACAAGACTTATTGGCCGGGGATCGCGGTCCGCCTCAAGGTGATCAGCGGCATGAATATCGCTGAAACGCGGGCGTCTCAGGATGGCCGCCTGTCGCTGAATCTGAATGGCCGCCCAATTGATTTCCGGGTGGCCGCCCAGCCTACCATCTACGGCGAAAATATCGTGCTGCGGGTGCTGGACCGGGAAAAGTCGATTATCTCGCTGGACCGCATGGGCTTGAGTGCCGAGACGCAGGACAAGCTGAAATTGATGATGGCGCGCCCGGAGGGCATCCTGATCGTGACCGGCCCGACCGGCAGTGGTAAAACCACAACCCTGTATTCGATGCTCAGCCACCGCAATGACGAAACAGTGAACATCATGACGCTGGAGGATCCGGTGGAGTACCCGGTCACGATGATGCGCCAGACCTCGGTGAACGAAATGGTAAAAATGGATTTTGCCAACGGCATCCGCTCCATGATGCGGCAGGATCCAGACATCATTCTGATAGGCGAAGTGCGCGACCGGGAAACGGCGGACATGGCATTCCGCGCGGCAATGACCGGCCATCAGGTGTTTACCACCCTGCATACCAATTCTGCCCTGGGTGCGTTTCCGCGCCTGCTGGATATCGGGATTCTGCCTGACATCATGGCGGGCAATATCATTGGCGTGATTGCGCAGCGCCTGGTGCGCCTGCTTTGTCCCCATTGCAAGCAGGCTTATACGCCGAGCCCGGAAGAGGAGCAGTTGCTGGGCCTGACGTCTGATGTACAGACGCAGGTGTATGCCGCGAAAGGCTGCATCCAGTGCAATCACCGTGGCTACAAGGGGCGCATGGCGCTGATCGAATTGCTGCATATGGATGCAGATATGGACGAGCTGATCGCACGCCGCGCCACGGCGCGGGAATTGAGCAAGGCGGCGCTGGAGAAGGGCTTCCATACGCTGGCGGATGACGGCATCCGGCGCATTCTGGAGGGTGTGACCAGCCTGGCGGAAGTGTCCCGCGTGGTGGACCTGACCGGGCGGCTGCATTGATTGGCTATCAGCGCTCAGCTGTCAGCTTACAGCGCGATTGTTTTGTTCCAAGCTGAGTGCCGAAAGCTGACAGCTGAATGCTGACCTACCAATACAGCGCAGTCGACAAGAATGGGGGGCCTGCCAGGGGCAAACTCGCAGCAGTGAACGAGGTGGACCTGGAGTTGCGTTTGCAGCGCATGGGCCTGGATCTCATCACCGCACGCAAGGTGAATCAACCGCTGCATGTCGGTAGCGGCAATATTACGCGCCAGGATCTCATCACTTTCTGCTTTCACATGGAGCAACTTTCCCGTGCCGGCATCCCGATTCTGGAGGGCTTGGCGGATCTGCGCGACAGTATCGAACAACCAAGATTTCGCGAGGTATTGTCCGGTATTCTGGAGGACATGGACGGGGGTAAAACCCTGGCGCAAGCGATGGCCGGTTATCCGGTGGCATTCGATAACCTGTTTGTCAGCCTGATCAAGGCCGGCGAGCAGAGCGGCACCATGACTGAAGTATTCGAGAATCTCGCCACTACCCTGAAGTGGCAGGATGAACTGGTGGCCCAGACCAAGCGCTTGCTGATGTACCCGGCGATGGTCTTTGTCGTGGTGGGCGGAGTGATTGTGTTTCTGATGATGTATCTGGTGCCGCAACTAATCTCTTTTCTTCAGAACATGGGGCAGGAATTGCCATTCCAGACCCGGGCGCTGATTTTTCTGTCCGATGTGTTCGTTAATTACTGGTATCTGGTATTCGGCGTGCCGATGGTAGCGGTGACCATGGCCACGGTGATGGTCAGGAAGAGTCCGCGCGCGCGGTACTGGTGGGACTATGCCAAATTGCGCACCCCGTTTATCGGGCCGATATTGCAGAAAATCATCCTTGCCCGCTTCGCTAACTTTTTTGCCCTGATGTACCGGTCAGGTATTTCAATCCTGGACGCGATTAAAACCAGCGAGGAGATTGTTGATAATCGTGTCATTGCTGACGGATTGGCGCGCGCCGGGCAGCAGATCAGCTCCGGAGACAGCGTGGCGGATAGTTTCGAGAATCTGGGCATGTTCCCGCCGCTGGTGGTGCGCATGCTGCGTGTGGGCGAGACAACCGGGGCGCTGGATACGGCTTTGCTTAACGTGACTTATTTTTACAACCGTGAAGTCAAGGAGTCGGTCGAGAAACTGCTCAAGATGCTCGAACCTGCCTTGACCGTGATTCTGGGGCTGGTGCTGGCAGTGATCATGTTCTCGGTGCTGACGCCGATTTACGATATATTGGGCAAGATGAAGTTCTGATTCGATCATGACCGCCAAAATAATTTTCTGCGTGACCACCCAAGGTGCCATCGGCTCGCTGTTCGAGCATGGCAAGCTGGGCCAGTGCCGGAATTTTCCCGCCACAGAAGAAGGGCAGCGGGAGTTCGGCGATCTGCTCAGTGCGCATCCGGCGGTCCCGGTTTATATGATGGTTGATTCGGTTGAGGAAGATTACCACGCCGAAGCGCTTCCTCATGTCTCCGGCTCCGCACGACATGAGCTGCTGCAGCGCAAACTGAAACAGCTATACCGCAATACGCCGTACTGCACGGCCTGGATACAGGGACGTGATTCGGGCAAGCGGCGCGACGACCGCTATCTGTTTGCAGCACTGACCAATATCGACATGTTGCGCCCTTGGCTGGACGTGCTGCAACAGCATCAGGCACCTCTTGCCGGGCTTTATCTCTTGCCCATGGTGAGCCAGGAATTGCTTGCGCTGCTCAAACTGACGCACCTGGATGTTCTGCTGGTGAACAAGCATCATGATGATTTGCGCCAGAGCTATTTCCAGGGCGGGCAGTTGAAGGCTAGCCGTCTTGCGGTGGTGGGCGCAGAAAATGCAGGGGTCGATGCCCTGATGGCGGAGGTCGGCAAGACCCGGCTATATCTCAACAGCCTGCGTTTGGCTGCACGGGAATCCAGGCTGGTTGTATTGCTGCTGGATTCAGATGACTCCCTTGAAGAGGTGCAACAACGCCTGCAGGCCGATCCGACGTTTGACAGCCAGCGACTGACGCGTCGGGAGATAAGCGCCCGTCTCAAGAGCACTCCGCTGGGGGCTTGCCCTTATGCCACGCACATGACGGTGCTCGGCCTGCGCGCTCCGGCAAACAATCTGGCGCCGGCAAGTATTACGCGCAGCCATTGGCGCCACCAGCTACGGAGCGCCTTGTACGGGGCGAGTGCAATTGCTGCGGTGGTGTCGCTGATCTGGACTGGGACGAATCTCTTTCAGCGGCATCAGTTCGATGGCGAGTCGAGCGATCTTGCACTGCAGACGCAGGACCAACAGGCACGTTATGTCGAAGTGACCAAAACCTTTCCCCAGTCTCCGGCTTCTGCCGATAATCTGGAAAAGGCGGTGCAGCTCGTTGAACTCCTGAAACAGGATAGCCGCACACCGGAACGCATGATGCAAGTGGTTAGCCGGGCTCTGGAAACCAGTCCTGAAGTGGTGTTGACGCGTTTGGCATGGAAATTCGGCATGTCCGGTGAGGGTGCGGAAAAGCCGCCGGTAGCGGGCTCGCCGGCAGCCGGTTCCAACTGGCAGGAATGGGGGATGCTGGAGGCGGAAATTCGTCCGTTTCATGGAGACTATCGCGCTGCAATGACAGGGATTAACCGTTTTGCAGCCAGGCTCAGCCATGATGCGGAGGTCGCAAGCGCTAATGTGACTCAGATGCCGCTCGATGTGCATTCTGCTTCTGCGTTGAGTGGCAATACACTGGATGCGACGAGCAAGGATAGCGTACGCGCAGAGTTCAAGCTGAAGCTGGTGTTGAGGGGGCGAGAATGACATGGACTGCGGCTGACTGGCGCTTTCTGCGGGCTCCCCTGCTGACCCTGCTGGCAGTGCTGCTGCTGGGTGCTGCAATGGTGTTTTTGTCCCACCAATGGCTTGATCAGTCCCGGGGTGTACTCAAGCAGCAGCAGGATGCACTGCAGGAAGCGCGCAACCGCTTTCACAAGTCGGGAGACGAGAAAGAACGAATCCTGCGCTATCGCGGTGCATTCCTCGCTTTGCAGCAGCGTGGCTTGATTGGAGAGGAACAGCGCATCAACTGGGTGGATGCCTTGCGCGCGGCTAGCCTGCAACTCAAGATGTTCGGCATTAACTACCAGATCGAAGCGCAGCAGGCTTATCAGTCGCCCGCTATTACGGATGCAGGACCTTACCGTTTGCGCCAGTCAGTGATGAAAATCAACATGGGCCTGCTGCATGAAGAGGATTTGCCGCGCTTCATGACGACACTTGCCTCGCTGGAAGCCGGCTTCTTCATCATCAGGGAGTGTGATCTGCAGCGCCAGGGTTCGGCAAGGAGCGAGGTGGTCGGGGTGCAGCCCCATCTCAACACCGAATGCAGCCTTGCCTGGCTGACAATGAGTGAAGGCAAAGCGGGGGAGCCGCGGCCATGAAGCGTTTTTCTGCCATGATTGTTTTCGGCGCATGGATGCTGACATCTATGCAGTGCTGGGCGGATGATTCCTTGGGGCGGCTGTTTTATACCCCTGAGCAGCGTGCCCGGATGGATGTGGCGCGGCAGCATGAACGCAGCATCAAGATTGATGAAGAGGAAAGCACGCCCCCGCCCGTCAATATCCACCTCAACGGAGTCATTACCCGGAGCGACGGCAGATCCACGGTGTGGATCAATAATCGCATCCAGAACGATGCATCCCAAGTAGCTACCGTGGGCAAGGGCGGAGAGGTCAGAGTTGTCACGCCAGATGCGCAGCGGACCATCCGGCTCAAGGTTGGGCAAAGCATCGACATGAGCAGCGGTGAGGTAGAGGAGGTTTATCGCCGCACGCCCCCTGCTCTTATGCCCGGAAAAGAACCCCCCTCCGCTCAAACTTCGTCCGGCACAGAAAAATTGCCAATATCGTCTGGCCGCAAGGACGATGCACCCGTCGATATTGAGGGTGAGATTCCCTCTCCGCGCTAGGACGGCGCCATGCCTGCTCTCCAGAACAAATATTTTCTCCCGGCGCACAACCAGCGTGGCGCGGCACTGATGCTGCTCTTGCTGCTGGTCAGCGTGGGAGCGTTGGCGGTGTTCGTTTCGGGCTTGAATCGTTCATCTGATCAGCAGGAACGCGACAGATTTACTACACAAGCTCTGGCGAGGGCAAAGGAAGCGCTGATCGGGTATGTTGCCATGCGCCAGGACCCGGAAAGGCCGGGTGATGCATCGTGCCCCGATAACTCGGCCGATGGGAACTATGATGGGACTCAGGACGCGCCTTGTGGAAATAATCCTGCGGCCCCACGTCTCGGGCGTTTGCCGTGGAAGACTGCAGTGGTTGGAGGGGCGCCCACTGTTACAGAGGGTCTTGGGCTGGATATCGTGGATGGATATGGGGAACGTTTGTGGTACGCCGTTTCGAGAAATCTGGTTGATCCTGCAGGCGTTGCCCAGTTCAACCCCTTGTTGCTTGCAGCACCGCCTGCTGCGCGCCGTCCATGGATTACGGTGCGGGACTCCTTGGGCAATGTGGTGAGTGACAGAGTCGCTGCAATTTTTCTTGCGCCTGGCATAGCTCTGGCTGGGCAACTTCGTTCCGGAGCAACACCGACGGCAGGGCAGTATTTCGACAACCTCGCAGTGGGGGGGGTGAATTACAGCAACGCTGACTCGGATGACTGTCTCGACGGGACGGTTTGCGTGACCGTGGCAAGCCGTACAGGAGAAGACTTCATTATTGCCCCACGGTCTGAGACATTTAACGATGTATTGGCTTTTGTCACCATTGACGAACTGATGGTAGCGATTGACCGGCGCGTGGCTAATGAAATTCGCGCGAGACTGGAAGTGAATCCCACTTTCCCGGCCAGCCTGGGAGATATCGATGTTTCGTCCTGGCCGAACTGGTTTAACGATAATGGCTGGTCAGACGGAACCGTGACAACCTACACCAGACTGGATGATGATAATGCAAGCATTCGGTTCACAGGCTGTGCCTCGACTTTCAGTTATGTCTGGAGTGGTGGAAAAGCAGTATTGACGTGGGACAGCGCATGTTGAAGCGAGTTTGGAATGGCATTTTGAATCAGGCGCATGAAAAAATCTTCGGCGTCCCGGATGCATCGCGTTCCAGATCGCGGCAAAAAGGGTTTTCGTTGATCGAGTTGGCCATCGTGCTGGTAGTGGTGGCCCTGTTGATTGGAGGTTTGCTCGTACCTTTGACCATGCAGGTCGAACAGCAACGGATCAGGGATACTCAAAAGACACTCGAAGAAATAAAGGAAGCTCTTCTCGGCTTTGCCATCGCCAATGGCCGTCTTCCTCGTCCGGCTGTTTCGGCCGCCAATGGCGCAGAGAATGCGGCCGACTGCGGGACGGATGCTGCATGCACAGGATTTATACCATGGGCTACGCTGGGAGTGCCCAAACTCGACGGCTGGGGAAAAATGATTCGTTACAGTGTCACGCCCGACTTTGCGAGGTCGGTGCCATTTACGCTGAATTCGACAGTTGCGACCAAGACCATTCAGACGAGAGATGGCGCGGGAGCATTGAATTACCTGGCTGGTCAGGCAGCGTGCGCTGTGGCTAATCAGTGCATGCCGGCAGTTGTCTTCTCTCATGGGAAGAACAACTGGGGAACCAGCGATGCGGGTGGAGCGATTGCGGACGGTTCGCTGACCAATGCCGATGAAGATGCAAATAATGCAGCTTCTACCAACTTTATCAGTCGCACTATTACCGACAATACTGCAGTAACCGGTGGCGAATTCGACGACCTCGTGACCTGGCTTTCCCCCAACATCCTGTTCAACCGTATGGTGGCGGCAGGGCGATTGCCGTAATTAAGGCTTTTTCATTTTATTAGCGCAGCGTAAAGTGACAGGAAGTAATTTTTGAGGATTAGCCATGTCGAAATTTGACCGCATTACGGTAAACCCCGCCATTCTGGGTGGGCAGCCTACGATTCGCAACATGCGCCTGACTGTGCGCCGGGTGGTGGAGGCTGTGGCGCTTTATCCCGATCAGGATGAGTTACGTGCAGAATATCCCGAGTTGACACCAGAAGATATCCGGCAGGCGCTGGAGTTTGCGGCTTGCAATCTGGACGATCAAATTGTGGCGATGGAAGCGGCTGCTTGAAGAAGCTATTGCTCGATCAGGGGTTGCCTCGTTCCGCAGGCGTGATTCTGAGTCAGCGAGGATGGGACGCCGTTCATGTCGGGGATATTGGGATGGCGGAAGCGACTGATGTTGAAATTCTTGGTTATGCGAAGCAGGAAACGCGGGTGGTGATTACGCTGGATGCGGATTTCCATGCCCTGCTGGCTGTAAAAGCCGCATCTGCGCCCTCTGTGGTGAGAATCCGGATCGAGAGATTAAAGGGATTGGCGCTTGCGGATTTGCTTGAGAAGATCTGGTCCATAGCTCAGGATGATCTTTCCCGAGGAGCAATGGTAACAGTGACGGAGCGCTCCTTGCGCATCAAGCATCTACCTGTGGGATAGGTGCTGTCTGACGCCTGCTTTATTCAAGTCGGGGTTTATTCCCCCGCCACCGTCATCTGCCCGACCAGAATCGAGCCGCACTGCCGTGCGCCGCGCACCAGCACATCGTTGCCCACGGCCACGATGTTGCGGAACATGTCCTTGAGATTACCGGCGATGGTAATTTCTTCAACGGGATACTGGATTTTTCCGCCCTCCACCCAGAAACCCGCCGCACCGCGCGAGTAGTCGCCAGTAACGGGATTCACGCCCTGGCCCAGCAGTTCGGTGACCAGGAGGCCGCGATCCATGGTTTTGAGCAAAGCGGCGAAGTCCTGGCCGGTGTCGGCCAGGATCAGGTTGTGGCTGCCGCCTGCGTTGCCGGTGCTGGTCATGCCGAGCTTGCGCGCCGAGTAGCTGGAGAGGAAGTAACCCTGCACCACGCCGTTTTTGATCACGTCGCGGCTTTTCGTGGCGATGCCTTCATTATCGAACGGGCTGCTGGCCAGGCCCTTTTTCAGGTGAGGCAGTTCCTGCAACTGGATAAAGGGGGCAAAGATTTCCTTGCCCAGGCTGTCGAGCAGGAATGAAGATTTGCGGTACAGGCTGCCGCCGCTGACTGCGCCGACGAAGCTGCCGATCAGGCCGGAAGCCAGCGATGCTTCGAACAGCACCGGGACCTGCATGGTCTTGAGCTTGCGCGCATCGAGGCGGCGCACGGTGCGCTCGCCGGCCATGCGACCCACTGCGGCAGTGCTATCGAGGTCGGCAGCTGCACGCGCGGTGGTGTACCAGTAGTCGCGCTGCATGCCGTGATCGGATTCCGCCACCACCGCGCAACTGATGCCCTGGCGTGTGGTCGGGTAGCCGCCAATGAAGCCGAGGCTGTTGGCGTACACGAACAGGGATTCGTGGGTGGAAACCGAAGCGCCTTCCGAATTGTTGATGCGCTGGTCCACGCCCAGCGCAGCTGCTTCACATTCCTGTGCCAGCAGGATGGCCTGTTCCACTGGCAATTCCCAGGGGTGGTAGAGATCGAGCTCGGGGATGTTTTTCGCCAGCAGCGCTTCGTCGGCCAGGCCGGCAAAGTCGTCGCTGGCGGTGTGTTTTGCGATGCTGCAGGCCGCCTTGACCGTATCGCGGATGGCGTCCGGCGACATGTCGGAAGTGCTGGCATGGCCGCGCCGCTGGCCAAAATAGACCGTGACGCCCAGACCCTTGTCGCGGTTGTACTCGATGGTCTCCACTTCGTTGTGGCGCACGGTCACGTTCTGGCCGAAACCTTGCGAGACTTCCGCTTCAGTGGCGGTTGCGCCGGCCTTTTTTGCCTGAGTGAGAATGTCCTGGGAAATCTGCTGGAGGGTGTCGAAAGAATGAGTAAAGCGGGAATCCTGCACGGTGACCTCAATTTGGTGTGACTTGCCACCCTTCCCAACCCCCCTCTAATCCCCCCTTGTCAGGGGGGAGGTTGGTTGTCGCCTCCCCCTTTTCTTCCCCTCCCCTGACAAGGGGAGGCTGGGAGGGGTTGGGAGGTTGGAAGGGGTTAAATGGCTGAAATGCGGTTATGATAACAACTTTAATCAGCGAAGCGAAACCATGCAGGATAGCGATCAGACGGAACAGGAAGAAACCAGCCGCTCCCAGCGCAAGCGCGATGTGGAAGCCTTGCAGGATATCGGCGAAAGACTGGTGACACTGAACGCTTCCCAGCTCGGCCAGCTCGATCTTCCCGACAATCTGCGCGATGCGGTGAAGGAAGCAAAGCGCCTCACCGCCAACGGTGCCATCCGCCGCCAGAAGCAATACATCGGCAAGCTCATGCGCAACATCGACCCGACAGCTATTGTGGCCAAATTCGCCGAATGGGACGGTTCCAGTCGCGAACAGGCGGCCAAGTTCCATCAGCTGGAGCGCTGGCGCGACAGGCTGCTGGCGGACGATAAGGTTATCAGCGAACTGGTACTGGCGCATCCTCGCGTCGATGTGCAGCGCATGCGCACACTGATCCGCAACGCGCACAAGGAACTGGCCGCCGGCAAGCCACCGAAAAGCAGTCGTGAACTGTTCAAGGAATTACGCCTGCTGATGCTCGTGAATGCTGCGCCGACGCATGACGCGAATGGTGAAGACGAAAACCCAACCTATCAGGAAGATTGACCATGCCCGTGAATCTGGCACCGCTTGAAGCGGACAAACTGTTGCCCGTGCAGGGCGTTACTCTCGGCATCGCCGAAGCCGGCATCAAGAAAGCGGGCCGCAAGGATCTTCTGGTCATGCGCCTGGGTGATCATGCTCGCGTGGCCGGGGTATTTACCCTGAACCGTTTCTGCGCCGCGCCGGTAACCCTGTGCCGGCAGCATCTGGCTGGCGGCAAGGCCATCCGTGCGCTGGTGGTGAATACCGGCAATGCTAATGCGGGAACAGGAGAGGAAGGCATGAAGCGTGCCCGCCAGACCTGCACAGAAGTGGCGCGACTATTGCAGTGTGGTGATGATCAGGTGCTGCCTTTCTCCACCGGCGTGATTCTGGAACCGCTGCCGGTGGATAAAATCATCGCCGGGTTGCCCGCTGCGGTGGCGAACCTCAAGGAAGCCAACTGGTTCGATGCCGCGCATGCCATCATGACCACCGACATCCAGCCCAAGGCCCTGTCGAAGCAGATGATGCTGGGCGGCAAGACAGTGACCATCACCGGCATTGCCAAGGGCTCCGGCATGATCCACCCTAACATGGCGACCATGCTGGGCTACGTCGCCACCGATGCGGCCATCAGCCAGCCATTGCTGGACGGTTTGGTGAAGCATGCCGCCGATCAGTCCTTCAACTGCATCACGGTGGATGGCGATACCTCCACCAACGACTCCTTCATTCTCATCGCCAGCGGCGAGGCCGGCGCGGCGGAAATCACTGATGCCGCCAGCGCCGAATATGCCACCCTGCGTGATGCCATCACCGAGGTCTCGCAGGTACTGGCCCAGGCCATCGTGCGCGACGGCGAGGGCGCGACCAAGTTCATGACCATTGCGGTGGAAGGCGGCGCCAGCACCGCCGAATGCCGTCAGGTGGCTTACGCCATCGCGCATTCGCCGCTGGTGAAAACTGCCTTCTTTGCCTCTGATCCCAACCTGGGGCGGATTCTAGCCGCGATTGGTTACGCGGGCATTACCGACCTGGATGTGGACAAGATCCGGCTTTATCTGGGCGATGTGCTGGTGGCGGAAAACGGCGGGCGCGCCGCCAGCTACCAGGAACAGGACGGCCAGCGCATCATGAAGGCGCCGGAGATCACCGTGCGCGTGAATCTGGGACGTGGCGATGCAGCAGCGACAGTCTGGACCTGCGATTTTTCCTACGACTACGTGAAGATCAACGCCGAGTATCGCAGTTGATGTCATTGCGAGCGTAGCGAAGCAATCCTGCTTTAAATACAGATTGCTTCGCTACGCTCGCAATGACGAGGCTTATGGGATGGCTCGCTTCGCCAGAAATTTGTCCAGCTGATTGGCAAACGCCGTGCGGTCGCCCTGGCTGAAGCTGGATGGGCCGCCGGTCTCCACCCCGCTGTTACGCAACTGCTCCATGAAATTGCGCATGGTCAGATATTCCCTAATATTGTCCGGGGTGTAGAACTCGCCGCGCGGATTCAGCGCATGGCCCCCTCGTTCAATCACACTGGCCGCGAGCGGAATGTCCGCAGTGATCACCAGGTCGCCGGCTTCGATTTGCTTTACGATCTGCTCGTCGGCCACGTCAAAGCCGGATGGCACCTGAATGGCCTTGATAAATGGCGAGGGTGGAGTGCGGATCAACTGATTCGCCACCAGGGTAACGGTGATTTTTGCCCGTCCCGCAACGCGGAACAGGATTTCCTTGATGACATTGGGGCAGGCATCGGCATCGACCCAGATTTGCATGGAATGTGGCTCCGGCTAGCGGAAAAATGGTGAATTCATATGGGCAAGTGACTTACACATGGGGAAAATCCGGGTTGTGCGCGACTTCCCAGAGAAACCCATCAGGGTCGGTGAAATAGCCGGAATAGCCGCCCCAGTCGGTCGGTTGCCCGGGCTTGACCACTTTTGCGCCATGGCGTGCCACATGTTCAAGCAGCGCGTCCACTTCTGCCGGGGAGCGCACATTGTGTGCCAGGGAAAAGCCTCGGAACCCAGATCCCTCAGGCGATAACCCCGCGTCAGTCGCCAGGTTTTCGCGCGGCCAGAGTGCCAGCCAGGTTTGTCCCAGCTCGAAGAAGGTGATGGAGGGCGGCGTCTTGAGGCGAGGCAGGCCCAGGCATTCCTCATAGAACCGGGTGGCTCTTTCAAGGTCGGCCACGCCAAGCGTGATCAGGCTGATTCTGGGTTCCATTGGTTTCTCCGATGACTGTGCAGGGAGTGGCTGTTATTTGATGTATATCTTGCCCGCTATGCCAAATTACATGCCGCGCGACCTGCGTTTCTTCCCGGGCTGCAGGACATCCAGGCCCATGCCAGAGTACTCCAATACCCGCATGACATAGGCCTGTGTTTCATCATAGGGTGGAATGCCCCCATACTTTACCACCGCGCCTTCTCCGGCGTTATAGGCCGCGATGACGCGCACCAGGTCGCCTTCGAAATAATTCCCCAGCCAGCGCAGATAGGCAAGTCCGCCACGAATGTTCTGTTCCGGGTGGAAAGGGTTCCTGACGTTGAAACGAGCAGCCGTTTCTGGAATCAGTTGCATTACACCTTGTGCATTCTTTGGCGATCGTGCCGAAATATTGAAGTTCGATTCCACGCTTGCCACAGCAAGAGCGAGTCTGATGTCTACTTTATAATGGGGCGCCAGCTTTCTGATGAGTTCGGCCACCCTGCGCTTGTTGCGAGGGAGTTCCATCACGTAGCGGTCCAGGTCAAATCCGCCAGCCTCTTCGATGGTGATGCAGGGCAGCGCCATGCTGCTGGGCGGTCCGGTGATTTCAAGCAATTTCCCGGCATCGCGATGCCCGAGCAGACTTGCGGCAGAAAAAAACCTGGCAGCAATCTCCGGGTTACGGAGAAACGCGTTACCTGAAAAATATATCAGGCCGACCCGGTAATATCCCTCGATGCTTCCCAGACGCCCTGCTTCACAATAAAGGGCTGCCGCAAGGGGCAGGCTCCGGAATTGTCCACGCCCAGCTTCTGCTGCCCATGCCTGCTCAAGCAAGGCGCGCAGGCGCGGCATCTCTGCCTCCACCGCAGGAGGGAAACGCTTCGACTCGGCAGCGACTGGCGGTACCAGTGCAAATCCTGCCAAAATCAGGACAAGAATGAAAAACCAGCGAGACATGTTTACCCCATTGGTAAACTCCGGCGGTCACGACGTAAGTCATGCCCCCTGACTGTTCAGTCTACTCCTCCGCTTCAGGCATTCAAACACCAGGGCCTGGCGAAAAAGCTGGGGCAAATTTTGTACTCGGTGATTGCTGCGAAACAGGAAGGCAGTGACGAACTGGGAACTGCGGTGATGCAACTCTTTAACGCCTGAGCTGTTGCTGCCACATGTATTTCTGCTGCTCGATCCGCCGTCTTTCAGCCTCCTGTCTCATGCGCTCTTCCTGTTCTGCGCGCCGCTGCTCGCGCTCTGCTTCACGTTTCGCCTGTTCTTCGGCGCGGTGCAGATCGCCGGAAACCTGCGCAGCATACCGGCGATTATCCTCAAGCTCGCGTTCCTGCCTGCGTTCGATTTCCTGACGCTCGCGCTCCTGGCGGCGTTCTTCAGCCGCAATCCGACTCTCCTCTGCTCGGCGTTGACGTTCTTCTTCCCTGGCCGCGGCAAATTCACTCTGATTGCGCATCTCGGCAAGACTTTCCTGGTTTTCCATGAATTGTCTGGCGCGGTAGTGAGAATAGAGGGTAAATACAATCTGAATGGCCATGCCGATGGCAATCAGGCCCCCGATCACGATGAGTAGTATTTTCTGGGGAGTCCAGCGTGCTTCGCGGATCTCGACCGCGAACTGGATATTGTCGCCGGATGAGGCCAGCGCCGCATCGTAGCCAGCGCGTCGCGCGAGGTCGGAGAGGGTCCAGTATGCATGGTTGAGGAGATTGATCTGCCGGGTGGCGTTTTCCTGTGTCAACCCGTGCTCGCGTGAGGTCAGGTGTTGCAGAAGGCGTTCGTAGGCTGCCTGGATATCCTCCATGGTGGCGCACGCCTCGACTCCCATCTCCTCGTAATAATTCTTCTGGTCATTCATGTTTAGTCGTTTTCTGCCTGTGTGTTGTTCGTGCTGCCAGAACGCCATTTTTCGCGAAGGCGCTCTATTCGGTCGCGTTCCTGATCCTGTTTCTCTCTCTCAAGCTCTGCCTGGCGGCGGCGTTCTTCCTCGGCTCTGTAGCGTATCTGTTCCTCGGCTTCGCGTAGATTGCTGGAAACTTCATCTGCGTAACGCCGATCTTTCTCCAGTTCCCATTCCTGCCGACGCCTGGCATCTTCCTGAGCGCGCCTGATTTGATCAGCCTCGGCCTCCTGCCGTTGCTTGTCGGCCAGCGTTACACCGGCAGCGCGCTCCTCAGGGGAAAGATTTCCATTGATGGCATCGTAGCCATTGAGGATATGCTCTTGCTCGGATGGCATTTGAGGGTTGTTTGCCTGGCTGGCCATATAGAAATTGACCAGCATGAAACCGACCTGAATCAGCAGTCCCATTACAAGCAGTCGTCCGACAATGTTCAGTACTGCCTTGGGAGATGTCCAGCGCGATTCTTGTATTTCTACCGAAAACTGGAGGGGTGTGTCCGGACTGTCCAGCGAGATGTCGTAACTGGCGCGCCGAGCTTTGTCGGAAAGCGCCCAGTAGGCCTGGTTGAGAAGGTTGATCCGGTGGCCGAGTTGCTTGGCATCAAGGCCATGCCCGTCGGATTCGAGTTGTTGCATCAGGTGGTCATAGGCTGTTTCGATTTCGGACTCGGACGCCTTGCGGGGAACCCCGAGAATGGCATAAAAATCTAATTTTTTGCGCATAGTATTAGGATGCTAATTTTGAAGCTGTCTCTGCCACATGCGACGCTGTTCTTCCTGGCGATATCTCTCTTTCTCGCGTTTGGCGCGCTCTTCCTCCTCGGCGCGTGTTTTTGCATATTCGGCTTCCCGGCGCGCTTGCTCCTCGGCAGACCGTAACTCTTGCGACACGCGAGCCGCATATTGCCTGCTTTCTTCGAGTTCCCGTGCCTGCTTGCGTTCTGCTTCCTGGTTCGCATGCTCCTGGCGGCGTTCATCGGCTCTCAGGCGTTCCTCTTCCTGGCGAATCTGAGCGGCGGCAATTTCGCTTGGAGAGGCCGTGCCATTGGTCATTTCGTATTCTTCTAGCGCGACCTTTTTTTCAGCGAGGGAAACGCCGTCTCCATCCCTGAGCGCACGATTGTGATTCATGGTCGAAAAAGCGATCTGAATGAGTATCCCGAGTGCGAATAGTCCGCCAATGACCGATATCAGAAGCCGGGTGGGAACGAGGCGCGATTTATTGCTGACTTTAACTTCCAGATCGGGCAATTCAATCTGGGGCATGGCCGGTGGCGCTGAGAGGGTGGCATCGTAGGCTGAACGCCGCATATTGTCCGAGAGTGTCCAGTATGCCTGCTTGACCAGACTGAGCTGAAAGCTGGATTCCGCATAATCCAGCCCGGAATCGCCCGATTCCAGCCATTGCAGCAAGTGCTGGTAAGCTTTCTGGACTTCGGCATCCGTGGCAACTGGCGCTACACCGAGTATCTCGTAGAGTGTCTTTTTCATCTATGCCAATCTATCTCCGGTTGAGCATAAATCCATGCAGGATAAGAAAAACGTCATCGCCAAAATGGAACTTTCAATCACATAACAGCAGCGTAATGTTATTACGCCACTGTTCCGGAAACCAAGTTATTTATTCGCATGTCCGGATTCCGTGCCGCGCAGCCTTTTTGCACATTCAATTCGCGCCAGGTTACGCTTGAGGGTTCACTCTGTCGTAGAACCTGGCCCTGAAGAGCAATCTCTTTTTTGCGGCGTCATCACTATCCACAAGTTTTTCCCGGGTATGCTGTACATTGTTTGAAATCAATCCCAGTCCGGATTCCAGCCTGCCTTCAATCACATACTCGGACTCATCCAAAATCAGGGATTCCAGCACGTCCCTGGCGGCTATGACGTCATTATCTTCAGACCAGGCCATATCCATTTTTCTGAATGAGAATCTGTGGCACAAATGACCATCCATGTTTGTCCAGAAAACCTTTCCGCCCAGCTGCTCACTGATTTCTCCAGTGTTTGGGTTCTTGTATTTGAAACAATCTTTATTCATCAACACTTTGAGCGCCTCTGGATCTTTGTCGCGCAAAAGAATGTACAGAATCTCATTGTCCAGAACCTTGTTGGATCCGCCTTCAACAGCCGGTCTTTTACACAGCAAGAACAAGGCCTGTATGGTTTTGTCGGAGCCATAATATGTGGCATCCGTATGCCAGCGGACATGCCTTGTCGTAAACGGGATGGCCCTGTTCAAAATGCCTGAATCAGTCAATTCGTCAGATTTCGAATGTCGGCTGGATTTGTCCGTATCAGCTACACCAAGCTGTTTCCCTAAATCGAGTAAGGAATTCATGCTCAGTTCGGCCGAGCCCGCGCTGAATATACACATATTGGCCAATTCTACGGTTTCGAATATCTTGGCTTTTTCGGTGTTTGTGATTGCGGTCATATCGCCTAACTCGACGACTAATTCGCTAATATTTCTTGGATAAGCAGCAAGCTTTTCGTCGCGCCATTTCAAATAATCGCCGTCTGAATCCAAATCATATCTTTTTGGATATCTTGTGTTCCAATGTTTCATAAATACTCTCCGAAAAAATAAAAACATCAAAGCTTTCGGTATTATAAAGCGTGGAATTAAGTACAAATGCCAACCTGGTTGAATGATTGCATAAAAAACATTCGTGAATGTGATCGTGGCGACCGGAGCGGCGCCAACCCATTGGATACGATTAGATGAGTGATCTTGAGCTTTTTTTGGATCGTGCAGAAACCTTGCTGCAACGTGTGGAACAGATGCTCCCCAGTCAGACTTCTGCGCCTGACTGGGACGCTTCAGTAGCTTTCCGCTGGCGCAAGCGGGGAGGGCAGGGCTTTCTACAGCCGGTTGCCCACCCGCATCAGATTCACCTCGCCGACCTGCAGGGCGTGGACGAACAGAAGAAACAGATCGACCGCAACACGCGCCAGTTTGTGCAAGGGTTGCCAGCCAACAACGTGTTGTTGACCGGTGCGCGCGGTACCGGTAAATCCTCGCTAATCAAGGCGGTGATGAACCAGCATGCAGCCAAAGGTTTGCGCCTGATCGAGGTGGAGCGCATGGAGCTGGTCGATCTGCCGGATATCGTGGAGTTGTTGTGCCTGCGCCCCGAGCGCTTCATCGTGTTTTGCGACGATCTTTCCTTCGATGCCGGCGAGCCGGGTTACCGCGCGCTCAAGGTGGCGCTGGACGGTTCGGTGACTGCGCCGTCCGAGAATGTGCTGATCTATGCCACTTCAAACCGCCGCCACCTGATGCCGGAATTCATGGCGGAAAATCTTGAAACCACCTATGTGGGCGAGGAAATCCGTCCGGGCGAAACCACCGAGGAGAAGGTTTCGCTCTCCGAGCGTTTCGGCTTGTGGCTGTCCTTCTACCCCTTTGATCAGGAAGAATATCTGAATATTGTGCGCTACTGGCTGGCCCAGCTGAACGTGTCGGAGGTTGATTCTGAAGAAGTACGGCGCGAGGCGCTGCAATGGGCGCTGGGGCGCGGTTCGCGCAGTGGCCGTTCGGCATGGCAGTTTGCACGAGATTGGGCGGGGCGCATGGGGCTGAGGGTGAAGCGATGAACGGGAAAAAGATCGTGGATGTGGTCGCGGCAGTGATCCTGCAGCCGGATGGCCGTTTTCTGCTGGCGCAACGGCCAGAGGGTAAGCCCTATGCCGGATACTGGGAATTTCCGGGCGGCAAGGTGGAAGAAGGGGAGTCCCTTGCGCATGCCCTGAAGCGCGAATTGCATGAGGAACTGGGGATCGAGGTGGAGCATGCCTGGCCGTGGCTGGTGCGGCATTTCGACTATGAACATGCCAGCGTGAAGCTGCATTTCTTCCGTGTGGTGGCCTGGCACGGTGAGGCGCACGGGAAGGAAAACCAGTTGCTGGAATGGCAGGTGCCGGGTGCGGTCAGGGTGACGCCGCTGTTGCCTGCCAACGGGCCGATTTTGCGGGCCTTGGAGTTGCCGCCCATACTGGCTATTAGCCAGGTAGAAAGTCTGGGCGAGGCGGTTTTCATGGCGCGCATGGAAGCGGCGCTGGTGCGTGGCCTGCGCCTGATCCAGATACGTGAGAAAACGCTGCCTGCGGCAGTGCTGGAAAGAGTGGCGCGGCAGATGGTGACACTGGCGCATGCGCATGGGGCGCGCGTGGTGATCAATACCGAATCCGGGCTGAGCACAAGCGTGGGCGAGGATGGCGTGCATTTGCCCGGTGCGGCGCTAATGGCGCTTGAAGCCAGGCCGTCAGCCGGACTGGTGGGCGCTTCCTGTCATTCCGCTGCCGAACTGGAGCGCGCTGCGCAACTCGGGCTGGATTATGTGCAGCTAAGCCCGGTGCTGCCGACCCTGACCCATCCGGGTGCGGAAACGCTGGGCTGGGACGGTTTTGCGCGCCTGATTCGGGATTATCCGCTGCCGGTTTATGCGCTTGGCGGCATGGGGCTGGATGAGCTTGATACAGCCCGGCAGATGGGCGCTCATGGCATTGCCATGCTGCGCGCCAGCTGGAGCTAGTCTTCCGGCTCTTCCGTCAGCCGCGTACCCGAATCCGGAACGCGATATTCTTCATTTGCCCACTGGCCTAAATCGATGAGTTTGCAGCGCTGGCTACAGAAGGGGCGGAACGGATTTTTGGGTGTAAAAGGCGAGTCCTTGCCGCATACAGGGCAGAGTACAGTGGGATGCTTTGCTAGTGTTGAAGGCATGATACTTAAAAGTTACACAAAGTCAGGTCGAACTCGACGTTAAGATCGCAGGACCTTGGTTTCTGTATTCCACCCAATGTCGTGAAGCGGATATTGATGGCATATTTGTTGGCGCTGATTTCGGGGAAGCAGGGAATGTTGCTATCCAGCGTGATGCGTATCAGTTGAGCTACGCGGCCGGCAAGCATCTGCTGGAATGCGCCCTGCTGGGCAATCTGGCGCGAAGTTTTGCCGCTGTCGCGCAACAGTTTCAGTACCAGTTGCAATCCCTTGTGCACAGGGCGCAATGGCGCAAACCATTCATTCAGATCGTTGCGCCGCGTTTCAGCGTCGAGGCTGAGCCAGAAGTGGTATGAGGGCAGGTCGAATTCGCATACGCCGCCCGGAATAGTGGTGCGTTGCTTGATGCTCATCAGCCATTCGTTATCGCGGACATGCTGTCCCAGCTTGCCGGAAAGTTCATGCAATTTGGCTGAGGTCAGGCTGATGTCGTTCAGGATGTCATCCAGCGCCTGTTGTGAGATGGCAGGGTTGTGGCGCAGCGTTTCCAGTATCTGTTTCTGGCGTTCGAGTTCCTGCAACAAGTCGGTTTTCAGGTCGGCGCGGCAGGAAACTTCAAGGATTTCGAACAGGGAAAGCAGGGCGGCATGGTGGTCCAGCGCCTGTGATTGGGAGGCGAAAAATTCCGCTCTTGCGAACAAATCCTCAAGCCGCAACAATGTGCGCACCCGTTCGTTAAGAGGATAGTCGTAGCTAATCATGTAACTGGACAGCCTTTTTGTGCGGGCTAAAAACCCTGGCGATCGCGCTTGGCGCGGGTGAAAACTGGCCTAATTCTGAGGGAAAATCATGAATTTGACAAACATATTTTACCTGGTTTATTGATATGATTTTGGATTGAAGCAGAACGCTGTCCATGACATCCGGAAATACGTCATTGGTAATATACTCAATACACTATTGGAACTGGTACATTTATACTACCCGTTGAAAAATATAGATATTTTATTTTATTTTAGTTTGCATGATTAGAAAAAGTCGGTATGCTAGACAACATCCACTACGGGATAAAAAAGCTAAATGGAGGAGGATACGATGCGTAAAAGCATTTCCCTTTTGATGGTTGCACTTGTTATGGGCGCCGGAGTGACGGGTTCAGTATGGGCGGCCGAAGCAAAAACAGAAGCAAAAAAAGAAATGCCAGGTCAGGCACTTGCCTTCAGCAACAAGAAAGGTAACTGCCTCGCATGCCATGCCATGCCTGGCACCAAGGCTGAAATGGCTGGCTCGATCGCGCCGCCTCTGATTGCCATGAAGCTGCGCTGGCCGGATCGTGCCAAGCTGCGTGCACAGGTCTGGGATGCCACTGCGGCGAATCCTCAAACTTCAATGCCGCCCATGGGCAAGCATGAGATTCTGAGCGAAGAAGAAATTGATCAAGTCGTGGACTTTATTTACACCCTTTAAATACTCCAAGGAGCTCCAAACATGAACCAATTGCGTAGAACTTTTCTGAAAAGCACTGGTGCGGCCGGCACAGTCGCGCTGGCAGTTGCTGCCGGTCTGCTCAAGCCAGGCCAGGTGCTGGCGGCCGAGTGGAACAAGAGTGCTTTTGAAGCCAAGAACATTGCCGATGCGATGAAGGGTGTTAATGCCGCCGGTGCAGCCAAGAGTGCGGACATCCTGATAAAAGCGCCGGAAATTGCCGAAAACGGCGCCGTGGTGCCGGTGGAAGTGACCAGCAAGATTGCAGCTACCTCGGACATCGTGATTTTTGTAGATGAGAACGTAAATCCGATGATTGCAGATTTTACTTTCTCCAATGGTGCTGAAGGTTATGTTTCCACCCGCATCAAGATGGCCAAAACCTCCAATGTGACCGTGGTTGTGAAGGCGGGCGGCAAGTCCTACATGGCGTCCAAGGAAGTGAAAGTCACTATCGGTGGTTGCGGCGGCTAATTCGATCCGCAAATTTTCCGTAATCGTTAGGTTGGCTACAGGCTGACTGAACGCGAGACGGACAACTGCAAGCTGATAAATAATCGCTAAATTTTAAAGGATATCAAAATGGCTGAACCGATGAAAATTCGTGCCCAGATGCAGGGCGACACTGCAGACATCAAAGTGCTGATGAACCACATCATGGAAACCGGTTTGCGCAAGGACGCAAAGACTGGCCAGCCTATTCCGGCACACCACATTCAATCTGTGAATGTCACTGTGGGCGGCAAGGTTGTTCTGGATGCGCAGTGGGGCTACGCCGTGGCCAAGAACCCCTTCCTCGGCTTCAAGGTCAAGGGTGCCAAGGCCGGTGATAAAGTGGTGATTAACTGGGTGGACAACAAGGGCGACAAGCGTACCGACGAAGCGGCAATCAGCTAAAAAATACAAGCCGTGGAGGCCGGGTTCTCCCGGCCTAACCCATACGACGGAGGAGTAGTATGAAAAAAATAGCATTGGCTTTGCTGGGAGCAGGTCTGATGGCAAGTGCAGTGGCACAGGCCGGGCCCGAAGATGATCGTAAGCAGTTGATTGCCCATTTCAAGAGCAAACTGCCTGCGGTTAAATATGAAAATTACGTTTATGGCGCGCTGGCACTGGATAAAGACAGCAAGTCGCAATACGACAGCATCATGGAGTTCCCCCCATTTGTGGGTGTGATTGAGGGTGGCAAGGAAATGTGGGAGAAACCATTCAAGAATGGCAAGACCTTTGCCAGTTGCTTCCCTAATGGCGGCAAGAATGTGGCAGGCAATTACCCCCGCTTTGATGCTTCCCTGAACAAAGTGGTTACTTTTGAGGCGGACATCAATCAGTGCCTTAAGGCCAACGGTGAAACCGAGTTCAAGTTAAGCGACGTAAATACCATGGGAATCCTGACCGCCTATGCACGAACCTTGTCCGATGGCATGAAAAAGAATGTCAAGGTCGAGGGTGCGGCGGCAATGGCTGCCTACGAAGACGGCAAGAAATTCTACTTTCAGCGTCGTGGTCAGTTGAATTTCTCCTGTGCCACCTGCCATGTAGATAATGCGGGTAACCGAATTCGCGCCGAAGTGTTGTCGCCCATGCTGGGACAAACCACTCACTGGCCTGTGTTCCGCGCAGGCGAGCGTCTGACGACGTTGCAGTCACGCTACAAGGGTTGCAACAGCCAGGTGCGTGCTGTGCCGTTCGAAGTTGGCAGCGATGAGTTCAACAATCTGGAATATTTCATGTCCTACCAGGACAATGGATTGCCCCTCAAGGCTTCCGTATTCCGCAAGTAATCGTAGTGAGCCGCAGCACGTCCGTGCTGCGGCTTCTTTTTTGCCCATCATTTCCGGGCTTAATATAAAAATACAATATAAACAGAAACATAGGAGCATTATATGTCCATGAACCGCCGTGAATTCCTGCAGCTTCTGGCTGCGGCAAGTGCTACCGGATTTGCGCTTAACAGTCATTCTGCACTGGCTTCGGCACAAGGTGGACAGTTTTACGATGTGCCAAAATTCGGCAACGTCAGCTTTCTGCACATCACCGACTCCCATGCTCAATTGATGCCTATTTATTTTCGCGAGCCGAATGTAAATATTGGATTGGGCGGCACTTTTGGCAAGGCGCCGCACCTGGTTGGCGAAAAGCTGCTCAAACAATTCGGTATTCGCCCCGGCACAACAGAGGCGCATGCCTTTACCTATCTGGATTTCTCTGCCGCCGCCAAAACTTATGGCAAGGTCGGCGGCTTTGCGCATCTTTCCACGCTGGTGAAGAAAATGCGCGCATCACGCCCCGGTGCAATGCTGCTGGATGGTGGCGATACCTGGCAGGGATCTGCCACATCTTTGTGGAGCAACGGCCAGGATATGGTCGATGCCTGCAAGCTGCTCGGCGTGGACGTCATGACCGGGCACTGGGAATTCACCCTCGGTGCCGAGCGCGTGAAGCAGATCGTGGACAACGATTTCAAGGGCAAGATCGATTTCGTGGCGCAGAACATCAAGACTGCCGACTTTGGCGACCAGGTGTTCCAGCCCTACACCATGAAGGAAATGAACGGGGTGCCTGTGGCCATCATCGGCCAGGCCTTCCCCTACACGCCGATCGCCAACCCTCGCTGGATGGTGCCGGACTGGAGTTTCGGCATCCAGGACGAGAGCATGCAGAAAGTCGTGAACGAAGTTCGTGCCAAGGGCGCCCAAGTGGTGGTGGTGTTGTCCCACAACGGCATGGACGTGGATCTGAAAATGGCCAGTCGCGTCACCGGTATCGACGCCATCATGGGCGGCCATACTCACGATGGTATTCCTGCGCCCTCCATCGTCAAGAACGCCAAGGGCCAGACACTAGTGACCAATGCCGGTTCCAACGGCAAGTTCCTGGGCGTGCTGGATTTCGAGGTGAAGAACGGCAAGATTGCGGATTTCCGTTACAAACTGCTGCCGGTCTTTTCCAACCTGCTCGAAGCCGACCCAGCCATGACGGCGCTGATCAACAAGCATCGCGCCCCATACGAGTCCAAGCTGAACGAGAAACTGGCGATTACGGAAGACTTGCTCTACCGGCGCGGCAATTTCAACGGCACTTTCGACCAGTTGATCCTGGATGCGATGATGGATGTGAAGGGCGCTGACGCGGCCTTCTCGCCCGGTTTTCGCTGGGGCACCACGCTGCTGCCGGGCGAAGCCATTACCATGGAACGCTTGATGGACCAGACCGCCATCACCTATCCGGCCACCACGATGACAGAAATGACCGGCGAAACCATCAAGACCATCATGGAAGATGTGTGCGACAACCTCTTCAATGACGACCCCTACTACCAGCAGGGTGGCGACATGGTGCGGGTGGGCGGCATCCAGTACACCTGCGATCCGCGCGAGAAAATCGGCAAGCGCATCAGCAACATGATGCTCAAGGGCAAACCCGTCAGCCCCAACAAGACCTACAAGGTGGCAGGCTGGGCACCGGTGGGCGAGGGCGTGACCGGCGAGCCGATCTGGGAAGTGGTTTCGCAGTGGCTGCGCGACAAGAAGGTGATCACCCCGCGCAAACTCAACATGCCCAAGCTGGTTGGGGTCGAGGGTAATCCGGGGATTGCGAAGTAATTCTGGTTTTTACTTTAAAAGGGGGCTTTCGGGCTCCTTTTTTTACGCCCAGGCTTTCCACAGCAGGGAAGCGCCGCTTACCAGAAGCAAAGCGCCGATCAGCTTGAGCATCTGTGCGTTGGTCAGGCCAAGGTGGACCTTGTGGCCAATTTTCAGACCAAGGACCATGATCGGCAGGGCACCGATGTAGGCCAGCAGCAGGCCGGGTTGCAGCAGCAGGCCGGTGATCAGAAAAGTGATCAGGCGAACTCCGCCGTCGATCAGAAACAGGCCCGAGAATGTGGCGCGCAGTTCGACCTTGTCGCGCAGGCGGTGGGAAAGATAAATGATGAAAGGGGGGCCGCCGGTGCCAAACAGTGCGCCCACCGTGCCGCCGCTCAGCCCCGCCGGGATCGCCCACCATTGAGAAGCGGGCTTGTCGCTATGCAGATTGAGGAGGTTTCGTACCCCGAAGACCATCACGAATACCCCCAGGCCGGTCAGCAGTGGCTCTTTGGGCAGGTTGATCAGTAGCGCCACTCCCAGGCCGATGCCGATCAGGCTGAAAGGTAGCAGGGGGCGGATTTCTTTCCAGTTGACATGCTGCTTGGCCTGGTGGCCCATCATCACGGAGGCGGTGAAATCGAGCAGCAAAATAAAGGGGACGACGAACTGCAATGGCAGCAAGTGTGCCAGCAATGGCACTGCTATCAACCCAGAGCCAAAACCTGAAATGCCGCGGATGAAATAGGCCAGCGCAAGAATGGTAGGCGCGGCAATCAGTGCTTCGGTAGTGAGTCCGGTCAGAATTTCGTGCCCCGCTCAATGGTAATGCCCAGTCGCTTCACTCCGCGAATAAGGCCAAGCTTGGTAATGCTGATCCGGAGCCAGGGCGCGCCAAATTCCTGCATTACCAGTTGTGCAAGGTGTTCCGCCAGTGCTTCAACCAGCAGAAAATGTTTCTCGGCCAGTGTTTGCTGGATGCGTTCCACCACTTTCCCGTAGTCGATGGTGTCTGCCACATCGTCACTGATGCCGGCGCGACTGTGCGGCAGACCGATTTCCAGGTCGAGCTGGATGGTCTGCGGCAATTCGCGTTCCCATGGATAAACGCCGATGATGGTTTCGGCCCTGAATTCGTTGAGGAAGATGATGTCCATGGTGTGCGGGAGCGATGTTATGCGGGCGCCCAGTTTTGCCGTAAAATTCAAAGCCTGTGATTTTAAGTGATTTGTTATGCCCTCGATAGTTTTTGTTGTTGTCGCCTACCTGATCGGCTCTTTTTCCTTTGCTGTGATCGTGAGCAAAGCGTTCGGGTTGGCCGATCCGCGTTCTTTCGGCTCGAAGAATCCGGGCGCCACCAATGTGTTGCGCACAGGAAAGAAACTCGCAGCGGCGCTGACCCTGCTGGGCGATGCGGCAAAGGGCTGGCTGGCGGTTTTTCTGGCCATGAGGTTTGGCGCTGAATACGGTGTCGGAGAAGCGGGGATTGCCGCTGTGGCGTTGGCGGTGTTCGTTGGGCACGTGTATCCGGTGTTCTTCGGCTTCCACGGCGGCAAGGGTGTGGCAACGGCGCTGGGCATCCTGCTGGCGCTCAATGCGTGGATGGGTCTGGCGGTGCTTGCCACCTGGCTGCTGGCGACTTACATGTGGCGCACTTCGTCTCTGTCCGCGTTGATCGCCGCGGGTTTTTCGCCACTCTATGGCATCACGATACTCGGGTCTAACAGCTATAGCCTGGCGGTCCTGCTGCTTTCGCTGCTGCTGGTCTGGCGCCATAAATCCAACATCCAGAACCTGCTATCCGGCAAGGAAACCCGCCTCGGCGGGAAGCCGAAGCCGGGCGACTCTCCTCCGGAATAAAGGGATTGGCCATGACCTGGTTCCAGAAAGAAATGGACTACGCGCGGGAAAATCTGGAACAGGTTTCCCGTACCGCGATTGATCATGCCAGCGAGAAACTGGATGGCGTGGTGCGCGAAGGTATTGCCCAGGCCAGTGGAGAAATGCGCGAAGTGGTGCTGGGCGCGAGCCGGGAGGTGGATGCCAAGCTCGACAAGATTTCAGCCGAACTGCACAGCCAGCGCCAGTTTACCAAGTCAGACGTGAAGGAAATGGTGGATTACGCTGCGGATCGTCTGGGGGTCGCCATGGACGAGCGCACCCGGGTGATGAAGTCGGAGATTACCGCCCTGATTCAGGAAAAGGTCGAGTACCTCAAACATGAAGTAGATGCATTTTTTATTCAGCGTCAGCAGGACCTGGCGCGCGAACGGCGCCGCCTGATCGCCAACGTGTTGATTGCGGTGACGGCCTCTGTTGCGATGGGCATCCTGTCGCTGATGTTTCACCGTGTCGGAGAAGGCAGCGTGGACATGCTGGGCATCTTCCGCATCGTGTTCGCCTCGCTTGGTGGCGGCTATCTGGTGTATCTGCTGGTCAACATGGTTATCAAATACCGTCGCATGTCCGAGCACCGCAAGGATTTCGTGTTCCTGACCATGAAATACTGGGGCATTCTGCGGCCGGAGAGCCTGTTCAGTCACGCGCTGGTAGCGATGATTCTCTTCGCTTTCGGGGCGCTGCTGTTTTTCCCGGAATACCTCGGGCGCTGGCTGGGCAGCGAAACCCTGCTGCGCTGGGCGGCGGAACTGAAGCGCTAGTTCGGCGTTTCCTGAAACGTAGGTCGGGTTTTAACCCGACATGTCGGGCTGAAGCACGATCTGCATTGAAAAAACAACATTGCTGACTAACTAGCTCGGTGCTGCCAGTGTCTCCAGATCCCATCTTGGCTTGATAGGAAAATTCATGGTGCGACGTCCTTCGTGGCGCAGTCGCATCGCGCCGGCGAAAGCGATCATCGCGCCGTTGTCGGTGCAGAATTCCAGCTTGGGGTAGAACACCTCGAATTTCTTTTTTGCCGCAGCATGGCTGAGCCCTTCCCTGAGCTGCTTGTTGGCGCCCACGCCACCCGCCACGACAAGGCGTGACAAGCCGGTTTGCCTGAGCGCGGCAACAGATTTCTTGGTCAGCACCTCCACGATGGCGTCCTGGAATGCGAGGCAAATATCGGCCCGTGTCTGTTCGTCCAGTTTCCCGTCTAGCGTCTGTTGTCTGACCATGGTCAGGACCGCGGTCTTGAGGCCGCTGAAGCTGAAATTCAGGTCGCCGCTTTTAAGCATCGGGCGCGGCAGAGTGAAACGGCCTGGGGTGCCATGCTGTGCCAGCTTCGATAGCGCCGGCCCGCCCGGATAGCCCAGTCCCAGCAGCTTGGCGGTCTTGTCGAAAGCTTCTCCTGCAGCATCGTCCAGCGTATCGCCGAGCGTGGCGTACTGGCCGATGCCGGTGACTTCCATGAGTTGGGAGTGGCCGCCGGAAACCAGCAGGGCAATGAAAGGGAACTCAGGCGGATTGTCTTCCAGCAGCGGTGCCAGCAGGTGCCCTTCGAGATGGTGTACGCCGACGGTCGGTACCTTGAGGGCGAATGCCAGTGCGGCCGCGATGCTTGCGCCTACCAGCAGCGCGCCTGCCAGCCCCGGCCCTTCGGTGTAGGCAATGCCTTCGATATCCGGCAAGTTGCAGCCAGCTTCCTTCAGCACCTGGCGGGTGAGCGGCAGGACGCGGCGGATATGGTCGCGCGAGGCCAGTTCCGGCACCACGCCGCCGTATTCGGCGTGCATGGCTACCTGGGAATGCAGGGCGTGCGCAAGCAGGCCGCGCTCGGTGTGGTAGAGCGCGACGCCGGTTTCGTCGCAGGAGGATTCGATTCCAAGAACTAGCATGGGGCGGATTATCCTAGAAACCTCAATTGGGCGGGGTGGATAGTGCGTTTTTTTCGGTGCAGGGCAAGGCGCAAGGACGCGGGGTTATTCCATTCCAAGGAGTTGCAACGCCGCCATGCGCTGTAAAAAACGTGCAATTCACCACGTAGCGGACTCGCCAAATTGGCAGGTCCGGAATTCAAGAAAAAATCAATTAAATACATTGCATTATGTGCTCAGTGAAGCGGTCAATTGAGGTTTCTAGGATTATACGCAATCCAGAATATTGAGGGTGCGGGCAATCAGTAAATCGATTTCTTCTTCGCTGATGATATACGGCGGCATGAAATACACGGTATTGCCCATTGGGCGCAGCAATAATTTCTGTTGCAGCGCCTGCTGGTAGAAGGCGCGCGAAAAATGCGGCGTGCTGCTCTCGACTTCAAACGCCCAGATCATGCCGGTGTGGCGGAAGTTTTTCACCTCGGGATGTTCGCGCAGAGCTTGTGCCACCCGGTTGAAATATTCAGCCTTGGCATGGTTGGCCTCAATCACCTGGTCCTGCTCGAAAATATCCAGTGTTGCCAGCGCGGCACGGCAGGCCAGCGCGTTGCCGGTGTAGGAGTGGGAATGCAGGAAGCCTTTGGCCGTCTCGTCGTGATAAAACGCCTGAAAAACAGTATCTGTCGTCAGCACGGCTGAAAGCGGCAGATAGCCGCCGCTGATACCCTTCGACAGGCACATGAAATCTGGCCGGATGTTGGCCTGCTCAGAGGCGAACATCGTTCCGGTGCGGCCGAAACCCACGGCGATTTCATCGGCGATCAGGTGAATCTTGAACTCGTCGCAGATCGCCCGTGCCTGGCGCAGGTATTCGGCATCGTACATGCCCATGCCGGCCGCGCCCTGTACCAGCGGCTCGACGATGAAGGCCGCGGTTGTCGAGTGGTGCTGTTCAAGGTGGGCGCGCAAGCTGTCTGCGCAGCGCATGGCAAATGCCCTGGGTGATTCTCCGGCTTCTGCATGGCGCCAGTCCGGCGTCGGCACCTGAGTGCTCTGGCGCAGCAGCGGCGCATAAGTGTCCTTGAACAGTGCGACATCGGTCACGGATAGCGCGCCGATGGTTTCGCCGTGGTAACTGTTCTGCAGGCTGATGAAGTTTGTTTTTTCCGGCTGGCCGCTGTTGCGCCAGTAATGGAAGCTCATCTTCAGGGCAATCTCGGTTGCCGATGCGCCATCCGAGCCGTAAAAACAGTGCCCCAGGCCGGTCAGAGCCGACAGGCGCTCTGAAAGCTGGATCACCGGCTCATGCGTGAAGCCGGCCAGGATGACATGCTCAAGCTGGTCGAGTTGATCCTTCAGCGCCGCATTGATGCGCGGGTTGCAATGGCCGAACAGGTTGACCCACCATGAGCTGATGGCATCGAGATAGCGTTGACCCTCGAAATCGTAGAGCCACATGCCCTCTCCTCTGGCGATAGGGACGAGCGGCAGGGTTTCGAACTGCTTCATCTGGCTGCAAGGGTGCCAGACGGAATTCAGGCTGCGTTGCAGGTAATCCGCATTTTTCATGAATGAGCCAAGGGGCGAGTGAAAGGCAGAAGGTTAACGAAATGCTAAGCTTCTGTCGTGTGTTTTGAAAAGGCAGGTTGGATCAATGCGTGGCATCATGGCTAATCTTTGGTACATATCTCAACAAGGCTAAAGTCGTAGCATGAAACGATACAACAAGCGCTTGGCGGAACAAACCGGGCTGCATACCTGGCTGGCGGACTGGCATGGGCAACTGGTGACCCGCCGCGGCTTTCTTTTGCAACTGGCCGGAGGCGCTGCAGCAGCCCTTTTCCCCTGGAGTTCAGAGGCTGCAAGAGTAAAGGCTGCGACGCTCGGCAAGGCCGCGCGCTGGCAGGTGATCGACGCGGTGCAGCAGCATATGTTTCCCAGCGAGCCGGACTCCCCCGGGGCACGCGAGATCAAGGCGCTGGATTATCTGAAATTTATTGTCTCCGATGCCAGTCTGGATGCCGCGGAACGCGCTTTCATTTTGCAAGGCGCCGGGTGGCTGGACGATATGGCGCAGCAGCTTAAAAAGTCATCTTTCTCTGCGCTTGATGAGGAGAGCCGCGAGCAGGTGTTGAGGCGCATAGAAACTTCCGAAGCTGGCAGCAATTGGCTGTCCCTGATTCTGCTGTATCTGATCGAGGCTTTACTCGCCGATCCGGCTTATGGCTGCAACCCGGATGGGGTCGGATGGCGCTGGCTAACCCATATCCCCGGTTTCCCCTCGCCCCCTGCCGGGAAGCGATATATGGAGTTATTGAAGCGATGACTGATTTCGATGTCTGCATCATAGGCAGTGGCGCAGGCGGTGGCCCAGTCGCTTTCACCCTGGCGCAACAGGGCAGCTCGGTAGTGGTGCTGGAAAAAGGTCCCTGGTTCACCGATGGGGATTTTTACAAAGACGAACTTGCCTGCTGTCGCCGCAGCGTTTACACGCCCAACTTGAAAGACGAGCAGCACGTTATCGAGGAGCTGAATGGTGAAGGCGAGTGGGCCGGTACGCCGACATCTGATTCTGGCTGGGATTTCTGGAACGGCAACTGCGTCGGCGGCTCCAGCAATTTCATGAGCGGTTTTTTTCATCGCCTGAAGCCGGTGGATTTCCGGCTGCTGTCCGAATTCGGCCCCATAGCAGGCGCGAATATTGTCGACTGGCCGATCGGTTATGCGGATCTGGAGCCCTATTACGACAAGGTGGAAAAGGTTGTTGGGGTATCGGGCAAGGCAGAGTCGCATCCCAATATCGAACCACGATCCAGTCCTGATTTCCCCTATCCTCCAACAATCGAACACCCGGTTTCCGCCTGGATCGATGAGGCCAGCGCAAAACTGGATTTTCACTCCCTGAGGGTGCCCAGAGCCATCCTGAGCCAGCCCGCGCATGGCCGGCGTGCTTGTGAGTATTCCGGCTATTGCGGCAGCTACGGTTGCTCGAGCGGAGCCAAGGGCGGTTCACGCGCAGCCCTGCTTGATCAGGCGGTGGCTACGGGGCATTGCCAGATCCGGGCGCGCGCCAAGGTGCACCGGCTGATCAGCAATGCCCAGGGCCGAGTGGTGGCAGCGGAGTATTTTGACCATGCCGGCAAGCGCCAGCGCGTGAGCGCCAGGAACTTCGTGGTGGCTTGCCAGGCGATTGAGACTTCCCGCCTGCTGCTAACTTCGACAGGGCCGCGCTTTCCCAATGGTTTGGCCAATAACAGTGGTCAGGTTGGGCAGAATTTGCTGTTCTCCGCTGGAGGAGCTGGCGGTGGTGATCTGGTCTATGGCGAGTTGTCTGAGGAGCGCGCAGAACAGCTTCGTGTCATGGGCCCATTCGTCAACCGGGCGTTGGACGACTGGCATGTCATTAGTGATCCAGCCTTGCAGGCCACACGCGCCAAGGGCGGTATCGTTGAGTTCCTGCTCAGTCATCCTAATCCTATCGCCCGCGCCAGTGGTATCAAGTGGGGAGAAAGTGGACTGGTCTGGGGCAAGCCCTTGAAGAGGCAGCTCGAAAGCCGGTTTCGCGAGGCTCGTCGGCTAAGCTTCGAGGCTTTCGCCGATTGGCTGCCGGTGAACTCGTGTTTCGTCACCCTGGATCGAAAAATCACAGACCGTTGGGGTGATCCGGTAGCTCGGGTACGAATCGGTCATCACGAGCACAGCCTGAAGATCGGCCATTATCTGGCTGGCAAGGCCGAGCAGGTGTTGAAGGAAATGGGCGCCCGCAATATCAGCGCCAATATCAGCAGCGCGCCGCCACCCAACCTGGTCGCCGGCGGCTGCCGCTTCGGCGGGGATCCCGCCACTTCGGTGCTTGACCCGGACTGCCGTGCTCATGAGGTGCAGAATCTCTATGTCAGCGATGGTAGCTTCATGCCCACGGGTGGTAGCGTTCCTTACACCTGGACCATCTACGCCAACGCCTTCCGGGTGGCGGATCGTATCGCGGCCAGTCTGTAAATTTGGAGGTTGGTTTTCGATTTAATTGGCAAATAATAAAAATGCCCTTGAAATTCGAAGGGGCTATCCCTATTATTAGCACTCGCCAGACGTGAGTGCTAATAACTCCGTCGCCATGAGATTTCAAAAGTTAAACCAACAGGAGATTCAAGCAATGAAAATTCGTCCTTTGCATGACCGCGTGATCGTCAAGCGCCTGGAAGCTGAAGAAAAAACCTCGTCCGGCATTGTGCTGCCCGGCAATGCGGCAGAGAAGCCGGACATGGGCCTGGTTCAGGCTGTGGGCGAAGGCAAGGTCATGGACAATGGCAGCCTGCGTGCACTGTCCCTGAAAGTGGGCGACAAGGTAATTTTCGGCAAATACTCCGGCCAGGCCGTCAAGGTTGATGGCGACGAGCTGCTGGTGATGCGCGAAGAAGACGTGATGGGCGTGATCGAAGGCTAAATAACAACGTAGGTCGGGTTGGGCCATAGGCCGTACCCGACATCATCTCAATTATGGTGGGTTACGCTGCTTCGCAACTAACCCACTCTACATTATTGAATCAGGAGATTTAAAACATGGCAGCTAAAGACGTAAAATTTGGTGATGACGTACGTCACCGCATGGTAGCGGGTGTCAACATTCTGGCTAACGCAGTCAAGGTTACTCTTGGTCCTAAAGGCCGCAATGTGGTTCTGGAGCGCTCTTTCGGCGCCCCTACCATCACCAAGGACGGTGTGTCCGTGGCCAAGGAAATCGAACTGAAAGACCGTTTCGAGAACATGGGCGCGCAGATGGTGAAGGAAGTTGCCTCCAAGACTTCCGACGTAGCCGGTGACGGAACGACTACAGCAACCGTGCTGGCTCAGGCCATCCTCAAGGAAGGCATGAAGTATGTGGCTGCCGGCATGAATCCGATGGATCTGAAGCGCGGTATCGACAAAGCTGTCGCCGCTACCGTCGAAGAACTGAAGAAAATTTCCAAGCCCTGCACCACCACCAAGGAAATCGCCCAAGTGGGCAGCATTTCCGCCAACTCCGACGCATCTATTGGCGAGCGTATCGCTGAAGCAATGGATAAAGTGGGCAAGGAAGGCGTGATTACCGTGGAAGACGGTTCCGGCCTGGCTGACGAACTCGAAGTCGTGGAAGGCATGCAGTTTGACCGTGGCTACCTCTCCCCTTACTTCATCAACAACCCTGATCGTCAACTCGCGTTGCTGGAAAACCCCTTCGTCCTGCTGCACGACAAGAAAATTTCCAACATCCGCGATCTGCTGCCAGTGCTGGAGCAGGTTGCCAAGGCCGGACGTCCGCTGCTGATCATCGCTGAAGATGTGGACGGCGAAGCGCTGGCCACCCTGGTGGTGAACAACATTCGCGGCATTCTCAAGACCGTTGCAGTCAAGGCACCTGGTTTCGGCGACCGCCGCAAGGCCATGCTGGAAGACATCGCCATCCTGACCGGCGGCACCGTGATTGCAGAAGAAGTCGGCCTGACCCTGGAAAAAGCAGTTTTGGCCGATCTGGGTCAAGCCAAGCGTATCGAAGTTGGCAAGGAAGAGACCATCATCATTGACGGTCATGGCGACACCGCCAATATCGAAGGGCGCGTCAAGCAGATCCGCAAGCAGATCGAAGAAACATCCAGCGATTACGACCGCGAAAAACTGCAGGAACGTGTCGCCAAGATGGCTGGTGGCGTGGCATTGATTAAAGTCGGCGCTGCCACCGAGATGGAAATGAAAGAGAAGAAAGCGCGCGTGGAAGATGCCCTGCACGCTACCCGTGCCGCAGTTGAGGAAGGTATTGTTCCTGGCGGCGGCGTTGCTTTGCTGCGTGCACGTGCCGCGATTGCCAGCCTCAAGGGCGACAACCACGAGCAGGATGCCGGAATCAAGATCGTGATGCGCGCTCTGGAAGAGCCTCTGCGCCAGATCGTTGCCAATTGCGGTGACGAGCCTTCCGTAGTGGTCAACAAAGTTCTGGAAGGCAAAGGTAACTACGGTTACAACGCCGGCTCCGGAGAATATGGCGACATGGTGGAAATGGGCGTACTCGATCCTACCAAGGTAACCCGCTATGCGTTGCAAAATGCGGCATCTGTCTCCGGATTGATGCTGACCACCGACTGCATGGTGGCCGAACTGCCGAAGGAAGATTCCGCTGGCGGTATGGGCGGCGGCATGGGCGGCATGGGCGGCATGGAAGGCATGATGTAATTCCAGCATTGCCATAAGCAAGCGACAGGGCCGCTCAGTACAAGGGCGGCCCTTGTCTTTTATAAAAAAGTGGCAACAGGGTTTGGAAAAACAGCTTCACTCTGTTAAAATCGCCGCTTTTCCCATTTAATTTCTGTCGAGAAAGACTGATATGCCAAGTGTCCGCGTAAAAGAAGGCGAACCGTTTGACGTCGCGCTGCGCCGTTTTCGCCGTACCATCGAACGTTCCGGTCTGCTCAACGAACTGCGTGCCCGCGAGTTCTACGAGAAGCCCACTGCTGAGCGCAAGCGCAAAGGCGCTGCTGCTGTGAAGCGCCACTACAAGCGCCTGCGCAGCCAGATGCTGCCGACCAAGCTGTACTAAGAAAACATCTCTTCTCTCATGAGTCTTAGAGAGCGTATCACCGAAGACATGAAAACGGCGATGCGCGCCAAGGATACGCCGCGTCTTGGTGCTATCCGTCTGCTCCAGGCCGCCATCAAGCAGCGCGAAGTGGATGAGCGGATCGAGCTGGATGATGCGCAGGTGGTCGCTGTAATCGAGAAGATGCTCAAGCAGCGTCGTGATTCGATTTCTCAGTATGAAGCCGCGAACCGTAACGATCTTGCGGATGTCGAGAAGTTTGAAGTATCGGTGCTTCAGACCTATATGCCGCAGGCCTTGTCAGATGCCGAAGTGGAGCAGATGGTGGTGGATGCAGTTGCCGCATCCGGCGCTGCCGGCGTTAAAGACATGGGCAAGGTGATGGCCGCTGTGAAGCCGCAAGTGGCAGGGCGGGCCGACATGGGTAAGGTCTCCGCGCTGATCAAGGCGAAACTGAGCGCTTGAGCGCTCTTTAGCCTGTTTAGGGCTTGAATTAAAAGCGCCGGGATTGATCCTGGCGTTTTCCATTTTCCGGGTTTGCGCCAGCTTGTGATTCCTCAGTCTTTCATTCAGGATCTGCTGAATCGCCTCGATATCGTGGATGTGGTCGAGCGCTATGTGCCTTTGAAAAAGGCCGGCGCAAACTACATGGCCTGCTGCCCTTTCCACGGCGAAAAAACACCTTCTTTCAGCGTCAGTCCCACCAAGCAGTTTTATCACTGCTTTGGCTGTGGTGCGCATGGCACCGCCATCAGCTTTGTCATGGAATATCAGGGGCTGGGCTTCGTTGAGGCAATCGAAGACCTGGCGCGCAGTGCTGGCATGACAGTGCCTCAGGAGGCCGTGTCCGAAAAACAGCATTCTGCCCAAAGTGCGGATCTGGCGGAAGTCATGCTGCAGGCTACCCGATATTACCGGGATGAACTGAAGCGCGCGCCAGGGGCGATTGAGTATCTCAAGCGGCGCGGTCTTTCCGGGGAAGTCGCGGCGCGCTTCGGGATCGGTTATGCGCCGCCGGGTTGGCAGAACCTGAGGGATATTTTTCCCGAATATGAATCCAAATCCCTGGTGCAGGCCGGGTTGGTGATCGAGGGTGAAAACGGCAAGCGCTACGATCGCTTTCGCGACCGCATCATGTTTCCCATCATCAACTCGCGCGGTGCGGTGATCGGTTTTGGCGGGCGGGTGCTGGATCAGGGCGAGCCCAAATACCTTAATTCTCCTGAAACTCCCCTGTTTGAAAAAGGGCAGGAGCTGTATGGCCTTTACCAGGCGCGCAAGGCGATTCGCGAGGCGGATCGCGTGCTGGTGGTGGAGGGTTATATGGACGTGGTGGCACTGGCGCAGCACGGCATCGAATACGCGGTCGCGACACTGGGTACGGCGACGACGCCAACCCATGTGCAAAAATTGCTGCGCCAGAGCGATAGCATCGTGTTCTGCTTTGATGGCGACACAGCGGGTAGAAAGGCGGCCTGGAGAGCGCTGGAAAACAGTCTCGGGCAAGTGGCGGACGGCAAGCATCTGAGTTTTCTGTTTCTGCCTCAGGGCGAAGATCCGGATTCATATGTGCGCAGTGTCGGCAAGGCGGAATTTGAGGCCATGTTGGGCGAGGCGCTGCCCCTGTCGCAATTTCTGCTGCGCGAACTGACGGCGCAGGTGGATATGCAGACGCAGGAAGGACGGGCGCATTTGCTGCAACTGTCGCGGCCACTCTTGTCGCAGGTGGCAGCGCCGGCATTGAGCCTGATGTTGCGCAAGAGATTGGCTGAACTGGCGGGTATTTCCCAGGCTGAGCTTGAGGATTTGTTTCAGATCAAGACTATACACACGCCCAAGGCGCTGCCAAAGGCGAGACGCAATCCACCTTCCCTGGTGAAGCAGATGATCCAGCTGCTGCTGGTTCAGCCTCAATTGGCTCAGGATGTGGATCTGGAACAGGTGGAGCGAGAGGGTGATGAAGCAACTTTGCGTGCTCTGCTTGATTTTCTTGTGACACACCCGCAAATAAAGGATGCGGCACCGGTCATCGAGCATTTTCGCGGTTCTGCTCATGAGACGAAACTGCGCGACGCGGCGGCAGAAGTTATGCAATGGGAAGACCGTTTTGCAACAGGCGAGATCGAGCAGGAATTTGTGGGTGCCCTGGCACAGTTAAAATGGCAGGCCAGACAGAGGGAAATTGACGCGCTGCTTGGATTGGCGCGCACTCAAGGACTAACGGAAAGCCAAAAAACACGCCTGCAGCAATTGTTGCTGCGCGGCCAAGAGTAAAAAAATGATACGGAAGTAGGGTATAATGCCCTGTTTTGTTAAACGCTTTTTCGGGACAAGGTATGGCGACAGAAAACGACAATGTTGATATCCGCGTAAATGATGCAGACGCGCGGCGCATGCGCTTGAAAAGTCTGATTGTACTGGGCAAGGAACGCGGCTATCTGACCTATGCCGAGATCAACGATCACCTGCCTGACGATATGCTCGATGCCGAGCAGATCGAGGGCATCATCAGCATGATCGGCGACATGGGCATTGCTGTTTACGATGAGGCGCCTGATGCCGAAACCCTGCTTATGTCGGATGCCACGCCTGCCGTTGCCGACGAAGACGCGGTGGAAGAAGCCGAAGCGGCTCTCTCCACAGTGGACTCCGAGTTTGGTCGTACGACCGACCCGGTGCGCATGTACATGCGCGAGATGGGTACGGTTGACCTGCTGACCCGCGAAGGTGAAATTGAAATCGCCAAGCGCATTGAAGATGGTCTCAAGCACATGGTTCAGGCCATTTCCGCCTGCCCCACCACGATCGCAGAAATCTTGCGCCTGGTGGACATGGTCGAGCGCGAGGAGATGCGTATTGATGAACTCGTCGATGGCGTGCTGAATGGCCAGAGTGCGGATGATTTCAATGAAGAGATGGCAGAGGCGGCTGAGGCTGCTGATGAGAAAGAGACCAAGGACGAAGATAATAATAATAACGACGACGATGGCGATGATGGCGATGAGGGTGCCGCCATTGCGGCTGCCAATCTGGCCCAGCTAAAAGTTGATGCGCTGGAGCGTTTTGCCGTGATTCGCGAAGCCTTTGCCAAGATGCAGGAAGTCCTGCAGAAAAAAGGCTCGCGCAACAAAGTTTACAAGGAAGTCCAGGAACAGATTTCCAACGAATTGATGGCAATCCGCTTCTCCGTCAAGCAGGTGGAAGCGTTGTGCGACGGTTTGCGCGGCTTGGTGGAAGAGGTGCGCAATCACGAGCGCACCATCATGGATTTTGCCATCAGCAAGGGCGATATGCCTCGCGCCCACTTCATCAAGGTCTTTCCCGGAAATGAAAGCAACCTGGAATGGGTGGTGGAAGAAATTGCGGGCGGAAAGGCTTACAGCGAAAAACTCAGCCGTTTCCAGCATGCCATTGTTGACCAGCAGCAGCGCCTGATCGATGTGCAGACCAGGGTCGGCATCCCGCTCAAGGAACTGAAAGAGATCAACCGGCAGATGACCACTGGCGAAGCCAAGGCACGCCGTGCAAAACGCGAAATGATCGAGGCCAATCTGCGCCTGGTGATCTCCATCGCCAAGAAATACACCAATCGTGGCCTGCAGTTCCTCGACCTGATCCAGGAGGGCAACATCGGCCTGATGAAGGCCGTGGATAAATTCGAATACCGTCGTGGCTACAAGTTTTCGACCTATGCCACCTGGTGGATCCGTCAGGCCATTACCCGTTCCATCGCCGATCAGGCGCGCACCATCCGCATTCCTGTGCACATGATCGAAACCATCAACAAGATGAACCGCATCTCGCGCCAGATCCTGCAGGAAACCGGGCAGGAGCCCGATCCCGCGATTCTGGCTGAGAAGATGGAGATGCCGGAAGAGAAAATCCGCAAAATTCTCAAGATTTCCAAGGAGCCGATTTCCATGGAAACCCCGATTGGGGATGACGAGGATTCCCATCTGGGTGACTTCATCGAGGACGTGTCCACTTTGGCACCAGCAGATGCGGCCATGTACGCATCCCTACGCGAAGCGACCAACGAAGTTCTGGGCTCCCTGACCCCGCGCGAAGCCAAGGTACTGCGTATGCGTTTCGGTATTGAAATGAACACCGACCATACGCTGGAAGAAGTGGGCAAACAGTTTGACGTGACACGCGAGCGGATTCGCCAGATCGAAGCCAAAGCGCTGCGCAAACTGCGTCATCCCACCCGTTCCGAGCGGCTGCGCAGTTTCCTGGATAACGAGGGTTAAGTCTTACCGGGCCTGTAGCTCAGTTGGTTAGAGCAGAGGACTCATAATCCTTTGGTCCACGGTTCAAGTCCGTGCGGGCCCACCAACAACAGTTCCGGAGAAGTCCGAGAACATCCACAAAGCCCGCTAAATGCGGGCTTTTCATTTGTTTTATGGTCCAGTGCGTTCCTGGGAATTTCATTGACATCCGGGGGCAACTGGGGGCAGTATTGGGGGCAACAGACCTATAGCGAGAGTGAGTTGCCCCCATGCCTCTGACTGATACCGCAATCCGCAATGCAAAGCCCGGCATTACGCCCACAGGGAAAGTGACGGACAAGTCTTACAAGATGGGCGACTCTGGTGGGCTATATTTGGAAGTCTCACCCAACGGCGGGAAGTGGTGGCGTTTCAAGTATCGCTTCGATGGAAAAGAAAAGCGCCTTTCCCTTGGCGTTTATCCTGACGTTGGGCTCAAGAAAGCACGCGACCGGCGCGACGAAGCCAGAAAGCTGCTGGCACAAGACACCGACCCAGGCGAAACGCGCAAGGCCGTCAAAGCTGCAAGGGCGGATAGTGCAGCAAACAGCTTTGAAGTGATTGCCCGTGAGTGGTGGGCTTCACACATGGCAACCAAGGCAGCAAGCCACAAGGATAAAGTTCTCCGCCGTTTTGAGCTTTATATTTTTCCATGGATTGGAAACAAGCCTGTTTCTGAAATCACCGCCCCTCAGATTCTCGAAGTGATAAAACGCATCGAAAAGCTAGGCATCCTCGAAACAGCACACCGTGCATTGCAAACCTGTGGGCAGGTGTTCAGGTATGCCGTGCAAAAAGGGCGTGCTGTTCGTGATGTAACCGCTGATCTAAAGGGCGCGTTGCCACAACCCAACATCAAGCACATGGCGACCTTTACCGAGCCACGGCAGGTGGCGGAGCTACTGAGGGCGCTGGATGGGTTCAGCGGTTCATTTACCGTGCAATGCGCTCTGAAGATTGCGCCGATGCTATTCGTTCGACCGGGTGAGTTACGGCAAGCAAGATGGGCGGATATTGATCTTGATGCAGGTGAGTGGCGTTACGTTGTCAGCAAGACTAAAACGGATCACATTGTCCCTCTCCCCCGGCAGGCTGTAGAAATTCTGCGAGAGTTGCACCCGTTATCTGGGCATGGCGAGTATGTTTTTCATGGCGGGCATTCTCCGTTAAAGCCCATGAGCGAGAGCGCAATCAATGCCGCATTGAAGCGCATGGGCTATGATACAAAAACGCAAATCACCGGGCATGGATTCAGGGCGATGGCTCGCACCATGCTGCATGAGCGTATGGGCATCGACCCGCATATCATCGAACACCAGCTAGCCCACAAAGTGCCAGACGCCCTGGGTAAGACATACAACCGCACCAAGTTTATCGAGCAGCGCAAAGTGATGATGCAGCAATGGGCGGATTATCTCGATCAGTTGAAAGCGGGGGCGGAAGTCATCCCGCTACATGGCAACGTGGCATAAAGTTGTTAATTCAGGCCGTTGATTGACATGCTCTGCTAGATCACGATTTATTGTCCGTGCATACGAGCTAACACTATGATTTGTTGAGCTCTCTGAGAGTCTGAAGCGAATACACCAGTTGACTACAGAGATGTTCAATGTGGCCACGTGGCGACTTATGTTGCCGAAGTAATGATGTCCGCAGTCCTCCTGCCTCAGCGCCACCACTATGAGCACCTAATTTCGTCCTCAGATTCTGAAGATCGCGCAGGGGTTGGACAATCTCGGTTATTACCTCATCGGCTACGCCGCTGACCTTCATTGCTTCCTGTGCCCAGCGAATCGACCCCCACTTGGGATCACCCTCACTGCCAAGTTCTTTGACTTTCGTCTCAAAATACTTACGCTCCAAACCTTCGTTCACTAATTTGGCAAGTGTTGTTAATGTGTCGCCCCAAACTTTTAACGAAGAGGTCAAGGGGTAATGGGCTTGTTCGACCAACTCCGGCTCGCGCAGTGTAAACCATTTAATTTTTGACACATGCAACTCAAGCAGGAGGGATTGAAGGTCGCGCAAACTGTCTGGTTCCTGGTCAAAACTTCCTTCGAAGTCGGTAGTAAAGGCTCGCTTTGAAATCCCACCCTTTGGAGTCTCATTGAATGATTTCCAATAAATTTGCTCTGAATGCGGAAGGTCTCCAAGATACTTGATATAGGTGTGGACTTGGCCCGCTTCATTAACATCATAGGTTTGCAGGTGCCAGGAATTGCGGCAAGAAATGGACCGGTGATCAAGCGAATATTTCTCAGGGTCTGCTTTATATTTGTCCAGAACCGCCGCTTTGAAAAACACCGGTGACGTTTGAAATGGTAGTGGTGAGCCCTTGTCGAAGTAGGATGCAATAGAGCCAGGGTCGCAGCTCACATTTGTCAACCGTTTGTTCTTCCAGTCCTGCGTGATAAAGGACTCGTAGTGCTTAGGCTGGTTCTCGCGTTCCTGCAGGTAAGCCCCGAACTCTTCGGCAGTTCGCTGCGGCTTGATTATTTGAACGCCACGAAAGTAGCTGCCGGTATGCCCCTCCATATGTGAGCGGTAGTACAAACCTCGTTCTTCGTCCTTGATAGAGTGCTCCACACCACTCCCCCAACCGTGGAAACCCTTTGGCACACAGGTCGAATCGAACATTTGGACAAGCGCCGTTCCAGTTGCGGACATATGCATTTCAAGCACCTCTCGCCTGATCTCAATGCATGTCGCGGTTTCATATCCGTTGTGTCCCGCCACCTCTGCCAACTGTATGACATCATCTATATCGCCTTGCTCGTCAAATCTGCACCAGGCGCGGCGTTCTGGGGTCCAATGTAGATCGTGCGCATGAGTCAGAAACTGCGCGATTTCGAAATAACGCTTATCTTCTCCTCGGCCCTCAAAGGATCGGCAGAAAACAAGCTGTTGGCAGTTCTTTAGAGAATTAGGCCCAATGCGAGAAAGAGGTTTTTCGAATTCCACGCGAGATGGCATACCTCCACCCGTTACTAAGCCACACGTCCACGATTCATAAGGATTCCCTTGCCAATTCGTCAAATCATCCTCTTCGATGCTCTCAAGGGCCTGCGCTGGGACCAGAATCGAGTGAAGCAGGAGGCTGCCGGTATTGAATGTGGATCCATAGAGCATGACCGAGGTACCTGCACGTTGCTCCTCAAGCAGCTCGAAGAGACTTAGCTGCTCAGACCATGCGCGGGCAGCGACCTCGTCTACAAAGTCAGGGGACACGATTTTTAGCAGCTTTTCGATACTCATGGGTTTCTGCGCTTCAATGATAAAGTCGCGCACCCTCACCAAACCCCGCCGTATAGATGTGAGCAAACACGGCACCGGCCATCAGGTTGATTTCGTCCACGTTGTAAGCACTTAGAGGCATACTGGCAAAAAGATGCTTGATGATCTCGGCTTTCACCTGCGCCTGGGCAGTCGCCTTCTCGCGCCAATGATCAATTTGCAGTTTCCCGGATGTCAGTTTGTTCAGCAGCTCAACTGCCACTTTCTTGATGCTGTCCCGCTCCTTATTGGTCAGTGAGGCCTTCTGCAGCAGGTCGAATACTGCCAGTTGGTCTTCGTTTTCCAGCCCCTCACGCAGGTAGCGTTTTTCTTCCGCATTCAAACTGTCGTTGCATGCGGTGAGTTTGTCGAGAATCTTCTGTATCTCAGCCTCGTCCTTGTCCTTGTTGTATTCCTTGACGATCTCCTGATAGCGCTCATATAGGTCAATACGGGTCGGGTTGCGCGCCAGCATCATGGCCAGGCGTTTCTCAATTTGCTCCTTGAGGTTCAGGACCACAATATTCTTGAACTGGCCACGCTCGAATTCGGCACGCAAACGGGCAAAGTCGATGTTCGACAGGTCATATTGCTTCGGCGTCTGATTAGAGGGTAAGCGAGTCGCCGAGCCATCGGTCGTCAGCGCCGTGTCCACCACTTCGTAAAGCGACTGAAGCAGTGCGCTCACATCCGGCGATTCACGCACATCCCGCAACTTGTTGTAGATCGCGCTGACTGCGCTTTCCTCTGCATCGTGCGCGAACAGCCCCGGATGGGGGAACAAACCACGATGCCGGCCCTGAATATCCTCCACAATCACCTCATAGGTCTTGCGGCGCTCATCGGTTTCGCACAGCAGGTTCACCGCCGTCAGAATTTGTTTCTGCTTGGGGAATCCACTTGCAGCGATCAGGTCGACCAGCTCAAACCCCAAATCCCCAAGGAACGATTTCGCCTGTTTCAGGCTGTCGGCGTATTCAGCCAAGGCTTCGCTGTCGTCGCGTACCGTGTCCTTCTCGCCGCTCCCTTTGCGATCCCCTTGTGCAAAGGTCGCAAGCGCCTTTCGCAGGCTCTTCAGCATGCCGTTGTAATCGATGATCAGCCCGTGCTTCTTGCCGCCGCCTACCCGATTCACCCGTGCTATCGCCTGCATCAGCGTGTGGCCTTTCATCGGCTTGTCGAGATACAGCGTGGCCAGACACTTCACGTCAAACCCGGTCAGCCACATCGCGCAAATGATGGCGATTCGGAACGGATGATCGGATTTCTTGAACTCCAGTTCCAGTTCGCGCTTCACCATCTTTTCGCGGTGCGGCTCGATGTTGAGCGGCTCATTCTTGTAGTTCGTCCACTTCTTGAAGTCCGCGACCTCGCCCTGTTCCTGCGAGACAACGACGCACACCTCGGTGGCCTTCATCCACTCCACATGCTCGCGGCGCAGCTGCAATAACTTGTCCGGCGGCTTGCCCTTGGTGGCAAACAACGCTTCCTCTGTGGCTACCTCTTTTTCCAGCTGTTCGATTTTCTCCTGCCACTTGTCCACGATCAGGTCGTGCATTTTTACGCAGGTGATCTTGTCCAGGCACACCATCATCGCCTTGCCGCCGCCGTTCTCCACCACGCGCCAGCGCTGGTGGTAGTGATCGACAAAATCCTGCGCCACCTTGTCGAGGCGCGTGGGCGAGGTGAGAATCGGGTAATCGCGCGCCAGCATTTGATACAGCTTTTCCTCTTTCTCCTCTGTCCACGGGTCTTCCAGGGTGGCGGTCTGGCGGGCGGCATCGATGCGTTTCTCGATGCGCTCGTTCACAGTCTTGTCCACGATCTTCAGTTTCTCGCCCCGGTTCTCGTAGAACAGCGGCAACGTCGCCTTATCCGCTACGGCGCGCTGAAAATCGTAGATGGAAACGTAGTCGCCGAACACTTCGCGGGTCAGCTGCTTTTCAGCGGCCTCGATGAGCGGCGTGCCGGTGAAACCGATGAACTTGGCTCGGGGTAGTGCCTTGCGCATATTCAGCGCCAGGCGGCCATATTGGGTGCGGTGGGCCTCGTCCGAAATGATGATGATGTCAGGGCGTTCCGAGTAGGGTTCCACGACGTGCTCGCGGTACTTCTGCACCAGCGCGAAAATATAGCGCCGGTTCTGGTCGCGCAACATGCGGCGCAACTGGTCGCCGTTCTTGGCCTGGTCGGTCTTGCTGTTGGCCCGGCCAGTGTTGGTGTAGGTGGACGCGATCTGGTCGTCCAGCTCGCTGCGGTCGGTAATAACCACAAACGTGTAGCTGGCCGAAATCCTGCGGTGAATCTTCTCGGTGAGAAACAGCATCGAGTAAGACTTGCCGGAGCCTTGCGTATGCCAGAACACCCCAAGCTGACCTGCCACCACTTCAGCCCGAACTTTCGGGTCAGTGGACATCAGCCGATCGATCACGCGGTTCACGCCCACATACTGGTGATTGCGCGCCACGATTTTTTGCGTGCTGCCATCGCTGCCATCAAAGACGATGAAATTTTCCACGATGTCCAGCAGCCGGGATTGCTCCAGCATGCCTTCCAGCAAGATTGGCAACAGCGGCTGATCCGGCTTCGGTTCAGGATCGTCCTCATCCAGCCGCTTCCAGCGGTAGAAATGTTCTATCGAAGAAGTGAGCGAGCCAAACTGAGCGTCGTGCCCGTTGGAAATCACGATCAGCGCATTCCAGTGGAACAGGTGCGGGATAGTGTCGAGGTAATCGCTGTAGTTCTTCTTGTAGGCGCTATCGACATGCACCTCAAAGCGCTTCAACTCGATGAACACCAGCGGCAGGCCGTTGACGAAGCCGATCACATCGGGACGACGCAACCACAGGCGCCCGCGCACCCACAGCTCACGCACTGCCACGTAGCGGTTATTCGTCGCATCATCGAAATCGATCAGCTTCAGCCGCCTATCCAGCAGCACGCCGGCCGCATCGCGATATTTCACCGGCACGCCATCGCGCAGCAGCTTGTATTTCTCCTCGTTCATCTGCACCAGGGTCTTGGTCACATCCTCCAGCACCACTAGCGCCAAGGCCTCGCGGTAGGCTTCTTCCGGCAAACCTTTATTGAGCCGGCGCAATGCGGCATCCACCTCACGGCTCAGCACCACCTCGCGGTCAGACATACGCCCCAGCAGGCTCTCCGGGCCAAAGTCCTCCTCGTCGTGGGCGAAGACGGACGACCACTGGAGATTCTTTTCCAGAAACTCGGCGGTGGGCGCCTGAATCAGCAGGTCTTCGGAGTAGTCCTTCTTGGCCATGCGTATTCCTTAGTCAGAGGGACGACTGTTTGTTAGAAATGTCATGCCGCCAACTCCTCGGGCAAGGGAGTGCCGGACACGTCGAGCTGGCCCGACATCAGCTTGGGGAGCAGCAGGTCACGGGCGCGCTTCAATTGCTCAGATTGCTTCTTGATCAGTCGCGTTTGCTGAATCAGCGGATATACCTTGCTCTCGAACTCGTTCAGAAGCTCAGAGGTTGGCCATAAGACGGGCAAGGCGCGGAAAGTTCTTTTGGATAATTCCTTAAAGGTGGCACCCGTTGCGAGGGCGATCATTTCTTCCACTCGTTCCATCAAGTTAAAAAGCAGGAACATACGGGTGTTGTCGTGCCGTGGAATAATGGAGATAAATCCCTGATTGGTGCAAACGGGTTGATCCATCAGTGCGAAGAATCCAATGGATGCCCGGCTTGTCATCAGAATCGTTTCAGCAGGAACCAGCTTTGAGGAGGAGTTGGTCAAACCCGTCTCGGTGATTTTCTTCTCCGAGTCCAACATCACCAGACAATCGTTTCGGGTGACATCTGTTGGCGTGACCCACACCACATCACCACCCCAATATTCTGGACGTGCAGTTGAAGGAGTCCCACCGCCAATAGCTTCACAGACATCATTCAGTGTGAGGATTGCCCACCCCTCCGGCACGCCTTCCTTGACCGCCACCAATTCGTGGCCGGGGAAGCGCTGGTGGACGAACCACTCGCGGTAGAGGCGGCGGGCGGCGTCTTCGAGCAACTGGATGCGGCGCTGGTTGGTGATGATCAGGTCATCGTAATTTTCGAGAACCGATGCAATCGCTTCCTGGGTTTTGATGTCAGGAAAGCGGACCACAACCTTTGCCAGTTGCTCACGCGGGAGGTGCTTGATCGTGGCGCCAGTGAAGTAAGGCTCGAAGCCATTTGTTTTTCTTAGGTTCAGGAAGGAGTAATACAGGAATCGGCTATCGAGACAATCATTGGGGCGAATGCGGTGAAGCGCCTTCTGAAACATCATGCCGCTTTGCTGCATTTTCCACAGCGCACAGCGCCCCGGCTCACCACCTTCACACATCACAATATCGCCGTATTTCAGCGAGAAGCGTTCTAGTTCACTAGACTCAAAGCGCATTTCGCGTAGATCGTTCATATCGAACTCACCCCAGCGCACATTGATATTTGCAAGGTATGGAAGCAGCTCGCCTTTGTTCTTGGCCTGATCAAGCATTTTTCCAAGAGCAAAGTCTGCAATCTCTCTCAGCGGGCGCACTGACCAACTCATGCAAGTAACGCCTCAAAGTTCCGCTCGATGCGCTCTGCCAGTTCCGCCGCCTTGTCGTTCAGCTCGGCCAGTTCGGCATGGATGCCGCGCAGCACCTCTTCAAAGTCTTCCTCGTCGCCTGCAATATCCGGCGCCACACCCACGTAGCGCCCCGGCGTCAGCGAGTAATCGTTGCTGGCGACCTCATCGGTAGTCACCGCCTTGCACAAGCCCGGCACATTCTCGAACCGGGCATGCGGGAAACGGCTGTGCAGCCAATGCACCTGATGGATGAAATAGACGGCCTGTTTCAATGCTTCCAGCGCCTCGTCGCGCACCGTGGGCGCTTCGCTCTTCCTGAGATCGGCGGCCAGCAGCGCGCGCTTCAATTCGCGTACCGCCTTGCCATCAAAGGCTTTGGACAGGCGGGCGCGCAGGGTCTTATCTGCCGTGTCCAGCAGCTTGAGCCAGAGCTTGTGGCGGGCTTCGAGCAATTTGCTTCCGGCCTTGAGCTTGGGCGCCAGTGCGTCAAGCTGGGTCTGCAAGGCTACCTGCCCGGCGTGGCTGGCGAGGTCGCCCTTGCCGATGGCGGTGCGTGCCCCGGCGCTGGCGGTGAGCAGCCCCGCAATTTCGTCCGCAGCGGAAGGGGCCATCGCGTCACCTGAGGATTGCAGGCCCGCTTGTGCCGCCGCCAATTCCGCCTTGAACACATCCAGCACGGCTTGCGCGATATGCGCGCCTTCCGGCTGATCGGCGTTGAGTTCAGCCAGGGTCACTTTGTCAGCAAAGGTTTTCAGGGCGATGCCGAGCCTGGCAATCGCCGCCGTGTCGGCTGCGAGGCGCGCCGGAATTTCATGCAACCAGTGATCGGCCTGGCGCTGATAGTTTCCGACCAGCGCGACGAACTTTTCCTGCTCGCCCCGGTACAGCCAGACGATGGCGTTGAGGTTGGCCAGTTGTTCCTCGGTGAAGACGTGGGAGCGCGCCGATACGACGTGATAGACGTTACGCGCGTCGATCATCAGCACCTGGTTTTTCAAGGCATCCGGCTTGCCCTTGTCGAAAAACCACAAGGTGCACGGCAGGCTGCGGGTATAGAAGAACTTGTTGCCGATGCCCACCATCACATCGACGTGGCCGGTCTTGACCAGCTTTTCGCGGATGTCACGGTCTTTGTTGCCGGCGTCCGAAGCGCTGGACGCCATGACGAAACCAGCGCGTCCGGTGCTTTTCAGGTAGGCGTAGAAATACTGAATCCACAGGCTGTTGGCATTGGAGATCGCGCCGCTCTTGGCGTTGGTGCCCGGCAGGCCGAAGGGCAAGCGCCCCGCCTCGTCCACCTGGCCTTCGACCTTCTTGGTATCCACGCCATCCACATTGAACGGCGGATTGGCCATGACGAAATCACACTGGCCGATCAGGTGTTCAGCTTGGTCGTAGAAGGTGTTGCCCTGACGGATGTTGGAGGCATCCAGGCCGTGCACCACCAGGTTCATGCGCGCCAGCTTGGTGTTGGTGTCGGATTTTTCCTGACCATGGAAGGTGACGGTATCGTTGGCGTTGGCGTGGCGCAGTTCTTCGATAAAGTGGCCGGTCTGCACGAACATGCCCGCCGAGCCGCAGGCCGGGTCCAGTACCAGCCCGTGATCCGGCTCGATGACGTTGACGATCATTCTCACCAGCGATGGCGGCGTGAAAAATTCGCCGCCTTCCTGCGCGCCGCTCTGCGCGAAATTGTTGAGGAAGTATTCGTAGATGCGCCCGAATACGTCGCCCGTGGCGGCCTTGATGGCTGGGCGGTCGAATATCTTGATGAGTTCGGCCAGCAGGTCAGGCTCGAAGGCGGTATAGCCACGCGGCAGCGCGCCCTTGAGGACTTCATATTCCGCCTCTATCGCATCCATGGCCGTATCGATGGTGGCGCCAACGCTGGCACCCTGCGGCAAGGCGGCGAGCTTGTCGAAACGGGCATCCTCGGGCAGGTAGATGGCTGCCTTGCCCTGAAAGCCGAGTTTGATCAGTTCTTCACGCTGCGCGGCAGGCACCTGCGCGGGAATGTCGGCCTCGATGTCTGGCAAGTATGATTTGAAGCGATTGTCGGCGTGGCGCAGGAAGATCAGCCCGAGTACCGGCATTGAGTATTCTGCTGCGGTTAGTTTGGAATTGGCACGTAACTGATCTGCGGCTTCCCACAGTTCGTTTTCAAGTTGCTGGATGTTCACGGGCTTGTTTTTCTCTTTGTCAGGCTGAAGCAGCGACCATGGTGCTTCTCAAGCTGTGTGGCTAATGCGAATGTGCTGTAATGTACTGGAATGTCCGGCAAAATCCAAATGTAATGGCTCTACTTTTCAAGGAACGAACTGATGGCACGATGCAGATCAACGAAAACTTCTTCCTATGGAAGCGGAATGTGTTGCTTGGGCATGGGGGTGTGGCATGAGTGAATTTATTCCACTCGCAGGGGCGCTTGCGGGGTATTTCGACAAAGCGTTGGATGAGTTGCCTGATGCACTGCGTAAACGTGTTCTGCAGAATTTTCCCACGAAGTATTGGGATGAGTGGACACCACACCAGAGGCGCAGCGAGGCCGAGCAACTGGACGCGCAGGATGTCGCTGCCCACGAGGAATATCAGGAAATTAAGAAAGAGTTTTTGAGGCGTATGCATGCCATCGAAAAGGAGATTGAAGAATGGAAATCTGTCGATGCCCCTACGGCCGGAGACATGGCCAGGAAGAAAAAGAAGCTAGTGAAGCTTAAGAAAAAACTAGCCCCATTCAAAAATCAACTGGCTCGGGGCGACTTTCCTGGGCTTGATGAAAATGGCACATCTGAGGTTCCCATAAAACCTCCAGGTCATCTCAATCATGATCCAGAAATGCAGACCAGAGCAAACCAAATAGCAGCAGAACAAAAGCCGCTGACGCGCAGGCCAATAACACGGAACATGGTTGCCAATATTTTGGCGGAAGAACGTGGAATGAATGTGGAAACTGTCTTAAGGAGAATCCGAAAACAGTGGTAATAGCATAGCTTGCCTAACTGCCTAGAGTTGCCTAAATAACTTGTTGTATTTAAAAAATAAAGGCGGAACTGCATTGGTTCCGCCTTGTTTTTTGCCCGCTCAGAATTTGCCTAAGTACTCCGCAGCAATCCTCAACTGTGCGGGCAAGGCCACCAAATTACGCGGAGCACCCGGCCTTGTTCAGGAGCAACAACTATGGCCGTGCAACTGCAATCTTTTCTCCGCCTCAAGCAGGTAAAACTGCAGACAGGTTTTTCACGTAGCTGGATTTACGAAGCTATCCGCCGAGGCGATTTTCCTGCTCCGATTTCCATCGGTGCCAGAGCTGTCGCATGGACTGAGCAGTCGATAGCTGACTGGCAGGCACTCCGTATTGAACAAAGTCGCAAGACTGATGTTTAAGGGAGTGACCATCATGACAACCAATCAACTGACAATTTTCACTTCCAAGCAGGATGAAGCAGGTAATGGCGGCGAAGGTGGTGGCCTTCAGGTGATGAATGCGGATTTCGTCACCGAGGTGTTTCGGCAATTGCCAGAAGGCGCATTTGCCGCAGCCTGTTCCAAACCAGGCGATCCGAGCAACGGCGGATGGGTAGCCAACCGCGCGGATAGTATCGTTGCGCAACTCTCTGCCGAGCATAACAACTATCTCAACTGTTCGAGCTTCTATCCGGGTGATGACGGCTCATTCAAGGCGCGCAAGGCCCAGTTTGCTGCCTGCCATTTCCTGATGCTCGATGATCTGGGCACCAAGGTGCCGTTTGATCGGCTGGGCGGATTTGAGTTGTCCTGGCTGATCGAGACCAGCCCTGGTAACTATCAGGGAGGAATCATTCTCGCTGAACCCGTCACCGATGCCTCGGTAGCGGTCCGGTTGCTCACTGCCGTGATTAACGCGGGGCTTTGTGATCCTGGTGCAAGCGGGCCATTAAGCCGGTGGGCACGTCTCTCGGTCGCGATCAACGGTAAGTCTAAATATGCGAATGAAGAAGGCGCGCCGTTCCGTTGCCGTCTGATCGAATGGCGACCTGACGCCCGCTATACGCCGCAAGAGATTGTGGATCGTCTGCAACTAGAGCTTGCGCCGGCAGGACGGCCGAAGAAAGCGGTCAAGTCACCTACGGAGTCCTTACGCAATCTGGGTGATGATACTGACGATGTGTTGACGCCTAGGGCCGAGGAGAGCCCGGTCGTGACTGCACTCAAAGTGCGTGTGCTTTACAAAACGCCATTGGGTTCAGGCAAGCACGATATGACCTGTCCGTGGGTGCAGGAGCATACCGATGGCCTGGACACCGGTGCGGCGTATTTTGAACCAGACGAGCTATATCCGCTGGGCGGTTTTTGTTGCCAGCATTCACACCGTGACCAGTATCACATCCGGCAATTACTCGAATTTCTGGGCGTGCGCAACGTAGAGGCTCGGCACAAACCAGTTATCCGTGAGGTCAAGGGTGACTTGCACCGTGTGGTGGATGCAGCTGAAAAAGAGTTGGCGGGTCGCGGGCGGCATTACCAGTCCGGCGGATTGATTGTTTCGGTTTCGACCGATCCCGTCACTGGAGACCCTTCGGTCATCCCGACCAGTGCACCGGCGTTGACCAAGGAGCTGTCGGCCGCGGCGTCATGGGAGAAATACGACGCGCGCGCAAAAGATTGGATACGCAGTGATCCGCCGCAGCGCCATATTGCCATCCTCTATGACGCACAGGATTTTAGGCACTTGCCACCTCTGGCTGGCGTGGCGAGGCAACCGTATTTTCGGGAGTCTGATGGTGAGCTGGTTACGCAGGCAGGTTATGACAGCACGTCGCAGCGCTTTGGCGTGTTCGACTCACGTCAGTTTGTCATCCCTGACCCGACGCCAGAGGCAGCACGGGCAGCGCTGGCTCTGCTGGAGGATCCACTTAATGAGTTCCACTTCGTCGCGGCTACCGATAAAGCAGCCGCACTTGCAGCAATCTTCACCGCCGTGGTGCGCCCAACGCTTGCTCATGCTCCAGGATTCCACGTTAAAGCCCCAGTTTTTGGCAGTGGCAAAACCTATCTGTGCGAGCTTATTGGTGCTTTCGCCGGGCCGGCCGGCAATGCAAAGGTTAGTTATCCGACCACATCTGAAGAGGCGACAAAGGTCATTCTTTCATTGCTGCTGACCAGCCCAGCCGTCATCGAATTTGACGATATGGACACCGACTGGATTCCGCACGGCACCATAAAAAGGATGCTGACCGCTGACCAGATTACTGACCGGATACTGGGGGTAAGCAAGACAGCGACAGTCAGTACGCGCACTCTGTTTCTCGGCTCGGGCAATAATGTTGGCCCGGTGCGCGACCTGCTGCGGCGCGTTCTGACGATCCACGTTGACCCGCGCTGCTCCACTCCTGCCACGATCAGCTACAAAGGCTTACCCGTCGAACAGGTACGCAAGAACCGGGGTGTTTATGTGGCTGCAGTGCTGACCATTATCATGGCGTGGCGCAGGGCGGGCTCACTGCGTGCTGACGTAGAAAACATCGTCACATTCGGCGGCGCATGGTCGGACTACTGCCGGCATCCGCTGATGTGGCTGGGCCACGCAGACCCGGCAACGGCGCTGCTGGAACAGGTCAAGCACGACCCCGATGGGGATGCTCTTGCAAGTCTGATGGCCGCATGGCGTGCCCAATTTGGTTCGACACCGACGACGGTACGCAAGGCTGTTGATGTGGCATACGGTGGTGACAGCGATCTTTTCGATGCGATGCGAGAATTCCCTATTGAGGAACGGGGTGAGATCAATCGATCGAAACTGGGATGGATTCTGAAAAAGAATGCGAATCGTATCGTCAACGGATTTGAGTTCCAGAAGGCCGAGGCAGATGGGCGCACGGCATGGAGGGTTGTTGAGGTAAATCCGCCGCCTTTAACCCCTTCTCCGCCTTTAACCATTCCGGTTGCGAAAACTGTCAAACGCCCATCGAAAAATGTTACCAAGGAGATTAACCATGTTCGATAAAATCGAGAAAATCGCAGTCAAACATTATTTATGTGCGCTTGAATCATCTGCTACGGAAGACTCGCTGTTTCGCACACTCATGAATGTCGATATGGATGGAAGCATGAAACCGCTCTTGGTGGTTGGGGTGACCCATCCGTGGTTTTATGATGGATTTTTCATTGCCGTATTGAACCCAGACATAAGCCTGATCAGCAAGATAAATCCCGGATGCGGAAGCAGCGATTTTATCTTGAAGGAGATAGTGAGCAAAAAATGTGACCTCATGCTTTCTTCCTGGGTGTATACGTATAAGGGCTTTAAAGTCAGCCGCAGTACCACATACAAAAGCCGTAATCCTTGCTCAGCAAGATTTCCATTCCAAAAGTTACAACTGGAAGGAGCCCTGAATAGGCCTTGATGGCCCACTCAGGGTGGGGGTGCAGTTACTTCACAATCGTTACCCGCACCTCCTCCCGCCCTTTCCCGCGATACTGATCAAGATCCACCCCCTTCAGCTCCGGCACCCGTTTGTAATCCACATTTCCCTGTTTCCAGAAGCGCGTCACCGTTACGCCAGCACCTGATTCACTGGGATGACTGGCCAGCGCTACCAGTCGCTCGCGTGCTGTTTCCAGCGTGGCCGTGGCTTCCTCGGCCTTGCGCTTGGCATTGAGGTAGAACACCGCTGCCAGTTTCCACACCGGATCATCACGTGTGGCTGTATCACGCACAGTGAGTGGCGGCGGTGTGTCGTTGTCCAGATACTGCTGGAAACTATCCCAGGCGGCCCGAATGGCTTCCATGACTATCTCGTCACGCCCCACCTCCAGCAGCAAACCCTCCGTGCCATCGAATACCCACAGGTGAGCCATCGCCGCGCCCGCTACCATCAACTGGTGCTGGATCTGGATTCTGTAATATTCCGGCACCTCGCCAGTGGATGCTGACTGCCAGAGTGCAGATGACTGCCCCTTGTATGGACATTTCACCTCCAGCAGCAGATCACCTTCCAGCGTGATGCCGTCCAGGCTGGCCGAGTAGTCACCTTCACTCAGCACCAGCGGCTGCATGATCAGCCCGGTCTGGGCTTCATAGGCAACGCGCGCCCTGGGCTCCATGTCCGTGCCGTGCTGCATGGCGGTGGTTACGGTCTGCTCCACGCGACCAGTGCGGATTTGCCAGAACTGATACGGCGTCATCCATGGGCTTGCGCCCATGACTGCTGCTGACTCCGATGCGTTGCGATACTGTGCACGGTGGGCATGCCACTCTGGGCTGCCCTGTACCAATTTGAGTATGGCGTTCATGCTGCTCTCCTTTTCTCGAGACTGCGAATTACACGGGGGAAATCTGCCGGGGTGATCTCGGCCAATGTTTCACAGCCGAAATACGCCAGCAGCTTGTTGCGGTCACTGCCGGTTTCATCGAGCAACTGCTCGATCTGGGCCATTTGTGCGGTGGTGATGCCCTTGCCGGAATGGATAGGCGTCACTGCCGACGGTGGCGTCCTGCTCTTCCTGGTTGTCGATGAAACTGGCGCTTTATCCTCCGCCCTGGGTTCCTCGCTGGTGACCGGCAGGTCTTCTCCGGCATAGATGTACAGCCCCAGTCCATGCAATGCGATGGCCTTGACCAGGCAGCGCTGGATGCTGGTATTGATATCGAACACGCTGGGCGCCTGAAGCGGCTTGTTCCTGCTGTCCAGCACCGGATGGATCTGGCTCAGGGTGATGCCCCGAACTGTCACCGCCACCTCGACGAAGGTGCCGTAATCGGTTGCAAGATAAGGCAGGCCATCGAAACGCATGACCTCCCAGGTGGCCGAGGCATCGAACTGCCGCAGCTGCGCCACGGCAAACGGCCAGCTCAGGTAGCTGAACTGCCCCTTGCGCTCGATATGCTCACCGACATTGATTGCAGCCAGTTCGGTGAAGTAGTTGCTGTCTTGTTTGTTTGTCATGATGATTCCTTTCATTGGAATGAGTAGAAACGACAACGCCCGACTGAGCGAACCATGTCGGGCGTGTGTCTGTGGGATTTCCAGCGCTAAAGAGTTGCTGGGAGTGCGCGGCGTTTACAAGATTATCGAGCCCTTAAACCCCGCTGAACGGCTCTTGTTGTTATGGCAGGCCTGCCTTGGGTTACGCACGCAGCTGATCAGGCTGCGAGTTTGAGTGCTTCTTCGAGCGCTTTCTGTTTGATGAGCGAGCCGATGCCGAACCAGGCTGAATCCAGCCGGTTGTCCGGCGTTCTGGCGCGGCGCTCGTGGTCAACGAATTGCGTGACGGCATTGACCAGCCCCCACGCCGTGTCGTTAGCCGAGAGCAGATTGGCGCCCATGCCCTGACCGGCATACAGGCCAAATACATGGTTGAGCACCTTGATGTTGGGCTGCTGATGGAAGTGCAGGGCTGGATCACCCAGCACTTCCACCAGGTAACGCCGCGCCTCGAACGGATTGACTGGCCGCTCGGAGAGTTGGCGCATGTCCGATATGAAGTGCTGCCAGGTGGAGATACCAATTCCGAGCTGCTGCTTGACCTTGTCAGGATCGAACTTCGTTGAGTGCGGCACCTTGATGGCGCCGGCACTGTTGCCCGTGGCCATCTGCAGGGTGTTGTTGCAAACCACCCTGACCGAGGTGAACTGCGCCGTGGTCGCCAGCGTGCCATCGCAGGCGGTGGCCAGCAGCAGGTAGGCCTTGACCTGGTCATCACCCCTGAGCAGGGCTTCCTGACCGGTACGGGCCAGAGCCCAGAGCTTCTTGCCGCCCTTGAGCACGCCAGCGGTTTCCAGCTGGAATCCTCCAAGATCGACCAGATCGCGGTAGAACTCCAGCACTTCACGCGGCTGCACTACCTGATAACGGTTGGAAACCACTGACAGGGGTGCCAGCGTATCGCTGCGGTAGAGCACCTTGTTATCGGCAAAGGATTGCAGCGCATCAGCAGACTGGTATTGCACCGGGGCATCGAGGATGTCCCAGTTCATGCCTGCTTCGCGCAGCCAGATTTCCAGTGGCTGGTTTTCTGAGAGCTGGTTGCCCAGGCCGTGCCATGGGGTGGCGTTGACGTAGGCCATGTTTTCGACGAGATGTGCCATTTGTATTACTCCTTTAAGTAGAAACAACAAAGCCCCGCTGTCCGGGATGGACAAAACGGGGCTGAATGGGTGAATCAATGGAGAGGTTGAGACAGCACGGTGGTGCTACCTGAGCAGCTTCATGCTGACGCGCAGCAGGATGCGGACGGCCTGACGGCCGACTTCACCGGTTGCGGCAGCCATGAAGATGGTGGACAGGGGTTTCTCTCCGCGCTTTACACGTCGAGCCGGATTTTGCCGGGATAGTAGTTGTCGCCATCGATGTAGCCGAACAGGCGTTTCAAGCCGCTGGTCGTGATGTTGGTCAAGAGACCCGCTACCGTCGCCGCCATGACGCCGGAGAACGTCCCCCAGTGGATCAGCAGCACCAGGGCAGTAACGGCCAGGTCCAGCTTCAGGTCGTGCTTCAGCACCCGCAGCATGGTCCTGCGCTGCAGTTTCACCAGCAGCAGGGCTACCCCGAGGAAGATCGTGAATCCTGTGATGAGCATGATCGTCCTCCCTTACACGTTTGGGCGGGCGGTTTCCGCCCAGGCTTCACGGACATCGGTGGCTGCCTGGGACAGAATGCCAGGGACACGCTGCGCCTGACCGGCACTGCTACGCAGCAGGCCGAAGAGTACGCGTGCGCCACGCTTGACCAGACGCTCGGCGGGCTGGCTATTGGCCAGGGGAATGGCTTGTTGATAAACTTTCATGATGAAACTCCTTTGAAGTAAAGAACAAACAAAAACGGCGCTGACCCAGGATGGGCAAGCGCCGTGCGGTACGGGGTGGAAGGATGGATTCTTCTACCCCGATTCGGTGGCAGATCAGGCTGGGTAAACCAGCCTTACTGCATGAGGATCAAACGCGATCCGTGCTGTTCGGATTGCGATAACTTAGATTTGTGTAACGGAATTCATTTTTGCGGATAGGCAAAACCGAAATCCGAAGTGGGTGGCGGTTTTTGGGAGGTGGGGGTGGGATGGATTGAGGGGGGAGTTCAAAAAAATATTATAAAAAATAGGGGAAAACCCTATGCGTGAATTATTGCCATGATGGTAGCGTGGAGAAATAACAGGATGTTTCTGAATTCACACTCAGTAGCAAAAAACTTGAGGGGAAAAATGCGAATTTCACGCGATAGGATGTCAGAGTGGAATCTCGGCATCAAAGGTCAGGGTTTGTCCTTGCTGATTCCGCAAAGAGATTATTCGGGCATGAACAAGCAGGAAGAGCAGCTACGAGTCTGGTTGCCAGACCCGGCAAAAATAGGCTTGGCGGAAATTTGTGAGCACGCGGAAATATCCATGACTGTTTATGTGACCGAATATTTTACCGAGTATCTTTATGGTCGGCATGAGCTACTGAGAATGCGTGCCAAACGATCCGGCCTGTATGAGCCAGTGCCGTTATCCGGCACAGTCAAGTACAACAGGGAAAGGACAGCTGCAGATATGCCACCTTCTTTGGGAAAGAGCATCTTTGCATTGAAGTTTTTTGTTCCAGCAAAAATCAAGAGCGATCTGCAAGCGCTGGCTAATCGCGCCCAGATCAGCCTGGGCGAATTCAACAGGGCATTGATATGTGCCCATCTGTTTGGGCGTGAATATGGCCCTCAGTTGCTGCTGGCAGTGCCTGCGCAGGAAAAGCATGTGGGCGATCTTTGGGAGAACAAAATTGAGACCAGCTGAAAGGTTTGAACCAGGCAAGTTACCTTCTGATTTCTTTTTGGCGAGCACCTGATTGAGTACCCATCTCATCTGGACCGATTCTGATACGAAACTTCTGAATGACATTCTGAACAACTGGGCTAAAAGTGGATTTGAAGGGGAGCTGGATACGCAGTCAGTGGATGAGGGCATTGTTGCCATTACCACGCGCAACTGGATACAGGTAGGCGCGCCTTTTGTGACGATGGAGATTCACAAGATCAGGGGGAAGATAACCTTCTTCGGCGGGCAGAAAACACAATGGGTGATTCGGCTATTTTCTTGCGAGAGTTACGACAGGGCTTTTTCTGTCATGCATGGATGTGCGACGGGCAGGAACCTGCCCACCGCACTAAAAATAGCCATGCTGGATGTTGGTCATGGTTTCGCGAGTACCAGCAGTCTGGAAAGCTATTTTCGCGCATAAACCGTATTAGGCTTTGCACACTAAAAGCTGCACTGCCATGCATTACTAACGCGTAACTGCTGGAGCTAGAAAGCTATGGGATTTTTTCGAAGTATTGCGAGTGGGTTGCTACAGGCGGCAAGCAATGGCAGGAATTCCACATTGCTTATCTTGATATTTCAGGAAAACCCGGGGTTTGCGCGATTAGCGTTTCAGCAATTCGAGCGATGTGTTGCCGAAAGAGGGCTTGAGCTTACTGATCAGTTGATAAGAGACGCAGAGCAGGAAGTTTTCAAGTATCCCAAGCTAACTATGGGGGAGTTCTTAGACGGTTATTAGGAATAACGTATCTGCAAGTGAGCGAGCCAGAGTAAGGACACAACGATGAAGCGGTAAGTCGCGAAGGCATCAAAGCATTCTGCGAGATCCTTTTCGACGATCCGCCTTTTTTAACCGAAACACGGGGAGCTGGTCATGAACGCAACGCGCCAGGAAAGACTGCTCGGCGAGCTCAAGTATGCGCTTGCCGTAACGCGGCAGGACGACTTGAAAGCATGGGGCACACGATCCGCATCTCAACTTCCGACAATCGCCACTCGACGGATCAGGAATCTTGGCATGCTGCTATCCAGTATTGCCCGTTTCACCGGAAAGGAGCTGCTCAACGCCATTCGCGCCATGGGTGAAGGGCGATTGGGACAGCACTTGGGCAACCGTTCCGCAGCCGCCATAGATGGCAGCATAGAGATCAAGAAGCGGGTAGAAAGCGCGGTTTCAACCGTTGCCAGTGCTTTGAGAAATGACCCAAAAAGTAATGCCCCTGGCGTGTTGGCTCTGGCAATGGGATTTCTTGTAGGCTCCGGCGGGTTGGATGGCAACGGGGGGATTCCGGACAGCGATCTTGCACTAGGCATCGAATGGCACCGCTCACCCTTCACGCACTCGATTATTGCCGGGATTGTTGTGGAAGGCGCCATCCTTGCGCTAGTTGACTTGACCGGCGTTATCCACGACAAACTACCGGCTGAGTATGACCCTTTCTGGGACAAGCTCCTTGCTGCCAAGGAAAGCATTGCGGCACGCCTCTCGCAAGGCGCGAGCGCGGGGATTGCCTACCATCTGGGCGTTGACGCTGTTCTGCAGCCTGGCGCTTATCATGACTTGCCCTTCAGCATGCCCATGGAAGCGCACCAAACGATATTGGCCATGAATGCGGCTGCAGAAGCTATCGATGTAGGTCATAAACAATCCACAGGCGAGAGAGTTGTCAGTCAGGCAAGCGGTGTCGCTCAGGATGGGTTTAAGGCAATTGGCGCCGGATTGAAAATGTTGATTCCGGGGAAATAGGCACGAAAATGGGAATCTTGAGCCAAGTGTTTGCAGCTGTCGCTGATGTTGCCATTACCGGAGCGGGTGTGCTATTCAGAGCCGCGAAGAAAATCGTTGATGCAGCAGTTCCCCGGATTCAAGCGGCTATCGCGGCAGCCAAAGACACATGGAATCAAGCACGCGCACAAAGAAGTGATGCAGATATTGGCGGGGAATTGCAGGAGATAAACGACCACCTTGAAAAATTGAAACGACAGTATGAAAGAACCGGAAAATTTGATCATGACCTCGTTGAGCGACTTAAGGCCAGGCGGCGTGAGCTTAAAGGGGAGCTGCGCGAATCCGATGAATTTACCGCTGCGAGCGACATTGCAGAGAATGAGGCAGAATATGATTCTTTTGTCATTGATGATGACAGAACGCATATCATCGAGGCAGCAATGGGGCAAACCGTTTACAACAAGCCCTGCCCTATATGTAGTGGGCCTATGCGGCTCCAGTGGAAAGGCGGGCTAAGTGTAACGTCAACAAGTGACCTTGGATGGGGGTGTACCCGTTGGTACTGGAAGAAAAACGGTGCGCATGTATGCAATCACTGGGAGAAGCTTCATCCTGATGACTTCCAGATTTTTGCCAAGGCGAATCGACCTGAGTTCACTGAATTAACCGCTAGTCAGTTTTCTGGCATGGTGTTGGCGCACCAACCAGAAGTGATCGACCGCATGGAAATTGTGCGTAAAGATAATCAGATAAATAGTGTGACCGCTTATCGCTGCCCCGGTCATGGTGAATCGCTCGTTTTGCGCAAAAAGATAAAGCACGATGGCACGCTGCTCGATATGTACTACCTCAGGTGCCCGCGCTGGGACGGGGATATGGGGTGCCAGTACATGGTTAAGTTGAAATCTCCTGCGCAACTCCACGCCTTCTTGAACGCCTCTACTGGGAAGGGTGTGTTTTGATGTCGGCTCCCCTCATTAATCCGGAATATGCTATCGAGTCGTATAGCCAGGGGGGCGCTTACAGGAAGGGTGGCGAAGGGGCCAAGGCCGTCGAAGCCTATCCTGATGAAAGAAACGTGTCATGACGTCTGTTTTTTCGGACGATATGGACTCTGGTGATTGGGAATTTCTGATGGGAGGTCCTGATGACTCAGATGAGTGTTCAGCGCCCATTCCAGACGATTCGTGCGATGCCTACGACTATTCGTTTGACGAGCAAGAACGCGTGAGCCATGACAGTTCATTGCAATTGCAAATGCAGGAGCCAATACCGATTGACTCATACGACAACGCCACCCGCGGCCTTACCATCGATGATTGGGAGAGGTTTTTTCAACGTCACGCCCCTCCTCTATGTGTTCACAACTTTGAGCTCCGCTATGTACCTGATGACTTATTTTGTTGGAGGCCACGCGAAGACTTTTTAGCTGACAAAATTCAAGAACAAGAAAAGAAAATAGAAGAACTGGCTGAGGAAAATGAAAAGCATCTTGCATACATCGAAGCTCAAGCTGAACTGCCAAAGCAACAGTTTGAATTGGCGTTGATCAATCGGCAGTTAGATGTTCTTGAAGCCCTGTTAATAATCGGAATGGCCCCTGACACAAGACGTCGCGACAACCGAACTGCATTACTAAGGGCAGCGGAGTTGGATGATGTGGAATTGGCAGAGTTGTTGCTTACCTATGGTGCTGACCCTCTGGCCGAAGATGACTATGAGGTTTCACCCATAAAAATCGCCATTCGCAAGAAGGTTAAAGGTGTAGCACATCTACTTGCCCGTCGAATCCTTTTCAACATGATAAATACAGTTTACGAAGAAGGTGACAATATCAATGAGCCCTTCAGCATCGCCGCGTATAACGATGGATGCCACAGCATGCTCGGATGGTTAATCGTATTCGGTTTCCATGATTTGTTCAAACGTGCGTTGCAGCTTGGTTATTGCCCATTCGTTGAGATGCATGGAACATTTAAGGAATGGCGCTATGGACTGACAGATGACTCAAATGACTTCGATTCTCTGATGGAGTTGGCTGAGGAATATGGGCAGCCTGAAATACAGATTGCTCTTATTCAGTGGCGTAATCGACAAATCATGATTGAGAAATCGCGAGTTCTTAGTCCACAGCAGTGGGAAAGCTATGCCGACGAGACAGCAGTCACCTTGACTGATTCTTTTGTCTTTGTTCCGCTTGCTAGTGATATACCCAATAGCAGACCCCGTCCCTGTGCAGAAGAAAACAGTACCCCCGATTTCGATGGGGAATGCCCCTTCTAAAGTCGAGATCAACAACCGGATGGGATAGTCTGTTCTGGGTAATACGGGCGTATGGCACATACAGTATTGCAAATATCTCAAAAATTGGGGTCGGATTTATGGTGTCAATGCAACAAGCAATTTAGTGGCCCTGAAGAGTGACTGATTATTGTTGGAATGGTTGAATTTCAGCCCCAGACCATATAACATATGAATGTGTTATATGGAGGTGTTATGCACTTCAACGTCTATATCGATGACCAGACCGGCCAACAATTAAACGCCGCCGCACAGCAACAGGGTCAGACCCGCAATGCGCTGATTCGCATGGCGGTCAGGGATTGGCTGGCACGCCAGAATCAGCCGAAATGGCCCGAGGAAGTGCTGGATTTCCAAGGTATGGCCGATATGCTACCCTTCGAGGCGGGGCGCGAGCAGCTCAAGCCCCCGGTGGCTGACCCGCTGGCATGAAGTATCTCCTCGATACCTGCACGGTCAGCGATTTCGTCAAGGGCCAGCCTGGTGTGCTGGCGCGTATCAAGGCAACGCCACCCCAGCTTATCGCCATTTCCACCGTGACCCGGATGGAAATCGAGTTCGGCATGCACCTGAATCCTGACCGCGCCCGGAAACTGGCGCCGGTTATGGATGCTTTTCTCTCCAGTATTTCCATCCTTCCCTTCGAAGATGCCGATGCCAAGGCAGCAGGGGCGATTCGCGCTGTGCTACAGAAGCAGGGGCAGCCCATTGGCACCTATGATGTCCTGATCGCGGGCTGTGCGCTGGCGCGGGGGATGGTGGTGGTGACTTCCAACCTTGGCGAATTCGAGCGCGTTGGCGGACTACAGGTGGAGAACTGGCGATGAACCTCACACCCCGCCAGCAGCTCTTCGTTTCGGAATATCTCATAGACGGCAATGGCGCGCGCGCGGCGCGCAGCGCCGGGTACAGCGAAAAAACGGCGCGTCAGATCGCGACGGAAAACCTGTCAAAACCTTACATTCAGGCCGCCATAACCGCAAAACAGCAGGAAACAGCGGTGAAATTGGAGCTTCGGAAGGAGCATGTCCTCCTCGCTCACATGGAGGCGATTAACCTTGCCAGAGCACAGGGACAGCCGATGGCCATGATTTCGGGAGCAAGAGAAATTGGGAAGCTCATGGGATTCTATAGCGTTGAGGCGGTCGAGTTCGTCTTGGGCAAGAATGAGGCGTCGCTTCGGGCTCGCTACGAAAGTATGACGGATGCTGAACTAATGGCTATAGTTGACGGATAATGTAAAGCCTCACTCGCTAATTGAATTGGCGATAGGTAAGAAAACAACGAATGGGGGCAACTCTGGGGGCAACACCTATAAGCGCTACCAAGTTATACCATTATCAACGGGTGTCTTGGCGGTTTGTTCGGTTGAGTGCGGGCCCACCATATAAACAACGGCTTAGGGTTAACTCTCTAGGCCGTTTTCTTTTGCATGTGTTTCGTGTAGGCGTCATGTAGGTCGCGGATTCAAGTTTGAAGTGCAATTTTGATTAACGAGGAGATGGGTCAGAATGCGGAAGCATTTTGCTCATCAACCGCCAAGTCGAAGTTGCCCAATGAACTACACACATCTGACCCAAGACGAACGATACCAAATTTA
>JAHJGO010000024.1 GCA_018824405.1 Gammaproteobacteria bacterium
TACGACTATCACCCACGAGGAGATCGCCATGATCATGTACCGCCTGAATCACCGCCCACGAAAACGACTCAACTGGAAAACCCCTCACGAGGTTTTTATGCAATCATTTAACCGCGTTGCACTTCGTGCTTGAATCCGCCGCCAGTTATTCAGTGAGTAATTGTTTGTTTGAAATATGTATTTTTCCGCCATCAGGCATTTATTTGCTGATGTCAACCGTAATAATGCGGGTATACAATATTCGGTGTTGGTGTTTTCAGTTGAGGCGAATTGGGTCCCGCCGGTTTCTGGCATGATGGTTGATGCTGCACCCCGGCCGGGAATGTCTGAGGCAGGAATGCTATTGATGGAGTGAAAAACATGTACAAGCGAATTCTGGTTGCAGTTGACGGAAGCCATACTTCAAATCTGGCCCTGGACGAGGCCATCAGGATTGCCAGGGAATCACAGGGGGTGTTGCGCCTTGTGCATGTTTTCAACCCCGTGGTGTTCAACCCGGACGGGGAGTTTTACGCCTACCCGGAGTTGCTGGATGCGATGCGCCATGGGGCTGAAGCCGTGGTGAATGGCGCGGTTGCCCAATCACAGCAGGCAGGCGTAGCTTGTGAAGGAAAGGTGCTTGAAATCGATGTCAGCGGGCACAGAATCCCGGAAATGATCTCTGAGGAGGCCAGGACCTGGCTGGCAGACATCATCGTAATCGGAACCCACGGGCGCCAGGGCATTCACCGCCTGTTGATGGGCAGTGTGGCCGAAGGCGTGGTGCGCACCGCGACTACCCCGGTATTGTTGATACGCGGAGAGTAAGTATCCACTGTATTCGACGCCCGGAAAGCGCTGCCAGGCGGCGTCGCTACTTGCCGAAATCGGTGTTTTGGTTGATAATCGCCCCTCTCTATCAGCCGGGATGGCGGAACTGGTAGACGCACGGGACTCAAAATCCCGCGCTAGCAATAGCGTGCCGGTTCGATTCCGGCTCCCGGCACCAAATAAAAAGGGCAGCTTGTTTACAGGCTGCCCTTTTCTATTCTCAGACCGGTTTTTATCAGGCAGCCTGAACCGGAATTTCCCTGCGCCTGTCGACGATGCGATTGTGCGCGTCTACGTACACCAGCTCGGGTTGAAATTTCTGCAATTCCAGTTCGTTATACACGGCATAGGTGGCGATGATGATCATGTCGCCGGGGTTGGCCTTGTGTGCGGCGGCACCGTTGATCGAGATCACGCCGGAATCGCGCTGGGCGCGAATGGCATAGGTAGTGAAACGCTCGCCATTGGTGATGTTGTAGATCTCGATCTGCTGGTATTCGCGAATGTCGGCGGCTTCAAGCAGGGTTTCGTCGATTGCGCAGGAACCCTCATAGTGAAGCTCGGAGTGAGTGACCGTGACGCGATGCAGTTTCGATTTGAGCATGGTTCGTTGCATGAAGCTCCCCCTCAAAACAGGGACAAAAGGGCGTGTATTATAATCCGCAATTGCCCGTAACTCAAAATCAAAAGCCTCCGCCGCAATTTTAACTGTTTCTGGAACCTTATGTTTTTTCACTGTCGCAATCTGCTTTGTGCCGCGTTCTATATGACCTTGCTGCTTGCGAGCAGTTCATATGCCAGCGAATTCATGCTGACTTTCGATGATGGACCTCTGCCCGGCGCGACTGACAAGGTTCTGCAAGCATTATCCGGAATTCGTGGCGATGATGGCCAGCCAGTCAGGGCGGGGTTTTTTCTGCTAGGGGATGTGCCGGAATCCGCGCTGGCACGCCGCAAATATTTTTCGCCCTATGAGATGTGGGGTGAGAAAGGAAGTATTGCGGCGCATCCTGAGCTGGTGAACAAAATTCTCACTGGCGGGCATCTGGTTGGCAACCACAGCACCCGCCACGCCTGGTTCCGCTGGCCATGGCTCAGCGATAAGGAAGCCGTGCTGGAAGAGATCGCCGCGTGGGAAAAACTCGCTGCAAACCTGCTTGACCCCGCCGTGCCGCGCCTGTTCCGTCCGCCTTACCTGGTGGATACGCCCGCCGTGCGGCAGGCGGCGGCTGAGGCGGGCTATCAGGTGGTGATGGGCGTTTCCTCAGGTGACGCTGCGCCACTGGCCACGCCCTATGCCATCGTGGAGCGAGTGTCAGGAATCCTGAACAAGTGGGATTCGGCTGTACCCTGCGTGCTGGTGTTCCATGACACGCGCCCGGCCACGCAGCAGAGTCTGGCGGAAATCGTCGGCGCATTGCAGGCACGGGGTTTCCGCCTGGTGCATTTCGATCCGGCGCGGCTGGCAGTCCGCTCAAATGGGGATGCGCATCTGGATCGCTTGCCGGGTTCCTGAGGTACGGCCTTTAGCGGTAGATCTGGCCGCCATGCCTGATCCAGCCGTCGGCATGTCGCCCGGCCGGGTCGTGGTGCGTCCAGTGAATCACGCCGCCTTTGGCATTCCATTCATATTCGCCATAGAACGTGACCTTATCGCCTTCCCTGAGCGCGTCAATTCTGGGCGCAAGATCGATGTTGTGCGCCACCAGCAGCGTTTGGCCTGAACCCAGCCGGATGAGGAAGCGCTGATGCCTGCTGCCATCGAGGTCGTCCGGCAGAATCCGGCTGACCGTGCCTTGTCCCTCGATCTGGAGATTGCTTCGATGATTCTGGAAAGCGCTGGCCAGTGTCTGATCGCTGCCTGGGCGAGTAGCCGCTTCGGATGCAAACGCCGCCAAGCTGCTGTCTGGTAAAGATGGAGACTGTTCGGAGAAGTGCTGCCAGCTAGCGATGCCGAGCCCGGCGAGCACAAGCAGTATGGCAAATTTACGTGTTTTTCCCTGATAAGGCATGTGATTTATCCTGTTACTCGACGATCAGTGCTTTGCCGCTCATGCTGCGATACAGGCCGCTGAGAAACATTCCGCGCGAAAACAGCTTCCACGCCACCATGCGCGTGATGCGCACGATGTCCAGCACCGGACGGAAGTGGCTGGGCCGGGCGTTGTCGCGGTAGATGGCGGCGATGGGCGTGGCGACGCTCCTGATGCCGCGCCGCCCGCCTTCGATCAGGATTTCGCTCTCGAACACGAAAGAGTGGCGCGGCTCGTGCTGCAGCGTGACGTGCAGCAGCAGTTCGGCCGGGTAATAGCGGAAGCCGGACTGGGAATCGGCGATGGGGTAGCCCGCAGCCCAGGCAATCCAGAAATTGGCGAAGCGGTTGGCCAGGTAGCGGCGCCGGGGGATGTTGGCTTTCTCGTGCAGGCGCGATCCGATCACGATGTGGGCCGGGAATTTTTCGGCCACCGCGAGCAGGCGCGGGATGTCGCGCGGGTCGTGCTGGCCGTCGCCGTCCAGCGTCATCACTCCTTGCACGCCGAGTTGCAGCGCCGCCTGCATGCCGCGCCACAGGCTGGCGGCCTTGCCGAGATTGGCGGGGTTCTGCAGCAGGGTGATTGGCAGGCCTTCGAGCTGCTGCGCCGTGCCGTCCTGTGAACCGTCGTCCACCACGATCACCTGCGGGCATTGCTGCAAGGCTTGTTGCACGACTTCGCGGATGGTGCGGGCCTCGTTGTAGGCGGGAATTACGACGGCAATGTTCACGCCATGGCTCCGTTGATGGAAATAACCTGCCCTGAAATATAGGCGGACTTATCTGAAGCAAGAAAGCTCACCAGCGCGGCGACTTCTTCCGGTTTTCCTGCGCGTTTCATCGGCACCAGGCTATTGATGGTCTCCGCCGGAAAGGCATCCTTGATCATCGGACTTTCAATGATTCCGGGTGCGATGGCATTGACGGTGACGCCGCGCGAGGCGACTTCCTGCGCCAGCGACTTGGTGGCGCCGATCAGCCCGGCCTTGGCGGCGGCGTAGTTGGCCTGGCCGCGGTTGCCCATCACTCCGGCAATCGAGGATATGTTGACGATGCGCCCCCAACGAGTGCGCAGCATGGGCAGCAACAGGGGCTGCGTTACGTTGAAGAAACCGTTGAGCGAAACGTCGATCACGCTGTGCCACTGTTCCTGGCTCATGCCGGCGAGGATTCCGTCGTGGTGAATGCCGGCGTTGTTGACCAGTACCTGAATTGCGCCTTCCTGCAGCAGTTTTTCCAGCGCCGCACTAGTCGTCGTGGCGTTGGTGACGTCGAAGCACACCGCCTCGGCGCTGCCGCCCGCAGTGCGAATCTCGCCAGCCAGCACCTCTGCGGCATCCAGCCGTGAATTGGCATGAACGATGACATGCAGGCCATCTGCCGCCAGTGCCCGGCAGATCGCCGCGCCGATGGCGCCGCTGCCGCCCGTGACCAGCGCGCGTTTCATGCTTCTTCTCCAGTTTGCAAAAATACCGCTGCGCGGCCCGTCATCAGCTCTTTTCCAGCAGCCGAAACACGCAGTTCGTAGAGCGAGTTGTTGGCATCGGCCATCTGCATGATGGCGCGAACCTCCAGCGGCTCGGCGAGGTCATCCAGATAATCGGCGAACAATTTCACGTCGCGCACGCTGCCGAGAAAGCCGGCTTTCGGCTTGCCCTGATTTTTCCTTGCCGTCAGACCGCCATGCACGGCCATGGCCTGGGCTGCGTATTCGATGGCGCACAGGGCCGGCAGGCGGCCTTCGTGGCGCAGCGGGTTGGCCGGATCGCGATGGTTGACCGCCAGACACAGGATCTGGACTTCATCCCATTCCACCACTTCATGCAGCAGGCACATGGCGCTGCTGTGCGGTACCAGCAGGCACAGTTCGTCTTTGGTGATGTTCCTGAGAACCTCCCTCGCTCCCCCCTTGTCAGGGGTGATGGCGGCTCCTCCCCGATCTGCCCCTCCCCTGATAAGGGGAGGCTGGGAGGGGTTCGGTGTTTCCTCGGGCTGGTCTGCTTTATTCACGATTCAACTCGATGACCAGATTGTTGTCACCCCAGCCCAGAACAATGTGCTGTGCCTGGCCCTTAGCCACGGCCTGCAGCAGCGGCAGCGCGCGGGCAGCCGGATTGCCGCAGCGCAGGCATTCAAGCTCAGGGTTCGACATGACTGTGCCTGCCGCTGTTCCAGGCTCCAGGCTGATCCGCAAGTGGGCCAGCGCATTGTCGGGCTGGGTCGTCAGCAGCAGCGCCACGGCAAAGGGGGCCGCAGTGGGGCGAACCTCGTGCAGCGGCGTGGGCAGGGGGAGATCGAAGGCGACCAGCAGCACCGGAATATTTTCGGCCGCAGCCTGGACAGCGGCTTCCAGCAGGCCGGCGACAAATGAATCATCGTAGGCGGCAATGCTGTTGGCCGGGGTGCGCGCGCCGGTGGCAATGTTCCAGTAGCCCGCGGCGGCGTTGTGCACCGAGTTGTGGAAGCGCGTCGGAGAAACTTCGTGTTCAGGCTGGGCGAGTGATTCCAGAATATAATGCAGGTTTTCGCCGTCGCCATCCGAGGAGGCGAATACCACCGCGGCCTGGGTGGCGGATATGCCGGCATGAGTGATGGCTTCCTGTCCGGCCTGCAGGGCGAAACGGGTGGCCTGGCTGCTGCGCCGCCGTTCGGCTGGCGGCAGCAGGGTGGCCACCGGTTTGGGTTGCTCATCGCTGATTGGCATTTCGCCGCGCAGCACTGTGGAGCCAGAGGCCCAGTCGAGCATGCCGGGGGCGCACAGGCCGATGCCCGCAAGGTAGATATCGATCATGGCTGCACCCCGAAAATCAGGCTGCAGTTGTTGCCGCCGAAGCCGAAGGAATTGCTCATCACACGGCGCAGTTTACGGCTGCTGTGTTGCAGCTGGATGGCGCTGCCCAGCTCGGGATCGATGCGCTGCGTGTTGCAGGTGCCGGGAATGAGGCCATGCTCCAGGCACAGGCAGGCGATGGCGGCTTCCACCGCGCCGGCAGCGCCCAGGGTATGGCCGGTGGCCCCTTTGGTCGAGCTGCAGGGCGTGGCATTGCCGAACACGCGCAGCATGCCTTTGTCTTCGGCGCTGTCGTTGCTGCGGCTGGAAGTGCCGTGCATATTGATGTAATCCACTTCAGATGGAGTCAGCCCGGCGCGGCCCAGCGCCTGTTCCATGGCCAGCGCCGCGCCCAGGCCCTCGGGGTGCGGCGTGGACATGTGGTAGGCGTCGCTGCTTTCGCCATAGCCCAGGAGGGCGAGATTAATCAAATCGCCCCCTGCCATTGCCCCCTCTCCCGCAAGCGGGAGAGGGTTGGGAAGAGGGAATTTTTCCAGCAGAAAGAATCCGGCCCCTTCGCCGATGGAAATGCCGTTGCGCTCCGGATCGCAGGGGCGGCAGGGCTGCGGCGAGACCAGTTGCAGGGCGTTGAAGCCATATACCGTCATGCTGCACAGCGAATCCACGCCGCCCACCACGGCAGCATCGCAGAGGCCGGACTGGATCAGGCGGCTGGCGCTGGCAAAGACCTTGGCGCTGGAGGAGCAGGCGGTGGAAATGACAAAGGCCGGGCCGCCAAGATTCAGGTAGCGGCGCACGAATTCGGCTGCGGAATGCATGCTTTGCGTCGCGGCATAATGGAAGTCGGCGGGCAGACTGCCGTTGTCCGTATCTCGGCGGCGGTAGGCACGTTCGGTTTCGAGAATGCCGGAAGTGCTGGTGCCCAGGATCACCGCGATGCGCCTGGCGCCATGCTTTTCTCGCGCAACAGCCACGGCGGCGGCAAAGCCGTCCAGTTCCAGGCACAGTTGCGCCAGGCGGTTGTTGCGGCAGTCGAAATCGGCCAGCGCTCTTGGCAGGGCAATTTCTTCCACTCCCGCTACTCGGCCGATGAAAGTGTCCAGCGGGGCGTCGGCGAAATCATTGGCGCAGAGGCCGCTGCGCTCTTCCTGCAGAGCCGAGAGCGTCGCCGCCTTGCCGTGGCCGAGAGCGCTGGCCAGGGTGTAATGAGTGATGAACAAGGGGGTCATGCTCAGAAGCCGGAAACCAGAAAATCGAGCGCCGTGATGATTTCGGCATGTTGCCCGGACAGATCAGTTACCGGAGCGCCGATTTCCTTTGCGGAGATGGCGGCGAGTTGCTGGGTGAGGGCGATGACGCCATGCCCCTCGATCTGGAAGCAGGGCGTCAGGGCTTTCATGGGGCTACCGGAATAGTGGGAAAGCAGCCGCAGGGGAACGACCACGCGGGTGGCAAGCTCGCTCAGCAGATCGCTCTGCACATCCAGAAGATAGGGGGTTGCGGCCTTGCTTGCGGTATTGAGGTTACGGTACACATGGAACTGGGCCATCAAAAGCTCCGCAGACCATCGCTGAACACCCCGTTTTTCTCGATGTCGGCGTTGTATTGCGCAATGGCCTCGCGATTGTCCTGTAGCCATTGCTCTGCGCGCTTTTTTCTGACTTCGGCATCTAGAGCATGTTCGAGTACTTGAGATAGGTTGATGTCCAGTTCCCTGGCCTGACGCAGCAGGTCGCTGTTCAAACTCAGGTTGGTCGGGCGCTTGGGCGCGCCGGAATCATAGGCTGTTTGCATGTTTTACCTCCTGCAATGGTGCGTATATTGTATGCGCATAAAGTGTGTTTGCACAGGATCTGGGCGCAATCCATTCACTTGGTTTTTGCCCACATCGCAGCGAACAATAATGACAAAACCGCGCCCAATGCCACCGTGATGCCGATCGCCTGCAATACCGGAGTGGCGGAGAACGCCAGCACCCCGAAGGCGCTCACGGTGCTGGCGGCGCATACCAGCACGCCAAACAGGGTGCGGCGGCGTTCGGCTTCGTCCAGCGCGGGGCGGTTGAAAAACAGGCCGTAATTGAGCCCAATGCCCAGCACCAGCAGCAGGGAAACGACATGGAACAGCGATAGTTTGATGTCCATCCCGGCCAGCAGCGCTGCCGTGGCAAGCACTGCGGCGGCAACCGGCAGCAGCACGGCGAATATGGCGCGAATATTGCGCAGCCCGATGCCCAGCACCAGCAGGATGGCCGCCACCCCGAGCAGGGAGTAGCGCAGCGACTGGTCGCGGTATTGCATGATCATGCGGCTGGATTCGCCCTTGATGTCGAGCAGAAAGGCGTCACCGCCAAGTCTGGAGGCAAAAGCCTTGAGTGCCGCTTCGTTGCTCACGTTGCGCAGCGAAATCAGCGCCACCCAGCCATCGCCCTGCCGGACCATCAGGCCGCCAGCCAGTCCGCCCAGCGGCGTACCTTGCCAGTCCTTTATTTGAAGTGGCGGCAGGTGGCGCGACTGTTCCACCTGTCGCAGGAAAGGCTCGAAGATATCTGCCCTGAATGGGGTTGCTGCCACAGCCTGGTCGAGATTGCGGCGCAAGGTTTCCGGCTCTGGCAAAGCGGCCTGGCGCACTGCCTGGGTGCGTTCGCTGGGGATGATGCGCGCAGTCAGGTCGTATCCGGCCGTGATGCCTTGCTGCACCAGTTCCTGCAGTTGCGGCGCAATGGTCTCGCTGTGTTCCAGCGCGGCCTGCCGGGTATTCCCGGGAACGGCGATCAGGTAGCGCACGTCGGGCGCGCCCATGGCTTCGCGCAGGCTGCGATCCAGTTCCAGCGCCGGTGAAGGAATCGGGCTGAGGCGGGAAAGCTCGTTCTCCCACAGGTCCTGGCGTTGTATTGCCAGATACGCGGCGGCGGCTGCGAGAGCCAGTAACGGCAGCCATTTCAGGCCGGATAGCATGGATGCCCCGCGCGCCAGCAAGGCCTGCGTTTGCACTCGATGGGCAATGGCGAAATGATCAGGCGCGATTTCCGGCAGCACGTAGCGCGTGACCAGCCCGGCTGCCAGTACCCCGACAAGCGAGAACATGCCTAGTTGCGACAGGCCGCTGAAGCCGGAAAACAGCATGGTGAGGCTGCCGAAAACTGTGGTCAGCACGGCCAGTCTGAGAGTCGGCCAGATGCGTTCGAGCGTGTTGCGCAGGCTTTCTTCGGCGGCTCGCTGGGTGAACAGATAAGTGGGATAGTCCACCGCCTCGCCGATCAGGGTGGCGCCAAAGCCCAGCGTGATGCCATGCACATTGCCATAGCTCAGGCTGACGGCGGCGATGCCGACCAGTGCGCCGCTCGCCACCGGCAGGATGCCGAGCCCCAAGAGGCGCGGCGAGCCGTAGGCCAAGAGCAGGATCAGGGAGACCAGCAGCATGGCCACCAGGCTGAGGCGCCAGGCGTCATTGTGGATAAGGTTGCGCGACTGCACGGCGAAGACGCTGGGGCCGCTCATGAGCAGTCGCAGCTCCGGGCTGGAGCGGCTTTCATCGAAAGCACGACGGATGGCATCGCCCACCTGCTGCTGGGCGTCGATGTCGAAGGCGGGTGCGCGGGTTTCCGCCAGCAGCAGGGCGCGCCGGCCGTCATCGGAGAACCACACGTCGTGTTGCAGACTGGGGCCGCTGCTTGCGCCGCCCCAGTCTTCCAGCAGGTTCAGCATGGCGCCGGTCGGGTCACTGGGGAGCAGCTGCTTCACCATCGCGCCAGCCGGCGAGGCCAGCAGCTGGAGGCTGTCCTGCAGGCCCTGCTCCAGCCCCGCGGCGCTGAAGCGAGAAGTGTCGGTGGTGGGGCTGAGCAGGTAGCGGTATTGCATCAGGTGCTCGCGTTCCGCCGGGGTCAGGCCATGTTCGCCGTTGCGCACGTAGCTGAAATGGCCGCTCGCCTCTAGCGCGCGCGACAGTTTTTTGCTGCTTTCGGCCAGTTGCCCGGTGCTGCCGTTTTCCACAGCGAGCAGGACCAGGCGCGAGGCCACGCCGTCCTTCAGCTGATCGACCATCAGTTGCTGGGCGGGCGCGGCGCTGTCGGGCAGGAAGGCGGCCATGTCGGTGTTGAAGCGGGTTTGCGCCGTCACCCACCACAGGCAGCCCGCCAGTACGGCCAGCCAGAGCATGACGGGCCAGCGTTTCACGGTACGTCCTCGTGCAGGGTCATGATGCTGCGGTCGCCGCCGGCTTCCTCGATTTCAATCGTGCTGATCCTGGCTTTGCTGCCGCTGATGCGGATGACGCGGATGAATTGCGCCATATCGATGTCGGAGGGCAGCAGAACCAGGGTCCACTGCTGTTCGGTGCCGTCGAGGCGGAGCTTGTAGAAACGTTCCAGCGTCTTGACATCGCCATTGAGCGTGGAGCGCATGCTTTCGATGAACCCCCGGATCGCGGGGTAATCGCGTAGCGCCAGAATATGTTTTTTCTGCGCTACAGGTTTTTCCCAGGTCAGACGTTCGCCGTCCACGCTGAGGATTTCCTCAAATGGCGTCTGGACGTGTTTTTGCAGGAATGCAGGTTTCTTGTAGCGCAGCGTGCCAGTTAATTTAAGTGGTTCCTTGAGCAGGGCGGAGTGCTTTGTTTCGCTGTAGCGCACCTGGCCGGCGGGGCGTTCGGCGAGCATTTTCATCAGGGTGGGGGTGTCCCAGTCGGCCTGGACGGTACCCGCCCAGGCAAGCAGGATTGCCGTCATTGCAAGGAACCGCAGGCGACGCGGCAATCTTTCCACCCTTCGGGGCGCGAAGAACGAGATTGCTTCGCTGCACTCGCAATGACGGAGGTTAGGTGCTTTGCCAGTAGTCATAGAAATTGAACCAGTTATAAGGTGCGATGCGGCAGTAATGTTCGAGGCGGGAAACATAGTGCTGCAAATGCGCCTGAATAATTTCACGCCGCTCAACGCGCGGTGCATCCAGGCTTTCCGCCAGCAGTTCGAAATGCACCTCGTAGCGGCGGCCGCCGCGGTACAGGCCGATGCCGAGCACGACCGGCGCGTGCATGATGCTGGCGAAACTGAGCGGGCCATCGGGAAGATGGGCTTCAGCGCCGAAAAAATCGCAGGGCAGGGTCTTGTCTCCCGGTCGGGTGCGGTCGCCGAGAATGCCGACGATGCCGCCGGCATCGATGACTTCCTTGGCGCGCAGCAGGCCATCCGGCGAGCCCATGGAAATGATCGAGTCCGCCAGCGCCGGGTTGAGCGTATTCATGATGGCGTTCATTTTTTGGGCGTTATCGATGTGCATCAGGATGGCAAAGGGCACCTCGCCGAACTGCACCGCCAGCGAGCGCAGCACCTCGAAGCTGCCCAGGTGCGCGCCGAGCAGCACGCAGCCGCGCCCCTGCCGGAGCGTTTGCTGGATGGGTTCCAATCCATGCACCTCAATCTCGAAATAGTCCTGGCGGCCGGAGAGGAAATACAGCCGGTCTAGGATGGTCGCAGAAAAGCAGAAATAGTGGCGATACAGGTCCAGCCAGTGCGGCGTGCGTGCCAGGGCGCGGCGCAGGTAGAGGCGCGACGCATTGCGTGCACGGTGCGAGAAGAGCAGGAAATACAGGCTGATTGGCACCAGCAGCACGCGCCCCGCCGGACGGCCGAGCCTGAGGGTGATCCAGGTGATCAGATGCATCAGGAAGGGGCTGCCGCGCTCCTTCTGGCTTAGCCAGCTCTGGCTCACTGGGCTGCTCCTGCCGCTGTTTCGATCTGCAGCGTGCCCTGGGCGATGGTGCGGTCTTCTGTCTTGCAGACAAAGCGCACCCGGTTTTCGGCACTGAAATCCAGCTCGATACTGAAAGGCACGCCGGGCAGGAGCGGTGCCAGGAATTTAACGCTGGGAAAGCCGCTGCAGCGTGCGTTTTCTCCTGCTTCGCGTTTCACGGCAGCGCACACGTAATTCAGCAGCACTACGCCGGGCACGATGGGATTGCCGGGGAAATGGCCGGGCAGGGCGGGGTGGTCCGGAGGAACAGTCTGCCAGTCGCTCATGACGGGTGCTTTGTGTTGAGCCCGGCAAGCAGCTCGCGCAGCGCCTCGCGCGGCAGCTTGCCGGTGGCGTTGCGCGGCAGCTCATCCACCTTGTAGAGGGGGCGCGGCAGGAAGGCCGGGTCGATAGCCTGGCGCAGGGCCGCGATGATCTGCTGCTCGCTCAGCTCCGGCGCGACTACCAGGGCAGAGAGGCGCACGGCCTTGCCCGGCTCTTCATCCGGGGCGAAAAAGACTCCATCGCGCACGCCCGGTATGATGTTGAGCTGGAGGTTGAGGTCGCCCAGGGAAGCGCGCTTGCCGGCGATGTTCAGCATGTCGGCGGCTCGTCCCGCGAGACGGAAGTGGCTATTGTCAGTAGTGGCTTCAATCACGTCCTGCAGTTCAACGTGCGTTTGAATATGGCCGCCTTCCACTCTGGTCAGGCCGTTTTCTCCGTGGGAAAAATGGACGCCAGCCAGGGACTCCCAGTTTTCTCCATGAGAGGTGCGCCGGGTGGCGATGGTGCCGGTTTCCGTGCTGCCATAGATTTCCATCAGCGGGGCGTCAAAAGCTGCCTCGGCCTGCTGCGCCAGTTCAAGCGAGAGCGGGGCCGCGGCGGAAAGAATGAGCGCGAGCGGTGGAAACTCAAGCTGCTGTTCCAGGCAGATGCGCAAATGCAGCGGCGTGGTGACCAGCACGCGCGGCGCGGGGAGCGCCTCCAGCGCGAGGCGGATGTCGGCAGGAAAGAGCGGTTGTCCGGCATGGATCACGCCTCCGTTATGCAGCGGCAGCATCAGGGTGGATCCCAGGCCATACATGTGCTGCGGCGGGACGGTGCCGAGGAAGTGCAAGCCAGCTTGCAGCTCCAGGCGACTGGCGGTCAGAGCGGCCTCGGTCGCCAGCGAGCCCCAGGATTTGGGGTGCGGCATGGGCTGCCCGGTACTGCCCGAGGTGAAGGCGATGGCGGCAATATGCTCTGCGGCGATGGCCGGAATTTCGCCATGCGCAACCCCATTGGAGGCTAGCGCCGGGTAGGGCAGCATTTCCAGCCCTGCCACGTTCATGGGCTGGTCCGACACGGCGTAGGCATCGGGGTGCGCCGCATGCAATTGCGCCAGCGTCCGTTCGGCATGGTTGGGGGGCAGCAGGTTGGTCTGGCGGCGCAGCATGGCGGCGCAGAAGGTCACCAGAAAATGGTAGCGATCGGCGCACAGGTTGAAGATGAATCGCCGCTCCGGCAGGCGCTCTGCCATTTGCCCGACTGCATGCAGGAATTCATTCGGGCTGACCGGGCCAGAATGGCACCAGGCCACGGGCTGGCTGTTGTTGCGAGGAGCAAATAGCTGGATGGAGGGCATGTTATTTGGCCGGGAAGCCGTGCTGCAGCAGGAACAGCATCAGCGCCAGCGGATTGCGGTGGGCATACTGGTGGAAGCGCCATTTGCGGAACAGGTATTCCCCACACATGAGTACAGCGGCTAGCACCGGCGGCAAGGCAGCCAGCAGCCAGGCCCCTGCTTGTGGCGCCAGCACGGCGCAGAGCAGCGCGCATCCCAGCATGTAGAGCGACCAGATGGCAGTCAGCCGGCGCGTGTAACGGAGCAGGTCGTCTGAAAGGCCGTCCGGCTGTTCGCAACGCGCAATGCGCGTAATCAGCGCTTCTCCATGAAAGAGACTGCGGCCGAATACGAAGGCCAGCAGCAGGCTGATGATGACCGGCGGAAATGCCACCAGCAGCGTGTGCCAGGCGGGCGGTGCCAGTTGCACGAGTCGGGTGTAGCCCCAGCCCAGCGCGACGATGAACAACAGGCGCAAAACGAGGCGGATATGCAAGTGAAAGCCTATTTCACACGGCTCTTCTCGATGTGCCGGGTCAGGCTCTGCAGGGACGAGAAAATGGAAGCATTGTCGGGGGCATCGGATTTGAGCTGGAATCCGTAGGCTTTCGAGATGGCGAGCGAAAGCTCCAGCATGTCGATCGAATCCAGCCCGAGGCCTTCGTGATAGAGCGGCTCAGCCGGGTCGATTTCCTGCGGCGTGATTTCCAGATTGAGCGCCTGTACGATGAGGGCGGCGACTTCCAGTTCTAAAGGGGATTTGCTGTCGGTCATGGGACAAATTCGGCTGGTAAGGGTCGGGCGAAATTATAGCCCCTAACGGGGCAATGGTCACGTTGCCTGATGCTCGGGTCGCAGCCACTCAGGCGGCGATGGACTTAGGGGTAATCAGAGTGTCGCGTCGAGCGAACCCGTAAGGTGTCTTTGGGGTTGCTCCGGGCAATATCGTCCACTTGCCAGCCACGGCTGATTATGACGGCATTCAGCTTAAGTTTTCAGGCTTGCAATGCACGGAAATTTGGCTGATTCCTGATTCCGCACAACAGCTCCGGATCGTAAATCTGGACACGGTTGCGACCGTTATGTTTGGCTTGATACAGAGCCTGATCCGCAGCCAGGATCAGCGTGCTGGCTTCACAGTTCAAGCCTGGTATGGCACTCGCTACACCCAGGCTGATGGTGATATGTGGCGCAACCTGTGATTGTTCGTGCTTGATGGACAGGCTTTCGATCCTGGCCCGCATTTTCTCGGCCAGCACGGCCGCGCCAGCCTTGTCGGTATCGACCAGCACCACCACAAATTCCTCGCCGCCATAGCGCGTCACCATGTCGCCCGGCCGCTTGAGGGTGGATTCCAGCGCGGCAGCGACCTGGATCAGGCTCTGATCGCCCATCTGGTGGCCGTAAGTGTCGTTGTAATGCTTGAAGTAGTCGATGTCGAGCATGATCAGCGACAGCGGGGCAGAGGCGCGTACCGCACGCCGCAGTTCCCGTGCCAGATATTCATCCAGTTGCCGCCGGTTGGGGATGCTGGTCAGACTGTCGAGGTGCGAGCAGGCACGCAGTTCCATCGCCTGGTCGCGCAGCAGTCTTTCCCGCGCCACAGAAAGACTGACATCGGTAACCTGGATCAGGCAGTGGCGCGGCATGCCGTCGGGTGTCAGCGGCAGCACCTTGACTGCCTGGCGGATGCGCAGTTGCTGCGGTGTGGGGGATGGACCGGAAAAGAGAGGCAGCGGTGCCTTGTTCAGAGATTGGGACAGCAGTGAGGGATGCCCGCTGTGTAATGCGCCGCGCAAGGCCATGAGCAGACGGCTGCCCTGTAATTCCGGAAACAGTTCGGTCAGGGTGCGCCCCATGACCTTCTGCGGGCTCAGGCCCGAGTGGTGGCTCATCCACTCGTTCCACAGCACGATGCGTTCCTCGTGATCGAGAACAAGCAGGCCATTGCTGGCTGCATCAAATGCTGCTGCGCATAACGCCAACTGAGTAGAGTGTAGTCCGTGCATGAGATCAGCGCGCGATATTGCCCATGAACCGGTTGATGCTGTCCCTCAGACCCTGCACCGAGGAGACGTCGAGCAGAAAAGCCACATAACCATTGATCTGGTGGGTTTCCAGTTTGAAATCGACATGTAGCAGCATCACCAGGTCATCGGCATTCTTGCGCTCCGCCTGAAGGATTTCGCTGCTGGTGCCAAAATGAAAAGCCGGCAGCGAGCTGGAAAATTCGGAACCAAACACATTGGCTAGCGTACCGATCAGGGCATTGAGAATGATGTTGCCGATTTCCGTGAGCGCCTCCTGCTCCATGGCGGTCAGTTCCTCGATCGGCATGTCGTCGCCGATCATCAGGCGCACGATTTCAAGGCTCTTGTTCTCGGGGAACATCAGGATGGCATCGGCCTCGAAGCTGCCCTGGAAGCGCTGGCTCACACCGCAGATACGCTGCCCCGCGTCGTGGGTCAGTTCGAGAGCGGCAGCGGCGCGCGAGGTGAAGCTGATCGAGGGCACGGACAGCTCCACCCGGTCGTTGACCATCTGGCTCATGGCGGAGGCAGCCTGGCCGACTCCGATGTTGAACACCTCGGTCAGCGCGTCGCGCTCCATGTCATCGAGTTCAAGCATGTCAGGGCTGAGCATAGAATGCCAGGGCCTGATCAATACAGGCAGCGGTAATCGGCTTCGTCACAAAGGCAAGGCCAAGTTGCTGCGCTTTCTGGCGCGAGCTTTCCTGAATGTTGGCAGTGAGCAGAACGATTTTTGTCGTGGGATAGGCCTGGCGGATCTGTTCCGAGGCGGCGACGCCATCCATGCCCGGCATGTTCATGTCCATGGTGACATAATCCGGCATGTTTTCCCGCACCTGATTGATCGCCTCTTCACCGTTTCCAGCCTCGAAAATTTGCCACTCCGGTTGCCGTTCGAGTACCAGTGCGCGGATCATCATGCGCGAGACACGGCTGTCATCGACAATCAATAAGGTTTTTTTGTTCATTCTTTGTTCGGCTGAGTTCGATTCTGCGGCACCAATCATACACCCGTTTTGCCTGTTATGAGTACTTTCCCTGATGCGGCTGTAGGGGTTTTGAGGAGGCTGTGAGTATTTTAGATCACTCAGGGGGCGCTGCATTCGAGATTGTCAATCAGCCGGGTAGTGCCCAGACGGGCAGCGCCCAGCGCCACCAGCGAGGCGTCTTCAGCTTGCGCGGTCTGCAGGTTGCCGGCATGCCGCAGCGAGATGTAGTCCACCTGCCAGCCGTGGCTGGCGAGATCGGCTGCGGCGGCGCTTTCCAGCGCAACGAAGTCGCGTCGTCCAGTCGCTACGGCTTCCCTGATTTGCAGCAGGTTACGGTAGAGGCGGGGGGCCTCGGCGCGTTCTTCTGGCGTCAGGTAGCCGTTGCGCGAGGAGAGGGCGAGGCCATCTTCAGCACGCATGGTTTCGCCAGCAACGATTTCGATTGGCAGGTCGAATTCGCGCACCATGCCGCGGATGATATGGAGCTGCTGGTAATCCTTCTTGCCGAATACGGCGCAGGCGGGCTGCACGATGTTGAACAGCTTCAGCACGATGGTGGCGACGCCGCGAAAATGGCCGGGGCGGAAGGCGCCGCATAACTCATTGGCGATGAGCGGCGGTTCGACCTGGAATTGCTGCGGCGTGGGGAAGAGCTCCTGCGCGCTCGGGGTGAAGACGATGTCGGCACCGGCTGTCTGAAGTTTGCGGCAGTCAGCTTCCAGGGTGCGCGGGTATTTTTCCAGATCCTCGCCGGCACCAAATTGCAGCGGGTTGACGAAGATGCTCACTACCACGCAACGACCCTGTCGGCGCGCCTGTTCGACCAGAGCGATATGTCCTTGGTGCAGATTGCCCATGGTGGGCACGAAGGCCACCGGCTGGCGTCCCTGCAGGGTTTCGCGCAGGACGGAAACGGACGAAATGATTTCCATCGAGTGCTCTAAAAACAGTGTTCCGGCGCAGGGAATGCACCGCTCTTTACCGCGCCTACGAACGCTTCCACAGCAGCCTGGATGCTGCTCGCACCGGGCATGAAATTTTTGGCAAATTTCGGCGTTTTTCCTGGGTAGATGCCGAGGATGTCGTGCAGCACCAGCACCTGGCCGTCGCAATCCGGGCCGGCACCGATGCCGATGGTGGGAATGGCAATCCTGGCGCCGATTTCCTTGCCCACGGTCGAGGGCAAGGCTTCCAGCACCAGCAAGCCTGCCCCGGCGTCCTGCAGTGCCCGTGCATCCTGCAGCAGGTGTTCAGCCGCGGCAGCGCCGCGGCCCTGCACGCGGTAGCCGCCGAGCTGGTGCACCGACTGGGGAGTGAGTCCGACATGGCCGCACACTGGAATGCCGCGTGCAGTAAGAAAGGCAACGGTTTCCGCCATGCTCTGCCCGCCTTCCAGCTTGACCATGTGTGCGCCTGCCGCCATCAGCTGGGTGGCGCTGCGCAGGGCCTGCTGCGGGCTTTCCTGGTAGCTGCCAAAGGGCAGGTCGGCGACAATGAATGCCTGCCGGGTTCCGGCGGCGACGCAGCGGGTATGGTAAGCCATCTGTTCCAGCGTCACGGCAAGCGTGGTTTCGCTGCCCTGCAAGGTCATGCCGAGCGAGTCGCCTACCAGCAGGACATCCACGCCCGCCGTTTCGAGCAGGGTCGCAAAACTGGCGTCGTAGCAGGTCAGGACGGCGATCTTTTCGCCTTTATCGGCCATCTGTTGCAGGGTGTGCAGCGTTGTTCTCAATTTTTAAAACCCTTTCTAACCACGGGGGACACGGGGAAAACGTCTTTGGATCTTGAATGTGATCATTCAGTGCTGGTTATTGAGCATATCGTGCAGTTTCAAGATTTTACCCCGTGTACCCCGTGCGCCCCGTGGTTAATTGATCTTCTAGTCCGCCCGGTTGAAAAATTCCCGCCCGCCGCGCATGCCGGCAATTTTTTCCAGCAGCAGGTCGAAGTCCTTCGGTTCGCTGGAAAAGTTGAAATTTTCGCTGTTAACAATCAGCAGCGGCGATGCTTCGTAGTGATGAAAAAACTGGCTGTAGCTTTCCGCCAACCGGGTCAGATAGTCTAGCGTAATGGTTTGCTCGTAGCCTATTTTGCGCTGCACGATACGCTCCATCAGGGCTTCTACTGGCGCCTGAAGGTAGATGACCAGATCGGGTCTGGGTGTTTGTGGCTGGAGGTGACGATAAATTTCACGGTAAAGCCTGAATTCGTCATCGGAGAGGTTCAGCCTGGCGAACAGCGGATCCTTGTCGAGCAGGAAATCGGTCACCGTGCCTTGCTGAAACAGATCGTTCTGTGCCAGATCGTGCATCTGCTCCGCGCGCTGGAACAGAAAAAACAGCTGGGTGGGCAGGGCGTGGCGTTCCGGGTCATGGTAGAACTTGGCGAGAAATGGATTGGCGTCAGCGTCTTCGAGTAATGGGCGGGTGCGCGTGCGCTCGGCAAGAAGGCGTGCCAGTGTGGTTTTTCCGGCGCCAATGGGGCCTTCGACAACAATGAAGCGATGCTTCTCCGGTAGCATGTTTTATCCGGCGGCCTGTAACTGCGGAGCGGAATGAATGGGCTTTGCCTGGATTGCCGGCAAGCGCTCCAGCGCTTGATCGGTGCACAGGGCGAGGCATTCCAGAGCGAGGCCGTGTCCAGGAATGATGCAGTCGGGCGCGATTTCGGTCAGCGGCATGAGAACGAAGGCGCGCTCGTGCATGCGCGGGTGCGGCAGGGTCAGGCCATGTTCGTGGTGAATCAGTCCGTCATAGAGCAGCAAATCGAGATCGAGTACCCGCGGCGCATTCAGGAATTCACGCACGCGTCCGCGCCGGTGTTCGATGTCCAGCAGCATTTCGAGCAAAATACGTGGCGCAAGGAGGGTTTCGATTTCCGCCACGGCATTGATGAAATCAGGCTGGTCGGAATAGCCCCAGGGTGCGCTGCGATATAGCGAAGATTGGAAGATCAGGCGCGTGCCGGGAAGTGAATCCAGTTCGCCAAAGGCATGGCTGACCTGGGCGGCGGGGTCGTCGAGGTTGCTGCCAAGGGCGATGAAGGCGCGGATAGGCATGATGTTCAGTCTTCCGCAGCGAGGTCGGTTGTGTCGGCAGAACCGGTGGCATTCTTCGGCTTGCGCCGGCGGCGGCGCTTTTTGGGCCCGGTGTCGGGCTGCAGCATTTCTGCGCGCTGCACATCACTGCCGTGCTGGAAAGTTTCCCACCAGTTGCCCAGTTCCATTTCCAGTTCGCCGCTTTCGCAGCGCAGCAGCAGGAAGTCGTAGCCGGCGCGGAAGCGCGGATGGGCGAGCAACGCAAACGCCCGTTTGCCCGAGCGCTGTGCAAAGCGCGGCTGCAGTCCCCAGATTTCCTTCATGTTGGTGGTGTAGCGGCGCGGGATGGCGAGCATTTCCACCTGGGTCTGGATGACCTGTTCCATGGCCTGATAGAGCGCCGGGATAGCCCGTTCGCCAGCGGCTTCGAGTTTCTGCGAAATCGCCAGCACCTCATGCCACAGCAAGGCGGCGAACAGGAAGGCGGGGGAAACCGGCTTGTCTTCCTTGATGCGCAAATCGGTCTGGTGCAGCGCCATGGTGACGAAGCGCTCTCCCATGGGTTGTTCCAGGATCACGTCCAGCAGCGGCAGTACGCCGTGGTGCAGGCCTTCGGCGCGCAGTTGCTTGAGACTGCGCTGAGCGTGGCCGGAGAACAGAAGCTTGAGGATTTCGTCGAACAGGCGCGAAGGCGGTACGTCTTCCAGTAAGTGGCCAAGCTGTGAAATCGGCGCACGCGAGGCGGGGTCGAGGTGGAACTCCAGCTTGGCGGCGAAACGCGCGGCACGCAGCATGCGTACCGGATCTTCCTGATAGCGGGTGCGCGGGTCGCCAATGACGCGCAACACGCCGTCCCTGATGTCCTGGTAGCCATCGATGTAGTCCCAGATTTCGCCGCTGGACGGGTCGTAGAACAGGGCGTTGACGGTGAAATCGCGGCGCAGGGCATCTTCGAACTGGCTGCCGAAAACATTGTCACGCAGGATGCGACCGCTTTCATTGGTAGCGTGGCGGGCTTTCCTGAAATCCGTCTCGCCATCAGCGGCAGCACCTGCGGCCGGGCCGCGAAAAGTCGATACCTCGATGGTCTCTGGGCCGCACATCACATGCACCAGACGGAAACGGCGGCCGATGATGCGCGAGCGGCGGAACAGATGGTGCACCTGCTCCGGCGTGGCATCGGTGGCAACGTCGTAATCCTTGGGGGTTTTGCCCAGCAGCAGGTCTCGCACCGCACCGCCGACCACGAAAGCGGCATAGCCTGCGTGCTGGAGTTCAGCCGTGACCTTGATGGCACATGAGCTGATCTGGTTGCGACGAACGCCGTGCTTTTTTTCGGGAATGATCTTTGGCTGGGCGTTCTGCCCGGCTTTGGGGCGGGCTTTGCTGAAAACTTTGCGGATGAGTTTACGTATCATGAAGATGAGGGGTTTATGCCCTTAATGGGGTAGCAGTCGCGGGATTATACACGCTGACGACGCAATGATTAACGCGAAAGTCGCGGCGAGAGAGAATGGGTGTTAAACCAGATCGGCGCTCAGCCAGTGCTTGTCATCCACATTGACCGGCTTGCTGAAATAGTAGCCCTGACCGTAATTGACGCCCATCTCGACCAGCATGGCGATGGTTTCTTCGTCCTCGATGTGTTCGGCTATGGTATGCGCACCTACCACCTGGGCCAATTCGCGGATCTGTTCGACGATTTTCACGTCTTCCCTGTTTTCTTTCAGTTGCAGCACGAAACTGCCATCAATCTTGATGAATTCCGGGCGTAGCTGGCGCAGGTAGCTGTAGGTGGAATATCCGACACCGAAGTCGTCCAGCGCCACATTGCAGCCATCAGCACGGATTTCGTCGAACATCTGGATGAATTCCTGCGACATCTCGGTGGTCTGGCGCTCGGTGAATTCGATCGTGATGGAGCGCCCCTTGGCAATGGGCGAATGCAGCAGGTCGCGCAATTGCTGGGTGAATTCCGGTGCGTAGAATGAATTCAGGCTGATGTTGACAAACAGGTGCACGTTCTTGGGGATCAGGGTCAAGGCCCGGCCAATGACGAACAGATCCATGTCGCGGATCAGGCCCAGGTCTTCGGCGATGGGGATGAAATCGTCCGCCGGCACGAAGCTGTCGCCGCGCCGCATGCGTGTCAGCACTTCGTAGGCAAAAACCTTGCGGGTCTTGAGGTCGACGATGGGCTGCATGAAGGGCAGGATCATGTCGGCTGCAATGGCATTTCGTACTTCGAAGCCCTGAGAGAAGATATCCATGATGGCTGCGCCGCGTTCTTTCGAGAGCGTGTCGACACGGTTGCGACCGCTTTTCTTGGCATGGTAGAGCGCCACGTCGGCAGCGCGCACCAGATCCTGTGGCAGTTTGCCGTGCACGGGGGCCACCGCGATGCCGATCGAAGTCTGAATAGTAAGCTGGCCGACAGGAAGGGGAATAATGATGCGGCTGAGGTCGGCGTGGATCATGTGGCCGATCTTGTCCACCTCCACTTCATTTACATTCTGCAACAACACCGCGAACTCGTCCCCGGCGATGCGTGCCACCGCTCCACCCTGATGTTCGTTGGCGCGCAGCGCGTTGGCTACGGTGCGCAGCACTTCATCGCCAATCGGGTGACCATAGGTGTCGTTGATGAATTTGAAGCCATCCAGATCCACGACCATGAGCGCCAGGGAATGCCCCTTGTGCAGATTCATGTGCAGCAGATTTTCCAGCAAATCGTCGAAGTGGCGGCGATTGTAGACCCCGGTAAGCGGGTCGGTGATGGTGAGGCGGTAGAGATCCTGTTCATGCTGCCGCTGCAGTTCCTGCAGGTGCAGTGTTTCGGTGATGTCTTCCAGCGTGCTGATCAGGCCGGTGACTGCGCCCGATTCATCGTGCTGAAGCGAAGTGCTCATCTGCATCCAAACTGCTCTTCCATCCTGGGCGCGCACTTCGAGCTGCAATTCCGAGAGCGGGATATGCTCCAGTCTTGCCGCTGAAAAATATGCCTGATGTTTGGGTTGATTCAGGTAATCGGCAAAGGGGCGCTGCAGCGTGGTTTCGGTCGCATAGCCGGTGAGTGTTTCCCAGGCTGGGTTAAGAAAGGTAATGAGGCCATTCTGGTCGACTTCCAGCAGCACTTCCTGCATGTTATCCACCAGATTACGCAGTTTGAGCTCGTTTTCTGCCAGGCGGGCGCGTGTTTTCTCCAGGTCATAAATCTGCTTGCGCATGGTTTTTGCGCTCGTAATGAAGGCATCAGAGAGGTTTTTGACTTCATCGCTGTCGTTGATCGCCGGGACGAGCATGGTGCTGTCCCATTTGCCCTCGGAAACTTTCCTGGCCAGGGCAGCAAGCGGAGTGAGCGGGGCCATCACCGACTTGACGAGGAGCTGGATCGCGATCAGGTCGACGCCAAGCAGCAGCATGAAGAGGTAGGAAACATCATTGAGCAGGCTGCGGATCTTCTCGTTGAGAGGATCGTTGGACAGTTCGATAGTCATCAGACCCACCGAAGCCTGCCCGGATTTAAGCTCGGTGCTGACTCTGGGGCGCGGTGCGGCCGCCTTGAACCAGCCGGCTACCGGGTGCAGATCGCCGCTTAGCTTGGCTTGCTGGAACAGTACATTGCCAACACCATCCTTGACCGTGATGCCGGCAACGGCGCGATCGCCGAGCATGGTGCCGAGGTAGTCCGGAATACCGGCCCGGTCATGCCGTATGAGGTGCGATACGGCCGGGCCAGTGATGGCGATCATCTTGTGCCCCAGCACCTGGCGATTGGTGATTTCGTTACCTACCTGCTGTATCAGCAGGTAGGCTGCAAACAGGCCCACCACGATCAGTTGCAACAGCGCAATGGCAAACATGATGCGCTTGTGCAGTGTGCGCGGCTGGAAGAATTTCATCGCGCAGCCCGTTTTGAATGCGGGAGAAAGAGCCGGATGTTTTTAAGCATGTTGCAGCTATTCTAAGGTGGGCAGGAAATAATTTCCATCACTTGTTTTGATTTCCTGGAATCCGCACTGGTAAAGGGTTTCCATATTATTTCCAGAGATCATGCGGGTGCTTTCGCCGCTCATGATTCTGCCTTCTTCATGGATCAGCAGCGCGTGGCTGCAAAAGTGGCTGGCCCAGAAGATGTCGTGCAGCACCATGACAACGGTTTTCTGCTGATGGCTGGCGAGTTCGCGAAACAGTTTCATCATCGCAAGCTGGTGCGGCAGGTCGAGGTGTTGCAGCGGTTCGTCGAGAAACAGGATGCCGGGTTCCTGGGCCAGCAGTTGGGCAATGCGCACGCGCTGGCGTTCGCCGCCGGAGAGCGTGGCGAATGATTGTGTCGCCGCCTGGTCCATGCCGGTCAGATTCAGTGCCTGGCGTGCAACCTTGAGGTCTCTGTCGTCCGGTTGCCAGCTTCCCGCATGCGGGAAACGCCCCAGCAGCACGTAGTCCAGCACCGGCCCGGAAAAGGCGGTGCTTTCCTCCTGCAGCAGCACGCCGATGCGCTGCGCCAGATTCCTGCGCGGGATACTGGCCATTGGCTTCCCATCAAGCTGGATGCGGCCCGAAGCGGGTTTCGAGAGCCCGCACAGGGCCTGGATCAGGGTGGTCTTGCCGCTGCCGTTTTTCCCCAGGATGGCCCAGCACTGGCCGGCCTCCAGAGATAGCGTCAGGTCCTGGCACAGCACTTTGCCTGGAACGCACAGATTAAGATTTTGCGCCTGCAGCATCAGCGTTTACGCGAGAGCAGGAACAGCAGCAGGGGAACGCCGGTCAGCGCGGTCAGCACGCCGACCGGGAGCTGCTGCGGCGCGACAAGGGTGCGTGCCAGCGTGTCGGCCAGGGTGAGAAAACTCCCTCCCAGCAGGATGGCGCCGGGAATCAGCCAGCGGTGGCTGTCCATGCCCATGAGGCGCAGCAGGTGAGGGATGACCAGGCCGACAAAGCCGATACTGCCGGCCTCCAGCACCGCTGCCGTGGTAGCCACGGCAGCGATGAGGTAAATTGCTGCCTGAACAGGCAGCACCGCGATACCCAGCGATTTTGCCTTGAGATCTCCTGTCGCCAGCACATCCAGATGACGGGCCAGCAGGCCGCTGGCAATCCCGGCGACCAGCAATGCGGCCCAGGTCAATCCGGGTGACTGGGCGTAGGACAGGTCGCCCATGAGCCAGTAGAGCATGCCGTGCACGCCTGCACTGGGCGCAATGCTGAGCAACAGGCTGATCAGCGCGCCGAATCCGGCGGACAGGGCGATGCCGGTGAGCAGCAGGTGATGGATGCTCCAGGCGTGGCGGCGGAAACTCAGTGCCGGCACCAAGAGCAGCGCTATCAGCGCGCCGCCGAGTGCGGAGAATTTGATGGCGGCGGCCAGTCCCAGCAGCATTGCAGACAGTGCGCCTGCCGCAGCACCGCCGGAAATGCCAAGCAGATAGGGGTCGGCAAGCGGGTTGCGCAGCAACACCTGCAACAGCACGCCGGACAGCGCCAGCAGGGCGCCGCAGGCAAAGGCGCTGGCAGCGCGCGGCGCGCGCAGTTGCCAGAGGATTTCCTGCTGCGATGTGCTGCCGTGGATAAGTTGCGCCAGGGAAAGGTCGGTGCTGCCTGAGAGCAGCGCACTCAGGATGCTGATGGGCGCCAGCAGAAGAAGCCCCAGAAACAGCAGGCGCTGATGGTGCATCAGCGCAGACTGATGACCGGCCAGCTGTGTGATTCTGCGTGGGCCTTGAGGGTCGGGTCAGGATCGACCGCGACCGGCTTGCTGACGCGCTGCAGCAGCGGGAGGTCGTTGAGTGAGTCGCTGTAGAACCAGCTTTCGCTCACGTCTTCCCAACGCAGCCCGCGACCAGCCAGCCACTCGTCGAGGCGGGTAATCTTGCCTTCGCGGAAGGAGGGCGTGCCGTTGACCTTGCCGCTGAATTCGCCCAGCACCTGTTCCGGCTCGGTGGCGATCAGGTGTTCCACCCCGAATTCACGGGCGATGGGCGCGGTGACGAAGCTGTTGGTGGCAGTGACGATGGCGACCAGATCAGCATCGCGCAGATGCTGTTTGACCAGTTCCCGGCCTTTTTCCGTGACGATGGGCAGGATCTTCTTGTGCATGAAATTCTGGTGCCAGAGGTCGAGCTGGCTGCGCGGATGGCGTGCCAGCGGCTTGAGCTGGAAATCGAGAAATTCGTGGATATCGAGCGTGCCGGCCTTGTACTGGTCGTAGAAAGCCTGGTTGCGCGCTTCATAGACTTCCTGGTCGAGCACCCCCTGTTCAATCAGAAACTGGGCCCATTCGAAATCGCTGTCCCCGGCGAGCAGTGTGTTGTCTAGATCGAAAAGCGCCAAACGCAAGATGTTTACTCCCCCTCAAATTTAAGCCGAAAGTATAGCGTAAAATAGCACCATGAATTTTCCCGACGGCCTGCTTCCTTCTTCCTGGCAATGGTTTGCGCACCTGCTGTTCGTGGCGGCGCTGGCCTGGTCCGTAAGGGCGGCACCCTGGCGGCGCCTGCGTGACAATGAACAGCTGCATCTGTTTCTGGGCATGTGCGTGGCACTGATGGTGCTATGGAGCATCAAGACCGGCATCAGGCCGGGACTGAATTTCCATCTGCTCGGCGCCACGGTTTTTACTCTCATGTTCGGTCCCTGGCTGGCCATTGTCGGGATGGGTATTGTGTTGCTGGGAGTGACTTTGTATGGTCTGAGTGGCTGGGCAAGTTTTTCTGTCAACGGCCTGCTGATGGACGTGCTCCCGGTAGCTATCAGTTACTCGCTTTACCGCCTGGCAGACAGCAGGCTACCCAATCATTTCTTCGTCTATATTTTCGTCAATGCTTTTATCGGCGCGGCATTCGCCATGGCCTTGACCGGTCTGGCCGCAACCGGGGTGCTGGCGCTGGCCGGGGCCTATACGGTCGATTATCTGACCAGCAATTATCTGCCTTATTTTCTGCTCATGGGCTGGTCGGAGGCTCTGCTCAGCGGCATGATGCTCACCCTGCTGGTGGTGTATCGGCCGCAATGGGTGGCGACCTTCGACGATGTGCGCTATTTGCGCAACAAATAGCCGCTTTGCGCTGTTCGTTGTAACATCGCCGCTGAAGCTGACAGACGAGGAACGAGAATGCTGAGACGAATTTTGATTGTGGCGATCCTGGCCATGAGCATGCATGGAGCACAGGCGGCGGGAAGCAAGGGTTTTCCCCCGGTCGTGATTTACGGACCGGACCCCTGCCTGGCCTGCATGGAATGGGCCTATCACCTGATGGAGAACGGTTTTACCGTGACCTTCAAGGCTACGCGCGACATGGCGGCACTCAAGCGTCGCTTCGGCGTCCCGCAGAAGGTGGAATCCGTGCTGACCGCGAAGATCGGACGCTATTTTGTCGAGGGACATGTCCCGGCTGAGGACATCAAGCAGTTGCTGACAGAAAAGCCCCGTGCCCGCGGTCTTGCTGTACCGGGTTTGCCGCTCGGCGCACCTGGATTCGAAGGGGGCGATCCTACTTGCGAGGCCGGTTGCACGATCGTGGATTCGGCCAGTTCGGAGCGCGAATCCCAGCGCGAACTGTACGATACTCTGCTGGTGGAGGCCAACGGCAAAACCAGCGTCTACGCAAGGCATTGAGTATTAGCTGTCAGCCATCAGCTTTCAGCAGAACAGGTTTGGCTGATAGCTAATCGCTATCCTTGAACGCCAGAAATTCCTCGAACATGGCCTTGGCCCACTGGATGTCCTCTCCCCTCGGATTCGGGTCAAGGTTTTGCTTTACGGTTTGCGCGATGAGGCCATCGCCGCGAAACTTGTAGCGGGACTCGACGCGGGTCATTTCCAGCGGTTCTATCCGGGTAAATACATAGCAGGTGCTGTCTGGGAGCAGTTTCTCGGCGGTTAAGCCCTTGGCGCGGGCGGCGATTTCGCGCGCGGCGATGCGCCCCTGGCGGCTGGCCATCTGGCCGGTCTTGGGATAATGGCCGAAGAGCGGGGAGGCTTTATCTATCATGTCGCCGATCAGGAAAATCTTTTCGTCTTCCCGCGCATGTAGGTGAACCGGGTGCTGGTCGGCCCAGCCGGTGGGTTTGCCGTCATTTCCTCTGGCGATCAGGCCCGCTTTCCACGCCAGGTCGCCGGCCTGTTGCGGCGCCATGAGAATGGCATCGTCGAAGCGAAAATCGTCGACTTCGGTCTGAATGGTTTTGTTGAACGGATCGACGGATTTCAACCTGGTTTCGGACTGGTAGACGATTTGGTCCGGATATTGTTCGCTGAAAATCCGGCTGAAACTCAGCATGTGCGAATTGGGGTCGAGGACGATGAGTTTGCCCTTGATTTTGCGCGATTTGAGCATTGACCCGATCATGCACGCCCGCTCGTACGGCGACGGCGGGCAGCGGTAGGGCATGGGCGGCAGGGTCATGACGAGATCGCCGCCCTTGAAGTTGTCGAGTTTTTCCTTGAGCGCCCGCTGTTCGCTGCCCGGAATATAGGCGCAGGGATAGTGCTTCAGGGTGTGGTCGGCCGCGCGCCGGTCATCACTGTACCAGGCCTCGTAGTCGTAACGGATGCCCACGGCGAGAATCAGCCAGTCGTAATCCAGCGAACCTGATTGTGTGACGACGCGTCGCTTGTCCCGGTCGATGTCGGACACTTCGGTCTGTATGAAAGTATAGCCGTAGGCGCTGGCGGCGGTCTGGTAATCGTGGGCGAGGTATTTGTCGTCCGCCAGGCCGGTCAGCCACTTGTTGCTCAGGGGCAGGGAGCAGAAGGACGGATTCTTTTCCAGTAGCACCACTTCCAGTTCGGGCGCCAGGTCGCGCAGGTGGCGCGCGGCGCTCAAGCCTCCCCATCCGCCACCAACGATGACGACTCTTTTGTTCCTGGAACGAGGCATGAGTTGTTGCGAAACGCCGATCAGGGGCGTCGCGTGCGCCGAAAAAGACGCGCTCAGGGCAGCGGAAGCGGCCAGAAAATCACGGCGGCTGAAAGGCATCGGGGCGGCTAATCTATCAATTTCTGGAGGTTGCTGTTTTCAGCCTGGATGCATTTTTCGCCTGCCTTGCAGCCCTTCAACATCCACAGGGAAATGAGCCCGATCACATCGTCGGCGCGGGATTTGCGTGCCATGGCAACCGGCGTGCGCCCGCCCGTGGAAACGGCATTGACGTCAGCGCCTGCCTCCAGCAGCAGTTTCGAATGTTCGAATTTGTTCGAGTAGGCGGCCATGTGCAGCGGCGTGTTCCCGTCCATGTCCTTGGCGTTGACGTCCGCTCCGGCTGCCAGCAGCGCTTTCAGTGCCCCGGTATCGGGGTTGGTCGCCGCCATGTGCAGCGGCGTGCTGCCAAGGCCGGTGCGCGCATCCCGCATGGCGGGGTTTTGCTGGACGATTTTGGTGATTTCCTCGCCTTTTCCCATTCTCGCGACATCGTGGATGATCTGGTCGTTCTGCCCGAGCGCTTCCTGCGCCTGTGTGGCAGGAGCCAGTGCGAAGGCCAGCGCTGCTGCCAGCCATCCTGCCCATGCGTAAATTCCGGATTTCACTTTGATGTTCCCCCGATTAACAGAAAATTGCCGTTCCTGGCCGTACTTCTGACGGCCTTCAGGCGACGCGGGAGAGTATAGCCCAATTTGTTTTTTCCCTGCGTTCCGGGCCATAAATCGCATCCATCAGGTTAACTCTATTACTCGTGCCGCAGGGCGTCGATCGGGTTGAGGCCGGCAGCCCGCCGCGCCGGGAAATAGCCAAATATCACGCCAATGGCCGCCGAAAACAAAAAGGACAGCAGGTTGATGCTTGCATCGAACAGGTAGGGGATGCTCATCAGGTTTGACAGGGCGATGGACGCGCCGGTGGCCAGGGCAATTCCGATCAGCCCGCCCAGACTTGAAAGCATGACGGCTTCGATCAGGAACTGCAGCAACACTTCCCGTTCCAGTGCGCCGATGGCGAGACGAATGCCGATCTCGCGGGTGCGTTCGGTCACCGATACCAGCATGATGTTCATGATGCCGATACCGCCCACCAGCAGGCTCACTGCGGCCACGGCACCGAGCAGCGTCGTCATCACCTTGGTCGTGCCCGAAAGCGTGTCGGCCAGCTGCTTGGTGTCAAGCACGTTGAAGTTGTCTTCGTCGGTGTCGGCCAGGTTTCGGCGCTCGCGCAGCAGCTGCGTCAGGCTGGCCTTGACGCGCGTGCTGTCGCTGTCGTCGGCCATGGAAACGAGCAGGTCGTTGACCTGGGTGTTGCCGGTGATGCGGCGCTGCAGCGTCTTGATCGGCACGAGGACCAGGTCGTCCTGGTCGTTGCCGAACGATCCCGGGCCCTTGGCGCCGAGCACGCCGATGACCTCGCAGCTGATCTGCTTGACGCGCAGCGACTCGCCGAGCGACGGGCTGCTGCCGAAGAGCTCGCGTCGCACGGTCTCGCCGATCATGCAGACCGACGCGCCTGCGCGCAGCTCGGCGTCGGAGAACTCGCGACCCTGGGCCAGGGTCCAGTTGCCGATCATGAGCCACTCGTTCGTGCTGCCCGTGATGATGCTGGCCCAGTTGCGGCCGTTGGCCACCAGCGTGCCGCCCGTACGCGATTGCGGTGCGGCGGCCGCGACGCCACCGATCTGGGTGGCAATGGCCTCGGCGTCGCCCTCCTTGAACAAGGGCGCGCTGGAACTGCCGCTGCCCGGCCCCATGCGCTGGCCCGGGCGGATCTGCAAGAGGTTGGTGCCCAGCCCCGAGATCTGGTTCTGCACCGACAGGGTGGCGCCATTGCCCACCGTGACCATGGTGATCACCGCGCTGACGCCGATCACGATGCCCAGGATGGTGAGGAAGGAGCGCATCAGGTTGCGCCGGATCGAACGCAGCGCGAGCAGGAGGGTGTTGAGCCACATGGTCAGCCTGCTCCCATGGCCGTGGCCACGTGTCCCGCCTGGAGCCCGACCGGATCCGGGTTGCGCTCGTCGCTGGACACCACGCCGTCGACAAAGTGCACGATGCGCCGCGCGTAGGCGGCCATCTCGGCCTCGTGCGTGACCATCAGCACGGTGATGCCCTGGTCGGCGTTCAGGTGCCAGAGCAGGTCCATGATTTCCTTGCTGCGGGCGGTGTCGAGGTTGCCGGTGGGCTCGTCGGCCAGCAGCACGGCCGGCTCGGTGACGATGGCCCGTGCGATCGCCACGCGCTGTTGCTGGCCGCCCGAGAGCTCGCCTGGTGTGTGGTGCTCCCAGCCCTTGAGGCCGACAGCCTCGAGCGCGCGCGCGGCCATCGCGTGCCGTTTGGTGGCTGATTCGCCGCGGTAGATCAGCGGCAGCTCGACGTTTTCCTTGGCCGACGTGCGTGCCAGCAGGTTGAACCCCTGGAACACGAAGCCCAGGTAGCGCCGGCGCAGGCGGGCGCGCTCGTCGCGGCTGAGCGATTGCACCTGCACGCCCTCGAACTCATAGGTGCCGGTGGTGGGGGTGTCCAGGCAGCCCAGCATGTTCATGGCAGTGGACTTGCCCGAACCGCTGGGGCCCATGATGGCTACGAAGTCACCCTTCTCGATGTCCAGATTCACGCCTTTTAGCGCCTGGAACGCCGTGTCACCAGTGCCGTAGACCTTGGTGATGCCGCGCAGACGGATCAGCGGTGGTGCCTGGCGGTTTTCATTCACCGTCATGGCGCGGCGCCCGCACTGCGCTGGTCGGTGATGACGGCCATGCCGGGCGTGAGCCGGTCGCCGCTGACCTCGGTCATGCGGCCGTCGCTGATGCCGGTCTGTACCTGCACGGCCACTGGCTGGCCGCCTTGCAGTACCCAGATCTGGCGTGCGCCCGGGGCCTTGCTTTCGGTGCCAGCCACCTTGGTGCTATTGCTGCGCGGCGGGCGCGGCATCATCTTGGACAGGATGCTGCTGCTCCCGGAGGACTTGCTCGCCACGGCTGCTGCTGTGGGCGAGAAGCGCAGCGCCGTGTTGGGCACCAGCAGCACGCCCTCGCGCTCGGTGGCCACGATGGTGGCCACCGCCGTCATGCCGGGGCGCAGGCTGAGGTCGCTGTTGCCCACGTCGAGCGTGGCCACGTAGGTCACTACGTTGTTGGTGGTCGTCGAGCCATAGGCCACGCGGCGGATCGTGGCCGGGAACCGGCGCGAGGGATAGGCGCTGACGGTGAAGCTGGCTTTTTGCCCCACCTTCACGGCGCCCACGTCGGCCTCGTCCACGCTGGCTTCGAGCTTCAATTGGGTCAGGTCCTCGGCCACGGCAAACAGGGTGACGGCTTGCAGCGAGGCTGCCACCGCGTTGCCCGGGTCGACCGAGCGGCTGAGCACCACGCCGTCGATGGGCGAGCGGATCGAGGCTTTGGAGAGGTTGGTTTCATCCGTCGAGAGCGTGGCTTTGGCCACGCCCACGTTGGCGTCAGAGCTCGATTCGGTAGCCACGGCGCGGGCCAGTGCGGCGCGCGCGCTGTCGAGCTCGGTGGCCGAAGGCACCTTGCCGCCGGAGAGCTTGGAGACTTCCTCCAAGCGCGCAAGGCTGGCGCGCGTTTCGGTGACGGTGGCCTTGCTTTGCACAAGCTGGGCCTGGGCGGCGGCCAGCGAGGCGCGCGAGCGGGTCACCTGGTCGCTGAACTTCGAAGCGTCCAGTTCAACCATTACCTGGCCGGCCTTGACGTGGTCGTTCACGTCCACCAGCACGCGCTTGACCGTGCCCGAGAGCTCGCTGCCGATGTTGACCGAGCGCGTGGGCTGTAGCGTGCCGTTGGCCGAGACGCTGAGCGTGAGATTGCCCTTGCGCAGTTCGGTGGTCACGTAGGTGGGCGCGGCCTTGCCCGCGTTTTGCGCCTGCCAGTAGTAGACGCCGCCGGCCACGACCAGCAGTGCGCCGAGACCGAGCCAGAGCGTGCCGCGCTGCCACCAGCGCGGCGGATGGTCTTTGCCCAGCAGGGTCTGCAGGTCGGCGGGGGGGGCGGTGTTATTGTCGGTCATGGCGTGTCGCTGTGTTGTGTGGTGGTGATGGGAGCGCCGGATGCGCTGTCGTTCGTCCAGCCGCCGCCGAGGGCCTTGTAGAGCCGGATCTGGGTGTTGCTGGTTTCGCCCGTGCCGGTGGCCAGTTGATCTTCGAGGGTAAGCAGCGTGCGCTGGCTGTCCAGCACGGCCTGGAAGTCGGCCAGCCCCGTTGCATAGCGGTTCCGCGCAATCTCCAGGGTTGAGCGGGCCGAGTCGGTGGCGCGCGCCAGTTGTGCCTGGCGCTGGCGGGTGTTGGCCAGGCCGGCCAGCGCGTTCTCGACTTCCTCCAGCGCAGTCAGCACGGCGGCCTGGTAGCCGATGCGGCTTTGCTCCAGCAGTGCATCCTGCACCGCGATGTTGCTGCGGATGCGGCCGGCGTCGAAGATCGGCGCGGTGATGCCGGCCAGCAGCGAATGGGTAGCCGCGCTACTGCCGGCCAGACTGCCCAGCGTCAGGGATTCAAGCCCCAGCGAACCGCTCAGCTTGAAGCTCGGATAACGCGCGGCTTCCGCCTCGCCGAGCCGCGCCGTTTGCGCCGCGAGCCTGCGCTCGGCGGCGCGTACGTCGGGCCGCTGGCGCAATGTGTCGGCAGGAATGCCGGTGGAGACGGCGCCCGGTGCAACGGGCGTCGCTGTATTCGTGGTCAAGCGCGCGTCCAGTTCCCCGGGCGCCCGACCCAGCAGGATGGCCAGCCGGTTACGGGATTCTGAAATCGCGGTGCGCAGGCTGGGCAGTGCGGCCCGCGTCTGCTCCAGCGCAGTCAGCGCCTGGGCCTCGTCGAGTTGTGAGACCAGCCCGGCCTGCTGGCGCCAGCGGGTCAGGTCGTAAATTTCCGCTTGTGCGGCCAGATTGGCCTCGGCAATCGCCAAACGGCGCTCGCCGGTACGCAAGTCCATGTAATTGCTGCCCACCTCGGCCACCAGACTGACGCGGGTGTCGCGCAAGTCTTCTTCACTTGCCTGCAGATCGGCTTCTGCAGCCTCTACGCCGCGCCGCGTTCCACCAAAAATGTCCACTTCCCAGCTCGCGTCGAAGCCCGCGCTATACAGCTCGCGCGTCAATCCGCTGCCGGTCTCTGCGCTGCTCTTGCTGCGGCTTTCCGAGATGGAGGCGCCAATGGTCGGGAACTGGTTGGCCCCGGCAAGACCGCGCCGGGCCCGCGCCTCGCGCAGTTTGGCCTGTGCGCTGCGGAGATCGGGGCTGGCCAGGAGTGCCTGTTCGACGAGATCGGTCAGCAGCGGGTCGTGAAATTGCTGCCACCATTGCGACAGATCCTGCGCCGCAGCGGGTTTTTCCTGGGCATTGGCCCAGTTCTCCGATACGGCAAGTTCTGGCCTGATATAGTCCGGCCCGACCGAAGCGCAGCCGCCCAGCATGGCAAGAAGGACGGCGTGTAGGGCAAAGTCTGTAAGTGTTTTCATGGCTGTGCTTAAGCTTGTTTACCCGTGTACTGCATGAAAGTTTGACAGAAGCCTCCGTAAATCGGAGTCAACGCCTTGTAAAAATAAGTAAAGCCGGATTGTTCATGGACCGGCACAGCACTAACAAAATCAATTGGTTGTAGGTCGGGCTTCAACCCGACACATCGGGCTGAAGCCCGACCTGCGCCTAATGGATTATTCGGGGTAAAGCTTGTTCCAGTGTTCGAGTTCCTTCTCTCATCAACGTTCAATCGCAATGCCCGGCGTTAACCCCCGCCCCCCCAGCGCCTTGTAGAGCTGCGCAGATGCGGCAAGCACAGCGCGCCGGGTCTGCACCGTGGTCTGCTGGGCAGCAAAGGATTCGCGCTGGGCATCCAGCACTTCGAGGTGGCTGGTGATGCCTGCCTTGTAACGGGCTTCGGCCAGGCGCAGGCGCTCGTTCTGGGCTTTTTCCGCAGCCTCTTGCGCGCGCAGTTGCTCGGCCAGATGGGTTCGGGCGGCGAGGAGGTCGGCTACTTCACGGAAGGCCTGCTGGATGGTTTTCTCGTATTCGGCCACGGCGATGACCTTGCGCGCCTCGGCGAGATCCACGCCGGCTGCGCTGCGGCCTGCATCGAACAGCGGCAGGCGCAGTGCCGGCTGGAAAGTCCAGCTTTCGCTGCCGCTGCCGAACAGGCCGGAAAGCGCGCTGCTTGCCGTTCCCAGCCCGGCGGTCAGGCTGATGCGCGGCAGGAAGGCGGCGCGTGCGGCGCCGATGCTGGCATTGGCGGCAATCAGCCGCTTTTCCGCGGCCAGCACGTCGGGGCGCTGGAGCAGGACTTCAGCCGGCAGGTCAGCGGCCAGGTCGGCCACGATGCCCTGGTCCGTGAGCGTGCGGCCCACAGGCAGGCTGGACGACTGCTGGCCGACGAGCAGCGTCAGCGCATTGGCGGCAGCAGCCTGCTGGCGCTGCAGGCCGGCAAGTTCCGCGCGCACCCCTTCCAGTGCGCCGTCCGCCTGCAGGAAGTCGAGATCGCCGGCCAGGCCGACTTCGCGCCGGCGGTCGATCATGGTGCGGGTTTCCTCGCGGCTTTTCACGGTTTCACGCGCAAGCAGGGTGCGTTCGTCCAGTTCCAGCAGGGAGAAATAGGCATTGGCGACCTCGGAAACCAGCGACAGGTGCAGGGCGCGCTGTGCTTCTTCGCTGGCCAGGAAACTGGCCAGTGCCGCTTCGTTGAGGCTTTTCACCCGGCCCCAGAAATCCAGCTCGAATGACAGCAGGGAAAGGCCGGCGTCGTAACGGTGGCTGATCGCGGTTTTCCCGGTGTACGAAAGGTCGCCTGGCGTGCGCGCGGCCTGTTCGCTGGCGATGGCATCGATGCCGGGCAGGCGGTCGGCGCGGGTGATGCCGTAGAGCGCGCGGGCTTCCTCGACGCGCGCGGCGGCGATTTTCATGTCGCGGTTGTGTTCGAGCGCGGCGGCGATCAGGGCTTGCAGCTTTTGATCGGAAAAATAGGCGCGCCATGCCGTGGCGCTTGCCTTGCGCGCGCCATCCGGCTGAGCCGTTTGCGGCCATTGCGCGGCGACCGGGAGATCGGGGCGCTGGTACTCCGGCATCAGCGAACAGCCGGCCAGCGCCGCGCCCAGGCCAATAAGCAATAACTTACGCATGATCGTTCTCCTCGTGGCGGCGGGGATGGCCGGGGAAGATTTTCCGTACCACGACAAAAAATACCGGGACCAGGAAGATGGCCAGGAAAGTCGCCGCAATCATGCCGCCGACCACGCCGGTGCCGATGGCGTGGCGGCTGTTGGCACCGGCGCCGGTTGAAACCACCAGCGGCATCACGCCCAGAATGAAGGCAAAGGAGGTCATCAGGATCGGCCTGAAACGCAGGCGGCAGGCCTCCAGCGTGGCATCGGTCAGGCTCATGCCTTTCTCCTGCAGGTCGCGCGCAAATTCGATGATCAGGATGGCGTTCTTGCTGGAAAGCCCGATGATGGCAATGAGGCCGACCTTGAAATAGACGTCGTTGGGCAATTCGCGCAAGGTCACTGCCAGGGTCGCGCCGAAGATGCCCAGCGGCACCGCCAGAAGGACGGCAAAGGGAATCGACCAGCTTTCATACAGCGCGGCCAAGGCGAGGAAAACCACCAGCAGCGACAACGCGAACAGGAAGGGCGCCTGGCTGCCGGAAAGCTTTTCCTCGAATGAGGTGCCGGCCCACTCGAAGCCGAACCCCGCCGGCAGTTCCTTGGCGATGCCTTCCATGGTCTGCATCGCTTCGCCGGTGCTGTGGCCGGGCGCCGGCATGCCGGCGATCTTCATGGCGGGCACGCCGTTGAAGCGATCGAGCTTGGGCGAGCCGACAATCCAGCGCGGCGTGACCAGTTCGGCCAGCGGCACCATGCCGCCAGCCTTGTTCCGGACCGACAGGCGCAGGAGCATCTCCGGCGTGGTGCGCAAATCCGCTTCGGCCTGCATCTGCACCCGAAGGATCCGGCCCCGGCGTTCGAAGTCGTTGATGTAGGCGACACCCATGGTGGACTGCAGGGTTTCGTTGAGGTCGGCAATGGAAACGCCGAGGGTTTCGGCCTTGCGGCGGTCGACATCAAGTAGAAGTTGCGGTCCGGCTTCCTGGCCTTCCGGTCGTACGCCGGCCAGATTCGGGTTCTGCCCGGCCATTCCCAGCGCCATGTTGCGCGCTTCCAGCAGTTTATCCCGGCCGATGCCGCCACGGTCCTGCAGGCGGAAGTCGAAGCCGCCGGTGGAGGCGAGTTCCGGAATGGGCGGCGGGTTGACCGCGAAAATCATCGCCTGCTTGATCTGGAACAGCGCCATGTTGGCGCGCTGCACCATGGCCGTGGAGGAATGTTCCGGCCCCTTGCGCTCGTCCCATTCCTTCAGCCGCACGAAGGCGAGGGCGGCGTTCTGGCCGCGACCGAAGAACGAGAAGCCGACCACGCCGATGACCTTGGCGACTTCCGGCTGCTTGAGGTAATACTGCTCGACCTGCTTGAGCACTTCGATGGTGCGCTCCTGCGAGGCGCCCGGCGGCAGTTGCACCATGTTGATGAAATAGCCCTGGTCCTCGTCGGGCAGGAAGCTGCCGGGCAGGTGCATGAACAGCCAGCCGGTGGCGCCGATGATGGCGGCGTACAGCACCAGATAGCGACCGGTTTTCTTGATCGCGCGCGCGACCCAGGCCTGATAGCCCAGCGTGGTGCGCTCGAAGAAGCGGTTGAACCAGCCGAAGAAGCCGCGGGTGGGCCGCGTGTCTCCCGTTTCGTGCTTGAGCAGCGTGGCGCACAGGGCCGGCGTCAGCGTCAGCGCCATGAGGGCAGAGAACATCATGGTGAGGACCAGGGTGACGGCAAACTGGCGGTAGATCACGCCGACCGAGCCGCCGAAGAAGATCATCGGCGCGAACACCGCGGACAGCACCAGGGTGATGCCGATGATGGCGTTGAAAATCTGGTCCATCGCCTTGCGCGCCGCTTCCCGCGGAGCCAGGCCTTCCGAGCGCATGATGCGCTCCACCGCCTCCACCACCACGATGGCGTCGTCCACCACGATGCCGATCGCCAGCACCATGGCGAACAGGGTAAGCACGTTGATCGAGTAGCCGAAGACATACAGACCGGCCATGGCGCCGGTCAGGGCGACGGGCACGACGATGGTGGGAATCAGCGTGGCGCGGAAATTTTCCAGGAACAGGAACATGACCAGGAATACCAGCACCACCGCTTCCGCCAGGGTGATCAGCACTTCCTGGATGGAAATGTCGACGAAGCGGGAAGTGTCGTAAGGCACGTCCCAGCTCACGCCTTTGGGAAAGTAGGGCTCCATCTCGGCCATTTTGGCGCGCACCGCCTTGACCACGTCCAGCGCGTTGCCGTTGGGCGCCACGCGAATGGCGATGGCCGCGGTGGGCTGGCCGTTGAGGCGGGCGAAGATGTTGTAGTCCTGCGAGCCGAGTTCGACCCGGGCGACGTCCTTCACCCGCACAGCGGAGCCGTCCGGCTGGGTGCGGATCAGGATGTTGCCGAACTCTTCCGGTGTCGACAGGCGGCTGCGCGTGACGATTACCGCGTTAATCTGCTGGCCTGCCGCTGCCGGCGCCTGACCCAGTTCGCCGGTGGCCAGTTCCACGTTCTGGGCGCGCACGGCGCGGGTGATGTCGCCGGGCGAGAGGTTGTAGGCATGAAGTTTTTCCGGCTGGAGCCAGAGGCGCATCGAATACTCGGTGCCGAACAGAAGCGCCTCGCCCACGCCCTTGACGCGCCGCAGCGGGTCGAGCACGCTGGCCGCGGCGAAGCTGCCGAGGTCGACCGCTTTCAGACTGTTGTCAGGCGAATGCAGGGCGACGAACATCACATAATTGCGCGACGGCTTGGTCACCGTCACACCCACCCGGCGCACGTCGTCGGGCAGGCGGGCTTCGATGCGTTTGTAGCGGTTTTGCGCTTCCACCGAGGCGATGTCGATGTTGGTGCCGGGCTCGAAGGTCAGGGTCACCGTGCCCGTGCCCAGTTCCGATGCCGACTCCATGTAGAGCAGGTGCTCGATGCCGTTCATTTCCTGTTCGATCAGGGCGGTGACCGTCTCCTCGACCACCTTGGCGGAGGCGCCCGGATAGACGATGTTGAAGGCGATGGCAGGGGGCGCGACAGCCGGGTACTGGGATAGCGGCAGAGCCCTGAGTGCGAGGCCGCCGGCGAGCATGATCACCAGCGCGATCACCCAGGCGAAGACCGGACGGTCGATGAAGAATTTTGCGAACATGGTTTACCCCTGTTTCTTTTCACCAGCCGGCGGCTGCGCGGCAGGGGAAGCAATTACTTGAGCATCGCGTAGCGATACGTCGTCCCTCTCTCCCTCTGGGAGAGAGCTGGGAGAGAGGGGCCGGACACGGCGAGAAGCGATGTTCTTCATTCAGAGCGGCTCTTCTCGCCATGATCGGCCGGATTCCACGGCACCGGCTTGACCGGCGTGCCGGGCCGCGCCTTCTGCAGGCCGTTGACGATTACCTGCTCGCCGCCTTTCAGGCCTTCGACGATGACGAAGTCGCTGCCGCTCATGCCGCCGGTTTTCACCGGTCTGGGTGCAGCCTTGCCTTCGCTGTCCACAATCATCACGATCTGTCCCTGAGCGGTCGGCTGCACGGCGCGCTGGGGCACCCGGATGGCCTGGTCGAGCAGGGCTTCCGGGAAGCGGATGCGGATAAAGGCGCCGGGCAGCAGCTCGTGCCGCGGGTTGGGGAACACGGCGCGCAGCGAGACGCTGCCGGTCGCCGGGTCGACGGCAAGGTCAGAGAACATCAGCTTGCCCGGCTGCGGGTAGATGCTGCCGTCTTCCAGCACCATCTCCACTATGGCCTGCTCAACCGCCTTGAGCCTGCCCGCCTTCACGGCCTGCCTGAGGCGCAACAGATCGCTGCCGGGCTGGGTGAAATTGGCGTAGATCGGGTCGATCTGCTCGATGGTGGCCAGATGGGTTGCGGCATCCCTGCTTACCAGCGTGCCTTCCGTTACCAGGGCGCGGCCGATGCGGCCGGAAATGGCTGCCGGCACGCTGGCGTTTTCCTGGTCAATGCGGGCGCGGGTCAGCGCCACTTCGGCCTGCTTTACTTTCGCCTCGGCCAGATCGACTTCCTGCTGGCTTACTGCCTTGATGGCGAGCAGGGGGCGGTAGCGCTCCAGCGTCAGGCGCGCGACATCCAGGTCCGCCTTTGCCGCATCGAAGGAGGCCTGATAGTTGCGCGGGTCGATGCGAAACAGGGTGGCGCCTGCCTTGACATCGGAACCCTCGGTGAACAGGCGTTTTTCCAGAATGCCGTCCACCTGGGCTCGTACCTGTGCGGTGCGGAAAGCCTGCAGCCGTCCCGGCAGCTCCTTGGTGAGAGTGGCCGAAGCGGGCGTGACGGTGATGACATCGACTTCCGGCGGCGGCATGGCACCACCCGGTCCGGGGCCGGAAGCGGGTTTCTGGTCACCTCCTTTACCGCAACCCGCAAGTGCGGCGATCAGCAGAAGTACCAACGGGAAATTGCGGTTCATGTTCGATTCCTTGTTCAGTAATTTAACGTGAAACAGTTTTGTGAAGCGTGAAACCACTCGCTACGCTTTGTTCGTGAAGTGTGAATGTAAAACCATCTACTGAGCCTGCTTTTACATTTCACACTTCACAGCAAGGGCTTAGCCCAAGCGGTTTCACATTTCACTTGTTTCATGATCCTGGGTGGTAATTTGTCATGACCGTTAGTCGTAGGCGCGCAGGAAGCAGTCGATAATCTGCCCGATCCGGGTTTTTTCCCCGGCTTCCGGCAACTCGGCATTGCCGCTGATGCGGCGAAAATGGTCGATGTTGTTGAGCATGCCCAGCAGCATCTCGGCGGCAAAGCGCGGGTCGTCCTGGCGCAGGTGGCCGGCTGCCATGGCACGGCCAAGAAAATCCGCCAGCCGGGCGGCGGTCAGTTCCGGACCCTTGGCGAAATAGGCCTGGGCCAGGGAAGGGAAGCGTGCCGCCTCGGCCATGAGGGTGCGGAACATGGCCAGCCCCTCGGTGCCATGCACTTTCTGGCGGAAGGTCGTGCCAAAGCGGATAAGGGTAGTGCGCACGTCGTCAGTCTGGCCGTCCAGCGAAACCACGATGGCACCTGAAATCAGGCCGGCAGACTCGCTGAACAGTTCGTCCTTGCCCGGGAAATGGTTGTACAGCGTTTGCTTGGCTACGCCAGCGCGTGCGGCGATGCCGTCTACGCTGGCCCGGTAGCCTTCTTCCATGAAGGCTTCCCTGGCTGCATGGATCAGGCGGGTGCGGGTTTCGCTGGCGACGGTGTCCTCGGCAGGGGACATGGCTTTCCTTGTGAAGGCGGAATGTGGACTGGACAGTCTAGTCTACCGAATTTCGGAAATCAACCGCGTTGATGAGGCGGTTATCACTTCATGGTTTTCAGGCCAAAAAAAAGGCCGGTCATGACCGGCCTTTGCTGGAGAAAAGTGGTTTTATGCCGAAACGGACAGGGTTCCTGTCGAAGAACTCACGCTTGAAACCAGGCTGGTGTCGCCATAGGCTTTCACCAACTGCATGATGTTCATCATCACCTGTTCCTCGCTGCTTGCGCTGCCGGATGCACCACCTGCCTGGGTGGACTGGTTGTAGGCCATGGCTTCCTGTGCGCTGACTTTTCCATCACCATTGGTGTCTGCACTGTCGAAATTGTTTATCAGATTGGTCAGGGCGCTACTGCTTGAGCCACTTTCATTCGATATGCTGGTGAGCTGGTCCTTGGTGAGGTCACCCATGTCACCTTTGCCGCCCATGCCGCCCATGCCGCCCATGCCGCCCATGCCACCCATGCCACCCATGCCACCCATGCCACCCATGCCACCCATGCCACCTTTTCCGCTCGTGCGCATGCTGTTGAACTGGCTGTCGAGTTGCTCCGCCAGCTTGGTCAGGCTGTCGGACATTTCCTGTTCGGTGATTTTGCCGTCGCCATCGCCGTCGAGTTTACTGAAGACCTCGTCGACATTGGCCGATTTGCCGGAACCGGAAATCTGGTCGAAAGCGGATTGCAGGTCGCTTTTTTCGATATAGCCCTGGTTCTTGGTGTCCAGTTGCGAAAACATCTTGCTGGCCATTTGTGACGGATCGGGGCGTTGCATCATTGATGCAACCGAGCTGCTGCCTATGCTGCTTACCATAATTCACTCCTTATCTTTTGCCGGTTGTAAAAATTGCGTGGGGTGCCGGGAGTGGTCACCGTGCAACGCTTCCATGCAATATATCGGCCAGATTAGCCCAGACTTGGCGGTGATTTGTGTTAAGAGAAGTAAAGTTATGTTAAGACCTGCCGGATTTCCCCAGGGAATTTGTCGGAGCACCCGCTGGAAGATGCCTGAATTGTGTGATTTTTCGGGGCAGGCATGCCCTGCGGCAATTATTGCCGCAGGGGGTAAATTAATGTAAATCCAGGTGCCGGGACTGTCCCTGGCGGCAGCGCTTCGCTATCATCGTCCCCATTCTGTTCAATGGCGGTATGTATTGCAATGTCAAAGGTTCTGCTGGTGGATGACGATGTCGAACTGGTCGAAATGCTCAAGGAGTACCTGGCGCAGGAAGGGTTCGATGTGACGACTGTCCATGACGGCGAGGCGGGCGTGTCTGAAGCCTTGTCCGGCCAGTACGCGATTGCGGTGCTGGACGTGATGATGCCGCGCCTGGGCGGCGTGGAAGCGCTGCGGCGCATCCGCCTGAAAGGCGCCATGCCGGTGATCATGCTTACCGCCAGGGGAGACGATACGGATCGCATCGTCGGGCTCGAACTTGGCGCCGATGATTACGTGCCCAAGCCCTGCACGCCACGGGAGCTGACGGCCCGCATACGCGCCATTCTGCGCCGCACGCAGGGCGCTCAGGGTGAAAACGAACCCACCGTTTTGACGGTCGGGGCCTTGAGTATATGGCCGGGGCAGCGCCGCGTGGAATGGTCCGGGAAGCCTGTGGACCTGACCAGCACGGAATTCAACCTGCTGGAAGTGCTGGCCCGCGAGGCTGGCCGGCCAGTCAGCAAGAACATTCTCTCCGAACAGGGCTTGGGCCGTCCGCTGGCCCGTTTCGACCGCAGCATCGACGTGCACCTGAGCAGCATCCGCCACAAGCTTGGCCTGCTGGCAGATGGACGCTCCTGCATTCAGACCGTGTACCGTCAGGGCTACCAGCTAATAAGAGAATGATATGGGCAGGCTATTCTGGAAATTCTTCTTTTTTATCTGGCTGGCGCAGTTGTCGGCCATCCTGGCGACCGGTACAACATTCTGGCTGGAGCGCCGCGCACAGGACAAAATACTGGAAGGCGTAAACCAGAGCCCACCCGCCAGCTTGCTGGTGGAATCCGCCACCGTCACGCTGCAATACGGTGGCGTCGACGCCTTGCGCAGTTTTCTGGGCAAGCAGGTACACGCGCCGGTTTATGCCGTTGATGAGCAAAACCGGGAACTCCTCGGGCGTGACTATGCGCAGGCCACGCTGGAACGCGTGCGACGGATGCTGGACGCGGATCCCGCCGCGCCTGCGGTGCGCAAAGTGCCGGGTTCCGATGGGCATGTCTATGTCCTGTTTTCGCTCTTTCCGGAACATCGCTTCGAGGGCCGGCCACACATTCGCGGCAAGCCTCTGTTCCCTGCTGTTCCGCTGGTGGCGACCCTGCTCGCCAGCCTGATTTTTGCCGCACTACTGGCCTGGTATTTCTCGAAGCCGATCCGCAGTTTGCGCTCGGCATTTGAGGCCATGGTCGGCGGCAATCTGGAAGTTCGTCTCGGTCCCGTCATGGGCCAGCGCCGCGACGAACTGGCCGATCTCGGCCACAATTTCGATCGCATGGCCAGCCACCTGAATGACCTGATCGATGGCCAGCGGCGCTTGCTGCACGACGTTTCGCATGAGTTGTGCTCCCCCCTGGCCAGACTGCAGGCGGCAATTGGCCTGGCGCGTCAGCAGCCGGAAAAGCTGGAGTCCTCCCTGGCGCGCATCGAGCGCGAGAGCGTGCGCATGGACAAGCTGGTGGGGGAACTGCTGACACTCTCCCGCCTGGAAGCAGGTGTGATGGGGACAATGGAAGAAGAGATCAATGTGGAGGAACTTGTTTCCGACATCGTGGCAGACGCCCGCTTCGAGGCAGAAGCGAGTGGACGCACTGTGGAATTTACCGAGTGCAGCGAAGCGCTCGTCAAGGGCGATGCTGAATTGCTGCATCGCGCGATAGAGAATGTGGTGCGCAATGCGCTGAGGCATACTCCGGCTGGCGGCAAAGTGATGCTGGAAATCCGTCTGGATGCAAACAGTGTGCGGCTTGCCATCCGCGATCAGGGCTCCGGCGTTCCCGAGAGCGAACTGAATGCGATCTTCGAGCCTTTTTTTCGCGGCAACGGAATAAAAAATATTGATAATCATGGCCATGGCCTTGGGCTGGCGATTGCACGGCGTGTCGTTGAGGCGCATGGCGGAACCATGCGTGCGTCGAACATCGCTGAGGGCGGGTTGAACGTCGAAATCATCCTGCCGGTCTAAAATTTCCCGCGTTCCTCTCCCGGTGCAAATGTTTAACATGCTTTTACATGCCATTAACCGCTCTTTACGCTTAGTTGAGCGAGACTGTATGCAACAGACGAGGCACCCGATGCTTCGGCTGGGTCCGCCCAAGTTAAACTAAGGAGTCAATCATGAAAACACGCAATCACACACTCACTGCTTTCCTTGCCGCCAGCAGCATTGCCCTGGCTGTTCCCCTGTTTGCCCAGGCGCGTCCGATGATGGACGGGATGGACGGCTGCAACGCGCCGCAGGCCATGCAGGGCAAGCGCGGCTTCTTCGGCGACCGCGATGGCCTGCCGCCGATGATGAAACGCCTCAAGCTGACACCAGAACAGGAATCCAAGATCACCCAGTTGCGCAAGCAGGACGCCGACCTCATGGGTGAAAAGTTCAAGACGATGCGCGACAGCCGCGCGCAGCTTCACGAGATGCAATCGAAAGGCGAATACGATGAGGCCCAGGTCAGGTCGTTTACCGAGAAGGGCGCTCAGGCGATGGCTGAAATGGGGCAGATTCGTGCTCGCCAGCATCATGAAATGATGCAGATCCTCACGCCCGAGCAGCGCAAGCAGTTCGAAGCGCAGCGCGAACGGATGATGAATCGCGGGGAGCAGCGTCGCGAAGGACGCCCTGCCAAGGGCTGACTCGCATCGAGGTGAACAGTTATGCCGCGCTCACGTAATTGCGTGAGCACACTCACATAATCAGGTGCACGAGAAATAAGCCACAAAAGCCCCCAATCTTTTGCACCTGGCGTTCGGGGCTGATCGACAAAATTAGAAAATTAGGGACGAAAATTAGGGGATAGACCACGGTTTCTAGCGACAAAATAAGGGGACAGACCACGGTTTCTAATATTCATCAAACAGATCTCCCCTATAAACCGTGGTCTGTCCCCTATTGCACCTCAAACAGATTCCCCTTTACACCTTGGATTGACCTTTATTGCACCGAAAAGGCGATGACAATGAAGGAAGCAGTATTTTGGGTAAACATGCTGAAGTCTCATGGTGGTGGCAAGTTAAGATTGCCATTGATGTTAAACTTGTTTTATCCATTAAGAATGTTGCCATGCCTGCCTCAATTGCAATTGCTAGGCAGCTAATCGATCGATGGGGGCGATTTGTACCTTGGGTGCCCCAGCTTTTCGTGCCTGCCACAGGTCATACGCAGCCTGTTGCGCGATCCACAGATCGGCGCGGCCACCATTCTCAACTCCCAGCCAGCCCTCCAGGCGCAATGCCATTTCCGGGGATATGGCAGCACGGGCATTAAGCACACGCGACAAAGTGGCACGGGTAACGCCAAGCTGAGAGGCGGCCTCGGTCACGGTCAACCCCAGAGCTGGCAGGATATCTTCGCGTAGTGTTTCTCCAGGGTGTGGCGGGTTGTGTATTCTGGTCATGTTCAATACCTCCTAGTGGTAATCCTGATAGTCAACCAGGATGACGTCTTCATCTTCGAATTTGAAGGTCAGGCGCCAATTCCCGCTCACCGTCAACGAGTAGTGTCCGGCAAGGTCCCCAGTCAGAAGGTGTAGCTTCCATCCTGGAACATTCATGTCGGTCGCAGCTCTGGCAAGATTGCGAATTCCGGTTCAAACTGGACACGCATTCCACGGCAAACTGGACAGCCATTCCAGAGCAAACTGGACACTGATTCCACGGCAAACTGGACAGTAAAATAGAGTCATAGCGGTACGCGGGATAACCGTGGCAACCTCGGAGATTTTTACCGAGGAGCCACATGGCCAACAACAGGTTATCCATGCGCAAGATTACAGAAACACTTCGACTGCATTTTGAATGCGGTCGCTCCAACCGGGAAATTTCCCGCGCTATCGGCGCGTCGCCGACCACGGTTTGCGATTATCTTCGCCGCGCCAAGGCGGCTGGCCTGAGCTATCCGCTGCCCGAGAGCATGGATGATCTGGCCCTCGAACGGCGACTGTTCCCGCCGATTGTGCCTTCTGACATTGTTCGATCCGAACCGGACTGGATCTGGGCACACCGCGAAATGCGCAAGAAGAGCGTTACGCTGGAGTTGCTGTGGCAGGAATACAAAGCAGCGCATCCAGACGGCTACCAATATAGCTGGTTCTGCGAACGCTACCGGCAATGGGTAGGCAAGCTGTCGGTCATCATGCGGCAAACGCACACGCCTGGCGAAAAGCTGTTCGTTGATTATGCCGGGCAGACCTTGCCGGTCATTGACGGGCTGACGGGTGAAATCCGTCATGCGCAACTCTTTGTTGCCGTACTCGGTGCATCCAACTACACCTACGCGGAAGCCACCTGGACACAGCAACTGTCCGATTGGGTCGGCTCCCATGTGCGCGCCTTCGAGTTTATTGGGGGCGTGACGGAAATCCTTGTGCCAGACAACCTCAAGTCAGGCGTCAAGCATCCCTCCTATTACGATCCGGAATTGAACCCGACTTACCGCGACTTGGCCGCGCATTATAGCGTGACCGTTCTACCGGCACGCGCTCGCCGGCCACGCGACAAGGCCAAGGTGGAGAATGGTGTGCTGGTAGTCGAACGCTGGATATTGGCACGGCTGCGCAATCAGCGCTTCTTCAGCCTGGAAGAAGCCAACCGCGCCATATCGGCATTGCTGGTCGACTTGAATCAGCGCCCGTTCAAGAAGCTGCCCGGATGCCGCCATAGCGCGTTCGTCGAGCTCGACCGCCCGGCGCTCAAGGCTCTGCCAGTGGATCGCTATCAGTTTGCCGAATGGAAGATCGCCCGTGTCGGCATCGACTACCATGTCGAGATCACAGGCCATTATTACTCGGCGCCGTTCAGGTTCGCTCGTCAGGAAGTGGATGTGCGCTTCACGGCAACGACGGTAGAGATATTCCATCGCGGCAGCCGCATCGCCGCCCATGCCAGAAGTTTGCTCAAAGGGCGGCACACCACCATCGATGCCCACATGACACCGGCGCATCAGCAGGTTGCGGGCTGGAATGCCAAACGTCTGCTCGACTGGGCGCAGAAGGTGGGGCCGAACACGTACGCCACCGTGGAAAGCATGCTGGGGCAGCGCAAACACCCGCAACAAAGTTACCGCGCCTGTCTGGGCGTGTTGCGCATGGGGCGCGATTACGGCAATCCGAGACTGGAAGCAGCTTGTTCCCGCGCTCTGGCACTGAATGCGGCCAACTACCGGAGTGTCAGCTCCATCCTCAAGAATGGGCTGGATAAACAGATCCGGACCGAACCCGCGCAAACCACTCTGCCGCTCACGCACAGCACGGTGCGCGGCCCCGAGTATTACCACTAACCAAAGGAGAAGCCGCATGTTAAACCACCCCACCTACCAGCAACTCAACCAACTGCGCCTGTTCGGCATGGCGCAGGCGTTGAACGAGCAGCAGCGATTGCCCGAACTTGACCGAATGTCGTTCGAGGAGCGGCTCGGTCTGTTGGTCGAACGCGAGGCCAGCGAACGCGCATCCATGCAGACCTCAGCACGATTACGCCGCGCCAAGCTGAAACATGCGGCAGTGCCGGAAGATGTCGATTACCGCGTGGCGCGCGGCCTGGATCGAACCTTGTTCAACCGGCTGCTGACAGGATCATGGATCAAAGAGCACCAGAACGTGTTGATCACGGGGCTGACCGGGCTGGGTAAAACCTGGCTGGCCTGTGCGTTGACCAATCAGGCGTGTCGGCTGGGCTATTCGTCTCTGTACGTGCGCGTACCGCGCCTGTTCGAGGAGTTGGCGATTGCGCATGGCGATGGGCGTTACGTGAAATTCATCACGCAGCTCGCCAAGGTCGATGTTCTGCTGCTGGACGATTGGGGCGTGGCGATGCTGACGGATTCCGCTCGGCGTGATTTGCTGGAAATACTGGATGATCGTTATAACCAGCGCTCGACCATCATTACCAGTCAGCTGAAGGTGGATGATTGGCATGATTCAATCGGCGACCCCATTCTGGCTGATGCCATTCTGGATCGGCTCGTGCATAACGCACATAAACTGGATCTGTCCGGCGAGTCGATCAGAAAGAGCAAAAGAGGTTTGACTAAACCCGCAAATCAGGAGTAAAAACAAACCCCGCATCGCTACGCTCCGACTGTCCAGTTTGCCGTGGACTGAGTGTCCAGTTTCAGTGGAATACGCAGGCAAGATCAAGCCGGGTCAGTTGTCGTCCCAGTCGTTGCGCATGATGCGGTTGTATTCCTGCCTTGCTGCCGGATTCGTAAAAAGCTTGCAGCCCTCTATGCAGAAGTGTCTTGATCATGGAGGAGATTGTATAGCGTAACGTTACGGCTAGCAATGGATGTTGATGCGATACAAAAAATCATAGACAATTTCTTTGGTTTCAGGTGCTTACGGAGAGTCGCCGTTGATCGCTCAAAGCGTCGGCAGGCGCGGACTGGCTCTCAGGCTGATCACGCCGCTCAGGACGATCAGGCCGATGGCCAGCCAGCTGCCGGGCGAGAGAATTTCCTGCCACAGCAGCACGCCCCACAGGCTGGCGAAGATCACCGTGCTGTAGGCCAGGCTGCCGACTACCAGCGTGTTGCCGGTGCGGTAGGCGCGGGTCATGGCAAGTTGCGCCAGGGTGGCGGTGGTGCCGATGGCCAGCAGGATGGCGAAGTGTTGCAGGGTGATGGCGTGAAAGCTGTGGAACAGCATCCAGATGCCGCCGCCCAGCGTGCAGAACAGGGTGAAGTAGAACACCACGCGCCATTCCGGCTCGCCCATTGCACCCAGTTGTTTGACGTTGAGATAGGCGATGCCGGCGAAGAATCCGGACAGGAGGCCGAGCAGCCCGGCGTTGAGCTGCTCGGCATGCAGGGTGGGGCGCAGCAGAAAGACCACGCCTGCGAAGCCCAGGATGATGGTGAAAATCAGCAGCGGGCGCGGACCTTCCCTGAGCATGACCGTGGTGAACATGGCCAGGAACAGCGGCGAGGTGTAGTTCAGGGTGATCGCCGTTGCCAGCGGAAGCACGCTGAGGGCGTAAAAGAACAGCATCAGCGCCACAAAGCCCGAGAAGCCGCGCCAGAAATGCATTTTCAGGTTGGGTGTGGCGAGGCTCAGGCCCTGGAGCCTGATGATGAGGTAGATCACCAGCAGCCCGAACAGGGAACGGTAGAACACCAGTTCGGCGCTGGAAAAATACTCTGCCCCGAGTTTGACGAACACCCCCATGACGCTGAACAGGATGCCAGCGACAATCATCCAGGAAGAGGTCATTTCAAAGAACGATGCGCATGGACAGGTCGACGGCCTTGATGTCCTTGGTCAGGCTGCCGATGGAGATGCGATCCACACCGGTTTCCGCAATGGCGCGCACGCTCTCCATGTTGATCCCGCCGGAGGCCTCCAGTGCAGCCCGTCCGGCAGTGGAAATGACCGCCTGCCGCATGTCGGCAAGACTGAAATTGTCGAGCAGGATGAGCTTGGCGCCAGCCGATAGCGCCTGTTCGAGTTCGTCCGGATTCTCCACCTCGATCTGCACCGAGACGCCAGGCGGCGCGGCGCGGTGGGCTTGCGCCAGCACGGCGGCGATGCCGCCTGCGGCAAGGATATGGTTTTCCTTGATCAGGATGCCGTCGAATAAACCAGTGCGCTGATTTTCCCCGCCGCCGGTCCTGACCGCATACTTTTGCGCCAGCCTCAGGCCGGGCAGGGTCTTGCGCGTGTCCATGATCACCGCGCCGGTGCCCCTGACGGCATCCACGTAGCGGTGCGTGGCAGTGGCGGTGGCTGAGAGGGTCTGGAGGAAATTCAGCGCCGGACGCTCGGCGGAAAGCAGGGCGCGGGCGTTGCCCGTGATGTGACACAGAGTCTGGCTGGGTGCGAGCGGGTCGCCTTCCTGCACCAGCCATTCGATGGTGACGTGCGTATCGAGCCGGCGAAAGCATGCCTCGAACCAGGGCGTGCCGCACAGCACGGCAGCCTCGCGGCAGATCACCGTGGCCCGGGCAATCGCATCTGCGGGGATGAGCCCGGCAGTCAGGTCGCCTGCGCCGATGTCCTCTGCCAGAGCGGTTTCGACGTTCCTTGCGATTTCTGCTGCCAGCTCCATGTTTTTTCCTGTGAATGCCGAACTCTGAAAGGCGAATTGTACCCAAGGACAGGGAGCCGATGTTGGGCGTGATTTATTGAGCTGACGACATATTTTTTGCCCGGCGGCGAGATATGTCGTCAGCCTGAGCTATCAGTGTACTGGAGCTCCCGGGCGGGTCAGAATCAGGTATTCCCTGTGTAGTGTCACCAGTACCAGGCCCCAGATGATGCAGCCACCCAGGGTCACCCAGCCCAGTCCTGCCACCCCCTCGCCAGCCAGTGACCAGTGGGAGAGGGCAATAATGATCAGGGATCCCAGGGCCTTGAACAGGCGGTAGCCGAACATATCTATCCAGGCCTTGGCCTGATACATGAGCAGGGGCTCGACCGGGATGTAGAGCAGCTCCCTGGCTGCGCGGTTGATGGAATAGGACAGGCCGCGGTCGCTGATTTTCATGATGGCAGCCGGTATGAGGGTCGGGTGAAGCATGAAGCCGCCGGTTGACAGGGCCAGAACCACGGGCTGCACCAGCAGTCCGGCGAGCACACCCAGGGTGTTGAGGATCAGGGGGGTGAGTACCAGGTTCACGGCGATGGATACGCCGCCCATGACGCTGAAGAAGACAGAAAGGGCAGCAGTGCGGGCCTCCCGTTCCGGGTAGGTGATCTCGATGATGTGCAGGAACTGGTATTCGACCAGGGGGGAAATGCCCTGGGCCAGGAGCAGGGCGACAGCGATGAGCACCAGATAGCGGTTTCCGGCGATGAAGCGCCAGCTGCCCGCCTTCGGGGCCAGCGCTGGGGGCGGTGTGTTTTGCTCGGCCCGGTACAGCAGTCCCCATCGCTCCATGCTCCAGGTCAGGCCGAAGATGAGGCCGACGAAAGCGGCTGCCACCAGCATGAGGTCGGGAGTCTGCAAGGGGGTGTAGCTGATCAGCAGCGCTGCCAGGATGCTGCCGAAGACGCCGCCCAGCAGCCCGCCGGTGCCAACAAAGCCGTACCAGCGCCGGCCTTCTGCTGTATGGTAGCTGCCGTTGGCGAGGCTCCAGAACTGCTCCGCCAGCACGACGCCGAAAATATCCACGAAGATGTAGAAGGCGACCGCCACCCAGGGTGCATGAGTGGCGGCCAGTACCCTGAAGCCGACAAGGGTGCAGGTGAAAAGCAGGCAACTCAGCAACACGACTCGCACTCGCCCAAAGCGCTCGAGGATCTTCCGGTACACTGCAATGGTGGCCAGCAAAGCGACTGCAGAACCGATCCAGACATAGGGCAGAGAGTCGGCGCCGAGGGCCTCGATGAGCAGGGAGCGGCTGGCCGGTTTCAGCTGGTAGAGGGCGGTAATGATGAGGAAGAAATCCAGCGAGAACACCAGCGATCTCAGGAGCGTTCCATAAGGATGCCCCGATTTATGGGAACTTTTTTCCAGATCGTCTGCCATAACTAGCTGTTTGCCTTGTGGGCGCCGGGAGAATTCGATTCTCCATTCATCGTGGCGTTTATCGCTTTCATGCTGCATACTAGCAACCTGTACTCGGGAGGCCAGAAAATTTGTTCCTTACAAGACTGATCCTCAGCTTTGCCCTGACCCTGATTTCCACATTCATTTACGCCGAACCGACTTACCCGGCGCTTGAACATTCCTTCGATGACCGGCTGCAATCCCAGCTTGTACGCAAGCTGGATGATCTCGGCCTCGGGGGCGCAGTGCGCGAGCGCCGCCTGTCCGTGGCCCTGGCTGACATCACCGATCCCGCCCATCCCCGCTTCGCCTCCCTCAACCCCGACAACATGGTTTATGCAGCGAGCCTGCCCAAGATCGCTATTCTTCTTGGCGCCTTCTCCCGCATCGAGGCCGGCGACATGCAGCTGGATGCGCCTACCCGCGACACCCTCACCCGGATGGTTCGCGTTTCCTCCAACAGCGCCGCCAGCGAGATGCTGGAGCGGGTGGGGATGCGCTACCTGGCCAATCTGCTGCAGTCTCCCCGTTACCGCCTTTACGACCCCGAGCGCAATGGCGGCCTGTGGGTCGGCCGGCCCTACGGCAAGGGCGGAGAGACCCTGCGCGACCCCATGCACAACCTCTCGCACGGCGCGACGGCCCTGCAGGTGGCACGCTTCTACTACATGCTGGAGACCGGGCGGCTGGTTTCGCCCAGGCTGACCGGTGAGATGAAGTCCATCCTCGGCGACCCCGGCGTGCACCACAAATTCGTCAAGGGTCTGGAGGCCGAACGTCCGAGTTCGCAGATCTTCCGCAAATCCGGCAGCTGGCGGAACTGGCATGCCGACAGCGCCATTGTCGAACGCGACGGCCGCCGCTACATCGCAGTGGCCCTGGCGGAAGACCCCCAGGGCGGCGAGTGGCTGCGCCGCCTGATTGTCAGGATGGATGAAGCCGTGTTTGATACCGCCCCCATCGGCAAGGTGGCGCTTCTCCATTAGCCGCTGCAGGCGGGTGCCCAGTGTCTGGTGTGCGACCGCCGAGTTTTTCCCCAGCACGTTCGAGTTGATCACCACCATGTAGTGCAGCCGGTGCTTGCCCGCCGGATGTTCGACGATGGCCACCGAATTCAGCAGGTTCTCCACGTTGCCCTGATATTTCCGGCAGACAAAGCCCGGCTCCGGCTTGCAGCGATACAGGGAGCCGGACTTGAAGTACACGGCGGCGTCGTTGAGTGCAGGCGAGGAAGCATAGCGGATGCGTCTCTGGGTCATGTACAGGAGACGCTTGATTTCCCGGCTGGACCAGACATCCACAATCCGTCCTTCCTCCAGCGCGAGCAGCCAGTGCATCAGCTCCCGCGGCGTGGCTCCGCTGCCAGCCCCGGGCACTCTGGCCTTGCCGGTGCGGGTGAAAAATCCCCCCTGCCGCAGAGCCTGCGGGTCCAGGCCGCTGCGCACTATACCGTCCTGCAGCACCTTCTCCAGCAACGCCGAGAGCGTAGCCTTCGAATTTGACTGGAAGAAAGCGTCGATTTGCGCCTCCCCGAGCGGGTAATTCCGGCCCGCGCCGGCGAGCAGCAGGGCTTCGCGCATCACCATGGAAGCGGCTGCGTTGGAACTCGCCGACATCATCCAGTCGAGAAAGGTCCACAGGCTCGCCGCGTCCCCCTGGCGCAGGGGGCGGTGAGAAAGTTGAGTGCCGTTCCAGAAGGGAACGACGTGGCTGTCGTAGACAATGAAATCGTCGGCCACCACCCGCGTTTCCCGCAGAATCCGTTCGCGCGCCGCGAGGTCGTTGGGATAGAGGTCGGCAAGCAGCTGGAACAGGGCCGTGGCCACCACCAGTTTGCCCACGCTGCCCGGATTGAAGCGCGCGTTGGCGCGGTGCTCTGCGTAGACTGGCCGGGCCGGGTCGCTGAGGTCAAGGACGGCTATTGCGTAGCGGTCGGCCTCTGCGTCCAGCAGGTCCGCCACCTGGCGGCTGAATTCCGGGTCGGCCTGAGGCAGGGCAAGGGTGGCGCCGGCAAGGCGCAAGTCCACCTGGTTCAGCGCCAGTTGCCCCCCCGGCGGCTGCACCCGGCCACGGGCCTTGCCGTCCTGCGCCAGCCGGTAGCCCTCGAGCCGGGCGATGCCGGTGTAGGCTTCACCGTCCAGCGGGTAGGGGAGTGCCAGGCCGGGCAGCAGCAGGAATATCAGCAGCAGACCGCGCATTACATTTCCTCCCGCAGCTTGATCACTCGCCCGGAACGGGTGCGAAGCGGTGCGTCCAGTTCAAGAAGAAAACGGTTGCGGAGCGCCTCCCGGCTTTGCAGGTATGGGCGGATCTGGAACAGGGCGAGGCGTCCCGCCACGAAGCCGAATTCCACGTCAGCCGGGACGATCTGCCCCGTTTCGTCCCGCTGCGGAAAACGATCCGGCAGCTCCCGGCCCAGTTGTCTCAACTGCTCGATTTCGGCCGGCGCCAGCACCGGCTGGCCCGAAACCGGCCGCCCCTCGAGGCCGCCGCCAGCGACAAGGATGCGCCGGGTGGTGGCGCTGGCCTCGGCCAGCAGCCGCACTTCTCCTGTCCCGGCAGTGATGAGCAGCTCCTCCGCCGCCTGTCCGGAGACGGCCCCGCCTACGCCTTCATTCGCCGCTACCGTATAAGCCTCGGGACTTCCACCCTCCAGGTCCAGGGTCACCATCACCCCCGATTTGTCCACAGCTACCGAACGCTGCAGCAGAACCGAAACATAGACGTGCTCGGGTAAATCCATGCGCATCTGCCGCCAGGCGAAAGCCCGTTCGTCAAAGGGCGAGGCCCACACTTGCAGGATTGCTTCCACCACGCGGTCGAGGCCGGTTACATTGGGCACGGTGAGGTTGAGCCCCGCGCCGCTGAATCCCGGCAGATCCTCCACGTTGGTATCGCTGCGCACGAAGACGGCGTAGCTGCCATCCGGACCGAAGCGCTCACGCATGGCTTTGCCCAGTGCCGTGCGGAACGAAGCACCTGGCTCGGCCGTCACTATCCAGGCCCGCAGGCGTTCCCGCAGTTTTCTGGCCTCGGCTTCCTGCTGTTGGGCAGACAGGCTGCCGATGCGGCGGTACTCCGCGCGCATCCACGCGAAGGTGCTCATGCCCGTTCCCGGCATGGGCTGTTCGAGAAAAGCGCGATAGGCGCCGAAGGGAATCACCAGTCCGTCCGACACTTCCTCCGGGTAGTGGCTTTTCAGTTCGCCCAGCCTGGCTGCCTTCGGACCGGCGATGCGCCCGGCGTCGACAGCCCGCAACTCCCCGAGAGGGATGGGGTCGCGGCGCGCGAGATCCAGTTTGTCAAAATCCGGGTGGATGCGCTCCGGCGTCCGGCCCTCCTGGATAAAAACACTCTCCCAGCGAGGTCCGTCCTCGGAGATCAGCACACGGCCTCCCGGGCTCACGGCCATGACCACGATCCGCCCCGCCATCGCCTGCAAACGCGATACCAGCCCGGCATCCACCACCACGTTGGGAATGCCGAAATTGCTGGCGAGGAGTTGCACATGGGAGAGGATGTTGCCTGCCTCTGAAGTGAGAATACCGGCCACGGGCGGAAGGTTCGCCGTCGTTTCGGGCAACAGGTAGATGCCGTCCGGCCGGGGGTCGGAGATATCCAGGCGCAGGACGCCCCGGGCTAGGCCCGGATTGAGGGCGCGCAGCCCGACCCCCACCGGCTGGCCGAAAACCTCGTGCTCGATCCCGGCCAGGCTGTTGGCCTCCTGCAGAAGGCCGTCCAGCAGGGTCGAATAGACCAGGAGCGGGCTTGCACGCAGGCGGTCCGGTACGAACTGGCTCGCCAGGGGTTCGATGCGGGCGAGCTTCGTCACCGCCTCGGCGAAGTGGAAACCAAGTTCTCTTCCGGCCCAGGCGGGCACCCGCGCCAGGTAGCCAAGTTCCGCGCGATATTGCTCCAGGGGAAGACTCGGCACAGACAGCCGACCAAGCGCCTGCTGTGTTGCCTGACGCTCCCGGAGGGTGAGCAGGCCCGTGCCGTACATGGCTTCTGTAGCACTGCCCAGCAGGGCAAGGCGCTCGGCGCGGCTGGCTCTGGGTGGCTTGTCGAGCAGGCCGAGGCCTGTGGTAAATGCCTCGGCCTCGACATCCAGGCTGAGCCTCAGCGCCGCCAAGCGCAGCCTGGGCGGCAATTTTGGCAGCGCTTCACGCAGCTCTGCCAGGAGCGCAGCGCTGGCGGCAAAGCGCTGCGCTGGTGAGAGAGGTTTTTCCAGCTCACGGGCAAAGTCCCGCAGTTGGCCGGCGAGTGGGTGCGTGTCGAGGCGCTTCGCCAGTTCGCGTAGCGGCAGGCCCAGCTCACGGAAGACGAAAAGCGCTTCGATAGCCTGGGCAAGCTGCTCGAACTCGGGTTCGCTGCGCCTCTGCTGGCGGGCATAGGCCCGCACCCGTTCGGCGTCGGCTGCCTCCGGCTGTGAGTGGAGCTTGTTGCGCAGCGGTGCGAAGCCGGTATCCAGGGTGGCGAGGGTGGAGGAGAGTTCGTGGGACCGTGTCACCGTCCCGCCATTCCGGGCACGCGGCAGCAGCAGCGCTGCCTGGCGCAGCAGCAGAAACCCCCTTTCTCCCCGCTGACTGGCGGCCAACGCGGTCAGGATGGCTTCCGCGGCGGCGGTTTCGTCCTCTATCTGGAAGGCACCCCGGTAGTAGCGTGCCCGTCGCAGGATCCAGCCGTTGTCCGCCGCCACCAGATAACGTTCCAGCAGGATGGCATTCAGTGCCGGTCGTCCCTGTGTAGAGGCCAGTATTTTGTGATCGCTGGCGGCCAGAACGTTGCCCACCAGGAAGCCCGCTTCCCGGAGGGTGCGAGCGCGTTCCCCGAGCCTGCCGTGCTGGATGCCGCCGCCATGGGACGTGCAGGCATAAGGTTCGGGGGGCAGCACCGCACCATCCTTGCAGAACCAGTAAATCCCGTCAAAAGGGCCTCTGGGATCCGTTTTCATCCCGGCGATCCAGCGGGCCATCTCTCCGGTATCGGCTAGTACGCTCGGGGTTGCGAGGGGCGCCAGGATGAGGAAAAGGGCAATCATCAGCCCCCTTGCAGCAACAAGGGTTGCGAATGGAAGTGTAGCGGCCTGTTTTTCGTGGTTCATGCCTGCTCCGCCAGGGGACTGCCGACCCATTCCTTGTTTGGTCTATGGAAACTCGTGCAATTCATGAACTGCCCGTGAATATCCGTTGAGTCCGAATAGCGGGCCTGTCAGGCTGGGCCGATCGGACATGAGCTGTTGTCAGACCAAGTCGAAATTCCTGCGGTTTTACCTGGATGGCAGCAGTTCGCTGATCGCCTTGACGTACACAGGTTCATCCCATTCTGCGCCGCCCTGCAGGGTATGGCGAATATTTCCCTGTGGGTCGAGCAGGAAAGTGGACGGCGCGACGAACACTTTCCAGGCACCTACGCCATCGCCTTCCTCGTCCATCAGCACGGTGAAGTTGATATTCATTTTTTTGACGAAATCGCTTACATCCTTGTTCGTTTCGCCCATGTTCACTGCCAGGATGACGAAAGGCTTGCCGGCCATTTTCTTTTCCAGACGCTGCATGGCTGGCATTTCCTTGAGGCAGGGTGGGCACCAGGTGGCCCAGAACTGCACCATGACCACCTTGCCGCGATAATCTTCCAGTTTGTGGGCTTTACCTTTGAGGTCTTTCAGAGCCAGAGGTGGCGTTGTGGCGCCTTTCCAGGGTTTGAGCTCGCTGGCTTGAGCGGATGAGAGCAAAAAAAGGCAAAACAGGCCTAGAAGCAGTTTTTTCATGGTTTGATTTCCAGTTGATTGAGCGCATCCAGCACCAGTTCCGGCAGTTGCTCTGCCATGGCGTTTTCAGCAGGCGTGGCATCGAGGCGGACGTAAAAATGGCTGCGCACCTTGGGCAGGATCTTGCTTTTGACTTTCGTGCCGCCGCGGGCGAATTCCACCTTGAGGTGCTCCAGCCACCAGCGGCCTGGCGACAGATGTCCCTGATAAATGAACAGCGGCAGGCGGGTCTGGGTGACGATGGGGTGATACTGAGCTTCCACGCCGGGTGCGGGCGAGACGGAATAGAGATCGGGATAGAACAGCAGCGCGCCGGCGAGTGCGCTCCTGTCTTGCTCGCTTGCCTCGTCCTGCCAGGCTTTTGCGCCGCGCAGAATCGGGGTGGCACCGTGGCCGGCGGTGATCAGCACGACTTTCTTGCCGCTCAGCTTGATTGCCTGGGCGATGATTTCCTTGATTTCATCCGGCGGAATTTTCTCCAGGCTGCTGGGCAGGATGGGCAGGAAATGGGCGTCGAGCATGTCCGGAAACCAGGTTTCATAGCCGTAGGAAGCAAGTACTCCGGCAGTGCGTGCTTCGTTGGCGCTGTGTCCTTCGTCGCACACGAACCAGATCAGCAGGGTATTTCCCTGTGCCGGATAGGTGCGTAGCGAAACCTCGGTGCCGGTGGACAGGCTCAGGGAAGACGGCGAAGCGGCAAACGCCGTGCCCAGGGAAAACAGCAACGCCAATCCAAGCGTGACAAGCCGGAAAAAAGCCAAGACCGGACTCCATTTATGATTAACGAGTAAGTTAGTTTAACCCAAACCGTATGGGCTGTAACGGCACGAATGGACTATGGCCGTTCTGGTTTTTGCGCCTGGCCATTGTTTCCAGCGCCGGGAACGAATTCCATGATGTGCTGCAGCAGGGTTTCGTCCAGAAGTGCCTCGGCCTGAAAAGTTCCGGCATAGGCCTGGTGTTCCTGTTTGAGTTCGTAGCAGTTCGCCCCGTCGATATCCATCAGCAGGGCATCCATGCCCGCTTCGCTGAAGGCGCGGTGGCGCTTGATGAAAAAATGGCTGCAGCACATGCCCACGTAGGCGCTGGTCCCGGTGGCACGCATCTCCTCCAGGGTTTCCACCAGTTGCTCGTAGCGGATGATAGTCTTTACCGCCATGCCGCGCTCACGGCCCAGACGGTAGGCCTCGCCGACCTCGCACAATCCGCACTCGATGCACTCGTCCTGGTGGCGCCATTCGCACCAGGCGGGCTTGGCGCAATAAGGCACCAGCATTACCGAGGCGCGTTCGAGAATGTTTCCGGCTGCGGCCTTGCCGGGGCTGTGGATCATCAGGCGGCTGGCCTGCTGCCGGCTCAGCCCCAGGCTCTGGCAGCCACGGTGCTTGTCGAGCAGGATTCTGGCCAGAGCGGAAAAATCTTCCGCGTTTGCGCCCGGCGCGTTCCCGGTATCGTCTCCGATGTTGCGGCGGATCGCTTCTTCCAGATGCACTTCAGGAATGCCGCGCAGGGCCTGCTGCAAGGTGTCGAGAAAAGCGGCATCGGCAGTCTGGCAGTCGGAAGCGAATTCGATGCGGCCGACCTTCCCTTCCGGAGTGAAACTGGCGCGACCGCGCAGCAGCACGCCAGCGGGCGTTTTCCACAGCGCTTCCAGCCAGTTTCCGTCCTGTCCGCTCCAGTCGATGGCGTGGGCCGGTAATGCGGAAAGTGCAGCCGCTCCCGGCATGGCAGTTTCGCCGGGGCTGGCGGGATGCAGGGAGAGGGAAAAAGTTCGTGCCAGTTGCGTTTCAAGGGCTTGCTGCAAAGCCTGTTCCGGAACATTGGGGCATCGTTCGCTGAATGGCGCGAAACGGTCCCGGGCGGCGGAGAGACCGTCCGGAGAAAGCTTCTCGGTCGGCACCCGCAAGGCTTCCAGCATGGCGCGGATGTCCACATCGAGCAGCAGTATTCCATGGAGCAGCAACACGCCACGCTCCACCACGGCAAACACGCTGGCGATTTTCCGCCCCTCGATTTCCACATCGTTGGGGAACTTGAAGCCGGCCACCAGCCCGAACCCGGACAGGGCGGAAATGATGGCTGTGCAGGCTCCCTGAAGATGCGATGCCAGGCGGCCCCCGATATCACCCCGTATCAGGGTAAAAGCCATCTGTTGGGGATCGTGGTACAGGGCACCGCCACCGGTGATGCGCCGCGCCACCTCAATGCCTTGCGTTGAGCAATGATCCAGCCGCAGTTCCCGGTCGATGGCCTGAAAGCGCCCCACGCTGACGCAGGGGTGGGTGCGGTAAAAGCGCAGCAGGTCCGGACGCTGCCCGTCCGCGCGCAGGGTCAGCCATGAATGGTCGAAAGCCAGGTGGCGAAGGGCGCTGTCGGTACCGGCGTGCAGCAGCAGGGTGGAGCGAGTCATGATGTGTGCCCGGTTTGTTTTATTTGGCTATGCATCTTCAGGCGTCAGCGCATCGGCGCTGAGCATCAGGATCTCGATTTCCTCGATGATTTCTTCCTGGCGCAGGCCGTTGTATTTGAGGCGCAGGGCGCCCTGATCTTTTTCCAGACGACGGATGGCGCTGTCCATGTGTTCCAGGCGGCGCCGGTTTTCCACCATGAGCGAACTGTAGAAAATTTCGTACAGGACGGCGTGGAGGTAATGGTCGGTCAACTCCGCGTAGAAGACCGGCGGCGTCAGGTAGAGTCGGGGCGGATAGGAGCAGGCCGGCTTGGCGGCAGCCAGTTCGGTCAGGGGGAGCAACTGGCGCATGCGCACCTGCCGGGTTTCGTCGCAATGGTACAGGGCGCTCAGCTTGATGGGCGCGTCTCCGGTCCCCTGATGCAGGGCGGCCAGCTGCCCGCTCAGACGTTCCAGCGTGGGATGAATTTCGGCTGCCATCGTGGCACCCTCCACTCGGGCCATCAGGCGTGTATCGTTTTCCAGTCCCGCTTCCAGGCGGTGCCCAACCGCAACCAGGGAGGTTTTGCCTGGGACGAATTCCTCCAGGGCGTCGAGCAGTTGCTCGTTGAAGTCGCCGCAGAAGCCGCGCTCCGAGCCGACCAGGATAAGGAGTTCTTCTTTCGGCTGCGCCAGTAGCAGGTCTTTGCCCTGAAAAGCGAGGAAGTGGCTGGAGGCCGCTTCAATACTCGCCACCACCCGCCGCTGGGCTTCGAGAAAACCGGTCAGGGTGCGGATCTCGATCAGCGCCAGACTCTTCATGGCGGTCAGGATGCCGTCGATGTCGTTCAGGGTGGAGATGCGTTTCTGTACCTCACGCCGCTTGCTCATGCCCGGCCTCGCTCAACCACAGTTTGACGGCGCTGCGCCATTGCTTCCTGCCGCCCGAAAGAGAAAGCTCCGTTGTTTGCACTTTATCGAGTAAAAGTTTCAGCACTGGCTTGATGCGCCCGGGCGGCAGTCCGTCGAGCAGGCCGCAATTGAAAGCCGTCATCCACGCCATCTGGAATTCGACCGGCAGGGGGGCGAGGCGCTCCTGTTTGAGAATTTCCCGCAGCAGCTGGCCCCGCTTGATACGGGCTTCCATGCTGGCCTCGAGCCGGGAACCGAAGCGGGTGAACACTTCCAGGTCGAGGAACTGGAGGTAATCCAGCTTCATGCGGCCGGCTTCCTTCTTGATGCCGGGATCCTGGGCAGCGCCGCCGATGCGCGAGACCGAGCGGGTGACGTCGATGGCGGGCAGGAATCCGCGGGTGAACAGATCCTGGTCAAGGTAGACCTGGCCGTCGGTGATGGAAATGAGATTGGTGGGGATGTAGGAGGCGATTTCGCCCTGTTCCGTTTCCACGATGGGCAGGGCTGTCATGCTGCCGCCGCCATGCCTCGCGGCCAGAACGGTTGAGCGTTCCAGCAGGCGGGCATGGAGGTAGAAGATGTCGCCGGGGTAGGCCTCGCGGCCCGGTGGGCGGCGCAGCAGCAGGGAAAGCTCGCGATAGGTGCGGGCGTGGGTGGTGAGGTCGTCGTAGATCACCAGGGTGTCGTGGCCCTGCCACATCCAGGCTTCGGCCAGAGTGCAGCCGGCGAAGGGGGCGAGGTATTTCAGCCCGGGCATGGCTGTGGCCTCGGCCACCACCACGCAGGTATAGTCGAGGGCGCCGGTCTGGCGCAGGGTCTCGATCAGGCCGATGACCGATGAACGTTTCTGGCCGATCATGACGTAAACGCAGCGGATGTTCTTGCCCTTCTGGTTGATGAGCGCATCCATGGCCAGCGCGCTTTTGCCGGTGCCGTTGTCGCCGATGATGAGCTGGCGCTGGCCTTTGCCGATGGGGATCAGGGTATCGATGATCTTGTTGCCGGTATAGAGCGGGCGGTTGACGAAGTCGCGGTCGATGATGGGGGGCGACAGCACATCGAGAGGCCGGCGGGATTCGAGATGGGGTGCCGGCTGGTCGTCAAGCGGGGTGCCGAGGGGATCCACCACCCGCCCCAGGAGGCCGTCGCCCACCGCGATGCTGAGGCGCTGGCCGGATAGCAGGGCCGTGGTGCCGGCTGTGAGCCGCGCGGTCTGGTGCAGCAGGATGGCGCCGAAACGGTCCCGTGCCAGGTGGAAGACCAGTGCTGTGCTGCCATCGTCGAGCTGGACGATCTCGTCCATGCGGGCGGAGGGCAGGCCTTCGATCCAGGCGATACCGTCGCCCACCGAGACCACCTTGCCCTGTTCCGAGATGCGTAGCCCGAAGTGATAGCGGCGCAGCCGCTCGGCCTGTTCGGCGAGGGGTGAAGGCGTGGCGAGCATATCCTCGAACGACATGCTATTTCTCGAAAAACCTGAGTTCGTCGCGCAGGTTGGCGTGCATTACCCAGGGACCGACCGTGATCAGAAAACCGGCCACCAGATCGGTCTTCTCGCCGAATTCGGCCGGCAGTTCACGGCCCAGCAGGTCTTTCAGCGCGGCTGTCAGTTCGTCGCGTTGCGGCTTTGCCAGGGGGAAGGCGCTCAGGATCCTGATCTTTTCGTCCGGGACGGCCGCCGCAGCCAGTTCCTTGCGCTGCTGCTCCGGCAACTGGGTCAGCTCCTGCAGCAGCAGGCCGAACAGGCTCGTTTCCAGTTCCGGTCCGGCGAGGCGCTCCAGCAGGCGGGCAGCAAAAGCCTGGCCCTGCGCTACACCCTGTTCGGCTGCGGCCCGCAGCCACTCCTGTTGCTGCCGCACCTCGACGGCCTTTCTTTTTTCCCGCTCCTCGTCCATGGCCTTGGCAACCGCCACCGTCAGCCGTTGCCGCTCGGCAGCGATTTCCTCCATCAGCGCGGCATGGGCTGCTTCCTTCTCGGTTTCCCATCCGGCCAGCCGGCCCTCGAACTGATCTTTGAGCGCGAGAGCCTGTTCCCGTGAATCGCGCGCCTCGCTCAGGGATTCCTCGATCTGCGCACGCCGCCTGGCAATGACGCCGAGCACCGGGCGGTAGAGGAAATGCTTGAGTATCCATACCAGCACCAGGAAATTGACGATTTCCAGGATGAAGGTAGTCCAGTCCAGTTCCATAATCGTTTTACGCTCTTATTTGATGATGTATTCGAGCAGCGGGTTGCGGAACAGGATGATCAGCACGATCACCAGCACGTAGATGGCCAGCGATTCGATCATGGCCAGGCCGATGAACAGGGTGCGGGTGATGGCTTTCTCTGCTTCCGGCTGCCGCGCCAGCGAGTCGAGCGCCTGGCTGATGGCCTTGCCCATGGCCAGGGCGGGGAATATGATGCCGATGGCGATGGCCAGCGCGGCCCCCACGGTGGATATGATGGTAAACCATGTCATGTCGTTCATGTGTCTGTCCTTTCCTTTTCCTGGTTGACTTTACTTCGGGACTGCATGGCGCCGGCCACGTAGATCAGGGCCAGCATGCCGAAAATATACGCCTGCACCAGGGCTTCGATGATGTGCAGCATGAGGAGCGGAACCGGCACCAGCAGTCCGGCGACCAGAAGAATCAGCAGGGCCGCCATCTCCAGGCTCATCATGTTGCCGAACAGGCGCACAGCCAGAGCCACGGTGCGTGTCAGCTCACTAATGATGTGGAAGGGCAGCAGGATAGGGCTGGGGCTGAGATAGTGGCGCAGGTAGGCGATCAGTCCTTCGCTGCGGATGCCGAACCAGTGCACGGAAAGGAAAACCAGCAGGGCCAGGCCAGCGGTTACGGACAGACAGGCGGTGGGCGAATCGAGACCGGGAACAAGCCCTGTCAGATTTGCCGTGACGATGTAGATCCACAGGGTAGCGATGAAGGGCAGCACTTTTTCTGTGCTATGCGGCAGGAGTGCGCGGATGGCAGCATCGATGGCGCTGATGCTGCCTTCCAGCATGGCCTGGAGCGGGCCGGGATCGGTACTGAGCCGGCGCGTGGCGAGCCAGCAGAACAGGCCGAGGAAGAACATGATGCCCCAGGTGGTCACCACGATGGAGCTGATGCCCAGCGGGCCGAGATGGAACAGGATCGTGGCCTTTTCCATTATTCATGCTCCCTGAAATAAAGATAGGCATTGAAGCCCCCTATCACCAGGCCGAGCAGGATCAGGCCGATGGTCCAGTGAATCGAGTAGCCTTCCACGCGCTCGTCCAGCCAGCGCCCGAGATAGGCGCCAAGGATCACCGGCAGCACGAACAGCAGGGTCAGCGTGCCCATGAAAACCGACTGCGCCAGCAGGGTAGGCTGTTCTTTTTTAGCCTTCTGCATGCGGCGCACCTGCTTTTCGACGTTCTCGCGCAGTTTGTCTTCGTTCATGGTGTTCAGCTTTCACCTTTGCCCATGCGCCACAGCCGCCGAAACATCTCCTGCTCAAGCTGGTCCAGGTTCTGGCGGATTTCGCGCAGTTTTTCCTCTTCCGCCAGCAACTGGTCGAGCAGGGCAGCGCTGATGCGCTCATAGTTCTCGTCGCGCAGATAGCGCCGGCAGCTGATATACAGGGCATTCCCGACAAAGTACAGGATGGCGCCGGGGAAGGCGAGATAGACCCAGTTGTCCTGCTTTGTACGGTAGCGCGCCAGCCCATAGCTCAGCGCGGTCATGACGCACTCGTGGCCGGCCTGGATGCCGAAGCTGCCGGAGGCGTCCTCGCCGACGAAGCTGGCCACGCCTTCCACCTGCTCGTACTGGGTAGCGCCCTGCAAATGGAGGGTGAAGCCTCTCATGACGCAGCCTCCGCCATGGCGCCGCGCATGTAGCACTGGTCCTCGTCCAGCCCGTCGTGGGTTCCGGCGAGGAAATCCTCGCAGTCCTTCAGGGTGGCCTCCAGCGGCACGGACGCGCCCGGGATGCCGGTGTGTTCGGCCACCACGTGGAAGGGCTGGGTGAGGTATTTCTGCAGGCGGCGGGCGCGCAGCACGATGCGCCGGTCCTTCTCGGACAGGGCCTCGATGCCCAGCATGGCGATGATGTCTTCCAGCTCATGGTAGCGGGCCAGGTGCTCGCGCACCGCTTCGGCCACCTGGTAATGACGTTCCCCCAGCAGGGTTCGGTCCATCAGTTTGCTGCTCGAAGCCAGCGGGTCCACGGCTGGGTAGATGCCCTTCGATGCCTGGGTGCGGGACAGGATGACGGTGGTGTCGAGGTGAGACAAGATAGCGCTCACTGCCGGGTCGGTCATGTCGTCGGCGGGAACATAGACTGCTTCCACCGCCGTGATGTCGCCGCTCCGGGAGGAGGTGATGCGCTCCTGCAGTTCCGCCACTTCACTGATGAGGGTGGGCTGGTAGCCCACGGTGGCGGGCATGCGCCCCAGCAGGCCGGAAATCTCGCTGCCGGCCTGGACGAAGCGGAACACGTTGTCCATCAGGAACAGCACTTCCTTGCTCAGGGTATCGCGCAGATATTCCGCATAGGTCAGGGCGGAGAGGCCGATGCGAAAGCGCACGCCGGGCGATTCGTCCATCTGGCCGAATACCATCAGGGTGCGCGGCATGACGCCGGCGTTCTGCATCTCGTGCCACAGCTCGTGACCTTCGCGGATGCGCTCGCCCACGCCGGCAAAGACCGAAACGCCCTGGTGCTGGTGCACGATGGCATGCATGAATTCCATGATCAGCACGGTCTTGCCCACGCCCGCGCCGCCAAACAGGCCGGTCTTGCCGCCGCGGATAAAAGGACACAGCAGGTCGATCACCTTGATGCCGGTTTCCAGCACGCCGCTGGCGGCGGTGGCCTGGCTTAAGGGCATGGGGGGTGCCAGGATGGGGCGGGTTTCCTCCTGGCTCAGGGCCGGGCCGTCGTCCAGGGGGTGACCGAACACGTCGAGCAGGCGGCCCAGGCAGTCTTTCGTTACCGGCACCTGCAGCGGACCGCCGCTGTCGAATACGGCCTGGCCTCGTTTCAGGCCGCTGGTGCGATGCAGGGCGATGGCGCGCACGCGGCGCTCGTCCAGATGGCGATAGACTTCAAATATGTAGCGTTCGTGATCCTGCGAGGCAAACAGGGCCTGATGCAGGGGTGGCAGGCGGGTGCAGACGATATCCACCACCGGCCCGTGAACTTCTTCAATCACGCCAAGGGCATCGGTTTCATGAAAAACGGGTGGGACCGGCATATCCAAGGGTAGCGACTCCATGTGAAACGGGTGCAGCACTACCTTACACGCAATGGGGGGCGCAACTCAAGGCAAACACGGCGCATTCAGGAAAAAACCATTTCGACAGTCGGGACTTGAAATTCACCTGCCGTTCCCTATCTAGGATGTTGATATCGTCATTATTACCAGAGAGGTTGAATCATGCGTTTCGACAAGCTCACCACCAAATTCCAGCAGGCCATCAGCGATGCGCAAAGCATAGCAGTGGGTCTGGACAACCAGTTCATCGAGCCGCAGCATCTGCTGCTGGCCCTGCTCGAGCAGGACGATGGCGGCGCGGGTTCGCTGCTGCAGCGTGCCGGCGCCAATGTCGGCGGACTGAAGGCCGCGCTGCAGCAAGCCATGGAACGCCTGCCCAGGGTGGAAGGCCATGGCGGCGAGGTGAGTATTTCGCGCGATCTCAACAACTTGCTCAATCTCACCGACAAGGACGCGATGAAGCGCGGTGACCAGTTCATCGCCAGCGAGCTGTTTCTCCTGGCGGCGGCGCAGGACAAGGGCGAGACCGGGCGGCTGCTGCGCGAGAATGGCGTGGACAAGGCGCATCTGGAGCAGGCCATCAATGCGGTTCGCGGAGGCGAAAATGTGCAAAACCAGGAAGCCGAAGGCCAGCGCGAGGCACTGAAGAAATACACCCTCGACCTGACCGAGCGCGCCCGCATGGGCAAGCTTGACCCGGTGATCGGGCGCGATGACGAAATCCGTCGCGCGATCCAGGTGCTGCAGCGCCGCACCAAGAACAACCCGGTGCTGATCGGCGAGCCGGGCGTGGGCAAGACCGCCATCGTGGAAGGTCTGGCGCAGCGCATCGTCAACGAGGAAGTGCCGGAAACCCTGAAGGGCAAGCGGGTGCTGGTGCTCGATATGGCGGGCCTGCTGGCCGGCGCCAAGTACCGCGGCGAATTCGAGGAGCGCCTGAAATCCGTGCTGAAGGAAGTGGGGCAGGACGAAGGCCGCATCATCCTGTTCATCGACGAACTGCACACCATGGTCGGCGCCGGCAAGGCGGAAGGCGCGATGGATGCCGGCAATATGCTCAAGCCCGCCCTGGCGCGCGGCGAGCTGCACTGCATCGGCGCCACCACGCTGGACGAATACCGCAAATATGTCGAGAAGGACGCTGCGCTGGAGCGTCGCTTCCAGAAAGTGCTGGTGAACGAGCCGAGCGTGGAAGATACCATTGCCATCCTGCGCGGCTTGCAGGAAAAATACGAACTGCACCACGGGGTGGATATCACCGACCCGGCCATCATTGCCGCAGCCGAGTTGTCGCACCGCTACATCACCGATCGCTTCCTGCCCGACAAGGCTATCGACCTGATCGACGAGGCGGCCTCGCGCATCCGGATGGAGATCGACTCCAAGCCGGAGGTCATGGACAAGCTCGACCGTCGCCTGATCCAGCTCAAGATTGAACGCGAGTCGGTGAAGAAGGAAAAGGACGAGGCTTCAAAAAAACGTCTGGCCCTGCTCGACGAGGAAATCGTCAAGTTGCAGCGCGAATACAACGATCTGGAAGAAGTATGGAAGGCCGAGAAAGCCCAGGTGCAGGGCAGCCAGCACATCAAGGAAGAGCTCGACCGGCTCAAGATCGAAATGGAAGCCGCCAAGCGCAAGGGCGACTGGCAGCATGTTTCCGAACTGCAATATGGCAAGATTCCGCAACTCGAAGCACAGCTGAAACATGCGGATACGGCGAGTGAAAAAGAAGCCAAGACCCACTGGCTGCTGCGTACCGAAGTCGGCGCGGAGGAAATCGCCGAAGTGGTATCGCGCGCCACCGGGATTCCGGTCTCCAAGATGATGGAAGGCGAGCGCGACAAGCTCTTGCAGATGGAAGGCAAGCTGCACGAGCGCGTGGTGGGGCAGGACGAGGCCGTGCACCTGGTTGCGGATGCCATCCGCCGTTCGCGCGCCGGCCTGGGCGACCCCAACCGGCCTTATGGTTCCTTCCTGTTCCTCGGGCCTACCGGCGTGGGCAAGACCGAGCTGTGCAAAGCGCTGGCCGGATTCCTGTTCGACTCGGAAGACCACCTGATCCGTATCGACATGAGCGAATTCATGGAGAAGCACAGCGTCTCGCGCCTGATCGGCGCGCCACCCGGCTACGTGGGCTACGAGGAAGGCGGCTACCTGACCGAAGCGGTGCGCAGGAAGCCTTACTCCGTAATCCTGTTGGACGAGGTGGAGAAGGCGCATCCGGACGTGTTCAACGTGCTGTTGCAGGTGCTGGACGATGGTCGCATGACCGACGGACAGGGCCGGACGGTGGATTTCAAGAACACCGTGATCGTGATGACTTCCAACCTCGGCTCGCAGAATATCCAGGCCATGGCGGGCCAACCTTACGATCTCATCAAGGCTTCGGTGATGGAGGATGTGAAAACCTATTTCCGCCCCGAATTTATCAACCGCATCGATGAGGTGGTGGTGTTCCATGCGCTGGGCGAAGCGCACATCAAGTCCATCGCGCGCATTCAGCTGCAGTATCTGGACAAGCGTCTGGCCCAGATGGAGATGAAGCTGGAAGTCAACGAGGCGGCACTCTCCGAGCTGGCGAACGCGGGTTTCGACCCGGTGTTCGGCGCAAGGCCGCTGAAACGGGCGATCCAGTCCCATCTGGAAAATGCCCTGGCGAAGGAAATCCTGGCCGGGCATTTTGCGGCCAAGGATACCATCAAGGTGAATTTTCTCAATGGAGTGTTCAATTTCGAAAAGGCATGAAATCGGGCTCTATAATCCGGGCAATCCCTTAGGCAGCGTTCCGAGCCTGATGAATTCTCGGGTGTAAAAAAACCGGGTACGGAATCGTCCCCGGTTTTTTTACGTCCATGGATTCTCTCCCTGTCATGTCATGGACGTACGTCCGACGTACTTTTTTGACCTTAGCTTATACAGCCTGGACCGCATCGAAAAAGCGGGTTGTCATACATGCTTGAGCCGTAAAAATACATCATCAAGCGAAGTGTTCTCCCGGCGCTATGCGCGTATCGTGAATTTCGGGTCGGCAAGCAATGTCGTGCCGGCGAACCCTCCCACCACGCGATCCGTCGGTGCTCGAGGCATCCAGCCTCGCCTTCGGTTTCTCACAGGCGGTCGTCATCATGCCGCACTTCACACAATTTAGTTGCAAGGAGAAATGAAATGAAAATGAAATTTGGATCAGCATTGATTTCAGTTGCGTTTCTGGGTGGATCAATAGCGTCAGGCGCGGTGTATTCGGGTAATTTGCTCAAAGCCAATGGCGTCAGCACGGAAGCCGATGCCATCATGTATTACAACACCATCGACCCGAACAGCCTGAGGTTGACCCAGGCTGCCTGGAGAGACATTAATGGCTTTAATGATCTCAGGAACGAAATCGTTGTGGTGGGTGGGCACAAGAACATCTCTGATCTCGGCTTCTGGCGAAGAATTGAAATGGTCATTGACAAGCGTCCTGGATACGTGGGGAATGTTGCGATGACCACCTTCAACTTCGTAAACGAGGCAGATACGGTCGATCCAAAAAACGCAAAGTCCATCGTGAATATGGAATATTCGCCTGGTCCGAATGGCGACCGCATCACCAAGTTCTACATCTACAATGCCAGTGGTGGTCGTGAAAATGGCACTATCTTTGACCCTGACCTGGCCAAGGCAGAAACACTGTTCTTGCCAAACGGTTGCGCTTCCTGTCATGGTGGGCGCAAGGACTTTGCAACCAGTGGTGGTAAAACCGGCGGCGGGTTCCTTGCATTTGACTTCAACGTTTTCGAATACGGCACACTCACATCCCGGGCAGCGAATGAAGCCAATGTGAAGAAGCTTAATAAAGGGGTGCTGATGACAAAACCACCCAGTGCCGTAAAAAATCTGGTGAGTGGACTCTACGGTGGCAACGACCTGCCGTCGGTCACGCAGAACTCGGCTTACAGGCCGAGCGACTGGCCCTCTAGTGAGCAAGCGCTCTGGAATGTCGTCGTGAAGGATTGCCTTGGCTGCCATACCTTGTCCGAACAGGAGGTGCTGAGCCTCAATTACTGGAAGGTAAACGTCGGGGATTTGCGTGAAAAAATTCTCAAACATAAAACCATGCCGAATGCGCCATATTCAAACAGGCGTTTCTGGAGCACGGATCATCATAATATCGTAGAGGATGCGCTTAACCGCTTCCGCCCTTGACCAGTATTCTGAGTTATTCACTGTTCATAACTTGGCTCTGCGCCACGTGTCGCTAAACAGGCGGCTGCTCCGGCAGTCGCCTGTTTTATTTAGGCTCTATTCGAGTTAAGTAGTGACAGGCTTACGCCATGATCCGCGGCATTGCCAAACTGGTCGTGTCGAAGAGTTGGGCAGGAGCACGAAAAATCCAAGGAAAAAGGCTTGCGCAGGCAGAGCGACAGCGGCAGGAACTGCGGAAGTGCTGGGTGAAGCGGGTACACGAGGAGCAACTGGCGGCACTGTAAAACGATTGCAATTTGAACCTGACGGCGCTTTTTGGCTTTGATGGCGTGCAAGTGTTTTTGACCCGCCAAGCGGTGCAATGTACATGTTGCCGTTATCTGGGATAATAACCGGTATGCAGCAATGTTCCGATATTTTGACTCTCGAATCCTCGGGTCGTGGTCTTTATGGCTTTACCAATCAGGTGGTGCGCTGGGTGGTGCAATCCGGCTTTTCGGATGGTCTGCTGACGCTGTTTGTCCAGCATACTTCCGCCAGTCTCCTGATCCAGGAAAACTACGACCCTGACGTGCAGGCCGACCTGGAGCGTTTTTTCGCCCGTCTGGTGAAGGATGGCGACCCGCTTTTCGCGCACAGCCTGGAAGGCCCGGACGATATGCCGGCGCATGTGCGTGCCGCGTTGACGCAGACGCATCTTTCCATCCCGGTGCAACAGGGCAAGATGATGCTGGGAACCTGGCAGGGCATCTATCTCTACGAACATCGATACCATTCGCAGCAGCGCAGGGTGGCGATCCATCTGATAGGGGAATAATTTGCTGATCAAGAAGGTTTTTCTGTGTTTGCTGGTAGCCCTGCATGGTGCTCTGAGCGTGAATGCTGCTGTGGCGGCCGCGCTGAATGATGCGAACGCTGTGCCCCATATCAACGCTGCCGGTCGCGAGGGCTATCGGGTTTTCCTGCAGGCTGGCGGGCACCGTGCTTTTGCCATTGCGCCGGGCGGAGCCTGGGCATGGAAGGGCGACGAAGTGACTGCGGACATGGCTGCCGATGCGGCCTTGCAGTTCTGTCAGAACAGCACGGCTCAAACCTGCGTGCTGTACGCACTGGACGACAGGGTCGTATTTGACGCGAAAAACTGGAGTGCCTTGTGGCGGCCTTACCGGAGCCGGGGTGAAGTGGCAAAGGCTGATACCGGCAAGGCGCGAGGCGAGCGCTTTTTCGATCTCGCAATCAAGTCGCCTTCCGGCAAGGCCATGAAGCTCTCCGATTTGCGTGGCAAGGTGCTGCTGGTGCATTTCTGGGGAACCTGGTGTCCGCCATGCCGCAATGAAATGCCAGAGCTGCAGAAACTGCATCAGGCCCTGGGCAAATCGTCCGATATCCAGATGGTGTTATTGCAGATGCGCGAGGACTACGACACTGCCAGCCTGTGGATGGATGCGCAGGGCTTCAAGTTGCCGCTATTCGATTCCGGTTTGCTGGATGCCGGCTCGGATACCTTGACCCTGGCCAATGGCAAGCAGATACGCGACCGCGAGCTGGCCCGGGTGTTTCCTACCACCTATGTACTGGACAAGCACGGGATGGTGGTGTTTTCCCACGTCGGGCCGGTATCGGGATGGCTGCAATATTTGCCGTTCCTGCGTGATGTGGCTGCACGTTCGGGAAAATAGTCTGAGCCTTGCCCGAGAGGGTGATCCTGCGTTTTATTCCGGGTGAAATTCGTCGAGCGGGGCTGGCTTGGCGATGAGGTAGCCTTGGGCGAAATCCACGCCGATCACCTTTAGTTGCTCGAATATGGCCTGGTTTTCCACGAATTCTGCGATGGTCTGGATTTTCATGGTGTGGCCGATGTTGTTGATGGCTTCGACCATGGCATGGTTGGTTTCGTTGCGATCCATATCCTTGACGAAGCCGCCGTCGATCTTGAGGTAATCCACCGGCAGATTCTTCAGGTAGGCAAAGGAGGATAATCCGGCGCCGAAATCGTCCAGGGCAAAACGGCAGCCCAGCGCCTTGAGTTCGCGGATAAAGTGAACAGCCTTGGTGAGGTTGCCTATGGCGGCAGTTTCGGTGACTTCAAAACAGAGATTGTCCGGCGCCACGCCGGTGCCCTTGATCTGTGAAATGATGAAGGCAAGAAAACGCTCGTCACCCATGGAGTGGCCGGACAGATTGATGGCGCACACCATGGGAATATCCTTGTGAGCGGCCAGCCAGTTGAGCGCGTTATTTACCACCCAGCGATCCAGAGTGAGCATCAGGTTATAGCGTTCCGCGGCCGGGATGAATACGCCGGGAGCAACCAGTTTTCCATCTTCGTCCAGCATCCGCACCAGGACTTCGAAGTGAGAAAAATTCATTTTTCCAGGCGATGTCGGGACGATGGGCTGGTAATAAAGAAGGAAGCGATCTTCTTCAAAGGCCTTGGCAATGCGCCCGACCCAATGCATTTCATTGTGGCGTTGAGCAAGCTCTGCATCATCTGCATGGTAGACCTGAACGCGGTTGCGGCCACGCTCCTTGGCAAGGTAGCAGGCGGTGTCGGCGTGACTGAGCAGGCTGGCCCAGTCCTGGCTTTCATGTGTGATGGCCACGAGGCCGATGCTGGCGCCGATAGAAAAGATCTTGTCTCCCCAGCAGAAGTGGAAAGTCCTTACTGTTTCGATCAGTTCTTCGGCCAGTACCAGTGCCTTGCTGACGGGACAACTTTGCAGCAGAACGCCGAACTCATCTCCACCGAGGCGTGCCAGCATGTCGTTTTCACGCACCCTGGCCTGCAGAATCAAGGTGAGTTGACGCAGCAATTCATCGCCGGCTGCGTGGCCGCAGGTATCGTTGATGACCTTGAACTGGTCGAGGTCAAGATAGAGCAGCGCATGTTGATGGTGCTCGGCAATCGCATTGCCGATCAGTCCGCTGAGCTGGTGTTCGAATTCGCGCCGGTTCAGGAGTCCGGTCAGTGCGTCGTGGCTTGCCTGGTAGGAAATCTCGCGCGCCATGGCGTGCGACTGGGTATTGTCGTGGAATACCAGCACAACGCCGATAACGACGCCGTCGCGATCACGGATCGGGGCGGCCGAGTCCTCGATCGAAAATTCGCGGCCATCACGGCGGATCAGCACGGTGTGATTGGCGAGACCAACGATGCAGTTGCCCTGCAACGCCTTGTTCACCGGGTTTTCGATGGTCGTGCGGGTGTCCTCGTTGATGATGTGAAACACTTCGGTCAAGGGTAGGCCGCAGGCCTCTTCAGTGTTCCAGCCGGTGAGCTCCTCTGCAACCGGGTTGAGAAATTCGATACGGCCCTGGGTGTCGGTGGTGATGACGCCGTCACCAATGGAATGGAGCGTGACCAGGGCGCGTTCCTTTTCCATGAACAGGGATTTCTCGAAGCGGCTGCGCTGCTCCTGGTCCTGCTCCAGTGCCCGTGCCATCAGGTTGAAATCGCGGCTAAGACGCGAAACTTCGTCTCGCCCGGAGTCGTCCGCGAGGGTCACATCAAGTTTGCCTGCTGCGATGGAGTCGGCAGCATTGGAGAGCAGCCTGAGCTTGTGCGTCATGCTGCGAACCAGCAGCCAGGACAGCAGGCCGCCCAGCAGGATCGCCGTAATGGCGTAAAGGATACCCCGGTGAGTAACGGCATCGAGCTCGCTTTGCGCCGCTGAACCGTTGAGGATTATCCGGGCATATCCGATGCGCTTGTTGCCGGAGGTAATTTCGCTGATGCTGTCTACCATGCCGCCGTGCCAGATTTGTTTGCCCGTGGCGAGCAGCTGCTTGCTGGGGGCGTCATCCAGCACCAGATTGAATAGCGAGGAGTCGGTCGTTGCCCGGACCTTGCCCTTGCTGTCGAGAATGAGGGCAAGCTGCAGGTGCGGAACGGATTTCATGCTGTTGACCAGTGCATCGAGAGCGTCGATATCATTGCTGAGCAGCCAGACGGGTGCGCTCGCGGCAAGCGTGATGGCGCGGCTCTGGCCTTCGCGGCTGATCTGGTGCTCCATGAAGGACTGCTGGCGCGTCACCATGTCGGCGACGATCAGCCCCATCAGCACGGCGTGCAGCCCCACCACCCCCGCGATGATACGACCACGGATGCTATGGAGAAAAAAATCGACGAGATTGTTCAGCGTGGCCGCCCCTTCATCTGTTGAGGCAGGCCGATTGTCTCGTCATAGCGCTTGAGGAAAACCGCCATGGGCTGATAGGTCGTATTGTCGGCCAACTCAAAGTGCGCCTGTCCGACCTTGAACTGGCTCTGGTCGAGTTCCTTATCCTTGTCCATCCCTGCCAGTGCGCTGGCCACCTGCTGTGCCAGTTCTGGCGGCACATCGTCACGGGCAATCACTCCATTGTGAGGCAGGGATCCAGTTTGCCACAAAGTTTCCAGCTCTTTTGCCTTGTCTGGATTTTCACGCGACCAGTTGCGCCAGAATCGCACCGTAGTGCCGCAGGCCAGCGCATCGCCGGTATAGGTGTTCATGATGGCAGAAATGGGTGAGCCGACAAATTTGATCGGGTTGTCCTTCACCTTCAGGCCGAGTTCATGCAGGTGCAGTAATGGAAGCATGGTGGCCGCGACGGCGGTGGCGGAGGAAAAGCATAATGGTTTCCCGCTCAGGTCCTGCGGGTCTCTGAGCTTGCTATCCTTGCGCGCCACCATCATGCCGCGGAAATTTTCATCAGGAGTCATTTTTGCAATGACACGATAGCCGTAATTCTGGCTGAACACGGTCTGGTAGGGATTGGGCAGGCCGAAGTGAAAACGGCGTGCGACGATTTTTTCTTCGTAGGCGGCATAATCCCGGGAAGTTTCAACACTGAAGCGTGCGCCGGGAATTTTGCGTTCCAGATAACGCATGATCGGCTCGTAAGCGCTATGCAGTTCCTGGGGGTTGAGATAGGGGTGCGGGGCAAACACGTATGTGGTTTCGGTTGCGGTTGTGCCGCTTGGACGATAGCCGCCTTCGGCACTGGCAGCGTTGCTGAGAATGAGAAAAAATAGCCACAAAGTCGATGCAAACGGTTTGGTCATGACCTTCTCCATAATTTGGAAAGCCGCTTCCCTACATGTGCGGGCGCGGGAGAAATCTTAACACACCCCCTGGAGGGCAAGTCCTTTCCAGACGCAGAAAGTCAGATTGCCGGGCCTTGAGCATATTCTTGTAACAATCACCTACTAAAATTAGCCGGTTACTTAATTATGATCGGGCTTGGTGGGTTATGAATATTTTGTATATTCTGCGTGCGACTTTTTTATTGTTGTCCCTTTCCGGTGTTTTTTTTATACCTTCGGCTGCGGTGGCACGCGATATTGTCGTCGCGCAATCCGTTGATATTTCTGGGCCGCTCGGATACATCGGGAAGGATTACCTGGCTGGCACAAAAGTCTATTTTGATCATGTCAATGCAAATGGCGGCATTAACGGGAGAAAAATTACCCACCTGGTCATGGATAATGCTGGTTCGCCGGAAAAATCTGCGCGCATCAATGAGCAGTTCCTCGCTTCCGGACAGAAAATCGATGCCTTCTTCGGCTATTTTGGCGAGGGCAGCCTTGAGAGCCTGTTGGGCAGCTCTGCATTCAGGTCATCGGGCATTCCTCTGCTCGCGCCGCTTTCCGGCGGCGAGGCTGGCGAGCGTGATAAAAATGTCTTCTTTATCCGGCCCGGATTCGAGGGCGAGGCGGTGAAGCTGGCTGGCCCGATGCTCTCTGCTGGTCTGCAGCGCGTTGCTGTTGTCTATGCAGCGAACAATGACGGAAAGTCAGCGCTGCAGGCGGTTGAGTCCATGCTGGCTGAGCGGAATATGAAACTGGCTGGAAAATACCCCATTACATCAAATGGAGGCGGTCTTGATGTGGCCATCAGATCAGCGTTTGCTACCAGGCCGCAGGCCATCATCCTGGCTCTCGATACGCTGCCTGCTGCGCAGTTTGTTAAAGCTTACCGCCCGCTCGATGCTGGCGCCTTCATGCTTGGCTTGTCCCGGATCGACCATAAGGTTCTGTTCGATATCGTCGGAAAAGATCTGGCTGCCGGTATGATGATTGCGCAGGTTGTGCCGCATCCCGGCAACTGGAAAGTGCCTGTCGTCGTCGAGCACAGGAAAATCATGGATATCTACCGTGACGAAGCCCCCAGCCATCTCACCCTGGAGGGCTTTATTGCGGCAAAAATGCTGGTCAATACCCTGAAAAGGCTGGGCAAGGATTTTACGCCCATGCAGCTAAGCGATGCGCTCAGAGCTTCCAAAAGCATGGATATCGGCGGCTATTATCTGGACCTCTCTCTACCTCGCAATCGAGGTTCAAGTTATGTCGATATCAATGCCATTTCCCGCAATGGCAAGTTGCTGAACTAGGGCTGTCTGCTACTGACCTGTTGCTGCTACTGTGCTTTGAGTTCTTCGCTCAGATGAGGTGCGATAGCCTGCAGCAGCTGCCCGAAGATTTTCGGATTGCCGGCAATGATGTTGCCGCTCTTGAGGTAATTCTCGTTGCCTTGAAAGTCGCCCACCAGGCCACCCGCTTCCTGCACCAGCAGGCAGCCGGCCGCTATATCCCAGGGCTTCAGGCCAATCTCGAAAAAGCCGTCAAAACGGCCTGCGGCGGTATAAGCCAGATCGAGCGCGGCAGAGCCCGGACGGCGCAGCCCGGCGGTTTTCTGGATGAGGTCGCGGAACATGCCCATGTAGGCATCGATATGGGTGAAGTTGGTATATGGAAAGCCAGTACCTATCAGGGCGTTTTTGAGGTGGGTTTCCTTGGTGACGCGCAGGCGGCGGTCATTCAGGTAGGCGCCGCGGCCTTTGGTGGCGGTAAACAGGTCATTGTTGGCCGGGTCGTAGATCACGGCCTGATTCAGCACGCCCTTGTGCAGCAGGGCGATTGAAACAGCATATTGCGGAAAATTGTGCAGGAAATTGGTGGTGCCATCGAGCGGGTCGATGATCCACTGGTATTCGGATTCGCCGCGAACACCGCTTTCTTCTGCTAAAATTTCATGATCCGGGTAGGCTTCCAGCAGGATGTCAATGATCGCGTCTTCTGCGGCGCGGTCCACTTCGCTGACAAAATCATTGTGGTTTTTACTTGTTATCGTCAGTTTGTCGATGTCGAGAGAGGCACGGTTGATGATGTTGCCGGCGCGGCGCGCGGCCTTGACCGCGATGGTGAGCATGGGATGCATAGTGGTTTCGATGACTTTAATGAACAGAAATTAGGCGCTATTTTACATGGGAAAGACCAGTTTTGAGTAACTCCGTGCTGGACAACATTCGTGTGGTGCTGAGTCACCCCAGTCACCCCGGCAATATCGGTGCGGCGGCACGGGCTATGAAGACCATGGGACTGCACCATCTTTTTCTGGTGAACCCCAGGCAATTTCCTGATGCGATGGCTGATGCCATGGCCTCCGGCGCGAATGACGTGCTGCAGAATGCCGTGATCTGCTCCAGCCTGGAGCAGGCTTTGCAGGGCGCGGTGCTGGTAGTGGGGATGACAGCGCGGCACCGCGATTTGTCCCATGCCATGTTGACCTTGCGTGAGGCTGCGCCGCAAATACTGGAGCGAGCAGGCGAAGCGCCTGTGGCCCTGATTTTTGGCACGGAGATGTCGGGCCTTTCCAATGCAGAGCTGGAAAAATGCCAGCTGCTGATTACCATCCCGGTCAACCCCGAATACGGTTCACTCAATCTGGCTGCTGCGGTACAAGTGGTGAGTTATGAGTTGCGCACCTGCGGTGTTGTGACGGAGCCCATATCAAAAGTTGCTCCCTGGGCCGCTTTCGAGGATGTGGAGCGTTTCTATGAACATCTGGAGAACACGCTGGTCGAGATCGATTTTCTTGATCCCCTGGATCCCCGGCGCCTGATGACGAGATTGAGGCGCCTGTTTTCCCGTGCCGGGATGGAAAAGGAAGAAGTCAATATACTGCGGGGAATTTTGACGAAGGCCTGCCGAGGGCGGGTTTCCAAGTAAATAGTTGACTAAATCACTTGGTTATAGAATAATGCGATCATTGTATCCTGATTAGACCCCATGTTCAAACATCTGCGTGAAGACATTGCAGTGGTTTTCGAGCGCGATCCTGCTGCCCGCTCTCGCTGGGAGGTGTTGACCACCTATCCCGGGGTGCATGCCGTTCTTTTTCATCGCCTGACGCATCGCTTGTGGGGGTGGAAGCTTTTCTGGCTGGCGCGTTTTACTTCCCATTTTGCACGCTGGATAACCGGCATCGAAATTCATCCTGGTGCCAAGATTGGTCGGCGCGTGTTCATCGATCATGGCATGGGCGTGGTGATCGGGGAAACGGCCGAGCTGGGCGATGACGTCACGCTGTATCACGGCGTCACGCTGGGCGGTACTTCATGGAAAAAAGGCAAGCGCCATCCCACGCTCGGCAAGGGCGTGGTGATTGGTGCCGGGGCCAAGGTGCTGGGTCCGCTTTTTGTGGGTGATGGCGCCAAGATCGGCTCCAATGCGGTGGTGGTCAAGGATGTGCCTGCAGGGGCCACGGCGGTAGGCATTCCGGCGCGCATTCTGGATGGCGCTCAGGCCGAGAAACGCGAAAGCCAGGCCAAAAAGATGGGATTTTCCGCCTATGCCATCAGTGAGGACATGAATGACCCCATGGTCAAGGCAGTTCACAGCCTGCTGGATCATACGGTGGTAACCGACCATCGCATCCAGCAGATCCTGGAGCATCTCAGCCGTCTGGGGGTGGAAGTTGGCGATGTTGAAAAAGCTTCAGACAAGTTTGATGTCAATTATTTGAACAAAATAGTTGACTAAAACGGTAGGGTTTAATATAGTGACCGCTAGATGTACCCATATAAAAGAGGCTAAACATGCGTTTGACCACCAAAGGACGTTTTGCGGTAACGGCGATGATTGATCTGGCCATGCGCCATGGCGAAGGCCCGGTGACGCTGGCAGGGATCAGCGACCGGCAAAGGATTTCCCTGTCGTATCTCGAGCAACTTTTCGGCAAGCTGCGCCGTTACGGTCTGGTCGAGAGCGTGCGCGGGCCGGGTGGCGGCTATTGTCTCGCCAGAGAGTTGGCCGGGATTTCCGTTGCGGACATTATTCAGGCCGTAGATGAGCCGATAGATGCTACCAAGTGCGGTGGCTTGGGAAATTGCCATGACGATCTTCCCTGCATGACGCATGAGTTGTGGACCAATCTCAATGTAAAGATATTTGATTACCTGCAATCCGTTAGCCTGGCCCATCTGGTGGCCTCGCAACATGGGGGCAAGCACTCGGCACATCTGGACCATCGCTTCAAGCACGGTGGGGCGGCGATTTCGGCCTGATCCATGAGTCAGGTCTATTTCGACCACAATGCCACTACGCCGCTGGATGAAAGCGTATTTTTGGCGATGATGCCGTATATGCAGGGACAGTATGGGAATCCCTCCAGCCGGCACAGTTTTGGTCGAATTGCGCGCCAGGCGGTAGATGAGGCGCGTGAGCAGTTGGCGGATGCTGTGGGGGCGCACCCCTCGCAGGTGATTTTTACCAGTGGCGGCACCGAAGCCAATAACCTGGCCATCCGCGGCATGGCGGCAGTGCTGCCGCCGGCTCAGGTGGTGTGGGGCAGTATCGAGCATCCCTGCGTGGCGAAGCCGTGTCAAAGTTTGAAAGTGCAGGGTTGGGAGCCGCGCCCACTGGCGGTGGATGATGCCGGGCGATTCGCCATGGATGATCTGGCACAGGCATTGCAGGTAACGACGGGCCTGGTCAGCGTGATGCTGGCCAATAATGAGACCGGTGCGTTGCAGGATGTGGCTGAAGTTGCAAAACTCGCGCGTGCCGCAGGCGCCTGGGTGCACACCGATGCAGTGCAGGCGCTGGGCAAGATCAGGCTGGATTTTGCGGAATTGGGCGTGCATGCCATGAGTCTGTCGTCGCACAAGGTTTACGGGCCAAAAGGTGTTGGAGCTCTGGTGCTGGACAAGCGCATCGAATTGATGCCGCAGATGACCGGTGGTGGGCACGAAAAAGGTTTGCGTGCCGGCACCGAGAACGTGCCGGGCATTGTCGGCTTTGCCGCTGCCTGCGAACTGGCCGTCAGTCGCATGCAGCAGGATGCAGAGATGCTTGGGCGGATGAGGAACGAACTTGAAACGGGCGTCGCTGCCCTGGGTGGCGTGATATTTGGATCCGGGGCGCGGCGGCTGGCAAATACCAGCTATTTCGCCATCCCCGGCATCGAAGGGGAAACGTTGCTGATCGCATTGGATCGTGCAGGATTTGCAGTGGCAAGCGGCTCGGCCTGCGCCAGCGGCAGCACAGAGCCCAGCGCGGTGCTGCTGGCCATGGGCGTTGAGCCGGAACTGGCCAAAGGCGCGATCCGGGTGAGCCTGGGGCGTGGCAACAGTATGCAGCAGATAGAAGAATTTGTACGGGTCCTGCGGGCGGAACTGAAGCGTTTGCGAACCCTGTCAGCCGTAGCAGTCATGTGATTTTTTGGAGAGTGTAATGAAGTTGCCGATTTATCTGGATTATTCCGCGACCACGCCGGTGGATCCCCGTGTGGCGGAACAAATGATTCCCTACCTGACCGAAAAGTTCGGTAATCCGGCGAGCCGCTCCCATGCCTTCGGCTGGGAAGCCGACGAGGCGGTGGAAAACGCCCGCAAACAGGTGGCCGATCTGGTCAATGCCGACCCCAAGGAAATCATCTGGACTTCCGGTGCGACGGAATCCAACAACCTTGCCATCAAGGGCGCGGCCCACTTCTACTCGGGCAAGGGCAAGCATCTCATCACCGTATCCACCGAGCACAAGGCGGTGCTGGACACTTGCCGTGAACTGGAGCGCCAGGGCTTCGAGGTGACTTATCTGATTCCAGAATCCAATGGTCTGGTGGACCTGGATAAATTCACTGCGGCGATCCGTCCCGATACCATTCTGGCTTCGGTGATGTACGTCAACAACGAAATCGGCGTGATCCAGGATATCCCCGCGCTGGGCGAAATCTGCCGCAGCAAGGGCGTGATCTTCCACGTGGATTCCGCACAGGCCAGCGGCAAGGTGGTGATCGACCTGCAAAAGCTGAAAGTGGACCTGATGTCCTTTTCCGCCCACAAGATCTACGGTCCCAAGGGCATCGGCGCCCTGTATGTGCGCCGCAAGCCGCGCATCCGCCTGGAAGCGCAGATGCATGGTGGCGGCCACGAGCGCGGCATGCGTTCCGGTACGCTGGCAACCCACCAGATCGTGGGCATGGGCGAAGCATTCCGTCTTGCCAGGGAAGAAATGGCGGCAGAAAACGAGCGCACACGCATGTTGCGCGACCGCCTCTACAACGGCCTCAAGGAAATCGAGGAAGTGTACGTCAATGGCGACATGGACAATCGCGTACCACACAATCTGAATATCAGCTTCAGCTTCGTCGAAGGCGAATCACTCATCATGGCTATCAAGGATCTTGCGGTATCAAGTGGCTCCGCATGTACTTCCGCCAGTCTTGAGCCTTCCTACGTACTGAAGTCACTTGGGCACAGCGACGAACTGGCGCACAGCTCGATCCGTTTTACCATCGGCCGTTTCACCACCGAGGAGGAAATCGACTACGCGATACAGCTGCTCAAGAACAAGATCGGCAAGCTGCGCGAACTGTCGCCGCTGTGGGAAATGTTCAAGGACGGAATCGATTTGAATTCCGTGCAGTGGGCAGCACATTGATTAACTAGTAAATAGTGAGGGGCAGGCTATTTCGCTACCCCCTCACTTTTAAACCGGAGAATTGTCATGGCTTACAGCGAAAAAGTTCTGGATCACTACGAAAACCCGCGCAACGTCGGCTCGTTCGGCAAGGAAGAGGATGGCGTGGCGACCGGCATGGTTGGCGCGCCGGCCTGCGGCGACGTGATGAAGCTGCAAATCCGCGTAAACAAGGATGGCGTCATTGAGGATGCCAAGTTCAAGACTTATGGTTGCGGTTCGGCGATCGCATCGAGTTCGCTGGTGACCGAATGGGTCAAGGGCAAGACACTGGATCAGGCGCTGGACATCAAGAACACCCAGATCGCTGAAGAACTGGCCCTGCCGCCGGTGAAGATTCACTGCTCGATCCTGGCTGAAGATGCGATCAAGGCCGCCGTGGCCGACTACAAGGCCAAGCACGGCGAAAACGTGGTGGCCGATGCCTGCAAGGGAGCCTGCTGATCATGGGTATCACAATGACCGAACAGGCTGCCAAACACGTCAGCAATTTTCTTACCAAACGCGGCAAAGGCGTGGGCCTGCGCCTCGGAGTGCGCACTTCGGGCTGCTCCGGCATGGCTTATACGATTGAGTTCGCAGACGAAATCGGTGCGGATGATTTGCAGTTCGACAGCCATGGCGTGAAAGTACTGATCGACGCCAAGAGCCTGCCCTATCTGGACGGCACCGAGCTGGATTACACCCGCGAAGGGCTCAATGAAGGATTCAAGTTCAACAACCCCAATGTCAAAAATGCGTGCGGTTGTGGCGAGAGCTTCAATGTATAGCTTTCAGCCATCAGCCGTCAGCCGTCAGCAAAGACGGCACGGGTGGTTCAAGCTGACTGTTGATAGCTGACAGCTGAAAGCTATCCATGCTCTTCGACTTCAGCAAAAACCATTTCGAGCTGTTTGGACTGGCGCCCGCTTTCCATGTGGATGTGGGGCGCCTGGACCAGGCATACCGCGAAATTCAGACGCTGGTTCACCCCGACAAGTTTGCGCATCTGGGCGATCAGGAAAAGCGCCTGTCGATGCAGTGGGCGACTCACGCCAACGAGGCCTACCAGACGCTGAAAAAACCGCTTTCCCGTGCGCGCTACCTGCTGCATCTGCATGGCGTGGATACGCAGGAAGAAAGCAACACCGCCATGCCGGCGGAATTCCTCATGGCCCAGATGGAGTGGCGAGAAGCCATCATGGAGGCGAAGGAAGCGCAGGATATTTCGGATATGGAACAATTGCACAATCGCCTGCGTTCCGAGATGCGCGAGCAGCATCAGGAACTGGGGCGTCTGCTGGACGAAAAGGCAGACTACCAGGGAGCATCCGGCCTGGTGCGCAAGCTTAAGTTCATGGAAAAACTGGGCGAGGAAATCGATACCGCCCTGGAGATGATGGAAGCCTAACCCCTCCCGGCCTCCCCTTGCGTGAGCAACCGCTGCGCGGATGCTCACGCAAGGGGATTTGAGGGGGGTTAGCTTGTGTTTTGAAAAGGATTTTCATGGCATTACTGCAAATCGCCGAACCCGGCATGAGCGCTGCACCCCACCAGCACAGGCTGGCGGTGGGTATTGACCTGGGCACCACCAATTCGCTGGTGGCGACAGTGCGCAGTGCGCTGGCCGTGGTGCTGAACGATGAAAATGGCCGTTCCCTGCTGCCTTCAGTGGTGCGCTATCGCGCCGATGGCGTGGATGTTGGCTGCCATGCCGTGCACGCGCAGGCGACGGACCCGCAAAATACCATTGTTTCGGTGAAACGTTTCATGGGGCGCGGCTTGCCCGATATCGCCGATGCAGCGCACATGCCCTACCACTTTGTGGACGAGCCCGGCATGGTGCAAATCAGCACGGTCGCCGGGGTGAAAAGCCCGGTGGAAATCTCGGCGGAAATCCTCAAGGTGTTGCGCCAGCGCGCGGAAAAATCCCTCGGCGGTGAACTGGTAGGCGCTGTCATCACCGTGCCGGCCTATTTCGACGACGCCCAGCGCCAGGCCACCAAGGATGCGGCCCGACTGGCAGGCATCAACGTGCTGCGCCTGCTCAACGAGCCCACCGCCGCCGCCGTGGCCTATGGCCTCGATAATGGCTCCGAGGGCGTGTTTGCGGTGTTCGATCTGGGTGGCGGTACTTTCGATATTTCCATCCTCAAACTTTCACGCGGCGTGTTCGAGGTGCTGTCCACCAATGGCGATTCCGCCCTGGGAGGGGATGATTTCGACCATCGGATTTATTGCTGGATACTGGAACAGGCCGGCCTGTCAGGATTGAACCATAAAGATGTCCGTTTGCTGCAGTCCCATGCCCGTGCTGCCAAGGAAGTCCTGACCGAGCATGAGGAGGCGGCGATTACAGCCGTGCTGTCTACCGGTGAGACGGTGGATCTGACCTTGAATACGGAAGTATTTGCCAGCATCACCAAAAGCCTGGTCAGCAAAACGCTGGCACCTACCCGAAAAGCCTTGCGCGATGCCGGCTTGACGGTGGAAGAGGTGAAGGGCGTGGTCATGGTCGGTGGCTCCACCCGCATGCCGATCATTCAGCATGCAGTGGGCGAGTTTTTTGCCCAGGAACCGCTCAACAATCTCGACCCGGACAAGGTGGTGGCGCTGGGCGCCGCGATCCAGGCCAACGTGCTGGCCGGTAATCGGAGCGAGGACGACTGGCTGCTGCTGGATGTGATTCCGCTGTCGCTGGGCCTGGAAACCATGGGCGGCCTGGTGGAGAAAGTCGTGATGCGCAATTCCACCATCCCCGTGGCACGTGCTCAGGAATTCACCACCTACAAGGACGGCCAGACCGCCATGAGCATCCACGTGGTGCAGGGCGAACGCGAACTGGTCAGCGATTGCCGCTCTCTGGCGAAATTTGAGCTGCGCGGCATTCCGCCCATGGTTGCTGGTGCAGCGCGCATCCGCGTGACTTTTCAGGTCGATGCCGATGGTCTGCTCTCGGTCATGGCGCGCGAGCAGAGCACCGGCGTGGAGTCTTCGGTCACAGTCAAGCCCTCCTATGGCCTGAGCGACGAACAGATCACCCAGATGTTGCAGGCTTCACATACCCATGCCAAGGACGACATGCTGGCGCGCGCATTGCAGGAAGCGCGAGTGGAAGGCGGCCGCCTGATCGAGGCGGTAGAGGCGGCACTGGAAGAAGATGCGCATTTGCTGAAAGAGGGCGAGAGTGACAAAATCGCTGCCAGGATTGATGCTTTGCATGAAGCGATTAAGGGTGATGATCACCGCCTTGTGACGCAAGCGCTGGAAGCCCTGAATCACGCTACCGAATCCTTTGCCGCGCGGCGCATGGACGCCAGCGTCAACAAGGCCCTGACTGGGCAAAAACTGGAAGAACTGGAAAATTGATTTTATAGTTGTCAGCCATCAGCCATCAGCTGCCAGCAAAAACTGATGGCTGATCACTGATAGCTGATAGCTAAATACTGAGAGCTAACAATGCCCCAACTGATTGTATTACCCCACGTTGAACTGTGCCCGGATGGCGCGGTTCTCGAAGCCAAACCCGGCGTGTCCATCTGCGATATCCTGCTCGATAACGGTATTGAAATCGAGCACGCCTGCGAGAAATCCTGTGCCTGCACCACCTGCCACGTGATCGTGCGGGAGGGGCTGGAGTCGCTCAATGAAGCCGAAGAGCTGGAAGAGGACATGCTCGACAAGGCCTGGGGCCTGGAGCCGAATTCACGCCTCTCCTGCCAGACCATTGTGGATGCCCAGGACCTGGTGATCGAGATCCCCAAGTACACCATCAACATGGTCAAGGAAGGACATCACTAAGATGAAATGGACCGATGTGCACCAGATTGCCGAGGCGCTGTACGACAGCCAGCCCGACACCGATCCCCAGTATGTGCGCTTCACCGATCTGCACCAGTGGGTGACGAAACTTGACGGTTTCAGCGATGACCCCAGCCGCTCCAGCGAAAAAATTCTTGAAGCCATTCAGATGGCATGGATAGACGAAGCCAGCTGAAAATCTATGATTGAGCGCATTCAGGAACATTTCATGGAATACCCAGGCGCCTGATCCGGCAATAAGTTCTCAGGAATGGGCAAACTTCCCTGTTTATTAAACTGTTGCTCCATATCAAAACCTTAATCCCCCCGCAGCAATCCTTCCCCATCCTTTCCGGTTGATGACAAAAGAATGGCTTTACTTGACTGGCATAGCTCGTTAGCATGCTTGTATGGCTCAGGAAACGGCTCATTCCCACCCTGCTGGGGTGTGGCTTCGCCGGCCTTGCTGTTCGGATAATGTCCCGCCTGCCGATTCTGGCAGCGCCCAAGAATCTCCTGCTGCCTTTATTGTGCGTGCAATATCTTCGCCACGTAATCACTGACCCTCAAGCTAAAGCTCAAGGAGATGGAAACCGTGAACGACATGACTGTGAATATCGAGGATGCAAGCCAGGATAAGTTCGCTGCTGTGCTGAATGGAGAGCTGGCTCTTATCGCCGAACAGCGCCTGGAAGACGCAAAGTCAAGCAGTGCCGGGTCCAGCAGAGACGGCAATTCCTCATACCAATTTGCACGGGCCATGAATCTCGCGAGCTTTATAAACGGGATGCAGGTGCTGCGTGGGTGGCGGATCCCATGTTTTGGGACTCTGTCGGTTCTGGAGACGATTGGGATATGGAGCTGCACGGGTTCCTGAAATACCAGAAGGAACTGAAGCATAACGCTGGTGAGGCCTTGGACGATTTCCTCGATTGCACCGTAGCGAATATCGGTGCCGATGCGTCGGAAGAACTCAAGGCGTACCGGGGCTATGTGGTACTGGCGGTATTGTCCCGTTATGCGGCTTTCAACTATACCGGCCAGATCGCTGGCGAGGTGAACATGAATTTCAGTGTCTATTCCGGCATGCATGACGACGCGCTCGCCACTCTGGAGCGGATTGAAGCCGCGGAGCGTGTGCTTAGAGCCAGTAGCGGCTTAAAGGAAATCGCGGCGACGGTGAGCAACACCAATTCCAATCCGAGCATCGACCATTGCCTGTCGGACTGGAACATTCCGAAAAAGAAATCGCCTGCCGGCGGGAACCCTTAGCGGCAGGAATGCGGTGTCAGGATTGGCCGTGGTGCGGGGCGCCAACCCACGGGAATGATGTTTATTGTGCTGCTGTTTCCCTGCCTGTCGGTTTGGAGGTTATGCCATGAATGCGAAATCGGTCCGTCTGTTGCAAATGAAGCTGTCCGCTGCCGGATTTGATCCCGGCGGCGTGGACGGCAGGCTGGGAAGTTCGACCTATGCCGCCGTGGCGGCAGCGCTGTTGCAGCGGGTCAACGATCTGCCGCCGGACTGGGCAGAGTGGAGCGGCCGCCGGCAGACGGTACTGTACCTCCAGGCCCTGTGCCGCGATGCCGGTCTGGAAACCGGTGACCTGGACGGTCGATGGGGGCCGCAAACGGAATTTGCCGCCAGCCAGTTGGCCTATCTGGAGGAACACGACCGGTTGCCGCGGCCATGGCGTGACGAGCGGCCGCTCGATCTCAACCCCAACCATTGGCCGAGCGAGGGCGACCTTGCTGCCTGTTACGGTCCGCCCGGCAGTGGCCTGGTGACTGTGGCGCTGCCTTATCCTTTGCGGCTGTCATGGCAGCTTTCCAGTGTCGTGAACAAGACCAGTTGTCATGCCAAGGTGCGTGACAGCCTGCTGCGGGTACTGGACAAAGTGCTTGCCCATTACGGCGCGGATGGCATTCGAGAGCTGCGCCTGGACCTCTACGGCGGCGGCTTCAACCTGCGCCGCAAACGGGGCGGAACGGCCATGTCTACCCACGCCTGGGGCATCGCCTTCGACTTCGACCCGGACCATAACAAGCTGGAATGGGGTCGCGGCCGCGCCGCCTTCGCCCGGCCCGAGTACGATGTCTGGTGGCGCTGCTGGGAGGAAGATGGGTGGAGCAGCCTGGGGCGAATCAAGAACTTCGACTGGATGCATGTCCAGGCGGCCAAGCCCTGAGCAACAAAAAAACTGCCTGTTCGTCCAGCCCGGTGTGGAATGGAACCGCAATCTTTACGGATCCGGCATCCTCGATGCCGAAGCCATGCTCAAGACCGAATTGCCGGATGCTTTGATCAAGGATCAGCCTGCCTGATCGACACCCGTTTCGTGCACTTCAGGCAGTACGGAAACAGAGGTGACCAGATCATGCCATTCTGAAATCTGGTCTTTCAATGCCTCCGGTGCGAGGCGATGGATTTTCAAATGAATAACGCCGCCCGGGCGACTTTTTGCCGACTGCTCGCCATGTTAAACTGCCTCCCCAGAGAGGGGTGAAATGGCTGAAGACAGCGATCTGGAACGTACAGAACCTGCGTCGTCGCGGCGAATAGAGCAGGCACGGGAGAAGGGACAGGTTGCGCGTTCGCGCGAGCTGACTACCGTTGCCATTCTGCTTGCCGCAGGCGGCAGTCTGATTTTTATGGGGGGCGGCATCGTGGATCATATACGCGCCATGATGCGAAATGGCCTGACGCTGGATCGAACGGTCATATTCAATCCCGATCAGATGTTGCTGCAGCTTCATCTGCATTCGCTGAATATCCTGCTGGCCATTCTGCCCTTTCTGGGATTGATGGTGGTGATCACATTGGCGTCTTCCGTTGTGATTTCCGGCTGGCTTTTTACGACGAAATCTCTGGAGCCGGATTTTTCCCGCCTCAATCCCCTGAAGGGGGTTACCCGCATCATTTCCTGGTCTGGCGTGGTGGAAATGTTCAAGGCAATAGCCAAGTCAGCGCTGATTGGTGGTGTGGCATTGTGGGTGGTGTGGCAGGACGTGAATGAAGTTGTGTCGCTAATAGCCGAGCCGATCGACGCCGGCCTTCCCCATCTGGCCAGCATGGTGGGCTTCACTTTTATTGCAGTGTCGGGGTCGATGCTGTTGATCGTCGCGATCGATGTGCCTTTCCAGTTGTGGAATCATGCAAAGCAACTGCGTATGACCAAGGAAGAGGTGCGTCAGGAATCCAAGGAAACCGAGGGCGATCCGCATGTCAAGGCGCGCATTCGCCAGCTCCAGCGTGAAGCGGCGCGGCGTCGCATGATGTCCGAGGTGCCCAAGGCCGACGTGATCGTCACCAACCCGACCCACTACGCAGTGGCGCTGCGCTACCAGGAGGGCAGGATGGGCGCGCCGCAGGTGGTGGCCAAGGGCGCTGCGCTGCTGGCGCAACGCATCCGCGAGTTGGGCGAGGAAAACCGGGTGCCAATCCTGGAGGCGCCGTCTCTGGCCCGTGCCCTCTACCGGCACGCAGAACTGGGGCAGGAAATCCCCGCCAAGCTGTATACTGCGGTGGCGGAGGTGCTGGCGTATGTGTACCAGCTGCGCCGCTATCGTACTTATGGCGGCACCGAGCCTGAAACGCCGCACGAGTTGCCTGTGCCGCCGGAACTGGATTTTGTAAGGGAAGCAGTTTGATCAGACCAGAGGTTACTGAATGAATGCCCGGGTGGACACTCCGCCCCTGCTCAACCGCCGCGGTCTGAAAGGCCTGGTGGGGCCGGTTCTCATCATCCTGATTCTGGCGATGATGGTCCTGCCGTTGCCGCCATTTCTGCTCGACCTGCTGTTCACTTTCAATATTGCCATCGCGATGATCGTGATGCTGGTCAGTCTGTATACCCAGAAACCGCTGGAATTCGCGGTGTTCCCCACGGTGCTGCTGGTGACCACCTTGTTGCGCCTTTCTCTCAACGTGGCTTCGACCCGGGTCGTGCTGATGGAGGGCCATACCGGGCCGGATGCTGCAGGCAAGGTGATCGAAGCCTTCGGACATTTCCTGGTGGGCGGCAATTACACCGTCGGTATTATCGTGTTCATTATCCTGGTGATCATCAATTTCGTGGTGATTACCAAGGGCGCGGGAAGGATTGCCGAGGTCAGCGCGCGCTTCACTCTGGACGCGATGCCCGGCAAGCAGATGGCCATCGACGCCGATCTCAACGCGGGGCTGATCGGCGAGGATGAGGCGCGCAGGCGACGTGCCGAAATTTCCCAGGAAGCGGATTTTTTCGGCTCCATGGATGGTGCCAGCAAGTTCGTGCGCGGCGATGCCGTGGCCGGCATCCTGATCCTGTTCATTAATGTCATCGGTGGTTTGCTGGTAGGAATTTTCCAGCACAACCTCGATATTGCCACGGCGGCCAACAACTACACCCTGCTCGCCATTGGCGACGGCCTGGTGGCGCAGATCCCAGCCCTGATCATATCCACTGCTGCCGGCATGGTGGTAAGCCGCGTAGCGACGGATGAAGATGTAGGGCAGCAGCTGATCGGCCAGCTCTTCAACAAACCCGCCGTTCTGTATATTACTGCCTCTATTCTGGGCTTGCTTGGAGTGATTCCAGGCATGCCGCATGTCGCTTTTTTTATTCTGGCCGGCGCACTGGCGAGCGCGGCGTACTACATGGAGCAAAAGGCTCTGGCGCCGGAAGTGTCCGCAGCGCCACCACCTGAAGCCGTGCAGCCGCCCGAAATGCAGGAAGTGAGCTGGAACGACGTGATGCCGGTGGATGCGCTTGGGCTGGAAGTTGGCTATCGCCTGATCCCCCTGGTGGATCGTACTCAGGATGGTGAACTGTTGCGCCGGATTCGCGGCATCCGCAAAAAATTCGCGCAGGATATGGGTTTTCTGGTGCCGCCCGTGCATATTCGGGATAACCTTGAGCTACGCCCCAATGCCTATCGAATCAGCCTGAAGGGGGTCGAGATCGGGCAGGGCGAGGCTTACGCCGGCATGTATCTGGCAATCAACCCCGGGCGCGTGCTTGGCACTTTGCCTGGAACGCAAACCACCGATCCGGCATTTGGCCTGCCTGCGGTGTGGATCGAGGCGAATCAGCGTGATCAGGCGCAGACCTTCGGTTATACGGTGGTGGATTCCAGTACGGTGGTGGCGACCCATCTCTCCAATATCATCCAGACTCATTCCGCCGAACTGCTGGGACGCGAAGAGACGCAACAGCTTCTGGACCACCTCTCCAAGGAATCGCCCAAACTGGTGGAGGAGTTGGTGCCCAAGCTGCTGCCTCTGGGGATCGTGCAGAAAGTGTTGCAGAATCTGCTCGATGAAGGCGTGCATATTCGTGACATGCGCACCATTATCGACACCCTGGCCGATCATGCTGCCCGCACTCAGGATGCAGCCGACCTGACAGCAGCGGTTCGCGTCGCGCTGGGCCGTGCTATCATGCAGCAAATTTACCCGGGAGCCGCAGAGTTGCAGGTGATGACCCTCGAACCCGATCTTGAACAGATCATGATGCATGCCGCCCAGGGCATGGGAGAAGGTTTGGGACTGGAGCCTGGGCTGGCTGAAAATCTGGTGCAGCAAACCGTTCAGGCGGTGCAGCAGCAGGAACAGATGGGCCTGCCTGCGGTGCTGCTGGTGCCAGCTGCGTTGCGGTCGCTTCTATCCCGCTTCCTGCGTCGAGTGGCGCCACAACTTAAAGTTATTTCCCACGCTGAAATACCCGATTCCAAGAATATTCGCGTGACTGTCGTGCTGGGTGCCAGAGCATGAATGTAAAAAAATTCCGCGCTGCCAATACCCGCGAGGCCCTGCGCCAGGTCAGGGATGCTTTGGGCGCGGATGCCATTATTCTTTCCAATCGCTCCGCAGATGGCATGATAGAAATCATGGCCGTAGCCAATATGGATGTGGCTTCCCTTGCCACTCCTGCGCTGGCTTCGGCACCGGTAATCAGCCAGCCGCGCAAGCCGCAAAGTCAGCAACCGCGTCAGGAGCCTCCCTTGAGTGCGGCCAGCCAGGAGCCTCGCCCGCTCAAAAGGGAAGATATCAGCGTGCTGCAACGCATCCGGCAGGAAGCCATGCTGGATGCGGTTTCTCCGGCTGCGCAGCAGCACTTCAAACCCCAGCCCCCTCCTTCACCGAATGCCATGGATGACGTGGTACAGGAAATGATGCATGAAATTCGCTCTCTGCGTGGCATGCTGGAGGGGCAGCTGGCGGGTCTGGCCTGGGGTGAGTTGCAGCGTAACGATCCGGTCAAGGTGGAAGTGTTGCGTCACATGCTGGCAGTGGGATTCAGCCCTGCGCTGTCGCGCCAGTTGCTGGAAAGGCTGCCGCCCGGTGGCGATTTCAATCGCGGCATGAAATGGGTCAAGGCGGCCCTTATGCATAATTTGCGCGTGGTCAAGGAGGGTGACGACATCATTGATCGTGGCGGCGTGTATGCCCTGGTTGGTCCTACCGGCGTCGGCAAGACCACCACCGTGGCCAAGCTGGCAGCGCGTTGCCGGCTCAAGCATGGCGCCAACAAACTGGCGCTGCTGACAACCGACAGCTACCGGATCGGCGCCCACGAGCAGTTGCGGATTTATGGAAAAATCCTGGGTGTGCCGGTATACGCGGTCAAGGACGAAGCCGATTTGCAGTTCACGCTGGCCGATTTGCAGAACAAGCATCTGGTGCTGATCGATACCGTGGGCATGAGCCAGCGCGACCGACGTCTGGAAGAACAGGTGGCCCTGCTGACCAGTGGTGGCCGCAGTGTCAAACGCCTGCTTCTGATCGGCGCCAATGCCCAGGGCAGCACGCTGGAAGATGTAGTGCGTGCCTATAAAGGTTCGGGCATGGATGGCTGTATCCTGACCAAGGTGGATGAAGCCATCAGCTTCGGCGGCGCGCTTGATGTCATCATTCGTCACCAGTTGCCGCTGAATTACATCACCAATGGACAGCGCGTGCCGGAAGATCTGCATCTGGCGAATGCCTCATATCTGGTAGACCGGGCATTCCGCCCGGCAGAAACGCATGCTTCGTTTAGTCTGGAAGAAGGAGAGTTTCCGCTGGTGATGGCTGGCGACAGCAGCGCTTCCGGCACGGAGGTGCTACGTGGCTGATGCTATGCAGGATCAGGCCGCGGGATTGCGCCGCTTGCTGTCCGGCGACTTTGTAAGAATTGTGACGCTCACCAGCGGCAGGCGCGGCGTGGGGAAAACCACGGCGCTGATCAATCTGGCAGCCGCGCTGGCCAAACGCGGCAAGCAGGTGATGGTGCTGGATGAGCATCAGGGCGAGCGTAGCGTGGTCGGCATGCTGGGGCTTACCCCGTATTATGACCTGAGCCATGTCGTGAGGCGCGAACGCAGCCTGGAGCAGGTCATGCTCACCGGCCCGGAAGGGATCATGGTGGTTCCCGCCGGCAAGGGAGTGGAGTCGCTTGCCGGACTGGGCGTGGAGGGGCAGGAGACGCTGGTTCATGCTTTTGGCCAGCTTTCACAGCCGGTGGATGTGGTTTTGGTCGATGCCGTGGCGGGTGTGGCAAGCCATGTTCTGCCGCTCAGCCTGGCGGCTCAGGAGCTGGTGCTGGTGGTGGATACTCAGCCAGCCTCAATGACCGATGCCTATGCCCTGATCAAGGTACTCAACCAGGGTTTCGCACGGCGCAGTTTTCATATTATTGTGAACCGGGTGAGCGGTCCGGAAGAAGGTGAGGCGGTGTTCAGGAATGTGGCCGCCGTGGCGAGCCGTTTTCTCAAGGTATCTCTGGATTACATGGGATGTGTGCCGCGCGACGAGAAACTGCGTCGCGCAACCCAGTTGGGACGCTCTGTTCTGGACGCTTTCCCTGCTACTGCGGCCGCCCGGACGTTTCGTGATCTGGCGGAAGCCGTGGATCAGTGGCCTCATCCCGATGGCGAAGAAGGGCAGCTGGAGACTTTCATGCAGCGCCTGATTCAGAGCAGCCGTGCGGCTGCGAATGAACCTGGCTTGCCGGGGCGGGTTTGAGCGGCAATATGTATCAGTCGAATGGCAAACTGCAGAGCAACGATCAGTATGTGGCGCAGTATGCCCCGCTGGTCAAGCGCATCGCACACCATCTTGCAGCAAAGCTGCCGCCCAGTGTGCAGGTTGACGATCTGATCCAGGCTGGATTGATTGGCCTGCTGGATGCGATTGGCCACTATGATGCGACCCAGGGCGCGCAGTTCGAAACTTATGCCAGCCAGCGCATCCGTGGGGCCATGCTGGATGAGCTGCGCGAGGCTGACTGGGCGCCGCGTTCGGCGCGCAAGCATATGCGCGTGATCGAGGCGGCAGTCAGCAAACTCGAACAGCAGCTGGGACGGTCTCCGGGCGAGCAGGAGCTGGCCAGGGAGCTGAAAGTGTCTCTGGAGGAGTATCAGCAGATGCTGCTGGATGCCCGTGGCCATCAGTTGGTGCACTATGAAGATTTTCGCTCTGAGGGCGGGGATGATTTCTTTGAACGTCATGAGGCAGATGAGCGGCCAGATCCACTGGGGCAAATCGAGGATGTCGGGTTTCGTTCCGCTTTGGTTGAAGCGATCAAGGTCTTGCCAGAGCGTGAACAGTTGATGATGAGCCTGTATTACGAAGAGGAGTTAAATTTGAAAGAAATCGGTGCAGTGCTCGGAGTGACGGAATCCCGCGTCAGTCAGCTCCATAGCCAGGCAGTGGCGCGTCTGCGCAGCCGGCTCAAGGATTGGTTGAGCCACTGATGCGCGGCCGTGTGGATCTGATCAGTATCGCCGGTCTGTTGCTCGGCGTTTCAGCAATTGTCGGTGGGCAGATTCTGGAAGGGGGGCATATTGGCTCGCTGATCCAGGTCACGGCTTTTTTTATTGTGATTGGCGGCACCATGGGTGCGGTGATGCTGCAAAGTACGTTGCCGGTTTTTCTCAACGGCATGAGACTGCTCAAATGGGTGATCGTGCCGCCTCAGGCGCACCCTCAGGAGTTGATTGAGGAAATTCTCCACTGGAGCAACATTGCTCGCAAAGGGGGTTTGCTGGCCCTGGAGCCTTTGATCGATGACCTGTCCGATCCCTTCAAGCGCAAGGGCTTGCAGATGCTGGTTGACGGCGCAGAGCCGGATAAAATCCGCGAAGCCCTGGAGGTGGAAATCAACACCTATGAAGAGCATCAGCGTCAGGCCGCAAAAGTTTGGGAATCGGCTGGCGGATATGCCCCCACGATCGGTATTCTGGGCGCGGTGATGGGGCTGATTCACGTGATGGAGAACCTGTCCGATCCTTCCAAACTGGGTAGTGGTATTGCAGTGGCATTCGTTGCCACCATCTATGGCGTGGGCTCGGCCAATATGCTGTTTTTACCCATCGCCAACAAACTCAAGGTGCTGATCGGCCACCAGGTAACAGTGCGGGAAATGCTGATCGAGGGTCTGGGCTCGATCGCCAACGGTGAAAACCCGCGCATTATCGAGACCAAGCTGCAAGGATATGTTGTGTAGCTATCAGCTGTCAGCCTTCAGTTTTCATAAAAAACCGGATGCTGACCGCTGAAATCTGAGAGCTCATCAAATGGCGCGGAAAAAGAAACCTGAAGAGCATGAAAACCATGAGCGCTGGCTGGTTTCATACGCCGATTTTATTACCCTGCTATTCGCTTTTTTTGTCGTGATGTATGCCATTTCCTCTCTCAATGAGGGCAAATATCGTGTTCTCAGCGATTCACTCGTCGATGCTTTCAAGCGCGCCCCCACCAGTCAGGATGCGATACGTCTGAAGACGGAATCCCCAACGCTGTCCCCGACCGGGAAACCCAATGTGATTGTTCAGAAAATACCGCAGCGAAACGACCCTGTGCAGGAAGCCAGGCGCAAGAAGCAGGAAGAAAATATGAAAGGGATCGCCAGTGATATCCTCAAGGTGATGGAGCCGCTGGTGAAGGAAGGTCAGGTACGCGTCACTCAAAGCCCCCTTGGGGTGTCGATTGAAATCAATGCCAGCGTACTTTTTGCGCCAGGGCAGGCCTTGCTGGAAAAGCAATCCATACAGGTGTTGAGCGCGGTGGCGCAAGTGGTGGCGATGGTGCCCAATGCGGTGCAGATTGAGGGGCATACGGATAACATCCCGATTGCCACCCTGGCTTATCCTTCGAACTGGGAGCTTTCTACTGCACGCGCCAGTAGCGTGGTGCGCCTGTTTATCGAGAATGGTGTCGATCCGGCGCGGTTGACCGCGGTTGGCTTTGCTGACCAGCGACCGGTGGAGCCCAATGACACGAATGAAGGCAGGACGCGCAACCGGCGTGTGACCGTCATGATTGAGCCTGACGTCAAAGTGCCGACGACAGTGCTGCAGTAATTAGCCGTTCTTAGGCTTTGTCGAGACGTCGTCCGCTTGCGGATCCGCTGATCTGGCCGTTTGGGCCATACAGGCTGGAGCTCGGGTTGGCTGCGCTCTGGAGTACGGAAAGGGTTTGCTGATTGTGGCGCAGGTGAGTATCAATCAGGATGCCATTGGTGCTGTTGATCTGGTCGACATCGCGCGCCAGGTCCAGCAACTTGCTCCATAGTTCACGTGTTTCCGTTTGAGCCTTGATCGAGTCAAGATATGCCGCGACACCGGAGGAATTGTTTTCACAGCCAGCGGCGGAAATGTACAAACTGCGCTGAGCGCTGAGCCCGGCCAGTTTTTCAATCAGTTCGGACTTAAGGGCTGCAAGCCGCAAGAGCTGGTCCGCCTCGCCTTTGATCAGGGCGCCCTGTTCCTGTTGCAATAGCAGGTGAAATTCTTGAAAGCCGCCAAATTCCGCCTTGATCAGCGCGGCGAAAGCAGCGTCAGAGTTCTGATCCAAATCAGGTCCTGGAATCCGTCAACAGTTCTTTGACCGAGTTCAGCAGGCCGTCAGCAATTTTTTCCGGGTTTATTTTGAAGCGACCCTCGGAAATGGCCTGCTTGATGGCATCCACTTTTGCGCTGTCCATCGGCTGGCTTTCGCCACTGCTGCTCAAAGCTTGCAGCTGGCTGGAGGAAGTCAGTTTTACCTCGTCTGTGGTGCCGGCTTTTGCGGTTGTCGGAGCATTTTCGCCCTTGTTGCGCACGACTTTGCTCTCGCCACTCGGAGTGGCAATGGTCTTGCTGATTGAGTTGTCAATTTTCACGATATTTCCTTTTCGCTGATCCTGATTGTTCAGCCAATCCTGTCAAATGTCATAGCGGCATGCGGGGAAAAAACTTTAACCACATTCATGAAAATATTTAAGTGCCAGTATAGCAAAGACGCCACGATCTGGAGTCTGTTTCAGAATGGAACTTCCACAATGCCGCCTTCGCGTGCCGTGCCTTTGATAATCTGCCCCGACCCGCTGCGTACCGAAACGATTTGACCCTCTGCGGCGTTGGTCAGCGCCTTGCCTTCGGCATTGACCTGAAAACCCTGTCCACGCGCAAGAATTTTAACGCTCTGCCCTTGCTGAATTACGTAGGAAGCACGCAGCATGTCGATGCGTAGTGGATACCCGGCTGCCACACCGATGGTGGTGGTTTTCCCTAGAGCTTGTTTGGGGTCGGTGATGACACCGGCTGCGAACTGGGTGACGTCTCCCTTTTTCAGCAGAATGTCAGCTTCGGCGATTGTTTGGCCTGAGCCGAGAGGACGGGCGGCAAACACGACACCAGTGGTGATGCTGACGGTGATCGGAATATATACGGTCCAGGATGAAGGCGAGTTGCAGCGCGCGCCGAGATTGCTGTTGCCCCAAAGCCGGGTGCCGGTGGGAATGAAAAAATCCATAGCCTGGCAGGCCGGCAAACGCAGGCGGGGGTCGAGAGGAATGGCGCTGACGGAAACTATGCCGGGCTGTGCTGCGTTTTGCTGCTGGGCAAACTGGATGGCGCCATTCCTGACTGCATCAAGATCCTGCCACTGAGTGTCGGCAAGCGTTGGAAAGGACAGAAACAGAATCAGAAAAGGGAAGGATAAGCGCGTAAACATGCGTTGATTGTAACTGAAAAAGTGGGGGTGCTATACTGCTCCGGCTAATACCCCCTACGGCCCAAACTGACATGCCTGCCTTTACCAATCCCACCGATATTGCCCGTGAAACCCTGAAAATGCTGGCGGCACGGCGGATGGCCCCGAATCCGGAAAATTACCAGGCCATATACAACGAAATCGCCGGTATACCGCCTTCTACTGCGCGTCAGGCTAAAGATGATAAGTTGCCGCCAAAGTCCGGCGGTGGGGGTGAAGCCAATTGGGCCGAACTGATTCGTGAGCTGATCCGCCAGTGGGACCTCAAGCAGAGCGGGGTGACCGCTTCGCGCAAGAAAGAGGGCTTGGGCCGGGTGTTGAGCAATTTCGCCAAGGACCCTGCTCTGCTGCATGTCAAATTACAGGCGCTGGTTGGTTCCTGGGGGGAAAAAGTTGCCCAGGCGGGCGTGCCCGTGGAGGGGATAGAGCCTGATGAAAATGCGCAGAACAGTCCGGTCGCTGCGATGGCGGCGTCGGTTGTCAACGTGGAGATTTCACTCGCAGATGTGCCCGCCGCATTGCGAGAAATGCTGGCACTAACGATACAGACAGGCGTGGCGCCACGCCTGTCCCAGTTTCCCGATTTGCGTGATGAAGCCATCCTGCTTGCCCAGCAGGCGCGAGATGCGCGCGATTCACTGGGGCTTCAGGGAGTCGCAAAAAAGCTCAAGCAGTTCTGGATCAAACTGGAATTGCGCAATGATTCCGATGCCCAGGTGCTGGATGGTCTGGTCCGTTTGCTAAGGCTTCTGGTCAACAATATCAGCGAATTGCTGCTGGATGACAAATGGCTGACCGGCCAGATTGCCGTTGTGCAGGATATTATTTCCCAGCCTCTGGATAGCCGCGTACTGTATGACGCAGAGCGCAGTTTCAAAGAGGTGATTTTCAAGCAGGGAAATTTGAAGCACAGCCTGATGGAAGCCAGGACCACCATCAAGAACATGATGTCGGCGTTTATTGATCGCATGTCCGAAATGTCGGCGAGTACCGGCGAATACCACAGCAAGGTCGAATCGTATGCGGCGGCGATCAGCAAGACCGAGGACATCAACCAGCTTAACCAGATTCTGGGCGATCTGATGAAAGACACCCGGGGGATGCAGCTCGACATGATTCGCTCCCGCGATGAACTGCAGCAGGCGCACAAACAGGTCAAGGAAGCCGAAGAAAAAATTCGCCTGCTCGAAGCGGAGCTGGATCAGTTCAGCGAACTGGTGCATGAAGACCATTTGACAGGCACGCTCAACCGGCGCGGTATGGAGGATGCGTTCGGACGCGAGCTGTCGCGCGCCGACCGGCTGAAATCGCCAATGAGTGTTTCGCTGCTGGATATCGACCACTTCAAGCGTCTGAATGATACCTACGGCCACGATGCCGGTGATGAGGCCCTGGTGCACCTGGTGCGGGTCACCAGGGAAGCGTTGCGGCCAACTGATGTCATTGCCCGTTTTGGTGGCGAGGAGTTCGTGATCATTCTGCCGGATACCGGCATTGATGAGGCGGTCAAAGTGATGACCCGGGTACAGCGCCATCTCACCAAGAATTTTTTCATGCACGACAACCAGCGCCTGCTGATTACCTTCAGCGCTGGCGTGGCGCTGAGAAATGCGGGCGAAAGCGCCGAATCCATGATCTCCCGTGCCGACAAGGCGCTTTACCAGGCCAAGGAAGCGGGTCGCAACCGGGTAATTCCGGCGGGCTGAACGCCTTTGCCGCTGCGGCAATTTTTGCCGCCTGATTTTGGCTGACAGCTGTCAGCTATCAGCTATCAGCTGGTTTTGTCCCTGGCACGTTTCGTGCTCTTTTACCTGCATACCATTTTTTTCGGGTTTGCGGCGATGAATAGCAGGATAGACGACGAAATCGGATTCATGAGCAAGGCGCTCAATCTGCATGCGCACCGTCAGCAGTTGCTGGCCGGCAACATCGCCAATGCCGATACGCCGGGCTACAAGGCTGTGGACATCGACTTTTCCAAAGCGCTGAAGGCGGCTGTCGGGTCCAGTCAGCCGGTGGGTCTGAATGCGACGGCGCCCGGTCATCTGCAGCCCAAGGGCGGCAACCCCCTCGGCGCGCAAACCCTTTATCGCCAACCGGCGCAACCCAGTATCGACGGCAATACCGTAGACATGGATGTGGAGCGCACCCAGTTCATCGATAATGCTATCCGTTACCAGTTTGCCCTGGATCGCGTCAGCAGCAAATTCAAGACCCTTGAACTCGCCTTGAGAGGTCAGTAATCATGTCCCTGTTCAATCTGTTCGATATTTCCGGCTCTGCCATGACGGCGCAGTCACAGCGCCTCAACGTGGTGGCCAGCAATCTGGCCAATGCCGACAGCGCCACCAGTTCCACCGGGCAGCCCTACCGTGCCAGGCAGGTGGTGTTCAGCGCCACGCCGCTGGGCGGCAATAATGGCGCGGCGGCCGGGGTGCGCGTGACACAGGTGATCGATGATCCTGCCCCGATGAAGCTGATGTACGACCCCAAGAATCCGCTTGCCGATGCCAAAGGCTACGTCACCATGCCCAACGTCAACGCGGTGGAGGAAATGGTGAACATGATTTCAGCTTCACGTTCCTACCAGAGCAATGCAGACGTGATGAATACGGCAAAAACCCTGTTGCAGAAAACTCTGCAGCTGGGCCAATAAGGAGATAGAGAATCATGACTACGGTAAATGAAATATCGGCATTGACTACGACCACGGCCACCACAAAAACAGCTTCACAGGAGTCGGAAGACCGCTTCCTCAAGTTGCTGGTGACGCAGATGCAAAATCAGGACCCCTTGAACCCGATGGACAACGCCGAGATTACCTCGCAGATGGCGCAGCTTTCCACGGTAACCGAGCTGGGCAAGCTCAATGATGCAGCAAGCGCGATGACGGCCTCGCTCCTTGCCGGGCAGTCGCTTCAGGCGGCAAGCCTGGTCGGCCATGGTGTGATGATTCCGGGAGACAAGATCGAGCTTTCCGGAGGCGTGGCTTACGGCGGGGTGGATTTGACCCAGGCGGTGGACAAGTTGACGGTCAATATCAAGGATGCTTCCGGCAAGGTGATTCACACCTCCGATCTTGGTCCGCAAGATGCTGCAGGCAGTGTTCCGTTTCAGTGGGATGGCACGACCGACAGTGGTACCGTAGCGCCGGACGGCTCTTACACCTTTGAAGTGCTTGCCGAGCAAGGCGGTAAAGCGGTTGCTGCCACTGCTCTGGCGGTGGGGCAGGTTGGCAGTGTGTCCCTGGGGGTGCAGGGCGCGATGCTGAATGTGATCGGGCTGGGACCGGTTGCCATGTCTGAAGTCAAAGAAATTCTGTAAGGAGAAATATCATGGGTTTCCAAACTGGGCTAAGCGGCCTCAACGCATCCTCCAAGAATCTGGATGTTATTGGTAATAATGTTGCCAACTCGAGCACGGTAGGTTTCAAAACTTCACAAGCCCAGTTCGCTGATGTTTTTGCGGCTTCGCTGGCGGGGAGTGGCGCGAGCCAGGTCGGTATTGGCACCAGACTGGCTAATGTGTCTCAGCAGTTCACCCAGGGAAATATCAGCGTCACCAACAATCCCCTTGATGTGGCAATCAATGGTCGGGGCTTTTTTCGCCTGAGTGACGCAGGAGCTATCAGTTATACCCGTAATGGGCAGTTTCAGCTAGATAAGGATTCCTACATCGTCACCAATGGTGGTCAGCATTTGACCGGCTATCAGGCCGATAGCACAGGCAGTATTACTGGTGCCTTGGGTGATTTGAGGATTGATCTGGCCGACCAGCCGCCGACCATCACTTCCACTGCGACAGTGGGAGCGAATCTGGATTCTAATTCGGCTGTGATTACAGCTGCTTGGGTGGATCCGGATCCTTCTGCTGCAGCACCGGCTCCTGTTTTGGATCCTGCTAGTTACAACAGCTCTACTTCTATGACTGTCTACGACAGTCTGGGAAATTCTCACGTGGTGAGCATGTATTTCGCCAAGACGGCGGCCAATACTTGGGATGTTAACATGACCATGGATGGGTACGGTACGGCGGTGGGCAACCCGGTTATCAGCGGCCTGGCGTTTACCGATCAAGGGGTTATCGATCCCGCGACTTATACCCCGACTACCATATCTTTTGATTTGGCCACAATAAACCCGGATCTGGGGGCGCAATCGCCTTTGGATATTTCATTTGATTATGGTGAAACGACACAGTTTGGCAGTGTTTTTGGTGTCAATACGCTGTCCCAAAATGGCTATGCTTCCGGGCGCATGGCGGGCTTCAGTATTGGCAGTGATGGGTTAGTTCAGGGGCGCTACACCAACGGCCAGACCAAGACGCTGGGCCAGGTTGCGCTGGCGAATTTTGCAAACCCCCAGGGTTTGCAGCCATTGGGTGACAACCAGTGGTCGGAAAGCCCCAGTTCGGGTCAGGCGCTGGTGGGTGGGCCTGGAACGGCAAGTTTGGGATTGCTTCAATCGGCGGCAACGGAAGATTCAAACGTCGATCTGACAGCCGAGCTGGTCAACATGATTGTGGCTCAGCGTGCTTATCAGGCCAATGCACAGACCATCAAGACCCAGGATGCCGTGTTGCAGACGCTGGTGAACTTGAGGTAAGGCCGTGGTGAAGCCGCTGCGCTGTGAAGGGTGAAATGTGACGATCGTACTAAGAAGGTTTTCCATAACAAAGGCGCAGCCGAGTGGCTTCACATTTCACATAAGCGGGAGTATTTATGGATAGGCTGATCTACATCGCCATGACCGGCGCCAAGCATGCGCTGTGGCAGCAGGCTTCCACAGCGCACAATCTGGCCAATGTCACGACCACCGGTTATCGCGCCGAAAGCAACGCTTTCCGCGCTCTGCCGGTATACGGCGATGGGGCAAAGACGCGGGCTTTCGTGGTTGACTCTACGACCGGAGCGGATTTCAACCCGGGTGTCATCCAGAATACCGGCCGCGAACTCGATGTGGCGGTGCAGGGCAAGGGCTGGATTGCAGTACAGGCGCCCGATGGCAGCGAAGCCTATACGCGCAACGGAAGCTTCCAGATCAGCCCGAACGGCGTGCTGCAAACCCGTAATGGTTTGAACGTAACGGGTGATGGTGGCCCGATCGCCATTCCTCCCGATAATGACATTACCGTGGCCAATGACGGTACGGTTTCTGCCATTCCGACTGGCCAGACGCTGACTTCCGTGACGGCGCTGGGGCGCATCAAGATGGTCAACCCGCCGGAGGCGGATCTGGTAAAGGGGCAGGATGGTTTGTTTCGGCTCAAGAGCGGACAGCCTGCGCCGGCCGATGTGAATGTCAGGCTGGTGTCGAATTCGCTGGAGAGCAGCAACGTCAGCATGGTGGAGTCGCTGGTGAACATGATTACCCATGCGCGTAGCTTCGAGTTGCAGACCAAGCTGCTGCAGAAGGCCGAGAGCAATGAGGCCAAGGCCAGTCAACTTTTGAATTTGAATGGTTAAATGAGGGTTAGAAAATGATTCGTTCACTGTGGATTGCCAAAACGGGTCTTGATGCCCAACAGATGCAGATGGATGTGGTATCGAACAATCTGGCCAACGTCAGTACCAATGGCTTTAAACGCAGCCGAGCCGTATTCGAGGATTTGCTCTACCAGACCCTGCGCCAGCCGGGCGCGCAGTCGTCGCAACAGACGCAGGTGCCTTCGGGCTTGCAAATTGGTACCGGTGTGCGGCCAATTGCCACCGAGCGTATCCATATGCAGGGCAATTTGCAGAAAACGGAGAACCCGCTCGATATCGCTATAAATGGCAAGGGGTTTTTCCAGATTTTGATGCCGGATGGCAGCACGGCCTATACGCGTGACGGCGCTTTTCAAGTTGATAGCCAGGGGCAGCTCGTAACCGCCAGTGGTTATCCGGTGCAACCGGCGCTGACCATTCCTGCCGATGCCCTGAGCGTGACCATCGGCCGCGATGGTACGGTGTCCGTTTTGCAGGAGGGAAGTGCCGCGCCGACTCAGGTGGGTAGCCTGCAACTGGCCGGCTTCATCAACCCGGCTGGGCTGCAAAGCGAGGGCGAGAATCTTTACAAGGAAACCGCTGCTTCCGGTTCGCCTGCGGCGAATACACCCGGAACCAACGGTCTCGGGGTCCTGAATCAGGCTTATCTGGAGACTTCCAACGTCAACGTGGTGGAGGAAATGGTGAACATGATCCAGACGCAGCGCGCCTACGAGATCAACTCGAAGGCGATTACCGTTTCCGACCAGATGCTGCAGCGCCTGACACAGATCTGACAAGGAGTTTGATCATGCTTGACGGCTTGAAAAGTATCGTACTGGTTGCGGCCATGCTGGCCGGCTGCTCTACCGTTCCTCCGGTTGCCATACATCAGCCGATGACAGCGCGCCCGGTTCCGAGTGCGGAAGCGCCGGGCGGAAACGGATCGATCTATCAGGCGGGCTACACTAACCGTTCCTTGTTCGAGGATCGTCGTGCGCGCAATGTGGGCGACACCCTGATCATCACCATCAATGAGAAAATGTCCGCCAGCAAGAAGTCCAGTACAAGCGCGGAACGTACGGGAAGCAGCGGCATGGATGTGCCGCTTCTGGGGGCGTTGTCAGGAGCGAATATCCTGAGAACCCCTATTTCTGGCAGTTCGGAAAGTTCATTTGAAGGCAAGGGCGACAGTAGCGCCAACAACGCCTTTACCGGCACCATTGCCGTGACCGTAATCGAAGTGTTGCCTAACGGCAATCTGCTGGTGAGCGGTGAAAAGCAGATGAACATCAATCAGGGTGGCGAATTCGTGCGTTTCTCCGGGGTGGTCAATCCGATGAATGTCAGTTCCGCCAATAGCGTATCTTCGACCCAGGTGGCCGATGCGCGCATGGAGTACAAAGGCACTGGGTACATAGACGAAGCGCAGACTATGGGCTGGCTGGCACGATTCTTTTTGTCGGTATTGCCATTCTAGAAGATCGGTGAGGGGTAAAGCGTGAGAGGTGAGGAGGGTCGCATGAAACACTTTATTGGCGCACTGGCGGGCGTTTGCCTGCTGCTTGCCGGAGTTGCGCAGGCCGAGCGCATCAAGGATATGGCATCAGTGCAGGGGGTGCGCACCAACCAGTTGGCAGGATACGGTCTGGTGGTGGGGCTGGATGGCAGCGGCGACCAGACGACACAGACGCCGTTTACGGTGCAGAGCATCATCAATATGCTGGGGCAGATGGGTGTGAACCTGCCGCCCTCCAGCCTGCAGCTGAAAAACGTTGCTGCGGTGATGGTGACAGCCAGCTTGCCTGCTTTTGCCCGTCCCGGCCAGAATATTGATGTCACGGTGTCTTCACTTGGTAACGCCAAAAGCCTGCGCGGCGGCACGCTGATCATGACGCCGCTGAAAGGCGCGGATGGCCAGGTCTATGCAATTTCACAAGGCAATGTGCTGGTAGGGGGCGTCGGCGCTTCTGCTGGCGGCAGTAGCGCTCAGGTCAACCACCTTGCTGTGGGTCGCATTCCGGCTGGTGCTACTGTCGAGCGGGAAGTGAATACGCAGCTGGGGCAGGGTGACTATATCAATCTCGAGCTGAACACGGGCGATTTTACAACCGCAAACCGGGTGGTGCAGGCTATCAACAGTCGTTTCGGCGCAGGCACGGCGAGTGCCAGTGATGCACGCCAGATCCGGGTGGTGGCGCCGCGCGATAACAATCAGCGGGTGGCCTTCCTCTCACAGGTGGAAAATCTGCCTGTCACCGCTGGCAATGGTGCGGCCAAGGTCATCGTAAATGCACGCACCGGTTCGGTGGTCATGAATCAGAGTGTGGAAGTCGATAACTGTGCGGTTGCACACGGCAATCTGTCAGTCACGATCACCAGTGATGCTCAGGTAAGCCAGCCCAATCCCCTGTCGCAAGGCGAAACGGTGGTGGCGCAGAATGCGCAGATCGACATCAAGGCGCAAAAAGGCGAGCTGGTTTCCTTGCCGATCAGCCCGTCGCTGAGTGAAGTGGTGAAGGCGCTGAATGCTGTCGGCGCTTCTCCGCAGGATCTGCTGGCCATCCTCCAGGCCATGAAATCGGCAGGCGCATTGCGCGCTGAGCTGGAAGTCATTTAACCCGACACGCCATTGTTTTATTCGCCCGTGGGCGAGAGTGCTAATCGCAGATTGAGGCAATTTTCAGGTCAACGGCTCGCGCCGTAGTGAATTGGCATGAAAGCTGCTTAATCTTTGATCATGATTTCTTCTGTTTCCGATATTTCCTCCCGGTTGGCGCTCGATGTTCAAAGTGTCGATCAGCTCAGGCTGCAGGTTAAGAGCGACCCAGTCGCGGGTGCGCGTGCGGCGGCACAGCAATTCGAGGCATTGTTCATGAACATGATGCTGAAAAGCATGCGTGAGGCGACGCCGCAGGAAGGCTTGTTTGATGATTCCAATACCCAGCTCTACACCAGCATGCTGGACTCGCAGTTGGCTCAAAGTCTGAGCAAAGGCAAGGGCATCGGTCTGGCGGATATGCTGGTACGGCAGATGCAAATGCAGGGAGTGATCCCGAAGGATGCTCAGGCAGATGTCAGCAAAGTGGCAAACGGCAGGATGGAACGGCAGCTTTTGCCGGTGGCGGTAACAAAACCACTCCATGCGGGCAAATCGCCAATGGAGATGGCTTTGCCCGAGATTGGGGTTGCGCCAGATGTCTTGCCGAATGCCAGTGTCAAGGCGGGTTTTTCAGACCCCGCTGATTTTGCTAATACACTTTGGCCGCATGCCACAGATGCAGCCCAGACACTGGGTGTTCCGGCGCATTTTCTGCTGGGGCAGGCAGCACTGGAGAGTGGGTGGGGCAAGCGGGAAATTCGTGATGCGCAGGGCAACAACAGCTATAACCTTTTCGGAATCAAGGCGGGAAAGGGCTGGACGGGGGCGGTAGTGGAAGCGCAGACCACAGAGTATGTCAATGGTGTGGCGCAGAAGAAAATGGAGCAGTTCCGCGCCTACGATTCTTATGCCGATTCATTCAAGGATTATGCCGGACTGCTCAGAAACAGCCCTCGCTACGCCTCCTTGTTCGATCAGACGCTCGATGCTTCGGCTTTCGTACGTGGCTTGCAGCAGGCCGGTTATGCCACCGACCCCCAGTATGCAGACAAGCTGATGCGTGTGATCAATAGCGGTACATTGCGCCAGGCGCTGGGATAAAGTTTCCGGACTTTTTGCCGATAGATAGTCAGAGGAATTCAAAATGAGCGACGGTATATTCGGTATCAGCATCACAGGTCTGCGGGCTGCGCAGATGGGATTGACCACGGCAGGTCATAACATCACCAATGCGAGTACGCCTGGTTACAATCGCCAGGAGATTGTGCAGAGCACCAACACGCCACTTTATACCGGTGCCGGTTTCCTCGGCCAGGGCACCAATGTCAGCACGGTCAAGCGGGTATATAGCCAGTTTCTGGATAACCAGGTTCAGTCGGCCCAAACCAAAAGCAGCTATCTCGATACCTACTATGCCCAGATCAGCCAGCTGGATAATATGCTGGCCGACCCGAGTGCAGGCTTGTCACCAGCACTGCAGGATTTTTTCAGTGGGGTGAATGACGCTGCCGCCAACCCTGCATCCGTTCCGTCGCGGCAGAGCATGCTCAGTTCTTCAGATGCACTGGTGTCGCGTTTCCAGGCACTGGACCAGCGCTTTAGGGAAATCCGCAATGGCGTTAACTCACAGATCACCTCCAGTGTCAGCCTGATCAATTCCTATGCCCAGCAAATCGCGACCCTCAATCACCAGGTGGTAATCGCCGAAGCCGGTGGAAACGGACAGCCGCCAAACGATATTCTGGATCAGCGTGACAAGCTGATAGCGGATCTCAACAAGGAGATCAATGTCAGCGTGGTGAAGCAGGATAACGGCAGTTACAACGTCTTCATGGGCAAGGGGCAGGCGCTGGTGGTGGGGCAGCAGGCTATGACTCTGAAAGCAATGCCCATGCCGGATGATCCGGAAAGTATGGGCGTAGCCTATGTGAACTACGGTGGGTCAGCCCAGATGCTGTCTTCGGACAGTCTGGACGGCGGGAGCCTGGGCGGCCTGCTGGCATTCCGCAGTGAGACGCTTGACAAGGCCCAGAATGAATTGGGGCGGGTCGCGATCGGTCTGGCGCAAACTTTCAATGACCAGCACCGCCTGGGGCAGGACTTGAACGGCGATCTGGGCGGCTACTATTTCAATGTCAGGGGCGCAAGCGGGGCTTCCGGGCAGAATGCCTTTCCGAGCGCCAAGGTGGTTTCGAATGCACAAAATTCCACGCCTGTTCTGCCGTTAGTGGCGACTCCGCCTGCGGTTACACTGACAGATGTGACCAGTGTAACGACCAGTGATTACCGTCTGGTTCAAACTGCTGGGGGGTTTACGTTGACCCGTCTTTCGGACAATACCGCGCTATTCAGCAATGCGGCATTGCCGCAAACCGTGGATGGACTGACGATTGCTGCGCCAGTTAACACGTCAGCTGGAGATGGCTGGTTGATTCAGCCGACGCGGGATGGCGCCAAGGATATCAGCGTGGCAATCAGGGACACGGCAAAAATTGCTGCCGCCGCGCCGATCCGCACTGCAGCGACTGATGCCAATACCGGTTCGGGCAAGATCAGCGCTGGTGTCGTTAATCCACCGCCACCTACTAACGTCAATTTGCAGCAGGCAGTGACGATCACTTTTCATACGCCATACGATGGGCAGTTCGACGTGACTGGGACGGGCGCCGGATTGCCGGCGAATAACCAGGTTTACACCGAAGGCGCGGATATCACGTACAACGGATGGACGGTTCAGATTAATGGCACCCCGGCGGCGAATGATAGTTTTACTGTTGGTCCGAACACCGGGGGCGTTGCTGATAACCGTAATGCCTTGCTGCTGGCCGGCTTGCAGACCAAGAATACCTTGGGAAAGGATTCGAGTGTTGTGGGAAGTGAGCCGACCGCGACTTACCAGAGTGCGTATAGCCAGATCGTGAGTTCGATCGGAGTCAAGTCGCGCGACATCAGTGTTACCGGACAGGCGCAGGCCAGCCTGGTGGCACAAACCCAGCAGGCTCAACAGAGCATGTCCGGCGTCAATCTGGATGAAGAAGCTGCCAATCTGCTGCGCTATCAGCAGGCCTATCAGGCATCCGGCAAGATGATGGAGATTGCTACCACCTTGTTTGACACTTTGCTCAGTCTGGGCCGCTAAGGAGTTTAGCCATGCGTATCAGTACAAACACGATTTATGACCTTGGTGTCGGCGGCATGCAGCAGCAGACCTCGGCGCTGATCAAGACACAGCAGCAGCTTGCTACTGGTCGCCGCATCCTGACGCCACAGGACGACCCGGTTGGGGCTGCGCGAGTGCTGGAGGTTTCCCAGTCAAAATCGATCAATGCCCAGTTTGATGTAAACTCAAATTCGGCAACCAGCGCACTGGGTCTTGAAGAGAATTCGTTGATTAGTATAGGCAACCTGATTCAGGATGCCAGGACCATCGCGGTCAATGCCGGTAATCCCACGCTGGATCACAATAACCTGGTTAGTCTGGCTGCCGATCTTCGGGGGCGTTACCAGGAATTGCTGGGGCTGGCCAATACCAATGATGGCAACGGGCAGTACCTGTTTTCTGGATACCAGGGTGCGACGATTCCGTTCGCAGAATCATCGCCGGGCGCAGTGCAATACAAAGGAGATGAGGGGCAGCGACTGCTGCAGATCAGCACCTCGCGCCAGATCGCGATAAGCGATTCGGGTTCAGATGTCTTCATGCAGATCAAGAATGGCAATGGCACGTTTGTGACTGCAGTGGGCGGAAACCCGGGGGCTCCGGCAACCACGCCCAATTTGGGAACGGGGGCCGTCAGCGCCGGTACGGTATTGGATCCCGCGGTGTGGGCGGTGGTGGCGGATAAAAACCTGGAAGTTGTTTTCAATGTGGACAGCACAGTGATTCCTCCAGTGACGACCTACGATGTGACCGATACTTCGGGGAATTCGGTGTTTACAGGGGTGCCCCCTGCTATACCTTATCCTCAGACTTATACCAGCGGTAGTGCTATCAGCTTGAGAAGCCCTCCCGCATTGACGGATTATGGCGTTGAACTAAGCATCGAGGGTGCTCCTGCTACGGGGGATACCTTTACTGTTAAAGCAAGCACCAATGAAAGCATTTTTACTACGCTCAATAATTTGATCATTGCCCTGGAAACGACGACGGGAACAAGCTTGACGAACAGCCTGAATACTGCGCTGACCAACCTCGACAATGATTTAAATAAGGTGCTGACTGTGCGCGCCTCTGTGGGCGCACGGATGAAGGAAATTGATTCGGTCAAAAGCGCAGGGGAAGATACTGCGCTACAGTACGATCAGACGCTTTCCGGCTTGCAGGATCTGGATTATGCCAAGGCGATCAGCGATCTGACCATGCAACAGAACGGCTTGGAAGCAGCCCAGAAATCCTTTCTGAAAATACAGGGACTGTCGCTGTTCAACTATATTTAGCGATTAGCTGACTGCCCCTTCGGCTTCGCTCAGAGAACGCGCCCTTCAGTTTTTCTCATAGGCGTTGCCTGAGCGAAGCCGAAGGTCGCTGACCCTACACCTCGTCTGGATTGCCCAGCGCGGTGATGTTGAAACCGCCGTCTACATAAGTGATTTCGCCGGTCATGCCGCTGGCGAGGTCGCTGCACATGAATGCCGCCACATTGCCCACTTCCTCGATCGTGACATTGCGTCGCAAGGGAGAGTGTTTTTCGTTGTAGCTCAATAGTTTGCCGAAGTCAGAGATGCCGCTGGCAGCCAGGGTCTTGATCGGGCCGGCAGAAATGGCGTTGACGCGGATGCCCTTGGGGCCCAGGCTGGTGCACATGTAGCGCACATTGGCCTCGAGACTGGCCTTGGCCAGGCCCATCACGTTGTAGTGCGGCACGTAGCGTTCGGCGCCGAGGTAGGAGAGGGTGAGTAGTGCTGCATTGCGGCCTTCCATCATGGGCAAGCCGGCCTTGGCCAGGGCGACAAAGCTGTAGGAGCTGATGTCGTGCGCGATCTGGAAATATTCGCGTGTCACAGCATCCACGTAATCTCCGGCCAGTGCCTGTTTCGGTACGAAGGCGATGGAATGCACGATGCCATCGAGGCCGTCCCAGCGCTTGCCCAGTTCGGTGAACAGATTGGTGATTTCTTCGTCGCTCGCCACGTCGCAGGGCAATACGATTTCGCCGCCGAATTCCCGGGCCAATTCCGTTACGCGGTCCTTGATCTTGTCGTTCTGGTAGGTGAAAGCCAGTTCTGCGCCTTCACGGTGCATTGCCTTGGCGATACCGTAGGAGATGGAGCGGTTGCTGATAAGGCCGGTAATCAGTATTTTTTTATTACTCAGAAATCCCATGCTCGATTCCTCAAAGTGTTTTTTTGAATGGCGTGAATTATAACCCAATTTGAATCAGGGTGATGCGGGTTGGCTGGTTTGAAGCCTTTAAGCTACACTTCCCCGGCAATGAAAATATTGATGCGTAATCTGCTGGTTTTCCTCCTCTTGCTGACGGCCTGCCGTGGCGTTGCAGCGTCGCCGGCGCTTGCACTGGGCTATATGCCCAAATATACGGCAGGTTTCATGCATTTCGACTACGTCAATCCGGATGCGCCGAAGCGCGGCAGCCTCGCACTTTCTGTCATGGGCAATTTCGATGGCCTGAACCCATTTTTGCTCAAGGGCATCGCTGCAGCGGGGGTGACCGATCTTGTGTTCGAAACCCTGATGGAGCAGTCGCTGGACGAACCCTTCAGCCAGTACGGCCTGCTGGCAGATGATGTCGAACTGGCAAAGGACCGGCTTTCCGTGACCTACCACCTCAATCCCCAGGCCCGGTTTTCCGACGGATCGCCGGTGCTGGCAGAGGACGTGAAGTTCTCTTTTGATGCTCTGAAAAGCGAGCTTGCCCATCCGCAATACCGTTTCTACTGGGCGGACATCAAACGGGCCGTGGTGGTGGATGTACGAACGGTGCGTTTCGAATTCGCCCGGGTCAATCCGGAACTGCATCTGCTGACCGGGCAGATGCCTGTTTTTTCCCGCAAATGGGGCGGCGGCAAGCCATTCGACAAGATGGTCATGGATACGCCGCTGGGCAGCGGGCCTTATCAGGTGGAAGAGGTTCATCTGGGCAAAAAAATCACTTTCCGGCGCAATCCCGCCTATTGGGCGAAAGACCTCAATTCACGGCGCGGCATGTTCAATTACGATACGGTAAGCTTTCTGTATTACAAGGACGAGACAGTACAACTGGAAGCCTTCAAGGCCGGGGAGTTTGATTTTATCGCAGTGTATAACTCCAAACAGTGGGCACGCGATTATCGGGGAACGAAATTCAACCGCGGACTGATCAAAAAGAAAGAACTCAGCCATCACAATAACGCCGGCATGCAGGGCTTCGTGTTCAACACCCGGCGCAATATTTTCCAGGATAAACGGGTGCGCAAGGCGATCGGGTTGGCGCTGGATTTCGAGTGGTCGAACCGCAACCTTTTTTACGACCAGTATCAGCGCTGCGACAGTTATTTCAGCAATAGCGAGCTGGCTTCCACCGGTTTGCCGCAGGGAGATGAACTGAAGTTGCTGGAGCCGTTCCGGGACAAACTGCCGCCGGAAGTCTTTACCCGGACGTGGCAGCCGCCGTCGACCAAAGCGCCGGGTTCCCTGCGCGCCAATCTGCGCCAGGCCAAACAACTACTGGCCGAAGCGGGATGGAACTACAGTGACGGCGCACTGCGCAATGCCAAGGGCCAGCCATTTGAATTCGAGCTGCTGCTGGCTCAGAAAGGTTTCGAGCGCATTTCCGGCCCTTTCGAGCGCAATCTGGCCAAGCTGGGCATCCATATGAACTATCGTACCGTGGACGTGGCGCTTTATCAGCGACGCCTGGATACCTTTGATTTCGACATGACAGTGCATTCCTTCGGCCAGTCGCAGTCGCCCGGCAACGAGCAGATGAATATGTGGCATTCCAGCGCGGCTGAGCGCGAAGGCTCGAATAACGTCATCGGCATCAAGGATCCGGTGGTGGATGCCCTGGTGGAAAAGATCGTTTACGCGCCTGACCGCAAGGCGCTGGTCACGGCCACCCACGCGCTCGACCGGGTGCTGCTTAACGGCGAGTACCTGGTGCCAAACTGGTTTGTCCCAACCCACCGCATCGCTTACTGGGACAAGTTCGGCTTCCCGGCAACCCTGCCGCTGTATTACTCGGCCACCGAGTGGATGCTGCGCTTCAGCTGGAACAGCCAGTGATGTGGGCCTATATCTTCAAACGCCTGCTGCTGATGATTCCGACCCTGTTCGGGGTGATGCTGATCACCTTCGTGGTGACCCAGTTCGTGCCGGGCGGGCCGGTGGAACAGCTGATTCATCAGATGAAGGGGCAGGGTGGTGCTGGTGGGGAGGCGAGCGGATCCTCGGCCACACTGTATCGCGGCGATCGCGGGCTGGACAAGGAGCGTATCGAGAGCCTCAAGACCCTGTATGGATTCGACAAACCGGCGCACGAGCGATTCTTCGAGATGATGAAGAACTACGCGACCTTTGATCTTGGCGAAAGTTATTTTCATCACAAGTCGGTGATGCAGCTGGTGGTCTCTAAGCTGCCGGTTTCCATCAGCCTGGGGGTGTGGACCTTTTTCATTGTCTATCTCACCTGCATTCCGCTGGGGGTGGCCAAGGCGGTACGCGATGGATCCACTTTCGACGTGATCAGCAGCACCGTGATCCTGGTGGGCTATGCTATACCCGGCTTCGTGTTGGGTATCCTGCTGCTGGTGCTGTTCGGCGGCGGCAGCTTCTGGGACATATTCCCGCTGCGCGGGCTGGTGTCGGACAATTGGGCCACGCTGCCGTGGCATGCCAAGATCACCGATTACCTGTGGCACATGGTGCTGCCGATCACGGCGTCGGTGGTGGGTAGCTTCGCAGTGATGACCATGCTGACCAAGAATTCCTTCATCGAGGAAATCCGCAAGCAGTACGTGCTGACGGCGCGCGCCAAGGGACTCTCCGAAAACACCGTGCTTTACAAACACGTCTTTCGCAATGCCGTGATTCCCCTGGTGACAGGCTTCCCGGCTGCCTTCATTGGCGCCTTTTTCACCGGTAGCCTGCTGATCGAGACCATCTTTTCGCTCGACGGCCTGGGTCTCCTTTCCTATGAGTCGGTGCTGAAGCGGGATTACCCGGTGGTGCTGGGCACCCTGTATCTCTATACCCTGCTGGGACTGGTCGCCAAGCTGCTGTCGGACCTGAGCTATGTGCTGATCGATCCGCGTATCCAGTTCGAGAGTGTTGAGCGATGAAGGCGATCTCACCAACCGGGCGCGCCTGGCAGCGATTCAAATCCAACCGCAGGGGCTATGTCAGCCTGTGGATTTTCTTGATCCTGTTTGTTCTCAGCCTGGTTGCCGAGGTACTTTCCAACGACAAGCCGCTGCTGGTGGCCTATCAGGGGGAGTATTACTTCCCGATTGTGAAGAATTATCCTGAAACGGTTTTCGGCGGGGATTTCGCCAGCGAGACCGACTACAACGATCCCTTTATCGTGGAGCGCATTACCTCGGAGGGAAACTGGGCCTGGTTCCCGCTCAACCGCTATAGTTTCAATAGCATCAATTATTTTGCCGAGTCGCCCAATCCGGCTGCCCCATCGCGGCAGAACCTGCTCGGTACCGACGACCGCGGGCGCGATGTGCTGGCGCGATTGATCTACGGTTTCCGCATTTCAGTGCTGTTTGCCATGGCGCTGACGCTGGTCGGCACGCTGGTGGGAATCCTTGCCGGTGCCCTGCAGGGCTATCTGGGCGGACGCTTCGATCTGTTGTTCCAGCGCTTCATGGAGGTCTGGGGTTCGATGCCGGAGCTGTACCTGCTGATCATCTTTTCCGCCATTTTTCAGCCCAGCATCACCTTGCTGTTGATCCTGCTTTCGCTCTTCGGTTGGATGGGCCTGGCAGACTACGTGCGCGCCGAGTTCCTGCGCGGGCGCAATATGGATTACGTCAAGGCGGCACGGGCGCTGGGTGTTTCCAATCGCGCCATCATGCTGCGTCACCTGGTGCCCAACAGCATGACGCCGGTCATCACCTTCCTGCCGTTCCGTATTTCCGGGTCGATCCTGGCCCTCACCAGCCTGGATTTCCTCGGCCTCGGCGTACCGCCTTCCACGCCCAGCCTGGGAGAGCTGCTGGCGCAGGGCAAGGACAATATCGAAGCGTGGTGGCTGTCGCTGACCACCTTCGGCGTGCTGGTCGGCACGCTGGTGCTGCTGATTTTTATTGGTGAGGCATTGCGAGAAGCGATGGATACCAGGCGTGGGTGAGATGAGTCTTGATACAACAAACCCCTCTCAATCCCCCCTTGTCAGGGGGGAGGTCGTCAACTCCTCACCTGACAAGGGGAGGCCAGGAGGGGTTGGTTTTTGCTGTGCTTTCCAAGGTTTGGAACTAAGGGTTCTGGCATGAATCACGAAAGCGGCCCTTTGCTATCTATAGATCGCTTGTCGGTATCCTTCGGGCGTCCGGGGCAATACGCCGATGCGGTGCGGGAAGTCAGCTTCGATATCCATGCTGGAGAGAAACTGGCGCTGGTTGGCGAGTCCGGCTCTGGCAAATCGGTGACAGCACTCTCCATCCTGCAGTTGCACGACCCGCGCCAGGTGCATTATCCGGGCGGTTCGATCCGCTTTCAGGGGCGCGAGCTGATGGGCTTGGCCGAGGGTGAATTGAGGAAAATCCGCGGGCGCGATATCGCCATGATTTTTCAGGAGCCGATGACTTCCCTCAACCCGCTGTATTCCATCGGTGAGCAACTGATGGAACCCCTGCTGGCACATGAGAGCATCAGCAAGCCGGCGGCCAGGAAACGCATGGTCGAATTGCTCGCCCGCACCGGCATTCCCGAACCGGACAAGCGCTTTGAAGATTTTCCCCACATGCTTTCCGGCGGCCAGCGTCAGCGCGTCATGATTGCGATGGCGCTGGCTTGCAGCCCGAAACTGTTGATTGCCGACGAGCCCACCACTGCACTGGACGTAACCATTCAGGCGCAGATTCTGGAATTGCTGGAGGACTTGCAGAAAGAATTTTCCATGGCGGTGCTGCTGATTACCCACGATCTCAATCTGGTGCGGCGCTTCGCCGACCGCATCTGCGTGATGCAGCAGGGGCAGATCGTGGAACAGGCGCCGGTAGCTGATTTGTTCGCTGCGCCGCAACATGCCTATACCCGGCATCTGCTGCAAAGCCAGCCACAGCGACTGGTGACTGCCGAAGAGGTGCGTGCGCTGGAAACCAGTCCTGCATTGCTTGAGGCGAATGGTATCAATTGCGTCTTTTCGTCCAAGGCAGGATTGTTGTTCAAGCGTAAAGTCAGCAGTGTGCGGGCAGTGGATGATGCAGCGCTTTTCCTGCGTAGCGGCGAGACGCTGGGTATCGTGGGCGAGTCGGGATCGGGAAAGACCACGCTTGGCATGTGCCTGCTGCGACTGCAGGATTGCACCGGACATATCCGTTTCAATGGCGCCGAACTGTCAGCGCTGAACCAACGCCAGCTTCGGCCTCTGCGGCGGGATTTCCAGATTGTATTTCAGGATCCCTACTCATCGCTGTCGCCGCGCCTGACGGTGGAACAGATCGTGGGCGAGGGGCTGGGCATCCACTTCCCTCAGCTCGACAAGCGACAGCGCCGCGAGCGTATTCTCGCCATCATGGAGGAGGTCGGGCTGGAAGAGTCGATGCTGTGGCGCTATCCCCACGAGTTTTCCGGCGGGCAGCGCCAGCGCATCGCGATTGCGCGCGTGGTCATTCTGGAACCCAGGCTGATCCTGCTGGACGAGCCCACCAGCGCACTCGATGTGTCGGTGCAGAAACAGGTGCTGGATTTGCTGCGCGACTTGCAGCAGCGGCATGGCATGAGCTATCTGTTCATTACCCACGATTTGCGCGTGATACGCGCCATGGCGCATCGCATGATCGTGATGCAGTCCGGGAAGGTGGTTGAGGCGGGTGAGACAGAGGCGTTGTTCGAGGCGCCTCAGCAGGAATATACCCGCGCCTTGCTGCGAGCTTCTCTGATTTGATTGGCTTTCACGTTTGATTGGCTTTCGCGGATCTGATCAGCTTTCCCGGTCGTAAACCATCAGTGTGTTGCCCGGCCGCAGGTTGTTGCTGGCCGGGATATTGTTCCAGCGCTGCAAATCGTTCACCGCGACATCGAAACGGCGCGCAATGCTGAACACGGTATCGCCGCGCTTGACCACGTAGCGTGTGCGTTTGCCTTGAGATGCGGAATTTTTTACCACCTTGATTGGCTTTGCCGTTTCAGGTTTGTTCCTGGCGACCTGGGCCATTTCCCTATTCTGTTTGCTGCTGGCCAGTACGGTCAGTTTCTGGCCGCGTGCCAGGTTATTGGACTTGAGACCGTTGCGGGATTTCAGTTCGGCAGGAGTCATGCCATAGCGTTTGGAAATGTTGAGCACTGTGTCGCCTCGAGACACGATATGCGTGGCATTGCGGCCTGATACGGCGGAGTCGCCGGCCAGGTCGGGCTGAGGAATATGTGCCAGCAGGGTGGGGGCATTGCCAGATTTGGTGAGCGGCACCAGCAGGGTCTGAGCGACAGTCTGTTTCTTGCGACCGGTGATGGCATTGATTTCTTTCAGACGTGCCAGCGAAATGCCGAAACGCTTGGCAATCTCGGCCAGCTTTTCACCTCGCCGGGGTGTGTAGGTCTGCCATGAGGACAACGGGTGCTCGTTGTTTTCCAGGTTGAGCGAGAAGCTGTTGACCTTGTCCACTGGCAGCAGCAGGGTCGGCTTGCCTATGCCGGCAACCAGGGGCTTGTTGTAGGCCGGGTTGAGGGCAACGAATTCATCCAGCGGAACTTCGGCAAGGCGCGCTGCCACGGCGACATCCATGTGCTGCTTGAGTTTTACCGTGGCGAAATAGGGGCTGTTGGGAATGCTGTTGAGTGTCAGGCCATAGGCGGCCGGGCTCATGATGATATTCTTGACCGCGATCAGCTTGGGTACGTAATTGCGCGTTTCCGGCGGCATGCGCAGGCTGAGGTAGTCGGTTTCTTCTCCATTGGCCCGATTTTTTGTGATAGCGCGGCTCACCGAACCTTCGCCCCAGTTGTAGGCTGCCAGCGCCAGTTCCCAGTTGCCGAACATATCGTAGAGCTTCTGCAGGTAGTCGAGCGCGGCGTCTGTAGCGGCAAGGATGTCGCGGCGGCCATCGTAGAGCAGATTCTGGTCGAGACCGAAGTGTTTGCCGGTGGAAGGGATGAACTGCCAGATGCCGGATGCGTGGCTGGTGGAGTAGGCCTTGGGGTTGTAGGCACTTTCGATGATGGGCAGAAGCGCGATTTCGGTCGGCATGCCGCGCTTTTCGACTTCTTCCACGATATGAAACAGGTAGCGCTGACTGCGCTCCACTGTGCGCTGTACATAATCCGGCCGGTTGGCGTACCAGGTTTCATGTTCCTGGACCAGAGGGCTGTTGAGTTCGGTCAGCTGAAAGCCGGAACGAATGCGTTCCCACAAGTCTTTCGGGTCGTTCTTCAGTGATTCGAGCTGTAAGGGCAATATGTCGGAGCTGATTTTTTCCGACGGGCGCAGACTCAGTTTCCCCTCTGCGGGTTCAACAAGCCGGGCTGAATTCTGTTCGTTCGGTAGGTCCGGCTTGTTCAGCTTGTACGACTCGTCCGGCTTGTTCAGCTCGTCCGGTTTGTCCGGTTCTTTCTGCGTGAAGGTAAAGCCGCTTGCGAACGCTGCATAATTGTCATCGGCGACGGCCACGCCTGACTGGCTGACGCTGATGACCATGCAAAGAAGGAAAAAGGTTGCTCGTGATCGCATGCGTTTCGGGCTTTATTGTTCTGGCTGGTAAAAACCTCACGATGGTAATGATTTTCAGGTGTTCAGGTCAAGGATAAATACCTCAATCCAGCTTGTCTTTCCACTGCCGGATGGCTGCAAATATGCTGGCAGGGCTACTCAGCGGGTGGCCGGCGAATTGGCTCGCCGCTGCAATGAGGTGGGAGTCGACCCATCTCAGGAAGGGGTTGGTGCTTTTTTCCAGGGCGATGGTCGAGGGCAGGGTGGGCAAGCCTTGTACACGGATTTGCCGCTCCCGTATTTCCCTTTCCTGTAGCGCAACATTACCGGGGTCTGCAATTCTGGCAAAGCGGATGTTGTCAAGGGTGTATTCGTGTGCGCAGAAAACTTTTGTTTCATCGGGCAGTGCGGCTAGTTTTGCAAGGGAGTTCTGCATCTGTTCCGGCGTGCCTTCAAACAGACGTCCGCAGCCACAGGCAAACAGGGTGTCGCCACAAAACAGGGAATTTATCCCATAATAGGCAACGTGACCCAGAGTGTGGCCGGGCACGTCGATGACCTGAAATGCGGCGCTCAGTTCGGGAAGGTTGACGGTATCGTTTTCGGTTACAGTTTGCGTGACTGCGGCGATTTTTTCACGGCGCGGGCCATACACCGGGCAACCGAAGTACTGCCTCAGTTCCTCGGCTCCGCCGCAATGGTCGCCATGGTGATGGGTAATAAGAATGGCAGTCAGTTTGAGGCCGTGCTGAAGTAAATATTCCATGACAGGATCGGCATCGCCGGGATCCACTACTGCGGCAAATGCCTGATTACGGATCAGCCAGATGTAATTGTCTTCAAATGCAGGGATGGGAATAATATCAATCATGGTTTTATCTTTGGCCGGAGTCAGCTGAATGTCAAGCTTAGAGGAAAATGCATGGTTTGAAACACCGCTTGGCCAGTATTTGCTTCAGCGCGAGCAGGCTTATTACGATCAGGTGGCAGCCAATATTTTTGGCTTCAATGCCCTTCAGCTGGGACTGCTGGACCATGATTTGCTGCGTACCAGCCGTATTCCGACGCGTTTGCGGGCTGGCAAGGGGGCGGAGGTGGCGCTGCGGATGGAGCCGGAACAGTTGCCGCTTGCCAGTCAGGCGGTTGATCTGCTGCTGTTGCCTCATGTGCTGGAGTTCAGCCCTCATCCCCACCAGATATTGCGTGAAGCTGAACGTGTGTTGATGCCAGAGGGAAATCTGATTGTCAGCGGCTTCAATCCATTCAGCCTTTGGGGGTTAACACGGATGCTCACTTATAATAGCCACACTTATCCATGGCATGGTCACTTTATCGGCCTGCCCCGCCTCAAGGATTGGCTGGCTTTGCTAGGTTTCGAGGTGGTGGGAGGGCGGATGTGTTGTTACAAGCCGCCATTTCAGCAAGAGCAATTGCTTGGCAAATTCCAGTTCATGGAGAATGCGGGGGATCGCTGGTGGGCGCTGGCCGGCGGAGTTTATTTCATTCAGGCAAAGAAAAAAGTGCAGGGCATGCGCCTGATCATGCCGGGCTGGAATGAAACCAGGGCCGCACGCAAGGGGCTGGCGCCGGCCGCCCAGAAAACGCTCAGTCAATGAAAGAATTTCATACATGATCAAGAAAAGCAGTTCTCAGAATTCAATTCAAGGAAATATTCTGAATCAGAATCAGGGTTTCCCTGATGCCGTAGGCATGGTTGATATCTATACTGATGGTGCTTGCAAAGGAAATCCGGGGCGCGGTGGATGGGGTGCCTTGCTGCGCTTCCGGGGTCAGGAACGGGAGTTGTTTGGCGGCGAACCACACACCACCAACAACCGGATGGAACTGCTGGCCGTAATCAAGGCGCTGGAAGCTTTGAACCGCCCCTGCAGCGCGCGCGTGCACACTGATTCGCAATATGTTCAGAAGGGAATCAGCGAATGGATACACAACTGGAAACGACGTGGCTGGCGGACGGCAGACAAAAAGCCGGTCAAGAACGTGGATTTGTGGCAGGAGCTGGATCGTCTGGCAGTGCAGCATCAACTGGAATGGATCTGGGTGAAAGGACACGCTGGCCATGAGGAGAATGAACGCGCTGATCAATTGGCCAATCGAGGTGTCGAAACAGTCGGTGCAGCAAGTTCGTAGACAGGATTTCACTCCGTTCAGTAAATCCTGTGTTATTTGAAATTGAGATATGGATCAACTAAATTTTGCGCCAGATTATTCTAGACACTGAAACCACGGGCCTGGAAACCAGCCTTGGCCATCGTATTATTGAAATCGCTGCGGTCGAGATGGTGAACCGCCGTCTGACCAACAACCATTTTCATCAGTACCTCAACCCCGGACGCGAGATCGATCCTGGCGCGCAGCAGGTACATGGCATCAGCCTCGAATTTCTGCAGGACAAGCCGTCATTCCGCGATATCGTTAAGGATTTTCTGAACTATGTGGATGGAGGCGAGCTGGTCATTCACAACGCCCCTTTTGACGTCGGCTTCCTCAATTACGAGCTCGGTTTGCTCGGGATGGAACCTATTCAGCATTTCTGCCCGGCAATTACCGATACGCTGAAAATGGCGAAGCAATTGCGTCCGGGACAGAAAAACAATCTCGACGCCCTGTGTCGCAATTATCAGATCGACAATTCCAAACGCACCTTGCACGGCGCCCTGGTTGATACCGAACTGCTGGCGGAGGTGTACCTCGCCATGACGCGCGGTCAGGAAAGTCTGATGATCGAGACCGAACCGGTACGGGCTAATAGTGTTGCCAGAGCGCAGCGTGAGCGCCTGAAGCTGCGCGTTCTGCAGGCTGCTGAAGAGGAAATGGCCGCTCATTCTGCCTATCTGGATGATCTGGACAAGTTGAGCCGTGGTCATTGTGTATGGAAGTTGATGACGCAGGGTGACTAGACTGCGACTGTTTCCCTTGATTTTACGCGTGATCCTGCTGGCTGGCATGAGTTGGGCAAGTGTGCTTATTGCCGCGCCAGCAAACATCGCTATCGTCTTGAGCGACGAATCGGCGCCCTATCAGGATACTGCCAGCAGTTTGCGCGTGACATTAGGGCAGATTGGTCCACAGGCCGTGGTCAATGTCCATTCCCAGTCCGGTGGCAAGATCGATTTTTCTAGGGAAAACCCGGACCTGATTGTTGCTGTTGGCGTGAGTGCTGCGCAGGAACTGGCAGCTCAAAACCTGTCCATCCCCGTCCTGGCCGTTCTGATTCCACGCCAGGCATTTGAAAAGATTGCCCGGCAGCGCGATCACAAACTTTTTTCCGCCGTATTTCTTGATCAGCCGCTGGCGCGCCAGATGGAATTGATTCGCTTGGCACTGCCTGATCGCGGCCGGGTCGGCGTAGTACTTGGGCCTGACTCCCTGTGGGCGCAAAAATCACTGCAAGCCGCCGCAAGCGGAGCAAAATTAGGCCTGGCCGTGGAAAAAATCAGCGCGGCTGAAGAATTGCTGCCGGCTTTGCAAAGGGTGCTGGCAGAGAGTGATGTGCTGCTGGCAGTGCCTGAACCGCTGGTATTCAATAAGGGCACGGTTCAAAGCCTGTTGTTGACTACTTATCGCTATCAGGAGCCGGTGATTGGTTTTTCACACGCCTATGTCAAGGCTGGAGCACTCGCTTCTGTCCATACCACGCCGGAGCAGGTGGGTCGGCAGGCGGGGGAAGTTGTTTCGCGTGTTTTAGTGAGTCGGCCTGCATGGCTCCCGCCTCCAGAATATCCAAAATATTTCTCCGTCAGTGTCAATTACCAAGTGGCGCGCTCTTTAGGTCTGAGTGTCAGCGATGAGGCGGTATTGCTCCAGAAGTTGAAGCGCGCATCGGAGTCGCAATGAGGCGCTGGGGCATCAAAAAACGGGTGCTTTTTCTGGCTTTGATGCCGGCAGCAGGCATTGCCTTGCTACTGGCGGTATATTTTGTATCTTCAGGAATTCACAGCCTGGAGCAGTCTTTGCGTGAACGCGGGCTGGCCATTGCGCGTCAACTGGCGCCGGCAAGCGAATTCGGGGTGTTTTCCGGCAATCGGGAAATTCTGCAGAGCCTGGTGGATTCCGCCATGCGAGAAGCCGATGTCACAGCGGCCACCATTACCAACATGGATGGGGCCATTCTTGCAGCCAGCGGAAAATCTATGGGGCCTCCCATATTGAGCGATTACCGGGCGGGCCTCTACATTGGAGTAGCCGAGCAGGGCGACGTGCTGAATTTCAGCGCCCCGGTATTTCAAAGCCAGACTGAAGTGGATGATTTCGCATCTGGCGGCGTGAGCTCGGGCGCTTCTCTCAAGGGTAAAGTATTGGGCCGGGTGAATCTCGAACTGTCCCGTGTCAGCACCCAGAAACACAAGAAATTGCTGATACTGAATGGCTTGCTCATTTCCCTGCTGGGCTTGCTGGCGAGCGCTATTCTGGCGGCACGCATGAGCCGCGACGTGACCGGGCCGGTGAGGCGTCTGGCGGATGCGGTTGAGCAGCTTGGCCGGGGGCGTCTGGAGGCGCGCGTCAGCGAGAATTCCGGGGGTGAGCTGCGTACGCTCGAATGTGGCGTGAATGCCATGGCGACGGCACTGCAGGTGTCCCAGGAACGGATGCAGGAACGGATTGACGAGGCAACCGAGCGACTGTCCTACCAAGCGAGCCACGATGCGCTGACTGGCCTGGTCAACCGGCGAGAATTCGAGCGGCGGCTGGAGAAAGCACTTGCGACCGCGCGTGAGGAAGGGCGGGTGCATGCGCTGTGTTACCTGGACCTCGATCAGTTCAAGATCGTCAATGATACCTGTGGCCATGTGGCGGGGGATGAGTTGCTACGGCAGTTGACCGTGCTGGTGCAGGGCAAGGTGCGCGATACCGATACTCTGGCACGGCTGGGGGGTGACGAGTTCGGGGTGTTGCTGGATAACTGCCCTTTGGAGCAGGCCGTGATTGTTGCCGAATCCTTGCGCCAGACGGTCAAGGATTTTCATTTTGTGTGGAAGGAGAAACCCTTTGTCATTGGGGTCAGTATTGGTCTGGTACCCATCAGCCAGGATGTGGGTTCGCTTGATGTCGTTCTGAGCTGTGCAGATGCCGCCTGCTATGCGGCAAAAGATCTGGGTCGAAATCGCGTTCATTTGTACCGTGAAAAGGATGGAGAGCTGGTACAGCGCCAGGGAGAAATGCAGTGGGCAGCGCGCATTACTCGCGCCATCGAGGAAAACCGGTTCCGGCTATATTACCAGACCATTATGCCGCTTCAGGATCAGGAGCATGAGGGGCGACATTTTGAAATTCTGTTGCGCATGGTTGATGATAATGGGCAGATTGTTCCTCCCATGGCATTTATTCCTGCGGCGGAACGCTTCAACCTCATGCCTTCGATTGACCGTTGGGTGGTGAGTACGGCATTGGGCCTGTACTGGAAGCTATTACCTGAATGCCACTGTTCAGGAGGGCAATGCAACACATGCACGCTGAACCTGTCCGGGCCTTCCCTGTGCGACGAGCTTTTTCTTGAATTCATCAAGCGCCAGTTCACCCTGTACAAAGTGCCGTACAAAAACGTCTGTTTCGAAATCACCGAGACTGCTGCAATCACCAATCTTGCCAAGGCGATGGAATTCATCAGCGAGTTGCGCTCTCTCGGTTGCCGCTTCTCTCTGGACGATTTTGGTAGCGGTCTGTCATCCTTCGCCTATCTCAAGAACATGCAGGTGGATTATCTGAAAATAGATGGTTCCTTGGTGCGCGATATGCTGGATGATCCAATGGCAGCGGCGATGGTGTCTTCCATCAACCAGATCGGTCATGTACTGGGTCTGAAGACCATTGCCGAATTTGTGGAAACCGAGGCAGTGATGGAGAAGTTGCGCGAGATGGGTGTGAATTTCGCTCAGGGTTATGCTATCGAGCGCCCCAGGTCGCTGGAAGATCTGATCGCGGCGCAACAGGAATTACCCACGCTGTAAATGCAACTCAACGGTTTTGTGAAGACATGAACAAACCGTAACAGACATTTGTCAATTATCCTCCTAATATGTTTTCTCCTGGGCGGGGAGTCCTGTCTTAAGCCTGTCTTAAGGCCGGCGTGTTTAACTACTCCCTGCCAGCATTCCATCCACCAAGGAGGACATCATGCATCGAATTTTTATTTGCGCCGGTTTTGCGGCGCTTACTGTCTGGTCACAGGTATCCGCTGCGGCCCAACCCCATCCGGGCAGGTTACTTGCCTCCAACTGCTTTCAGTGCCATGGCACGGATGGGCGGAAGGGGTTTGAGGAGTTGGCAGGAAAATCTTCTTCGAGCATCTATGAGGAGATGAAGGAAATGCAGACCAAGGCCGCTGATAAAAACATCATGAACGCCCATGCCAGAGGATTTTCAGATAACGAAATCTGGCTGATTGCTGACTATTTCTCGAAAGTGTCACGCTAATAACCCAAGGAGAAAAAACATGAAACGTAGACAATTTGTGGGATTGCTCGGCGCCTCTGCCTTGGGCCTGCTGCTTCCAGGAGCCGCTTTCGCTGATGATGACAGAAAACGGAGAAGCTCAGGCTCGACGAGCACCTCCGCCGGAACCGGCGTTCCTGCCGATACCGGTGCAGTTGGCAGCGTGGTGGTGGTTGGTGGCGGCATGGCTGGTGCGACAGCAGCCAAATTTCTCCGCCTCTGGGGCGGCAGCAAGGTGCAAGTAACGCTGGTCGACCAGAATGCCACCTACAGCTCAAACATCATGAGCAACCTGGTACTGAATGGCTCCACCACCATGTCCCAGTTGACCTACAACTATAATACGCTGAGGACAGTTTATGGCATCAACTTCGTGCAGGGCAGCGTGGTTGGTATCGTGCCGCCAGTCGGCGCTGGCATGGGTTCGGTAAGTCTGGCCGATGGCCGGGTGCTGACCGGCAACAAGATCATTCTGGCGCCCGGCATCGAGTTTGACGCTGTTCCCGGTTTGACTCCTGCGCTTCAGGACAACTATGTGACACATGCATGGAAAGCTGGTGAGCAAACCACCAAACTGGCATCGCAAATACGCAATATGCCGGCGGGCGGGACTTTTGTCATGACTATTCCTGCGTCTCCCTATCGCTGCCCACCGGGACCATATGAGCGGGCCTGTATTGTTGCGGACTACCTGAAGAAAAACAAACCCGGCTCAAAAGTCATCATTCTTGACGCCAATCCCTTTATTCAGGCAGAAAAACACACCTTCGAAACGGCGTTTGGGGTGACTCATGCAGGGGTGATTGACTATCGTCCCAACCAGGTTGTTGCTAGCGTGGTAGTGAATACAACTGGCGGCAAGCATGCGGTCTCCACCAATTTCGGTACTCTATTCGCCGATGTGTTGAACGTTATTCCCGCTCATAAGGCAGGCAAGATCATCACCGACAATCCGGCGCTGGCCAATGTCGGCGGTCGCTGGGCAGGAGTCGATGTGCGCAGCTACGAGTCTACCGGCGTGCCGAATGTGTATGTGATCGGCGATTCGGCATCCTCCGGACAGCCCAAGGCCGGCCATATTGCCAATCAGGAAGCCAAGCTGTGCTCCGATGCCATTACCCGGGCGCTTCGTGGCGACTTGATTCCCAATTCTGCACCGAAGACCAATTCTGCCTGCTACTCACCAATCACTGCCGATAAGGCTTCATGGCTGACCGTAGTGTATGGCTACGATGCAGTGAACAACAGGATGGTGGCTGTGCCCGGCGCAGGTCCGATCGAAGCCGCCGTGGCGACGCAGGATAATTTCAACGATATGAAGAAATGGTTTGCTACGCTGATGGCGGACAGCTTTGCTTAATTAAGGCTTGCTCTGCAATAAAAAAGGCCGCCCGTGGGTGGCCTTTTTTATTGGGGGCTCGTTCTAATAGCCCAAGAAACGTGCGCTCTGATAGAACGCAAAGCTCAACAGCCACGCCAGCCCTAATGGCCACGCCAGCGCAAGTGCGGTGTAGGCATAGCTTCTGGACTCATTCCTGAGTGTGGCCAGGGTGGAAAGGCAGGGCGTGTATATCAGGGTGAAAAGCATGAAGCTATAGGCCTGCACCCAGTCCAGTTGCTGCGCCATGGTGCTCATCAGTGCTGTGCCTTCGAGGCCGTAGATAACGGCCAGCGAGCCGATCACGATTTCCTTGGCGACAAAGCCGAAGAGCAGTGCAATCGCCAGTTGCTGGTTGATGCCGAGCGGATCGAGTATGGGAGAAAGGAATTCACCGATCATGCCGGCCCAGGTGTCGACACCTGCCGGAGTGGCATTGAGGGGGAAATGGGTGAGAATCCATACCAGCACCACGCCGGCAATGATGAACTTGCTGGCGCGACTGAGGAAGTGGCGGACTTCATGCCAGCCGCGCAATACGATCTGGCGCCAGGTGGGAAGGCGGTAGGGGGGCAGTTCGAGAATAAAGGGCTCGCTGTTGCTGTAGTGTTTCTTGAAAAGCAGTGCCGTTACAAGTGCAGCGGCGAAGCTGAACAGATAAAGGCTGAATAGCACCAGGGCAGCGTTTCTGGGGGCGAACAGCGCCGCAGTGATGAATACAAACACCTGCAGGCGGGCCGAGCACAGCGAAAAGGGGATGACCAGCATGGTCAGGAGGCGCAGGCTGCGCGAGCGCATCACGCGGGTGCCCATCAGGGCCGGCACATTGCAGCCGAAACCCATCAGCATCATGACGAAGCTGCGCCCGTCCAGTCCCATCTTGGCCATTAGCGCATCCATCAGGAAGGCGGCGCGTGACAGGTAGCCGCTGTCTTCCACCAGCGCCATGAACAGGAAGAACAGCACGATGATGGGTACAAAGGCGGCTACCGTGCCGACGCCGTTGTAGATACCATCCAGCAGCAGGCCCTGTACCGGGGCGGGCAGATTGAGCAGCAGATGTTCCAGTATCTCGCCGCGGAACAGGCCCAGCGCCCATGCGACGCCGTCCTGCAGCGGTTTGCCGAGAATGAAAATAGCCTGAAACAGCAGGTACATGACGCCAAAGAACAAAGGCAGTCCCAGCCATGGGTGCAGCAGCAGAGAATCCAGACGGGTGGTCAGATTGTCAGTCAACTGGGTTGGTACCTGCACTGCGTGCTTGAGCACGCTTTCCATCTTGGCCTCGATCTGGTTCACGAGTTTCAGTTTGTCGCGGATTTCCTGAATGTCGGTGGGCCGACTGGACTGGATCGCGCTGGAAATGGCCTGATAGGCGTGTTCGTATCCGCTGCCATATTTGGCGGACAGCAGCACGACCGGCATGGCCATTGCCTGGGACATTTTGTCGATATCGACTGTGACGCCGAATTTCTTGGCTTCGTCTGACATGTTGAGCAGCAGCATCGAAGGCAACCCAAGCTGTTTGATTTGCAGCGCCAGGCTTAACTGGCGATCGATCTGGGTGGTGTTGAGGACGATCAGGACCTGATCCACCAGGTTGTTTTCCAAAAAATGCCTTACCACCAGTTCGTCATCCGAAAAGCCGTGGATGTCATACACGCCGGGCAAATCGATGATTTCCACCATGGCGCCGCCGAGCAGCACTTTTGCGCTCATCAGTTCCACGGTGATGCCGGGCCAGTTGCCCACCCGTGCCGATGCACCAGTCAGGCGGTTAAAAAAGGTGGACTTGCCGGTGTTTGGCATCCCCAGCAGGGCGATGCGCTTCATTGCGGGATGTTGGAAGGGGTGACGTCGATGCGCTGTGCATCAATGCGGCGCAACATGATGTCGGTAGTGCCGATTCTGACATGCAGAGGCCCGGCAAATTTGGCTCGCCGTACCAGCTCGATGTTTTTTCCGATGCGGAAGCCCATTGCGGCGAGGCGGTGATAAAGTGCTTCGTCGGTGTGCAGTGCGGCAATGACGGCGAATTCGCCAGGTTTGAGGGTGGAGAGGCTGACCGTGGCCATGGATATCATTATTTTGCAAATAGGAATTGTTCTTGATTGTGACATATCTAGCCCATTTTGCAAAGTATCAACACCGCTTTTTCTTTGCAGTTTAAGCTGATTTTGATCCGAGCCCGAATTGTGAGTGAAAGGGGTTTAGGGTATGATGTGAACCCGTCCAATCATCATGATCCTCAAGATTTTTCATGACCAAATTTATCTTCGTAACGGGCGGGGTTGTTTCTTCACTTGGCAAGGGTATCGCAGCAGCTTCCCTGGCCGCCATCCTCGAATCACGCGGCATCAAAGTCACCATGCTCAAGCTGGATCCCTACATCAATGTGGATCCCGGCACCATGAGCCCATTCCAGCACGGCGAGGTTTTTGTCACCGAAGACGGCGCCGAGACGGATCTGGACCTTGGCCATTATGAGCGCTACATCAGCGCCAAAATGAAGAAGTCCAACAACTTCACCACCGGCCAGATCTACGAAAGCGTGATCAAGAAAGAGCGGCGCGGCGATTACCTGGGCGGCACGGTACAGGTGATTCCCCATATCACGGACGAGATCAAGCATTTCATCCGTGCCGGCGCTGGTGATGCTGAAGTGGCGATCGTCGAGATCGGCGGCACGGTGGGTGACATCGAATCGCTGCCGTTCCTGGAAGCCATCCGCCAGATGGGCGTGCAGCTTGGTCGCAGCGATACCTGCTTCATTCATCTGACGCTGGTGCCCTATATTGCTTCTGCAGGCGAAATCAAGACCAAGCCGACCCAGCACTCGGTAAAAGAATTGCGGGAAATCGGTATTCAACCCGATGTGTTGCTGTGCCGGGCAGACCGCCCGTTACCGGACGACGAGCGGCGCAAGATCGCGCTGTTTACCAATGTCCAGGAAGAAGCGGTGATTTCCGCCGTGGACGTGGACAGTATCTACAAGATTCCCGGTCTGTTGCACCTTCAGGGTCTGGACAAGATCGTCTGCCGCAAGCTTGAACTCACGCCGCCACCTGCGGATTTGAGCACCTGGGAAAAACTGATTTATGCGCTGGAGCATCCAGAGCATACTGTGAACATCGCGCTGGTGGGCAAATATGTGGACTTGACCGAGTCCTACAAATCGCTTTCAGAAGCCCTGATTCATGCCGGGATCCATACGCGCAGCAAGATCAATATTCACTATATCGATTCCGAAACCCTGGAAACCGGTAATACGGATTTCCTGAATGGCATGGATGCCATTCTGGTGCCCGGCGGTTTCGGCAAGCGCGGCGTGGAAGGCAAGATTGCAGCAATCCGCTATGCGCGCGAGAAGCGTATTCCCTATCTGGGTATCTGCCTCGGCATGCAGCTGGCAGTGATTGAATATGCACGCCACAAGGCGCAGATGGAAGATGCGCACAGTACCGAGTTCAATCCGGATACACCCTATCCGGTGGTGGCGCTGATCACCGAATGGCGCACCAAGGAAGGCGCGCTTGAAACTCGCAGCTCGCAATCCGATCTCGGCGGCACCATGCGCCTGGGCGGGCAGGAAGCGCTTCTCACGGAAGGTTCTCTGGCGCGCAAGGTCTACGGCTCGGAAACAGTCATCGAACGTCATCGTCACCGCTACGAGGTCAATAACGAATACCTTCCGCGCCTTGAAAAGGCAGGCTTGCGCGTGAGTGGCCGTTCCATGGGGGGTGAAGACTTGTGCGAGATGATCGAGTTGCCTGATCATCCCTGGTTCATGGCATGCCAGTTCCACCCCGAATTTACTTCTACGCCGCGCGCTGGCCATCCTCTCTTCAAGGCCTTCATTGAGGCAGCGCTGCTGCGGTCAAAGGTTAAGGTATAGCAATGAAACTCTGTGGTTTTGAAGCGGGGCTGCAACAGCCGCTATTTCTGATTGCCGGCCCCTGTGTCATCGAGTCCGAGCAGATGGCGCTGGATACGGCCGGACAGCTGAAAGAAATCTGTAACCAGGTAGGCGTAAACTTCATATACAAGTCTTCCTATGACAAGGCCAACCGCAGTTCCGGAAAATCATTCCGCGGTTTTGGCATGGATGAAGGCCTGCGCATTCTGGCTGAAGTGAAACGTCAGATCGGCGTGTCGGTGTTGACCGATGTGCATACCGAAGAAGAAATCCCTGTGGTGGCCGCGGTAGTGGACGTGTTGCAAACCCCCGCCTTCCTGTGCCGTCAGACTGACTTCATTCATGCCGTGGCAAGTTGCGGCAAGCCGGTGAATATCAAGAAAGGCCAGTTTCTTGCCCCTTGGGACATGAAGAACGTGGTCGACAAGGCGCGTGAAGCCAACGGTGGCCAGGATAACATCATGGTGTGCGAGCGCGGCGTGTCCTTCGGTTACAACAACCTGGTATCCGACATGCGTTCGCTGGCAGTGATGCGGAATACAGATTGCCCGGTAGTGTTCGATGCCACCCACTCGGTTCAGTTGCCGGGTGGGCAAGGGGATAAGAGCGGCGGGCAGCGCGAATTCGTGCCGGTGCTGGCACGCGCTGCAGTGGCAAGCGGGATTGCCGGGATTTTCATGGAAACCCACCCCGATCCGGCGAAAGCGCTGTCGGACGGGCCAAACGCCTGGCCTTTGGGGAAACTGCGCGAACTGCTGAGTACGCTCAAGCAGCTGGATGAACTGGTAAAGCAGCAAGGCTTTGCCGAAATGAAATTGTGATAGATAACTGAGAAATTAAGGAAAAATAATGAGTGCTATTGTTGATGTGATCGCCCGTGAAATTCTGGACTCCCGTGGCAACCCCACGGTGGAGGCCGATGTGTTGCTGGAATCTGGCGTGATTGGCCGCGCCGCCGTGCCTTCCGGCGCCTCTACCGGCACCAAGGAAGCCGTGGAACTGCGCGATGGCGACAAGGCCCGCTACCTGGGCAAGGGCGTGTTGCAAGCGGTAGAAAATGTGAATACCGAAATTTGCGAAGCCATCATCGGCCTGGATGCCGAAGAGCAGAGTTTCATTGACAAGATGCTGATCGAACTGGACGGCACTGACAACAAGGGACGCCTCGGCGCCAACGCCATTTTGGCGGTTTCCATGGCAGTAGCCAAGGCCGCAGCCGAGCAGTCCGGCTTGCCGCTGTATCGCTATCTCGGCGGCTCCGGTCCGATGCAACTGCCTGTTCCAATGATGAATATCATCAACGGCGGTGCGCATGCCACAGGCGGTTCGGATATTCAGGAATTCATGATCATCCCGGTGGGTGCACAGAGCTTCCGTGAAGCGCTGCGCTGTGGTGCCGAGGTGTTTCATCATCTGAAGAAAATCCTGCATTCCAAAGGATTCGCCACGACAGTCGGTGATGAAGGTGGTTTTGCACCGGCGCTGGGCTCCAACGAGGGTGCATTGCAGGTGATCGTCGAAGCGATCGAGGCGGCCGGATACCTGCCGGGCGCCGACGTGGCTATCGGCCTGGACTGCGCCGCTTCTGAGTTTTACAAGGATGGTCAGTATCACCTGAAGGCAGATGGACTGACCCTCAATGCAGCACAGATCATTGATCTTTATGCGACCTGGGTGGACAAATATCCCATCATCAGTATCGAAGACGGCATGAGCGAATTTGACTGGGATGGCTGGAAGCTGCTCACCGACCGTCTCGGAAAATCGATCCAGCTGGTTGGCGACGATCTGTTCGTGACCAATACCAAGATTCTGCGCGAAGGCATCAAAAAAGGCGTCTGCAACTCCATCCTGATCAAGGTAAACCAGATCGGCACCCTGAGCGAAACTTTCGCTGCAGTCGAGATGGCCAAGCGCGCCGGCTATACATCCGTGATTTCACACCGCTCTGGTGAAACCGAAGACACGACCATTGCGGACATTGCCGTGGCCACCAACGCACTGCAGATCAAAACCGGCTCCCTCAGCCGCTCCGACCGCATCTCCAAGTACAACCAGCTGCTGCGCATTGAGGAAGAGCTGGGCGACGGCGCTAGCTACGCCGGGCGCGATGCCTTTTACCAGCTTAACCGCTGAGCAGGGCCGCTAACCTTTTCCCATGCGCTGGCTGACGCTGCTTCTGGTGCTTGTCATCGTCGCCTTGCAGTATCCGCTGTGGCTTGGGAAGGGGAGCTGGCTGCGCGTGTGGGAGGTGGATCAGAAAATTGCCGCGCAGCAACAAATCAATCAGGGCCTGAAAGCGCGCAATGCTTCTCTTGATGCCGAAGTGCGTGACCTGAAGCAAGGTTATGGTGCAATCGAGGAACGGGCGCGCAGCGAGTTGGGGATGGTCAAGCAGGATGAGGTTTTTTTCCAAGTACTGGAAAGTGAGCGTCTGCTACCCCCTCCTGCCAGTGCCGCCAAGGCTGCTACGTCTAAACTCGTTGGCAAGCCGGCTGCTGACACACCCAAGCGCTGACGCAAGCTCAGCTTTTCCCGCAACATTTCTTGAATTTAAGCCCGCTGCCACAGGGGCAGGTATCGTTGCGGCCTGATTTGGGTTTTTTGTCCGGGCGGGGAAATGTGCCGTCCACGTAAAGCCACTTGTCATCCACTTTCTGAAAGCGGCTGATTTCATGCAGCGCTGCGTGACTGCCCTGATGGCTGTAGTGCGCAACGAACTCGACCGTGCCTTCCTCATCTTCCGTGCTACCCGCCCAAGTTGCCAGAATTTCCAGACTTAGCCACACCATGTCTGGAGTGGGCGGGCCGTTGTCCTGCCTCAGCTGGGTACGATTCAGGTAGTCCCAGTTACGCTCCACAAAAGCGCTGTAACGGGAGCGCATCAAGGCTTCAGCTGTAGGCGCTGAAGCCGAGCTCTTCAGGTAAGGGTTGCAACAGTCTTCAAAAATCAGCCCCGACCCGCACGGACATAAGGCGCTCATGTCTAGGGTTTAGCAGCCGCAGTGTTGCTCGATGAATTCGCGCACCCAGTGTTCGGGTTTCGCGCTGGCAAAACGTCCGGTTTCCTCGCCGTTGACGAACATCAGCACTGTGGGGAAGCCTCGCAAGCCATAACGTCCTGCAAGTTTCATATTGTCGCCCTCATCCACTTCCACCTTGGCAAGTACGAATTTCCCCGCGTAGGCTTTTACTACACGGTCAAGTACTGGCGAAAGCGCCAAGCAGGGCGGGCACCAGTCGGCCCAAAAATCCACCAGAACAGGCAGGGTTCTGGAGGCTTCAATAACGCGTTGTTCGAAGTCGTGGAGATTGACGTCAATAATCAAGGAATCGTTATGGCTCATTGTTGAAAGTTAAGGTTGATCAGGGATGCAAATTTTATCCGAAATTGTCGACTCGTGCCGATTCATGCATGCGCCAATGCTAGCAATATTTAGTGTTAGAGGTTGACCTGAGAGCGCCAACTGCTTAGAATGCGGGCTTGTCAATTCCCTGATAGCTCAGTTGGTAGAGCGACGGACTGTTAATCCGCAGGTCCCTGGTTCGAGTCCAGGTCGGGGAGCCAGATAAATCAAGCACTTAGCCCAACTCACAAGGTTGGGCTTTTTGCTTTCTGGAATCCATGTAAGAACTTTGTAAGTATATTTGCTCAACACCATTCGGCGTGAGCACAGAAAATACTGCGCTTTTATTACGCCAACCCGCATTGGCATGAAAAATCTGTGCGGGATTTTGAATCGCCCACTTAACTTGACCGCTCAGTCACGGCGCTTGCAACAAACCCCGCAAGCCCCGCGCCTTCGCTAGTGCGCCACGTTCTCCACGCCCGCCAGAGGCTACGCCACTGGCTTTGTGGCTCTTGCTGCGTCCGCTACCTCCTGCCCCGCCTCATGGCTTTCGCCAAGTGGCTATTCCGTGCCAATCTGACAAAGCGCCGAAGGCATGGTGCCGCCATCGGCTTGCCGTTCCTGCCACGTTGGGCTCGCTCCGGTTCCGCCACCGCTTCACCACGGCGGCCTTCATGGTTCCGCCCAACCCCACGGCTGCACCATCAAGGCCTTGCGGTTCGCAGGCGGCTAGTGCGGTGGCAGCCTGATCGCCCGGTGTCGTCCCGGCGCTGGTGCTGGGTCTTGTCGGGCGGCAAAGTAACATAATGCCCGAAATTATGCGCAATGGCCTTTGGCCACAGTCCGGCTTGCGCCCGCATAATTGAGCATTATGTGTAAATTGCCGCCCGGAATTGTTCTTGATTCCCCGCCCGCCCAGCGTGTCAGGCTGTGCGGGGTCGCGCTGCGCTGCTCCTTTCCCGTCCATCCTGCCCCGCTCCCATCCGCCCCGCCGGGGTTCCCTCAAGATCAAAAAAGCGGCTCGTGGCCGCTTTGGTGGGTGGGCTGGTTGGTCGTCTAGTTCACGGCATCCTTCAACGCGCTGGCCGGGCTGAATTTTCCACCCTTGTTACGGGTCTTGGAGCTGCGGAATTTCGGTACCTGGGCGGCGGGGATGGCGATGGTTGCGCCGGTCTGTGGGTTACGTCCGTTGCGGGCAGCACGCTTGCCGACGTAGAAGCTGCCGAAGCCGAACAGGGAAACCATGTCGCCTTTCTTGAGCGCGCCTTTCAGGGTGCCCTTGAAGGCGTCCAGAACCAGTTTGGTGGTGCTTGCTGTCTGGCCGGTGCTGGTGCTGACTTCTTCGATCAGTTTGCTTTCGCTGAACAGGGGTGCGCCTGTGGTGCGGCGGTAGGCGGTGTAGGTGAGTGGTTCGCCGGTACGCGGGTTGCGTCCAGTGCGTTGGGTTGCTTCGCCTCGGGTGAAGCTGCACAGGCCACGGAGAAGGATGCGTTCGCCTGCGTCGATGTGGGTTTTGATGCTGACTTCCAGTGCGTTGAGGATTTGCTGGGCGGCGGTCTTGGTGGTGTCGGCGGATGGGGCTATCTGGTCGATCATTTCGGCTTTGTTCATTTTACAACTCCTTGATTTATTGTGAATAACAATAAATTCCTTAGCATAAATCAAGGGGTTTTGTCAAGCACGAGGAAGCGGTATTCGCTGGCGCTCCACCCGCCAATCTGCGAAGTTAGCGGATTGTTGTCTTACCGCGCCGCTCTTTCTTTCAAAACCGATTCTCTATCAGCGCGTGTTGAGTTAATTCCATGAACCCTGTCTGTCTGCCCGCCCGGTTTGGCTTTGATTAGCATGTCGCCAGCACCTAGCAAGTCTTCAGCGCCAGGTTCGTCAAGAATGATCGTGGACTCGGTGCTTTTCTGAACAGTCAAAGCGATTCGTGCTGGTATGTTGCTGCGGATTAGCCCGGAAAACGTCTTGGAATCCGGCCTTTGCGTGGCCAGCACGAGGTGTATTCCTGCTGCACGCGCCTTTTGTGCCAGGCGAACAATGTGGTCTTCAATGTCCTTATCTTGCATGATGAGGTCGGCCATTTCTTCGATGAAAACGACAATGTAGGGCATCACCATTCCACGCTGTCGGGCCTCCATGATGTTGGTCACGCTAGCCGCCATGAAAGCCTGGTAACGTGAATCCATTTCGGCCAGTAGTGCCATTATCTTTTCTCTTGCGGAAGCTGAATCAACAGCAATTTCATCACCGTATAGGTAATTACTGCCTTGATAGGCTGCGAATTCGACTTGTTTGGGGTCAATTAAAGCCAATTTCAAATTGCTGTGTGGTTGCTGCAAGATCAAGGACAGTATGATTGCGTGCAAACAGACGCTTTTGCCGCTGCCCGTAGTCCCGCCAACAAGCAGGTGTGGTGCTGCCGCCAAATCAAAAGAATAAGGTGCACCCAGTACGTCCACGCCAGGGAAAACAATTAATTGATCGTCGTTGCGTGCAGTTGATGCCACCCATTCGCGTAATTTTTCAAAAGGGGTGGTTTGCCATGTACTCTTGGGACGCGGCACATCGAGGCTGACGGTTTTTGCTTCGTCACCGTGATTTAATGTTGGTCGCGCATGTTGCAAATTCAGGGCAAGACTCAAGCGTTCGAGACCACGCCGCAATTTGTCTAATTGGTTAATATCGTTCAGGAAAATCTTGTATCTCGTAACCCTCGGCCCATGGATGAAACCTTTAATTTCTGCCTGGACGCCAATATCACCAAGCGCTTTCACCAGTTGTGCTGAAATATCCTGCGGATTTTCAGCCCTGGGCGTCTCAACTTTTTGGCCAACCTGTTTAGGTGCATCCTCTGGCAATGCCGCCCGTCGAACAATCAGCGTTTCAAGGAACTTGTCAAAATTTGAATCTGTTGCTTGCCAATCCTGCATTAACAATCCCACACCACGATGCCAATGTTTCCTTACTGCGGCTCTAAATGCCTCCATTGAATTGATTGGCTCAAGATCGTGCATCTTTGCATGAGCCGCAATTAGGCCAACCCAAACGCCAATATCCTCTTGAGAAAATAAAGAGGTGGCCGGGATTTCAAGCCCCTTTGAGTCTATGACGTCGCCGTTGAACGGGCCTTGTGCCAACGACCGGCCAATAGCCAAGCGCGCCACATTTGCTTTTGTAGAGAGGCAAAGATCATCCATCAAGGCTACTGTCATGCGCTCGGCGTCCATGCTGGTGCGGAAGCGAGAATTCAAAATCTGCTGGATATTTAGATTGCTCATCGCCGACCCCTTACAAAATACCTGTCTTCAGTAGCGGTTGTTCGGCCAATGCCATCACCGACATCAAAATGCTCTAGTAAATAAGTCTTCCCTACACTGTCAGCAATATCTTTGTGGAAGTGGAAATCAATTTCCTCATCTTGGGAGAGCAAGATAACTTGACGCGATTTATCTCCAGTCCAAAAAGCCAGAATATTTGCGCGGTGCTTGCTATCCAAACGACCAAGTGGGGTATCAACAACTATTGGGGCTTTAATGCCAGAAACCCTGGCTAGCCCTGCTATAAGTGCAGTTGCAAAAATCTGGTTTTCACCTGCCGAACGGTCGAAAGTAATTTCCTTGCCTGTCTTGCCTAAAATCCTGGTGGCACCGTCATTATCAACCTCAATTTTTGAAACCTCATCTTTATGTGCCAATTGTTTATAAACACTGGTCATGGCGTGCGCCAGTTCCTTCACCTTCAGAGGAAAAAGTGCGGGAATAACATCTTCAATAATTTGTCGCACCCGTTCTGATTTTTCAATAACGGCACGCACAGGGCTTGATTCGTCCAGCATATTTTTCTGGCGTTCATAATCACTTTTTTGCTGCGCTATGTGTGCCGCCAATGGAGTAACATTTCGCTCATCGTTGCGAATTCGTTCTTCCATCTCGTCAATTGCTTTTTGTGTGGCATCAAGCTGTTTCTTTAGTAGCGGCAATGTGCCATCCCTGTTGACGCCTTCCAATTGAGATTGTTTCCTGCCAAGCTCGTCAATGCGTTGCTGCAAGGTTCGTTGCTCATTAAGAAGGTCATGGATTTCTTTCTGGCCAAGACTGATTGAGGCCAGGAATTCCAACGCCTTTTGCCGAAGCGCATCATGCAAATAATCATGCACAATTTCCTTGGCACAATCTGAAGGTGGGGGGTAAAACAAACTGGCCCACGCCGATTCCATGCGTGATTTAATTGCGCTTAATTGTTCCTCAGTTAAAGAGGGTTCAATGTCGGGAGATGTCTGCGACATGAATGCGTTTTCAAATTGTGCTTTACGTGGCTCCAAGGCTTTCTTTTCGGTTTCCCACTCAAACCATTTGATTTCGGCAATCATCTGATTTCGGAATTCGTCTAGCAATGCCTTGGGTATCAAATGAAACGGCAGTCGCCCAGAGAGAATGCCCTCCAGTTTTTTCTGGCTTTCTTTTAACTTATTTCGATGTTGCTCACGTTCCTCCACGAGGTCTTTCATCGTTGCTATATCGCCACCGCCGCCACCGGCATTAGTGTAACGATTTAGTAAGGATTGCCATTCGGCACGCAGGCGGGCTTTCTCTTCTTCGCAATCTTTTACATCATTCTTGAGACCGGCCAGTTTGTCTTGATTAGCCGTCAAAGTGTCCAGCAAACGCGAAAGGTTTCCTTCATCTACTGTGACAACCTCTGCGCGCCTGTTGTTTTCGTAGCTTTTTAGTCGATCGGCCAATGAACGCAAAAGAACAACACCAAGCAGCCCTTCCAAACCTTGCTTAACTTGTTCAATACGTGATTGGTCAGCTAATTTCTTGACCTCTTCACCATCAAAAAAGAAAAGTGGCGCAACACGAACCGGAACAAAGTTTTTATCAAGCAGGTCGGCCAAATTGAAATTATTCTTTCCGTCCACTCTGGGAACCCCTGGGACACCACGAACCACCTCCCGTACCAGGGTTTCTTCTTCGTTTGTCCAATTTCCATTGGTGCGAAAATACCATTTTCGAGTTATGTCTATCGCTCTGGTTTTTGTCTGATTTATGGTCAGGCGCACAATCATTGTTTCCAGACCATCACGCAAGGCTTCCCCATTAAAAGCACGTTCCAAGAAGGTGGGATAACCTTTTTTGTCGTCAGTTTTCAGACCGGCACGCGCTAAATACTCAATTGAGTCCTTGCCATACAAGCAAAGATACAGTGCCTCCAGAATTGATGTTTTACCGAAACCGTTCATCCCTCCAATCAAAACGATGTTTCGACCATCTTTTGGTTCGGGGAAAGTAAAAGCCTGGTGTTGATAACTCTTAAAGCATGTCAGTTCGAGATTGGAAATCCACATGGGGCTGCCCTTTGAATGTCGTTTTTTTTATTCAATACGTCCTAAAATTTCCTCAAAGCGCAAATAGATGCCGTGCGCCCTTTCCTGATGCTGACGCTCTCTCTGCACCATAACCAATTCAGTGATGACATCAACAGGCACGTTGTGCTGGATACAGACCTTCTCTAAAACACTCTGCGCCTCTGCATCTGCCCAGAGGGGCAAGTCACTTAAATAGGTTGATTCTTCAAAGTCGGTGTCACTCATTTGATAGCCCCTTTTGCTGTTGCAGTTCTGTCGTCCAATGCTGGTAAATCAAGTCAAGTTCGGCTTCTGTTATGAGCCTATCCCCGTACTCATCCTGAACCCGTAGAAGATATTCGAGGATTTGCTTTCTTGCCAGAATGGTAAAAGGCCCCGGGATATGTTTCCCGGTCACATCAAAAGAGATCTGCCCATTGCGGCGATAGGTTTGCCGCAATTCTGGTTTATTTCTAATTTTTTTCAGCCAGTCACGGAAATCTACTAACGGTTTGAAGTGATGGTTACCTACATCAATAAAGCCTTGCAGGCTTTTGTCCTTTTCCACAACGGTACAAGTCCAGCACCCAAACCGGCTATTGGGCGTGCCGCATCCGGGTGCCTCGCTTTTGCTCAACACTACTGGACATTCCCCGCCGTCTGCATCTCGGTAGAGCTGAAACAAACTTGTATGGTTGCCGCCCCAAGGGGCATGATGAGCGCCAAGAATTTCCCAAACATCATCAGTTGTTAGGTCAACAATTGGCCTGTAAACAAATGCTCCTTGCAGATCAGTGTGGGGGGTGAGGTTGCTCCCGCGCATATTGCGCCTCTTATCAATTGAGCGCTGACGAGTATTGCTCTCATCACGCCGAACCCCCAAAACAACGATGGCAGCCCCATATTCAGATATGTATTTTTTTATATAAGAACTGGTTGGCTGAATTTTAAGCCGGTCAGTGCACCAGCGCATGGTCATATTCGGGCTGGGGTAACCTTTTCCAATCAAAAGCACCCAAAATGTCTTATCAATTTCCGGGTAGGTTCTGGCTACTGTGATTGGCAAATCAAGGCTCATAGCACCTTGTTCAATGCGCTGCGTGACTTCGTTCAAGTGCGCAACGACTAGAGGGCTTTCGACCATTGTATCGTTCGATACGATGTGAACACGGCGTTTACGCCGAGATGGTGAAATCGACAATAATGCCTCAAAAACACCGTGTGCCACTAAAGTGCTGTCTTTCCCCCCGGAGAAACCTATTACCCAAGGGTAGTCTTGGGAACTATCCAAATATTCTTCTTTGATGCCAAGAACAATATCGTTCCAATCGTTAGGACTACTATCTTCAGGGTGCGCGCTCTCACGCGCCCCCATATCAATGGGTGTTGGCTGTGTGGGTAACTCCATCGTTCCTCTTGCTGGTTGCATCTTTTTATATTCTGTCTTGGGTTTTGCCGCTAAAACTAGGTCAGTTTAACTGATTCAGGCAATCTAACAAATTAAAGGGAGCATAGTTCAATCTAGTCCAGAAGGTCACTGCCTAAATGGCGCGTAATGATTTATTGGCTATTTTCCCATGGCCGATGGCTCATAGAGTGAGCCTGTGTTCAATTTTTTAAGGTTTTTGATGAAGCCATCCGCTTCGCGACCACGCCGCAAAAAGCGAAGGGGCGACGCCCCACCAGCCCCGTTTTGCGGCCTTCCCCCACCGGGGGCAAGGGGGCGGCGGGTTTGCTTGGTGGCGGTTTTTACCCGAAGGGCGCAAGACATAAACGCTTCTTATGCGAACCCGAAGGGCGGGCGGCTTCTTGCCCGGCGCTCGCGCTTCGCATAAGACGCGATTATGTTACAAACCGCCACAGATGCCAGCGCAAGCGCGACAAGACCGTGAACCGTTGCGCGGGCGCTGGGCTGTCCGGCTGCCGCTGCACTAGCCGCCTGCGAACCGCAAGGGCCTTGCGGGCTTCATCGCTAGGCCCGCAGTGGTGAAGCGGCGGCGGAATCGGAGCGAGCCCAACGTGGCAGGGGCGGCAAGCCGATGGCGGGTTTATGCCTTCGGCGCTCTGTCCGGTGGGCACGGGCTAGCCTTGCAGGCGACCGCCTGGAGGGCGGGGCCGGAGGGTGGCGGACTTGGCAAGAGCCACAAAGCCAGGGCGCGGGTTCATGCGCGCTGGCGGGCGTGGAGTACGTGACGCGCTAGCGAAGGCGCGGGGCTTGCGGGTTTATCAGCAAGCGCCGTGACTGAGCGGTCAGGAGATATATGGTTGGTTCGTGCGTTCATTTTACCCATCGCGCTGAGCGACGCGGTTAGTCTCCCCTTTTCTGATAAGATGAGCCAGCATGGAAGATACCAATTACAAAGTGGCCCTCAGCTTGATGCTGAAATCCATGGAAGCAGGCCATTACGATGCTAACAAGCTTGTAAATCACCAGAGAATTCTTACTCTTGGCCCAACTCCACCAGTCCTGCTGGATATAGGTTTACAGCCGCTCCCGATTGCGATGACGGGTAAGGTGGTCGATAAATGTTATTTCGACCATGGCGTCACGAAGAGCGTTTTGGAAAAAGCATACCAAATCATCGCGGCACCCAAAGCGCTCTATAGATCGACAACCGTGGGCTGCCTGATTATGACTTATGAAATAAGAAGAGCCGACCCGCTGATTGTCTCAATCCACCCGCAGAAGCAGCTCGGCGGTCGTAAAGATTTCTACAATACTGTGGCGTCCATGTACTACAAAGAGAACGACCCGGAAACACGATGGACAAAACAAGGATTGTTGCTTTGGTCTGCGCAGCAGAAATGAAAAAGGCCACTAGCTTTCCACGGCATTTACCGACTCTGCTGACCGGGTGCGGGACGAAAAGCTGATGACCTTGGTTGAATATACACTGAATGCTTGAAATCTTCAAGCCGCAATTAGCGGCAATTAGCTGGCTGAGCAAAAATTGCAATACTCCAGAGTAATTTACCAATCTGGATGTCGGTTCGGTTGGTTCGGTCGGTCATTCTCGGCACCTCTCATATAAATGGCATGTTATATCTTTTGCCATTTTCCATGGCCGTAATAAAACAACCGACCAAACCGACCTAACCGACCTGTTTTGTTTGAGCAATGGCAGCCCAGACGGGTTTTTCCCTCTTGGTGTCGATTTTCTCAAAGCGAATACCGTCAACGATACGACCTTGGCGCTTTTTGATCCAGGATGCAAGTATCCGTGGATTGATGGTGCCTCGTTCACCAGCAATTTCCTCCAGCACCATTTTGAGTTCCACATTTTCTTGTGCAAGCGAGTATTCCATGACGGTCTTGATGGCATTCTGAACCGTGCTGCCCTTGCTGCCGAAGCATTCCTGCCAGGCTTGAAGCAGCGCTGACAGTCTGGCCTTGTCCGGGTCGTTTTCGCGGGCGGCTTCCATGGTAACCAACGGATCGGCCAGCCCGCCGAAGTGTTCTCCCAATCCCTGCTCATCCAGCCATAGCACGCACTGGCGCACCAGCCTATCCCATATCTCAAAGCTGCCAAGCGGGGACGTATAGGTCGGGCTTCCAGCGCAAATATAGGCACGCAGGATGACGAGCACGGCCTCGACGTAATCATCTGTATTTTGTCGCACCATTTCCACAGGATCGAAGGAAAAATTGCGTAACTCCGGGCGTTCAATGCCGGGGTCGATGCAAATGGTGAGAATGCGGCGAACCAGGTCAGCCGATACGCTGGCATTGCATCCGTTGAACACGATCAGGATGCGCGTCGATGCCGTTGCCATCATGTTGACACTCAGCTTGCGGTCGCTGTAGATGCTGCTGGTCAATATCGCGGCCAGTGCGTCGGAATGGAATAGGCCGTTCACGTTATCTATCATCACGGCACCCGCCCCCATCAGCAACAGGCTTAACAGTTTTTTCTGCGCTTCGGCTTCGTCGTCGTTGCGCCAGGGGATGACGGCAGGCTCGTGCTGGCCTGTCAGGATGGCAAGGATGGTGGCGAGCTTCGTTTTTCCGCTGCCGAAGCTGGGCGAATCTATCAGGAATCCTGGACACATCGGCAGCACGGGACGAATGACGGCGGATAGCATCGCGCAAAGCATCGTGGCACGGTGTTCCGGGCTTTCAAATGGAAAACGGTGTACCGGTTGCCATAAAGTTTGCAGGGCCTTGGCGACCGCGTTCAGGTCTGGCTTGTCCAGCATGGCCGGGTCGCGCTGCCAATCGTGCAGACAATATCCCTGATGCTCTGGTATGTAGCCACGTTTCAGCCCCATCAGCGCGCCCGTCACTGGGTCGATGACGGGATTTCTCAGGACGACATAGACCATTGGGGCAATGCCATAGGTGCTTGCGGTTTCCATGACTGCATCCGCAATGTCCTGTGGCGGTGCGATATTCTTGTTTTTCTTTTCGCGTTTATCGTACACCGTGAACCAACAGTATTGCGACAGTACGAGACGGATGCCGGGTTTGCCTAGTGTGTGAAGACAACCGGTCTGGTCGATAGTGACATACTCACCCGAGACATTACGAAAACCGTGCGCTAACACCTGGTGGCACTGGAAGACATTGACATGGAACTGGTCGCCAGATAATTCCACGGCGACACGCTCGACAACTGCTGTTGTGTCCGCAGAAATCGTGGATGACTGGACGACAGTAGCGCGTTGCCAGTTGGGATAGCCCAGCCTGATAGGGCTATGGATGATGCCACGATGCGGGCAACCCTCACACCCTGCTGGATTGATTTCCTCGAAGCGCTTGCAGGTCGTCGGCAGGATGCCATTCTTCTTGAGGCGCTCCAACTTGCCTTCGGTTTCCTCATACGTGTAGTCGGGATAACCGCTGGACAACTCATGCGCCAGCGGCTCCTTGAAAAACCTAGCAACGCCCAGGCAGGCATACCAAATATACTCCTTCAAATTCCCGCCTGTTTCCAGGCAGGACTTCATTTGCAGGCATTCGCGGCAGATGGTTACGCCGTCGGCATCAGGCGCCGGTTCCACATTAGGTTTGACATCGGCAAATTGCTTCAATATTTCTGCTGGCAGCGCATCTATATCGCCCGTCGATGGTTGTCGCAGTTCAGCGCTTGCCACTGGCTCTTGATTCCATGTTTCGTCATCCATCAACTGTTTCCAGTCGAACAGCATCGGGGCAAGGCTGGTTGGGGTGGTATTTGACAGGCCGTTCATTCAGCACCTCCTTTCTGAATGCGAAATTCAAAGAGGCGACCGCGTTCCATGGGACATGCTGGCAGGTAATAGAATCTGCTCGGATTGCTGCAAGACGTATCCACTGTCTCGGCGGGAAACAGGCGGATAAATGCCGTCCAGACTGCATGAAACAGATGCTCCGGAATGGGTTCGATCAGGAATATAATCAGGCGGAATTTGGCACACGCCTCCGAATGTGAAAAGGAAGTATGGGCAACTGCAAGATAGCCTTTGACCAGCCCCATGGCCTCATCCATACCGATCTTCCCGGTGTCGAAATCGAGCACCAGCATGGTGACGGCCACCACATCATTGTCATTGCGTTCGCCACCCGGCTTGAAGGTTGCGGGAATGAAGCCTGCACCGTCCTTGCTTGCCCTGATTCTGGGTTTGCACAACGACTGGACAAAGGCGTCCAGTGTTTTACGTTGTGGCACCGGGGTGGTGTCGTACTTGTTGGCAATCGTGGCGAACTCGACCATGACAGGCGAGGCAGTGATATTTTGGTTGGTAAAATTATCCATTATTGACCTCCATTCAGCAGGCGCTTAATGTCGGACACCGCCCACGCGAGGCGGCCATTGATCCTGAGCGGGCGAATTGGGCCATTCTCAAGACAGGCATAGGCACGCAATGTTTGCGGTTTGCGTAGCAAATGGAAGGCGGCGCACGCGGTTTCTACGTGGCTACGTGTTTCCTGGTCAATCGGTGGATAGGCTGGTAAGTACATGGCAGCGGTCGTGCCATTCACTGCGTTTGGTTGCTGAGATATGACGGTTTGCATTTGGAAAACTCCTTCTTTGTTTAGGAGATTCCCGTATTTCATACCGCTGCTTTTTTAGACCATGCGGCGGTATGGCAAAGTCAGTATTTACGGGCTTTCGCGGCGGGTGTGCCGGTATGAAACCGGCATCATCGAGCGGTAACTTTCCGGTATCCCAGGATGGGTTAGCGTAGATACTCTGATGCGTCTCGCCAGTCATCTGTCCAATGCTTCAAGAAGCTGTGGGCGACAAAAACGGCATCCAGTTTTTTGACGGGGATATTTCCAGGTGATCCGGTCAGCGCAACAGCGATTTGAACTGGATTCCAAAGCGCAGTTGCGGATTTACTACCGCGTTGCTCACGACATACTTTCAGCCACTTGGGCGCGTCGGCAAGATACTTGCTCCATTGCTCAGCAGTGAAATGCAAACCTTCAAAAGCGGTGATTATCTGTTGCTTGGTCAGGTATTTTTTTGTGGTCGCGGCTGAGGGTGCTTTGGGTTGTGTCGCACCGGCGCATGGGAATCTGTCAGGCAGGCTCCAGCCAAGTGTTTGTGCCCAGGCGCTGAATACGGGAAGGTCGACATTTTCACAGCCAACTTTGTTGTGTGCCAGATGGTTGGATTCGACATGTGCGGCGGCAATTTTTAGGCGGCGCTCGTACTCGTCCGGCCAGCCCCGAACTTCGTGGGGATATTCTGGCGGCTCAAGGTCGAGCGATAGCGCCACGGCCTGCCAGAGTTCGCATTGTGGGATGAATGCCCACAATTCCCAATCTGCTTGGCGCTGCTTATTGTTCCGCAAGTGACGCGGGATGTTTGGCTTCGTTCCGGCGCCCGTACTAATTGGAGCGACTACTGGGTTTTTGTCATCCCCCGTTTCCTTTGTTTTTTCCATGTACGCATCCCTTCAAAGTGGGGTGAGCTTTACTCATCATGCCGCCACATGCAAACCCGCTTGCACGGGTACAAATTGGATACCGGCCTGCTCCAGTATCCACGATTCTATTTTGACGTGCCAGCTACGCAGCAAATCCAGTGGGCGCACCCGGTAATGTTTTTCTGCGGTGGCACTTGGCTTATGCCCCATGATCTGCGCGGAGACGCCAGCAGGACATTCAACCCACTCCGCCAGTGTGCCGAATGAACGGCGCAGGCCATGTATGGAAAGTGCTGGCAGGCCAGCGGAGGCTAGCGCCTGGTTATGCCCTATTCTGGGCTCTTGAAGCCGCCCGGATGCGGCAGCGGGACTACTGAATACCCATTCATTGCGCCGGGGCAAACAAGCCAGCAGGGATGCCACATAGGGCGTCAAAGGAATGGTGCGTAATCCTTCCACCTTGTCCCGAATGGTCATGCTCTGCCATTGAAAATCCACATCATCCCATTTCAGCCCTGCCAGCTCTTCCCTGCGGGCACCAGTGAGCAAGAGTCCTTGCAGGTAAGCTGCGATTACAGGATTTGGAATCTGCCGAACTGCGGAGAACCATGCGGGTAATTGTTCGCGTTGCAGGCAATCATCCTTGGCTTTTTTCTTCGGCAATTCATTCTTGGCGAGCCGGGCAGCGCAGGCGTCCACATGCACCTGGTTGCGGTACTCGGGGCGGTCTGAGCACCAGTTGAGGAAAGCGCGCAGCAACCGGAAAACAAGGGCCGCATGAGTAGGACGGCGGGCGGCCTCATCCTTCAACCATGCACGCACCTGGTCGGCGTCAATTTGCTTCAATGGTAACAGCAGCAAGGGGCGCAATGCGCCAGGGAGGGTTTTGTCAGATTCACCAGTACGGCGGCCTCTGGTACGCGGTTCCCCGCCTTCAGCACAAACGCCTTCATGGTCGGCAAGGTGGCGGGCGCTCCACTTCGGGCGACGGGCTTCGATATAGGCTAACCATGCTTCCATGGCGGCAGCTTCTGTGCGCTTGGATTCCGCACGCTTTGTTTCCGCAGCGGCGAGGCGTTCCCGCTTTTCCTCTCTCGGGTCCAATCCCTGGTCAATCAGCTTTTGCAGCGTGCGACCTTCTTCCCTCGCGTCTTCGATGCCCCATGACCGCACATCGCCGATGGTGATGCGTACATCCTGCCCATTCGATAGTTTGCTTTGGAAGATATAGGCTTTGCTGCCCTCAAGGTTGCGCTTCCCCGGCGCAGTCGCCCGAACAGCAAGACCAGGCGTGTCAGAATCCCACAAAAAGGCTTGTCCCTTGTCGGTGGTGAAGCCCTGAATCCGTCCAGCAGTCAATTTTACGCGTGCCATGATTTCACCCCTTTTTAGACTTACATGGCAGTTCATGTAAGCACTTTGTAAGTGAAATTATAGAATATCCATCAACACAAATCAACCATCGGACTATTTGTAAGTGTTATATTTTACTGTTTATTATACGTTTTATGATTATTATAAATTCAGTTCAACACGAATAAATACCATAAAGCCCAGACTGTTAATCCGCAGGTCCCTGGTTCGAGTCCAGGTCGGGGAGCCAGTTATTCTTACTGTGAACCACATCGGTTCCAGTTCTGTTCACTATCTTGCCAGGGTCGTAAACGATCCTGGCTTCTTGATCTCCCAGCACGATTTCGTTGATGAACCCGGCAAAGAATAGCCTTTGCTTTTTCGGGTCTTCGCTGGTTGATACGATTTCCCGCAGTATCTCCGCCATTTCTTCAATTTGATCTTGATCAACGTCGATATGTGGGCTTTCTTCCTCTTCGAGTTGAATCAGGCTGCGCTCCAGATCGTCTCGCTGGGATCTCAGCTCGCGCATGCGGATGGTCAGGTCACCAAGGTTTGGCGCGTCTTTCCCGTGCAGCTCCAGCACCTCGAACAGTTTTTTTTGTCTTTTCTCCACGTCCGTCATCGCAGCGACAATGCTTTGGCGGCGTTTTGCTCTGCCTTTTACCCATTCTCCCGTCAGATCGTGCAGCTCGTTGATGAATTCTTCTATCCGTTCTCTGGTGAGGATGCGATCCATGATGGAATCGATTAACCAGGCGTCGAGTTCCGCAGCCGGGATCCGGCGTGATTCGCAGTTTTTCCCGCGCAGGGCGGCGCTGCAGTTGTAGTAGCGATATTTGCCGCCATTACCCCGTGCGCTTTCCATTTGCATGGCGGATCCGCAAATTCCGCATTTGAGCATGCCGGTGAAAACAAAGTTGCTGCGCGGCGATCCGCTTCCTTCGGTCGGGGCTCGACCTTCCATAATGTTTTGCACGTTCATGAATACCTCCTTACTGACGATTCCTTCATGACTGTCCGTCATGATCCAGTCTTCCATTGGCCTTTCTTTTCCGGTCAGACCGTTCTTTCTGTTGAAAATTGTGTACCCGGCGTAGCACCAGCTTTTCAGGATGTAGCCAATGGTGTTTTTTTGCCATTCTGTGGTTCGGTGCAGGCGCCCTTGTTCATTGAGTCGCATGGCGATGATCTTTGCTCCATGACCTTCGGCGCACCACTGGAAAGCATCCCTGACTATTTCTGCATCTGCAGGTTCGATCGCCAGCTTTTTGCGTTTTCCTTCTGTGACTGTCCTGTAGCCGAACGGCACTCTTCCGCCGTTGAAATATCCGTCCCGCGCGTTTTTCATCATGCTGCGGAGCGTGTCTGTCGAGACTTGCCGGCTGTAGTGCTCGTCGAATATTTCGAGAATGGATTCCGTCATCCATCCTGAATCTGTCCGGTTGTCGATATCCACGCTGACATATACAACCCGGCATCCTGTTTTTTCCAGATCCCGCTTATGCATGGCTGCATCGAGCTTGTTGCGCGCAAAGCGCGATGTTGACCAGCAGATGAAATAATCCACCTGGAATGCCTTGCAGTACGCCACCGCGTCTTGGAAAGCCGGGCGTGAATCTGTGCGCCCGGATATCCCTGCATCCACAAATTCACGAACCACAATGGCTTCAAGCGAAGAAGCCTTTATGTGACCTCTCTCTATCTGTCCTGCAACTGGCAGCCCGTCATCAGCTTGGCGAGTGGTGGAAACCCTCGCGTAAATGACTGCGGTTTTTTCGCTCATATCCGAATTTACCCTTTTTGCACCAGGCGCAATATGTGACGTTTACTGATTTCCTCACCCAACTGCTGGCGGAGCAAGGTGCGGATTTCATCCGGGCCGATGCCTCTATTCACCAGCTCCTCTATGTAGCGGTTGCGCTGATAGCGCATATAGGATCGGTACGGCCGGAAAGCCATCGAAACCATGCCGTTCTGCGAGACATCAATGTCCGCATCCGCCATGCGCCAGAATTCCAGTAGCCAATCCACCCCGAAGCGTTCAGCCGCTGAAAGCCAGAAACGCTGCATACCCATTTCGCGCAATTCATCCAGGCGCGGGTCGATTTTTTTCGCGGCGCCGTTTTTTTCTTCGAAGTTTGAACCAGTGCAGATATTCAGGTACCCACCCCCCCCACCGGACAGGCCTATGCAGCCATGCCGAGCCCCCACCCTCCCAACGCCCGGGGACACGCACCCCCCTGCATTCTCCATTTCCCCTGCTGAGCTTCGCTTTTCTGTCTCTCTCATGACCCATTTCCCCTTGTAACCACGTCAATCAACTTCGCTTTCCTACAAACTGCGAACTTCAATAGTTGCGCCACCCTATCTGTTTTAGCCCGTTATGACCCTATATTGCAGTCTGGTATTTAATCGCGCCGCTTCGCCTTGCATTCTCTATTTCTTCTCTTTAGCTCAGCATTGCTCACGGGGCATTGCGCCAACCAGCAACGAGTCAAGCGCGCCTCTATGGCTCTAAAATCACCCCTTCTTTCCGAGCTGCTTCAAAAGGGCGCTGACTGGGGTGCTCATTTTTGCCAGCGGATTTGCCCGATCGCTTTCACTGGTGAGTTTCCTCATGGCCAGGTTGGTATAGATCGCGGTGCTCTTCGGATCTGCATGCCCCATCAGTCTCTGTCTCACGAGCAGATCGACCTCCTCCTCCGCCAGCTCGGTTCCGAACAGGTGGCGCATGGCATGCGGGTGCAGCTGATCCTCCGGGATGCCGATGCGCTGTCCATATTTTTTCACCATCTGCAGCACGGAGCGACGGTTGAAGCGGCGATTCTCACCACTGTATTCATGCGCCGGAACATTTCGATTCCGCACTGTGACGAACAGCACCTTGTCGCCATTCGGCAGCGTCCTGTCGATCTCCTTCAGATCATCGTGCGCCAGGTACAGTCGTAGCAGCAGATCGGCCTCTGGAGGGACAGACAGCTTGCGCTCTTTGCTACCCTTCTCGACCACCTTCAGGATCATGCGCACCTTGCTGTTCAGCTCATCCTCGACCAGGTTGCTCTCATTGAGAGAGACCAACCCAGTGACGCGCAGGCCGCAACCCATCAGCAGCGCCAGCATCGCGCTATCTCTCACCCCCTCGAACGTATCGAAGTCCGGCGCCCACATCAACTTCTCAGCGCTTTTCAGCGTCATAACGCGCTGTAAATGTTGGGGGCGCTTCGGGTATGGCACGCTCGCAGCCGGGCTGCCTGAAATTTTCCTGGTAGCGGCCAGCCACTTGTAGAATTCCTTCATCGCGACGATGTGCACGTTCCTGCTGGCCGGTGACAGCCCCATTTTGTGCAGGTGCGGGCCTGAAAAAGCCAGCAGATCGTCCTGTGACGCCTCCAGAGGGTCACGCCCATCCAAAAAATCCACCAAGCGGTTCAGCGCCAGGAGATAGACCTGCACCGTGCGCGCAGATCGTCCTGCGTTGTGCTGTTTGAACTCCAGAAAAGCATCGATCAATTCATTCATTTTGCCTCCGCAAAAACTACCCACACGCATTTCCACCCGTGGATCCGTGGATGGGCCTCTATACGCGCATAAGCCATTGATAACAAATAAGAACACAATCCACGGATTCCACGAAAACCCGTGGATGATGCGTGGAAACCCGTGGATGCTTTTTTAAGCAGCTGTCGAAACCCGTGGATGGCGTTTTGTTGCTTTTTCCTCCCTGTTTCTCTTCTTTCTTCTTCTTTATCAATTATTAAGAGAGAGAGAAAAGGGGTGGAGCGCGAAACGGCATCCGTGGAAAAAACAGTCAAACCCGTGGAATCCAGACACCAACCCGTGTAGAAACAACCCCAACCCGTGGACGGTACCCTGTCAACAATCAATGACTTAGCATAAAAAAACCTGATATCCACGGGTTTACAGCGCCACCCCTGCCAACCTTTTTTGAAAAAAGGCCAAAAGCCGAGCCTCCCCCCTTTAAGGAAGGTGTCGCGGCGCGGGAAAACGTTTTTGGGGGTACGGGGGGAAGTCATCAATGGTGATGGTGTTCTGGTTCGATTTGTGGCGCTGCGTAGAGGCCATAGCGTTCCAGCTTGGAGATGCTGATAGCCACCAGGTGGCCTTCACGGCGCTCCCTGATCGTGCGCTCGACCTCAAGCGGGTGTCCGTCCGCATTTGTCAGCAGAACACCTGCATTGGCCATCTGGCGCTTGAACACGCGGTCTGTCTTCACCGGCAGCATGTTCCACTTGTCGCGCAGCGAGTTGGTGTGGGAAATATGGTCCATGACGTGGCTGGTGCGGATCAGCAGGCAACCTTCATCGTCCACGGAATCCCACTTGAACGGGTGGCGATAGTTCCCGGCCGCCAGCTCGGACAGCACGATTTCCACGATCCACACCCACGGCTCGCGGTCTGCGCTGGTGTCCTTGATATGCCCGTTCATCTCGGCCAGCACATCGTCTTCGAAATCGCCCTGGGATACGTCCAGCCCGGCGAATTCGCACATCAGACGCCAGCAGGTGAGCAGGGCCGCGTAATTGCCCGCCATGCGCTTGGCGCCTTCGTCGCTGCTGGATCTGGACAAGGAATTGCACACCCCGCGCATCTGCGAGTAGAGCTGATTCACCTGGTCCTTCTTCAAGCCCGCCAGAAACTCCAGCCACTGCCTGACCGGGAAGCGCGGCAGATCGTCCGGCATCAGCGGGCCTTTCTTGCCTGTCAGCACCGTCTGCACCACCTTGCCCAGCAAAGAGCGCACCGGCACATCCTCGCCCGCCAGCAGCACCGGGGCAGAAAGCAGGAACTCCGTCATGTCAGATCCGCGACGGTTAACCGTGTACTGGTAGCTCTCCTGCAGCATGGCCACCGCCTTGTCGATGATCTCCTGCTTGCGCGCCGAGATTTCTTCCCAGCCCACCGGGTGCGAGGTGTGCGATATCGAGGTCAGCAGCCGGAATTCGGTTTGCAGCGATTGCCCGGAAAACATCGTGAACGCGATAGAGCGCTCCAGCCGCTTGATCAGCACCGACTTGCCTGCGCCCTTGTCAGCCTGCATCACCATGTGCGGCCAGAAGCCGAGGAACACTTTCAGGTGTCCGCCCAATCCCCAGATCAGCGGAATCAGCGCCGCATTCTTGCGGAAGGTGGTCTGGTAAGCGCCGATCACCCTGGCCGCATCGTTGACCGGGCCGGAAGGGAAGGTCAGGTTATGGTAAGGGCACTGCTTGTCCGGCTCGGTGAAATAGCAGTCCGGCCCCTGATTCACGATCAGGTTGCCATCGCGCCAGGCCACGCCGACGAAGTTCACCGCATGGCGCGCGCCCAGGTGCGCCGTGCGCTCCAGAATGTTCACCATGCGCAGGAAAGAAGACTGATTCCACACCGGCCCGAACTTCTTCCACTGGTCGATATTGTGCAGCTTCTCATCCTCCATCACCCGGCGCAGCAGCTTCGGACCGTGGCGCGGCGTCTGCACCGAAACCGCGAAAAGCACCGTCGGCTGGCTGTCCGGGTCGCCCGTCATGGTGGACGTGGCGCCGGAAATCGAAACCCGCGACACGCTGGCCACGCGGAACCCGGCCAGATCGCCATAGGACAAAATCTCCTTGTCCGTATCCGGATCCTTCTTGATCTCCAGCGTGCTGGTGAAATCCTCCTTAACGCGATAGCGCCAGTATTTCGCGAAATCATGGCCGGGGAGATACACGCGGGACCGGCCAGGCTTGCTGGCGACCTCGCGCTCGGCTTCAGTCCCGCCGCCCGGCAGGCCCGGGATCAGCCACGGCTCGATCTTCTTCAGCGCCATCTGCAATTCGAAAGGGGAGGATGCCTTCAGGTAATCGTTGACATCGTTCACCTCCCACTCGCTCTGGTCGATCATCTGCGCCGCCACGTTCATCCCGGTCAGAATCTCGTGCAGCTGCCAGGCGGCCTCCGGACCGGGGCGGCGTCCTGCCTGCTGGTGCCCGTCCGGGAATGCCTCGTCATTGTCCATGCAGATCAAAACGCGCTTGCCGATCAGGAACGTCCAGTCGATTGCCGGCACATTCAATCCGCGCACCGCAAAAGCCGCTGCGCCTTTCAGCCCGGCCGATTCCACCGACAGCGCATTGATCGGGCTCTCAACGATGTAGACCGTGTGCGCTGCGTGCAGCCGCTTGATATCCGAAGTCCAGCCGTAGCCGTGTTTTTCTCCCTGGCACTGCGTCTTCACCCCGCCGTTGAGCGCCGGTTCCAGATAACGCATGTCCACCGCCACCACATGTCCTGGGTTCAGGGTCTTCACGATAAAAGCCACCGCCGGCCCGCCGTGGCCCGGATCGCCCTCGGCCACCTTCGGGCTGCGCCAGTCGTTGAAACCCACGCTGCCTTTCTCCACCGCGCGGCGCGCGACTTCCTCGGTGATCCCGCGCCCGGCCAGATAATCAATCGCCAGCGCCCGCTGCTCCATGCAGCGGTCGGCGATATATTCCACCGTGGACTTGGGCCGGTTTTCCTCCTGCTTCTGGCGGTCGAGCGGCCAGCCGTACAGCTCGTGCAGATACTTCACCGCATCGCCGATCTCGGAAAAGCCCTTCACATACATGGCCAGATCGATGCAGGATCCGCCCTCGTCGGCGGACCAGTCCTTCCACGACTTGCCGTCCTTGAAGATCGACAGCGACGGGCTCTTGTCGTCGTGGTGCGGGGAGTGGTAATTCCCCTTGTCGCCCTTGCCACGGCGCAGACCCAGCTTATCCGCCAGATCGTGAAGATCGATGCGGTCCTTGAGTTCTTGTATGGATGCCATTTGCGAACCTGCTTGAATGCCGCTCTGCGGCGGCTTGGGGGTTGATATTTTGGGTGCTTGATGCTTTCTAATCTGAGCCGGTCTGCATGATTTCGTATCTCTCGACGGCATGCGCATCGGCAGCAGAAGGCGGAGGCGGGAAACGCATCCAATGCGTCACAGCCAATCCGACAGGGTCTGCAGAGACATATCGCCACTGCTCGGCGTCAAGGAACCCCGTCCACACCTCGCCGTCTTCGGTGACGATCAGCACGCACTCTTCATCGTCTGGAAGTTTTTCGGTTACCGGAATCCAGTTGCTCATGGTTCCTTCCCCTTGGCTGCGTCATAGGTGCATATCGCCCATTCAAGCGCATGGCAGCACCACAAGAAGCGGGGCGTGTATTCCTTGCAGTCGAACTCCCAATCGATGAACTGAAACCCATCGTGTCTGAAATCGCGCAGCGCCAGAAAAGCTTCATGCTCGCCATAGAAACTTTCTAGCACATCGTTATTGATCTCTTCCCACAAGGAGGCCTTGCGCTCGTCAGTCCAATCGTCGCCTTCAGTGGCTTGGTCGAAGTAGACCTTTACTGCGGCGCGGAATGCGTCGGAGCTGAACGCCTCGAAACCGTCACCTCTGTCGCAGGCCTCCAACTTCTCGGCCCAATACCGAAGGTCCATGCGGTACGGAGGGTAATTCTCAAAACGGCGGAAGAACTGGAACATGTCGTGCAGCCTGCGAAACACGTAGGTGCCCATGTCGCCGGTGTAGCAGAGGTAGCCGGGCCACGTCAGCAGGTCAAAATGCATACACATGGTTCCAGGACGCTTAAACCGAATATGGCGGTTCACGCCGTCGTCGCGAATCACCTGCATCTCGTGCTTGGCAATGTCTCGCTTGAAATGGTCTGCTGCACTCATGATTTTTGAGCCTTCCTGTAATTAATTCTGATTTCAAGGAAAGCAGCGAATTCCCTCATGCTATTCGAGAGGGTAAGGCGTTGGTCATCGGCACCTCCAACGCCCGGAAGCATTGCCGCGTCTGCTGATCTGTAAAGCTCAAGCATTGCGTCTGCCGACTTGTACAGTGCGGACATGGCTTTCTCTTCCGCTTTACGATGTCTTGCGAGTAACTTATCTGCATTCATGGCGCCACCTCTTCCCCATAAACCACCCCCTCAGTCGCCGCAAACCGAATCCCGGCCGGATGAACAAACCGCCAGATATTGCTATGGCCGAACTTGATGAAATCCAGCTCCCACCCGTCCGTGGCCAGATCGGTGAGGCCCAGCACCAGGCGACTCCAGTTCTCTGCGGAGAAGTCGAAGGCATGCACCGCGCGGCGAGCGTCCAGGCGCAACCGGTCCAGTTCGTCCCACGCCACCGGGCAGCCGTCGGAAAGGTGGCGCAAGCTGCCCAGCACCAGGAACATCGGCACCATCAAAATCCACCCGTCGCCGGCCGCTACAACGTGGTTCGAGGATCGGTACAACTTTCCGTCCTGGGCGAACGGCAGCATCGTGCCAAGGGGAAGGTGCGGGTATCGGTTGGGGTGGGACATCATGATGAGCGCTCCATGCGTGGCAATGGCAATTCGCTTTGGTTGGTGATGAACACTTTTGACGGGCGTTGGTTAATCATTTCCAGTACCCCCCCCGCGCCAGCACCTTGAGTGCATAGCGCGCGGAATCGGCGCTTACACCCGTTTCTTCAGCAATATCTTTGGCTCTGTAAAAGCACCTTTCGCGCATGGTCCCGAACGCCACTGCAACTGAATTTTTCTTTAACTCATTCATGCCGTCCTCCTTGCGCCACACTCAGCGCCACAGCCACCGGCCTTACCCAGATCGGTGTCAGCGCCAGTTGCATCGTCCCGCCTGACCATGCCAGCAGCAGGGTGCGGCCCATTTCGCTGGCGATGGCTTGCGCTGCCGGCGCCGGTACCGCGTTGCCGATGCGCTCGCGCCATGCCTGGTCGCTGAGCCCGTCCAGTTCCAGATGATCTTCCGGATCGATCAGCCCTTGCAGCGCGGCCAGTTCCAGCGTGGTGAAGGGGCGGTGCCAGGTGCCGTCCATCGAGCGGATGACGGCGATGGTTTTTTCATCGATGCGCGGCATGCGCGGATCCGCGACGGACCAGCGCCCGTTGTCGTGGCAGGCCGAGGCGCTGACTGCGCCGCAGCTCTCCTGCCATGGCACCACGCCGTAATGCCCGCCGGTCAGGTAGTGGTCTCCCTTGCCGCGATGAAGGATGCGTGGATCGGCTACTGCCGTCGCTCCTGTATAGGGTCCGCGTGCTCCAGTGATGGCAGATTGAGGATGATCCCAATCGGTAACGCGCAACTTCGAAGAATGGGCATTCTCGTTCCAATTCATTCGCGGATCGCCCACGGCGAACGCGCCTTGCCCGGTGGTGCTGCCGCTGATGACGGTATTGGATGGGCTGTCGAACGGCGTGACTATATATTTACCCTTCCCGCCGAACCCGCTGTGCGATCGAGGATCCGCCACCGACATCGCGCCGCCGGCTACATGACTGCTGCCCGCCACCACGTTGGCCGTCTTGTCCCAGGCGATGACGCGGTACAGGTTGTAATGGCGGGTATCGGAGTGCGGCATGCGCGGGTCGGCGACCGAGAAAGCGCCGTTCAGCGGGCCGCTGCGCCCCGCCACCACGCCGGTATTTTCATCCCAATCGCGCACGCCTAGCACCGTATTGCGCATCTCCGGCACCACCAGATAATCCCTCAGCGCCCCATCCTCGACCGCCAGCTTGTTCAGGCTGCGCCAGTCGCTGCCGGCCTCGACGAAGGCCAGGCGCACCCATGTCTTCCACATCAGCGCCGGCACGCGGTGCATCGGGCCGCCCAACATGTCGCCCGGCATCGGCATGCGCCCCAGCACCGAGCCGACCGACTGCAGCGGGCGCACAGGCGGCTCGTAAAGGAAGTGCGGCACCTTCTCCACATTCCTGGCCACCATCAGGAAGCGCTTGCGCGACTGCGCCAGCCCGCCGATCTGGCCGCAATCGTGCGTGGTCTCGGCGGTGGCATATCCGTAGCGCTGCAGCAGCGACTGGATCTGATCCAGCAGGTGCCGCCCGCGATTGGCGATGCGCGGAACATTCTCGAAGATCACCAGCTCCGGCAGATCGTCGGCGAAAGCCTCCAGCATCAGCCACACCCCGCGCAACGTCAGCCGGTTCAATGCCTGATACTTGTCCGTCTTGCTCTTGCCTTCGGAAAGCAGCCCGGAGAATCCCTTGCATGGCGCTGAAAGGAAAACGATGTGAGGGCGCTCGTTGCCAGCCGCGCGCCGGATATCGTCCGGCATTGCCTCGCGCCATCCTGCCGGCGCATCGCCGCCGTGAAATGCCGTGTACTGATCCCGGTCGAACATATCCAGAACCGTGCCGGGCACGCCGGAAAGTTTCTGGAAATCGCGCACACCGGCCGGGTCAACGTCCACACCGCCGATGCAGCGGAAGCGCGCCTGCATGTTGCCGACACGCGCCTCGCCGTTATTGAACCCGGCTGCGCCGCCACCCAGCCCGCAGAACAGGTGAAAGTGGCGAATTTCTACATGCTTTGTCTTCATCCCGCCAACTCCTCGAACCGTTCCAGGAACATCCGTTTTGCTGTTTCCGGATCCCATGCCGTGATCTGCTCATGCCTCGGCTCGATGCCTGCCAGGCACGGCCATTCGTCGCCGGTATCGGTCAGCAGATCGCGCCGCTCGGTGGCCAGCATGACCAGGTCGGCATGCTTCACTGCCGGCGGAATGACGCGGGACATGGGAACCATGTAACGCGCCGCCATGGCGATGGCGATGGATTCGTGGATCCTCGCCTCGATCAGCGCCAGTTCTTCCAGTAGCGGTTTTACCGGGCTGGTAATGTCGGATAGGTAGGCCTCGGCCGCATCGTGCATCAGCCCATCCAGCGCCAGCGATTCCGGCACGATGACCGAGACCAGGACGGAATGCTGTGCGACGGAATAGAACTTGCGGGTGTGGCCGTTGAATCGGCACAGGTGCGAAAGCGAGTGGGCGATGTCGTGAATGTCCACGTCCCATGGCCGCGGGTCTGCCGGGTAGAAGCGGCGACCGGTGAAGGTCTGGATGTAACTCATTGCTTGCGCCTCCCGCTTTTGATTTTGCTTTCGTGCTGGCAAGCCTTGCAGCCGCACGAAAGCCCCTCCGGACGGTAAGCCTGCGCATAGAAGAACTCGGTGTCCGCCGGGAAGTATTCGCCGCAGGTCGAGCAGCGCTTTTCAAGGCCCAGTTCGGTGAATGCGAAACGCCCGGTTGAAACTCGCGATCTGATTGCGTTTGGGGTAAGAGGGGGGCAGTAGTGGCTCATGCTTCCACCTCTTTATTCAGTCGCCGAGACTTGAAATTGACATCGCATGCGGCAACCCAAGATTTTGCTCGTTTCAGTAACTCGTCGAAGTCGTCGGCGTACAGCCACTTGGTTGTATAGCAACTCCAACTTGATGAATATAAATCGGCGTCGAGGTAATCCCTTACCGGCGTTGCTGCTTTACAAAGCCACCCAAACCGTTTGTTTTCGATCAGCCAATCGATGACTTCCTGCTTATCCCAATCCTCAGCTTCCTGTGCCAATCCGAGTGAAGAAAAATCATCCATATCCCCGTCGTAGATCATGTCCTCCAGTTCGCTTGGCAAGGAGAAATCTGAAACCAGCACCGTGGACAGCAGGAACAACACATCAAACCGAAGCTCCAATTCATAGAATTCATTGTTCAAGTTTTCGAGATTCATGCCGCCTCCTTCTTCTCAATGCGGTACAAATCCGAATAAGATGCCGTCTTAATCACTTCGATACGCCGATCTTCGATCAGCAGCGTTCCGAAACTCGTAGATAACGCTTGGGGAACATCGCCCTCATAGTGTTCATGCAGTGCATTGATGAGACTCTCTTCGGACGTGATCAATTTTCCCATGGCGGACTCAAGATTATTTTGTACTACGAGGAGTTCCGCTCTTACTTGATCGACGTGGCGGACCGTTCTCTCGAAATCTTCCAGCGCCTTGTCCGCCTTGGATTTAACGATCACAGTCCCCTCCTCGTAGCCGCCCACACGGCTATGCTCTATGAATTTCATGCCACCCTCCTTTCCCATCCTTTGCGCAGTTGCGCGGTGCTTCTCCGCCCCGTTCCATCCACTTCCTGCAGCGCCGCCGCCAGATCCTCGCGGGTCACGCGGGTATAGATCCCGGTCGAGGCAATCGAGGCGTGGCCCAGCGCAGCCTGGACGATGCCGCGCGGGTCGTTGCTGGTGGTGTGCTTCATGATGTTCATGCCGCGGGAGTGGCGAAACCAGTGCGGGCTGACGCCATCCGGCAGGCCAGCAGCCTTGGCCCACATGGCGACGCGCAGCTGGATGGCGCGGGAAGTCATGCCCTCGCCATTGCGACCGCACAGCAGCAGAGCGTCGGCGTGATCGGCGAAGCCCATGCCGCGCCGGATGTTCAGCAGGCCGAGGAGGGATTCACGCACCGGCTGGGTGACCAGCACCCGGTGATCTGTCTTTTGCCCCTTGCGGTGTTCGCGCGGGATGAAAATCGTATCGGTGCGCAGCGCTTCCAGCGCATCGCCCACCGTCAATAGCCGCGCCTCATTGAGCCGCATCCCGGTGCAGAGCAGCAGCCGCATAAACGCATGATCCCGCCGCGCCGCGCTGTCCCTGAATTGATCCACATGCCGGAGCAAGCGCTTCTGCTCCTCTTCCGTCAGATATCGCCGTAGTGCTTCCATGACCCACCTCCATATCGTGCCTGCCCAACCAGGCACATCCCCACAAATAGGCGAAGACGAATACCGTCCCCACCACCCAATCAACCCAATTTGTTTTGTTCATCGCAGGCATTCTTCTCGCGCTTCGGAGCGGGGCGGATGAATCGCGCCTCCAGCTCGGGGCGAAAAACGCTGAACATGTGAAAATTCCATTTGATCTCGTCGCCCGGCTGCAGGTTGTCGGTGACGCGCATCAAGCCGCGCTTGGCCAGGGATGCCGGAACGGCGGCGCTCATCTCGCCACCCCGCGCAGCGGCATCAGCAGCACCTTTCCGGCGCGGCAAACAGGCGTACACCCCAGCGCCGTGGAGACGGCCAGCACATCGGAGGCACGCGCATGCGGGTGAAAAGCGATCTTTCCGGCCGCATTCGGCAGGCTCAGGCAAAAGGAACGGGAACCACGCAGCGCGCTCATTCCTTCAGCCCCCGCACGCGCTCGAGCATTTCCGCAATCGCCGCGATCCATTCCAGCGCCTCATGCTCGATGGCGGCGAAATCGTTCCCGCTGATGCGGTTGTCTTCCAGCGCCTTGTTCATCACCCGGTAAAAATCGCCGCCTTCCATGCCGATGTTGCACATGCCCTGCACCAGGTCGGTGTCGGAGATATGGGAAACGTCGGGTAGCTCGAAGAATGTGCCGTCGCAGGCGGCGGCAAAAGAAAAGGGGATGCGCTTGTCGCCCGTGAGGTTGGAAACCACCAGCGCATCGGCCAGCGTCGGCTTGTGGTGGCTGGATTCGTGGTGATTCGCCTTGTTGTAAAGCACGGCAGGGGAGGTGCCCATCATCCCCGCCAGCTTCACCACCCCGAAGTCGTGAACGACGCGGTAAAAGGCTTCCTGCACATCCGCAGGCGGAACCGATCTCTTGACCATCTGTTACCCCTCACAAAAAACTAACCTAATAACCGAGAGAGGCCGGGGGTAAATTGCAGATGCGAACCTGCTGGGTCTTCCCGGCCCGCCGTCACCCTGTGCCAACACGGTGACGGTTTTTTTCTATGCTGCTTTTTCTTCAGGCACCTCTTCGCGCTCCAGGCTTTCGTCCAGGCGCTTGATGATTTCCGAATTGCGGCTGCGTCCTTGCTTGCGCGCCACATTGTCGAGACGATCCAGAAGACCTACCGGAAAGCGCACAGTCACGGACTGGTCTTTCTTGCTTGCGATGAGATTCATCATCCGCTCCAAAATGGTTACACCGTGTAACCATCATTACACGGTGAAGCTATCGAAGTCAACGGTTTTTTGGTTACATAGTGCAACCACGATGAAGTGGAATAGGTGGGGAATAATGAAGGTGAGGGATATAGCGCCGTTTGGCGTCCGAATGCCGGCCGAGTTGAAAGACAGGCTTGACAGGGAGGCCAAGATAAATGGCAGAAGTTTGAATTCTGAGGTGGTGAGCCGCCTGCAGAAGAGTCTGGACGGCCAGTCTCATGTAATGACAAATGGCTACACGGAGCAGGAAATAAACAGGTACGTGGCCACACACCCATTGAGCGATACGGAACGACAGATGGTTAATGTATTCAGAAAAATGCCACCGGAAAAGCAGCTCGCGCTGCTATCGTTGTTTAAATAGGAAGGATATGAAAACAATACTTACAGGCTTGGCCATGGTGCTTCTTTCGTCCCATGCCGCCGCCGAATCAGATATTGAATCCGCCCTGGCCGGCTGCGCGGCGATCAAGAACGCCAAGCAAAAGGCCGGCTGCTACGAGGCTGTGACAAAACTCGCGACTCAGGCAAAGCCCATCGCAGCGCCACCGCAGGAAGCGGAGCCCGCCAAAGTGAGCCAGTATGCAGAATTCATCGCCAAGGCCAAGCACAATATCACCCGCGACTTCAAAGACCCGGCGTCTGTCCTGTGGCGAAACCTGTTCGTGAGCGGAGATCAGATGCCGGTTCTGTGCGGGGAGTTGAACGGTAAGAACTCTTATGGCGCATTCGTCGGGTTCAGGCGTTTTTATGCCGCAGAGAATGCAGCCCTGCAGGACATCGAAGATCCGAAGCGCCCGGAGATGATGAACGGGATGTGGAAAACCATGTGCGGGAAAAAGGTTGAAAATATTGGCGAGGTTGAAGATGTCGATCCTTCCCCTCCATCCACAACTCAAAAAGCCAAATGGCTAACAGTATTGGCGGAAAAAAACGGGTGCGAAGGAAAGATCAGGGTCCGCTCCACGATGAAGGAGGGGACGAAAGAAAAATTCGAAGTCACATGCGCCGACAAGAATCTGGTGTTCACCTGTGATTTCCGAGGCCCGATCACCGAGCAAATGGGTGGAATTCCTTTCGTGCGCGGAGAGTCCGGCCACAATCAGGCGGCGTGCTGGATGTAATCGTTTTAACGCACCAGCGCCACTCTTGCCCCCATCTCCAGCGCCGCCTCCACCAGCCCGCTCGGCGTGATGTCATTACCCAGCTCAATCCCGTCCCATTTGGCGATGCACCATGCCAGCTCTGCGCACTGCCACAGATCGTCCGTTCCGGGTTGCAGCGTGCCCAGCGCGCCCCGGATCGCCTCGACCTGGCTGTAGACTGCGCGTTCTTTGCCGATGATGGATAAGGCTTGCGTCTCTGTCGCAGCCGACCACGGGGCGCCGAGCGGCACCCAGTAGAACGGCAGGGCATTGGAAAGCGGGATGATGCGCGGGTGCGGCGTCACCGCCTCGATCACCCACACCCGGCCGCCCATCACAAAGGCGGTTCCGATATGCGCGTATTCCGATCGCTGCCACAGGCGGACGATCTGGATCTTGATGTCGTACCAGGAGCGCCAGCCGTGATGCGTCCAGGCGAGCAGGTCGCCGGAGCGGATCAGGGGGCGGGCGGCAGCGTAGTCCATTACCAGGTGATGGCTTCGACTTCAGCGATGGTGGTTGCGGCTTCGACCAGTTTTTCCAGCTTGTGCTGTGTACCCTGAATGGTGGCGAACCCGGCGACCTTGGGCGCGATCTTCGCCATCAACTCTGGCACGGTCAAACCGCGTGCTGCTGCCAGTGCGGAGACATACGGCGTGGGCGTGGCGCTGTTCGCCTGCCATGCCATGTATTCGGTGCGCTGGGTTTCCCAGGTGGCGATCTCGTAGGGCGCGGCGGCGGCTTTGACGGACTGCACCACCCTCTCAAAATAGTCTCTGATGGCTTGGGTCTTGGCTGCCTTGGCTTCGAGCAGGCTGGCGGGCACAGGCAGGCCGAAGGCCGCGCCGTCCCATCTTTTACCTATCAGCGCAGGATCGTAATCCGCTACCGGGATCATTGATACGCTCGCCATATTCTGGCTCGTTTCCAGCAAGGCGACACAGATGCCGTTGCTGTCGATTTCTGCAAATACGCCCATTTTAGTAATACTCCGTAAGTTGGTAGTTTGCGATCGGCGAATTGATCGTATGCCCGCTGGTGCAGGAGATGGTGGTGGCATTCACCAGGGTCAGTCGGCAGTAGTCGCCCGCGTTCGGCGTGCCCGAGCTGCAAGAAAACCCGGTCATCACCAAGTCGCACTTCGCCGGGTTCACGGCCGGTATCGTGGCAGAGGCACCGGATGATATCGAGCCCCTGTAAATGGCCTTTATCCGTAAACCGGATCTGGATTTCTGGCTGAATCCGTCCATGATCAGAAGTCCCCGCCGAACCCGACCAGATCAATCTGCTTGGCCGCCGTGACGGTGGTCAGCGATTTCACCTTGAGGATGAATGTTGACTGCAGGTAAAGCGACCCATCTTCCTTGAGTCCGGGGAAGTTCGTGGAATTCAGTACGGACACTCCTTTGACGGACGCCGCGCCGTCATTCCCGGCGGTGGCCGGGATGCTGACTTCGCCGATCGGATGATCCAGCGCGCCATCGTTGATGGCGAAAGAAAGGACGCGCGCCGAGGTGTCGTTACTGGTGGCAATCAGGTTATCGAGGCGCGATCCATTCGTGCCGCCCGTCATCAGCGTTTTGTAGGCGGAGGCATCCGCCGGCAGGATCTGCGCGGCCGGGTTTTTGATCACGTTCGCAAAAATAGGTGTGGTATTGGCGGGCATTAGAAACCTCCGAAGTTTTGATAGTTGAATACGGCCGCAGCAGCGGATGGTGCAAGCCCGGGCGCTGACAGGGATACTGTCCAGGCCGCGAAAGTGCCGGCCCCCTGGATCACCGTGACGTTGACCGTCAGCGCGCCGGTCCCGCTGTCATAGGCGGTGACATCGCCGAACATCCAGTTGGTCGGGCTGGCGGTCGCTGCGATTTTGACCGACATCCCCACCACCAGCGCCTTGCCTGGCTGGATAGTGAGCGCCTTGACATCGATGGCGATCGACAGGCTGGTGGTGCTGGTCGCCGAGGTTCCGGGTGCGGTGATGGCCGTCACGGCGCTGGCAGCCGCAGCATCTGCCCGTCCGGTAGCCAGTGCGACCTGCTCGGCAGCCAGTACCACTTGTGCAGCGCCGTTGTTGGTTGCATCCACCGCGCTCGCGGCCGCCTCTGAGGCCTTGGCAATGGCGGTTACGGCAGCTGATACTGCCGATAACTCCTTGGCGTTGACGTTGGTTTCCAGCGCATTGGCCTCGGCCTGGAAAGTGGGCAGCGCGGCAAGAAAAGCGTCTCCGCGCGCGGCAAAACTGGCCGGGTCAGATCGCGTCGGCGGGGTTGGCAGGGGTGTGATAGGCATCAGATTAAACCCTCAATTTGCAGTGAACATTTGGAACTGACCGGGCCCGAGATGATGGCTTCGAAATCCCGGTAAAAGCCGAAGATGATGGTGCTGGCGAACAGGTCGGTGCCGATCCAGACAATGGGCGTCGAGCGGAATTCCGTCAGCAGTCGGTGGGTTTCGTCCACCAGCCGGGTCTGGACGTGCAGGTCGCAGTTCAGGCGTTTGGAGAAGCGGCGCTGCAGCACGTTGGGGTTGCCGTACTCGTCCACCTCCTTGCGCGAGTAGTCGATGATCCCGGCGCGTGGCGCCCACATGGTGCTGCCGAGATCGCGCCACATGCCGACAACAAGCTCGCCGCACTTGGCCACACCGGCCCCGCCGTTGACCGTGACGAACAGGTGAGCGCTGCCGAAGACGGGTATGTCGGTGATCGCCACATCCGTCTTGCGGATGATGGGTTCGAAGAAATACTCATACCAGTCGAAGACATTCTCCAGCGCCAGGCTGACGGTCGTGCTGTAGATCGTGGTGGCGCCGTCCTTCAATTCCAGCGTGACGGATTCGGCATCGAGGTTGATGAGCGCGGCGGCATTGATGCGCCCGGGCGCCAGCTCCACTTCGATACCGGTGGCGGATTCCGTCTGCGCGCCAGCCAGGCCGTCGAACATCTTCCAGCGGCCGGTGGCGGAGACCACTTTCCACCACAGCGGCGTGGCCAGGGCGGTATCGGCGACCGGATCGTGGTTGAGGTTGCCCGCCTGGATGGATTCGTAGATTGTGTGCGTGGTGGTATTGATCGCCCGGTCGCCGAGTGCGTAGGTGGTCGCAGCAGACCACGCGGCGTAGTCGGTTTCCGGCACATTGCTGGAGACCAGCATGGCGTCATCGATCACGGTGGGGCGGATGATCCTCACGCGGCTCTCACCTCGGGCATGCCGTCAGAATCCCAGCGCTCCATGTGCTTGGCCGTGTCGCGGGTGTTGCGGGCGATGGCGTACTGGGCCTCGGCCAGTTCCTGACGCAACTGCTGCAGCTCGTTCACCAGGGCGGACAGGTCAATGGCCGAGGCGCCTGATGTCTGGCGGTAATCCCATTCATCGTTTGCGGAGAATACGGCGCGGGTCTGGTCGGCAGTGTAGACGCGGCCGGGGTCGCTGAAGTTGACCAGCTCGGGTCCTTGCTCGCCGACCAGCGCCCAGCCGCGATCGGCCAATCCGCCTGATGCATGGGCAGGGATCAGGGACAGATTGCGCAGGATCTGGGTCTGCTCCGCGCTCGGGGTCATGTAGCCGCCCGTGCGATACCCGGCAAGCCAGCCGGCGACCTCCTGATTGAGCTTGGGATCCGTGGCCGTGCCGAACTGCACCTGCGTGCCGGAGACCAGCGCAGCGCTGCGAGCGTTGACTTCCTTCAGGGCCTGATCGTAGATCGGCGCATTGGCCGCCTGGCCGATGGCAAGATTGTTGTTGTTGACATAGTTTCCGCCGATGCTCTGATTGGCCGTGATGATGGCATTGGCCGCCTGTCCGAGCCCGACCGCTGCGGCACCGCCAGCCGCAGAGACAGTGGCGAAGGCATCCGCCAGATCCATCAGCGCCAGATAGGTGCTGCGGCCGGCCTCGGTCGAGAGATCCTGCGCCTCGGCGAGGTTCCTGAACTCGGCCATTGTGCTGGGCACGGTCAGTCCCATGTTTGCGAATCCATCGTTAACCACGGCGAGACTGTAACGGGCACTGGCCTGCTGGCGCTCGGCGTCGGAATAGTATTTGTTGAAAAAAGAGGTGGTCTTTGCGGCGAGGGCATCCAGTCCGCCTGCGGCAGAGATCAGCGCCGCCCGTGCGCTCTCCGAGGCCAGGCCGACCGAACCGAAAGCTGTCGATGCGTCGTGGCCCATCATGTCGGCGATCTGGTTGGTGAGGGCGAATTCGGCACTCAGGCGCTGGAAGGTCTGCACCACATTCTCGCCGGAGCGCGCAGCATCTTCGATCTTGACCCAGTCCAGCACTTCGCCGAACAGGCGGGTGGATGCGCTGGTGTCCTGCAGCGACTTGTCCACTTCCAGCAGGGAGCCGCCGAAGGCGATGATCTCTTCTGACGTGCCGCTGAAGCTGTCCAGGAAGGCGGTCAATTCCGGGTTGACCTCGGCGAAGGTCGCGGTGAAGCGATCCTTGATCATGTTCGGCAATGCAGTCTCCAGCCAGCCTTCGCCTTCGCTGCCGTAAGTCTTTGCCTGCAGTTCTGTGGATACCCGAGTGATGGCTTCAGGCGACAGATAGGTGGCCAGGGTGTTATCAAGACTGGCCACCATGTCCAGGTATTTCTGTGCCGATTCGCCGGAATAGGCGAAGGCCTCGGTCGCGCCGATCTGGCCGAATGCGGACTCGGCGTAAGCGCCATCCGAAAACGCGCCGCTCTTGCGGTCAAACTTGTAATCCGGCAGGTTGGCCGGATCCGGGTTGAGGGTGGCGAGCAATCCGGAGGGCGGTGTTGGGTCGTCGTTGGACAGGAACATCAGGGCCGCAGCGGCTGCTACCCAGCCCCAGACGGGGACGGCGGCGAGGGCGCCGGTCAGGCCTGTGGTGGATGCTGTCAGACCGGTTTCTTGAGCCAGTAGCATTGCTGTCTGGCTTGATCCCACAGCAGTGCCATATGTCGATGCCGCCATGACATTTGCGCCACTGGCGCCGAGCACGCTCCCAATGGTTGTAGCGCCAGACGTCAATCCGGACATGGTATTTCCGACAACGCCGGAGCTCATGTTGTAAATGCTGCCAGCCGTATTGACAGCTCCGCCGATGCTGCCTGCCGCATTTGCGGTGCCCGGAATGCCAAGCGATCCCATCCCGGCGCTGATCGCACTAGATACCGGCGACAGCACGGCGCTGATGGTCGGGCGTAAAACGAGCGTCTTGAACATGTTCTTGATTGTATCGATGGCGTTTTCGGCAAAACCCTTGCCGCTTTCCCAGCCACGCATGAGCGCATCCGTCAGCCCGCGATTGATCTCGTCGTTCATCTTTTCGTAGGCTTTTTGAGCGTCTTCGATGGCCTTGTGCGCTTTCTTTTCGTCGTAAAGCGCGCCAGCTAATTTCTTCACTGCATTCGCCTGATCTTCCGTCGCATCGGCACTCAGCTTGCGCATCTCGACTTCAATCGCGCGGTCTCGCTCTGCCATGCCGAGCAAATCCAGTTCGCCCTGGAGGGTATCAGTCAGCCTTTCATTCGACTCCATGCGCTTGTCGTAGGCCTTGACCATCTCGTCCTGCTGCTTGATGGCCTCATCAAGGGCGCGATTCATTTCCTTTTCCTGTGCGATCTCTTCCTTTTTAAGGTTCTTGGCGAACTCTGTTTTACCGATCAGCGCCTCGACACGCTTCTGGTACGGCTCCAGCGTCCTGCCGCCTTTCTCATACTCCTTATGCAGCATGTTGAGATTTTTATAAAAATCAGCGCCCACAGAATCGGATGTGTTATCCAGCGTATTAAGCAGTCCCTGCAAATCCTTCTGATACGCCTTGGCCGCCGTGGCGGAGGCTTTCATTGCCCTGTCCAGTTCTTCCTGCGCGGCTTTGATTCTGCGATTGGATGCCTCAATAGCCTGCGCCTCCTGCTGGGCTGCTGCGCCGTCGGCAGCCTTCTGGGCATCCAGCCCCTGAATCTTTCCAACGGAAGTTCGTTGAACTTCTGATTTGCCTGCCTTTGCCATTTCCTCCAGAGCTGCTGCATAAAGATACATTCCGGGGATATATTTCAACAAACTCGCCGTATCTTCTGCGAGCTGGTAAAGCGTGCTGCTGGTGCCTTCTATTGCTCCCTTTATGTCTGAAAACAGCGCCGTTAATCCGCCCATCACAGACTTCCACCACTCGCCCACCACGGTGTTCCTGCCGATGCTCTCGGCCATCTCGTCCCATGCCTTGGTGAGGTCGCGTGAAGCTTTGGCCATGCCGCTGTTCATCGCCTTGGCAGTTCCGCCGACCTGATTTCTCACCTCGCCCAGGATGATGGCCTGCGCTGCGGCAAGCTGATTGGTCTCCGCGAAATACTTGATCTGCTCCTTCTGCGATTCGGAGAATTGCACACCCGACCTGGTTAGCGCAGAAAGTGCCTGCTCCGGTTCGTTGAGCGCCTTGCCAAGCATCATCACGGAAGAATTCAGATCCTGCCCCAGCATCGCGGAGAGGTCTGCGGCCAGTGCAATGCCTTCAGTAAAAGTGGCTCCCTGAACGTTTCTGAATGTCAACATGAGAGCGGATGCATTTCGAATGCTCTCGTCGTCGAATTGTGTAGTCTGAGACATGGCGTCCGCCATCTCGTTGATCTGCAACTTGGTGAGCCCGGCGGCATGCCCAGTCGCCTTGAGTGCGGCTTCGAGCTTGAGTTGCGCCTGTTCCGCCTCTGTTGCCTGGGTAATGGCGCTTTTTACCACCACAGCAGCCAGTGCGATCGCTGCCGTTGCCGCCATCTTTGCCAGGCCGATCAGCGCACCGGAAACTTTCTCGATCATGGCCGTCTGCCTCTCGTAGGCCTCGATCTTGCCGGTCAGGATATTCACCGCGTCCATGTCCGCGCCGGAAACGCCGATGGTCGCCGCCTGGTACATCTTCATCTGGCGCTCAGTCATGCCGAGCGTTGCGGCTTCCCGTGTCAGGGATGCGATGTATTTGTCCGCTTCCGAGAGGTCGCCATGAGCGGCTTTGATCTTGTCCAGATTGGCTTTAAGCGCCTCGCCTTTCTGAATAGCCTGATTCACGCCAGTATTAAATCTGGACGCATCCGCGCTGATATTGATCTTGATGTCGTTTTTATCACTCATGGCGTGAAAATGCCCTGTTACACAAGACAAATCACTACCAGAAGGACGGCAATAAAAACCCCGCCGAAGCGGGGCAGGGGTCAGGTTTGTTTTTTCGGAGGCGGAACAGCCTTCAATTTCGGCCTGGCTTTTTGGCTCGCCGCCAGTTTGTCGAATGCCGCCCTGATTTCGTCGCCGAAAATGGTGTAGAAATGCAGGGCAAACGGGCTGACAGTCTTTTTCTCATCCTTCCTGTCTGGCATGGCGAACCTCCTCCAGCACAAGATGCGAAGCCGCCCGCGCCTGATCGATCTTGTCCTGGATCGGTTGCAACAGAAAGAACAGCTCGTCAGGATCGACCGTTTCCGCTCCGCTGGTCAGAAGGCACATGAAGGCATCGAACGCCTTGCACGCTTCGTCCAGGTTGGTTTCCACCTCAAGCGCCGCGTTCATGTTCGGCTCTCCCTTCCAGCTCGCACATCAGGAAGCGCAGCGCGTGAACCTCTGCCAGCCGTCTGCTCAGTTCGCCTCCTTCAAGAAGATTGCGCGCCGTCGTCATGACCGCGTGCTGGTAATCCGATCTATTGAACGGAATCGGTGTGTTGCGGATATGCTCGATGGTCCGGTCAAGAATTGGATAATAGGTTCTCATCTCACACCCCCGGCAATGCTTGCTGCGGTTCGTCCTTGCCGATCTCGCCGATCTGCGGCACCGGCAAGCCGATCAGGCCGGAGACGTGGCGCACTTGCTGGTGCAGCGCGCGGCGCATGCCCGGCGCGGTTTCCGCCTTCAGCTCCTTGAGCAGGGAAATGCGCAGGCGGTGGCTGGCGATCTGCTGCGGGATCGTCATGGGGCGGGATTCTCGCGGCACGGTGCGGCCTTCCAGCACGTCCAGTACCCACTTGCGGAATTCCTTGGCCTTCTCGGTGCGCGCCAGCATGCCGATCAGGTAGCAGCCGCGCGGGGAGAAGATGCGGACTTGTTGGCGGCCTCCGGCGGTTTCGAGTTCGACGGTCTGAACCATCTCGTCGCTGAATTCGTCAGTGTTGCGTTCGTAGAGTTTTCCAATGTCGCTGGCTGGGTTTTGGTAGCCCAAGGCCTGGGCAACCTGCCCACCCCTTAGCCATGGAATGTTGTGGATATCCACAACGTCGAACTCGGTTTCATTGAAGATGAGCACGGATGTGCTCGATTGGTTTTCGGACATGATGTCCTCCTATGCTTGATATTGAGTCAATTGCCCGTGAGGGCGGCCGGGGGCTCAATACTGGGCATAGGTCCAGCGGGCGTATTCCCTGCCGAAGCAGGTATTGTATTAGCCTCACACCCGGCCATTGATTACGTCGTTTGGCGACGCGAATGATGGACGTAAAAAAACCGCTGGCTTTCGGGTGCGGGTATCCGCCTATACTTTGGAGTATTGAGCTCCACTCGCTTTCGCGAGCACAGGTAGATTAAGGCCGGGTTATTTAAATGTCAAGTTTCTTCTGGCGGTGGGAGCTTCTTCGTGGGCTTCTTCTTTTCCTGTTCTAACGTAACCACACCTTCTAGGTCTTCGATTTTATTGCTTAGCCAGTCTATTACTTCGCGTTGCTGCTCATCCGGAATATTGTCATTTATTGCAGAGTAGTAGGCGTCCTTGAAATATTCCAATGCCTTTTTCTTGTTTCCCTTGAATTCGAATCGCTTGGCTTTTTCGATAAAATCATCAATTTCCACCTGTGCAATGTAGCTTCTGATTCTGGGGATGTGTTCCTTCAACCGTGCCGCGTCTGCGACTCCCTCCTGAATTCCGTTTTCTAAAAGCTGCAAGGATTCTGTCGCGTACTTCTGTTTTGTGGAAACCGCCACCGCTGCCTCTGCCTTTTCTGATAGATGCCTGACACGGAAAAGCAAGTAACGAGTCTGACAGTCTCGCTTCATCGCTGGGAGCTGCGCCTTTATCTTGAGAGCAAAGGAATGTCCGGCATCGGCTTTCAGGATGTTATTTACCTCTCGCTCTATTTTTTCAGGGTGATACCCGAAAATCCATTCTTCGTGCGCATTTTCAAGCTCAATGAGATATTGATTGATGCTCAGGACACAAGACTGAATATATTGCGGCGTGTATTGGGTATCGTAAACCGTGCTAACCCTAACAGTGATACCTGGGCGAACGTCAGGCTTATGTTCGGCACCCGTCTTTGTTAACTTTCGATAGATGTAATATCCCACCAAGGCCATCACCAGCCACCCGATAAAACCCATTCCAATCCCCCTTTATGTCATGGGGATTCTATGACGATTAACTTCGCTTTACAAACAAAAACCCCGCCGAAGCGGGGTGTTTATATGCGTGATTTTGACCTCAGACTTCTTGGCTTTCTTTCTTTTTCCGCGGCTTCCTGGCTGATGTAAGCTTGGCCGCGTCTACGGTATTCGGGCCTAATTTATCGGATGCGATCAAGCCTATTTTTGAAACGCCGACCATCGCGCCAGGGAGCAATGCATCTGAAGTCGGTCCGACAGCACCAACCCCGACCTGAAATTCAATCACCAGATTGAATAGGCCTTCATGCAGTTTGCTCTCCTTAACCAGTATCTCTGTGATCTCCCGCAGGGAGTACGATATTTTCGGATTGTTTACCTGATCATTGAACTGTTGCATTGGCCGACTCCCATACTGGCATTCCAGCTAACATAGGCTCAAACGCGCCGGTTTTCCCGGAATCGGTGCTCAGCGTAACGATGTGCTGGTGGACGTGTTCAACCTTTTGGGCGCCATTTTTGGTAACAGCGTCGCGTATAGCTAAGGTGACAAACTCATTCAGTTTTACACCCCGCGCACGTGCTGCGTGAGCAGCCTGGCGGTGCAGATCTGGTCCGATCCGCACATTGAATGTTCCGCTATACGGTTTTACAGCCGGTTTTCCACTGCGCTCACAAAGTGCGATATATCGATCGACGGCACCCTCAAACGCCTCCTGAATGCCAGACACACTTTCTGCTTCGTAAGTCACTATGTCGTCGATAAACAGAATTCTTCCATGCAAGCATCCATCTTCGATGCTTACTTCAACCGATCCAGTATATTCATTGTATGAAAGGTCATTATTTGCCATTTCAATCGCCCCCCGACTCACCCACTTGATCAAGTGCTTCGATCGCGGCGCGCACTTGATAAACCTTCAAAATTCCGCTTGGATGGGTTTTCGATATTGTTAGCCGAAAACCGCTTGTGTGCTCGAAACAATAGTGCGAACCACCGTCGCACTCTTCCTTGAATCCTGCGCTCCGCATGACCGTCAGCAGATCGTTCCAAGAAAAATCACGTGGGATTGGAACGGCGCGCAGCTTGTTTTGCAGCTTCACTTTTTTCGACACGTGATTATCCATTTAAGTTCGATGTATTGCAACTAAAGCTTAGTTGCAATATGCACGCATTACGCCTTTTATTCTATGACGATTAACTTTGCTTTACAAACAAAAACCCCGCCGAAGCGGGGTGATTTCGCCTAATTCATTACCCTATGTTTCCCCAAAAATAAGCACAAATATATCGCGTATAATCCAGCAAAACAATGACAAAGAGATTTCATGGCAATTACTTTTCATCCGAGACCTGGAACTATTCTAGTGTGTGATTTCCGCGGCTTTATCGCCCCGGAAATGGTCAAGCTTCGGCCTGTTGTGGTAATTTCACCACACCATATTTCTCGCCCTGGACTTTACACTGTGATCCCGTTGAGTCAAACAGAGCCAATTCCGCTTGAGCCTTATCACGTACATTTCCCGCACACCCCTGTGCCTGGGGAGCGTGGCCCCTGTTGGGCAAAATGCGATATGGTGGTATCTGTAGCAGCGGAACGATTAGACCGAAAAAAGATCGGACGTGGAGACTACCGCGTTGTAAACATCAAACAAGATGAGCTTGATGCGATTCTGGCTGGTGTAAAATACGCTCTTGGCATCAAGTAGCCATTAAAATTATCTATTAAACAACATGTTTTTTTAGCATACAATTGCAAGTGTTCCCGCTAGTCGGGCTTGCGAACCTCCGCCGGTATCAATGGTGGAGTAGGCGTAGGGAATGTCGATGACAAGATACCCGACGCCTCGATAGCTTTGTGTCCAAACGCCACACCCAAGGGTGTGGCGTTTGTTTTTGTGCCTTTCTATTCCTTCGCGGTCTGTTTGCTGCGCTCCTCCATCACGGTCGATTCGATTACCTGCAGCAGCTCCAGCGCCCAATCCAGATCCCAGCCGTAATGCTCTATCAGCTTGATGGCCGGGTTGTAGTCCAGGCCTTCGTGCCCTTTGAAGCTGAACCGCCACTGGGTTCTGACGCGCTCGAAGAGCCGCCAGATTTCATTCTCCCATTCCAGTTCCGGCGGCAGGTCTGCCGAGTCGATCTCTCGCCCGGCCTTCTGCATCTCCCTGACGTACCCCCACCCGGTGGAAAAATCCCACCGGGCGCGGGCGATCAGGCGTTTTTTGCTGCGGTGGTCTCGTCGTTGAGGTAGCGGTCGAAGTTCATGGACTCGTCGATCAGGAAGGGCACGACGTGAAAGGCCAGGTTCTCTCCGAAGGTGTAGCGGTTTTCATCGCTGCATTCGATCTCGCCGTTTTCGTCGCCCACGCCTTCCCAGTCCACGATGATGTATTTGGCGGCGTTCCCGGCCATGGTGATGGCATCGATGCCGCCTTTCTTGTCGTGGCTCTTCTTCTGCAGCTCCTGGTATTTGCGCGGGGTGAGCGGGCGCAGGGTGAATTTGGCCCCGCTCTCGTGATGGGTGACGGTGATGGTTTTTTCGCTTTGGCGAATGTTCAGCATGATGTTTCCTTTTTCATTGGTTCAATCTCCTCCCCTGAAAAGGGGAGGATGGGAGGGGTTATGGCTTAGTAGCTCGCCACGTCGTTGGTCAGCAGGCACAGCGGCAGGCGCCCGGATACATCGCAGTGCGCGTTCCATTGCAGCGAGGCGCTGAGCCCGCTTTTGCCTTCCTTGGGGATCACTTTCTCGATCAGTTCGACGAAAGGCAGATCCCACACCAGGCTGAAGATGCCTGCGCCTGAGTCGGCCTGGGAGATCAGGCGCATCCGGGTCGAGGTCGAGGCCCGCGCCAGCGCGTAGGAGCCTGCGCCGTCGAAGACGGTATTAACCGAGCCGGAGAGCATGACTTCGCCCTGGTCGATCAGTCCGTAGCCTTCCATTCCGTCTGCCAGCGGCACGCCTTTCATGCCGTTGTCGATCGCGAAATCTCCGCCGATCACCTGGCCGAGCGAGGTATTCACCCCGTTGGTGATCGCGCCGCCGGATCCGCAGGCGCGCAGTGAGTTGTAGCTGGTGGGCGCGGCATCCCATACGCTGTTTTTTTCGCTTTCCGCTCCGGCGATGATGTCCAGGCTGATGTTCTGATCCTGGCTGACCAGGTCGTAAGACAGCTTGTTCACCTTCGCGCCCAGGGTGCGGTAGAACTTGGTGATGTCGGCATGGCCGATTTCCAGCAGGGCGGATGGGCGGTCGTTCAGATCGAGCGGGTAGGCGTGCGTCTTGAGTGTGGCAGAGACGGCAATGTCCGCATCGGACTTGTCCACGCCGGGCAATGCCGCCACGTCCACGGTGACGTGGATGCTATGTAGCGCCGTGCTGGATTGCAAAGTGAAGTAACCGCCTGCCGAGACATCTACCGGCGTGCCCGGCGTGCCGTCGCCCTGTGCCATCCATGAAAGCGTCTTGCCGGTGAAGGTGAAGGCCAGCGTGCCGTTGCCTGCGGTTGTGCCGGACTCGGCATAGTTCACCGTCACGCCGGTGATATTGGTCGGCTGCTTTGTCACTGCCGCGTGCGTTGTCGGCACGCCGAGCGCCAGCATCAGCCAGAAACCCACCGAGCGAAGATCCAGAATCGCCTTGATATTGCCTTCCACCGTGGCGTCGCCGCAGCCGGACTTGCCCGGCAGGGGTGAGGACGAAATGGAAGGGTCCTTGGTTTTCTTCGGGTCGCGCCCGAGGTTGTAGCTGGTGAACGGGAGCTTGAACGCTCCGGGTACCGCCGGTTCCGTCCGGAAAGCGGCTTCCTTCTGGAACAGCACCTGCATCAATGCGCCTTTGGCTTGAGCCATGATCTTTTACTCCTCTTCTACAATGAAATTGAACCCGGCAAAATCCGGGCGTTTCCGCATGGCGGCCTGTTCCGCCGGCGTTACCGGCTGCGCTGCGCCGCGAAGCCAGCGCCTCCCGCAAAACTGGATGTCGGGCGGGCCTGCGTGGTAGGCGATGCGGATGGATTTCGGCGCGGGTGCCGGTGTTTTTGGTGCCTTCATGGCGATTCTCCTTGTTCGGTTATCGAGCACCGTCCGGGCCCGGAATCGATCAGCGTGTTAAGCCGCTCGGCGCAGGTTTCGTAGCCGAGGTTGGCGCCGGCAATCCAGTGAGCGATGTCGGTATCGGAGGCAGCCGGGGCGGCATCTTCTGGAGCAAGTTCTCCGGAATAGGGGCGCAGACCGGGCGCGGCGCCGGGCTGGAGCAGGCGGACAGTAGCGGTATTGAGACAAGGGCCGCCAGTCGTAACTTTCGGGACATATTTGATCACCTCCACAGTTTTGATTTGGATGGCGGATTCCGCCCTGGCCAGACGGCCTGAAAGCGCGTTGCCACGTTCGACCTCGGCGCGGTAGCGTTTGCCTGCCTCTTCCATGGCTGCGATCGTGGCCGCATCCGATGCTGACTTGTGCCACTTGTATCCAAAGCCCACGCCGGAGAAGAATAGAAGCGCGACCAGCGCCGCGGCACCAAGGATTCGATAAGGAAGCGGGATCAGGTTAAACATGGACGAAGCCCATTAGCGGATTGGGGGAGAACACGTCCTGGACATAATCGTCGCGCTCGGTCGGCAACTTCCCTACGCGCAGGTAATAGTCCAGCACGTCCTTGAGTTTATATCCGCAGTAGAAGCGGAAACAGTGACTGCTGTTTCCCCACTGGTGCACGATGTACCAGCAGGTGCGGCGGCTGCCGTTATCCAGCGTGACGGTGATGCGCAATATCCCGCTGTGCCCGATGGGCCGGTTTGCCGTGTCCTTGTCGCCTTCCCACTCGATCGCACGGATCCGCGAATAGGGGAAGCCCATGACAAAATGGCTCCACCCGCCCAGGCTGTTGCGCATCAACCAGCGCAAGCGCCACAGAAATTCCCGTTCGTGACCATTGGCATGATCCGGCCCGCGCCAATAGGGGTCGCCATTGATCCCGTAAGTGGGTTCGTCCCACAGCATGGCCCAGCGCGGCAAATGCTCGTCGCCCGGCTTGCGTGTGCTCAGGGCCAGAGGGACCACGATCAGCCCAAGCATCCACATGGGGATGTTGAGAAGTGCGCGTAAAAACGCCAGCAGGATGTCGGTGGTCATGGATTGGCCTCGTATTGAAAATGCGGGAATTCCTTGAAGCGCTTCCAGTCGCCGGCCCACTTCAGCCCGCATCTGCGTCCGATCTCGCCCAGGCGCTGCCACAGCTCGCCATCCGCGCCGGACGTGCCCCACACCGGTTTGCCGTCGCGCATCGGCACCACGTCGAAGGCATCGGCCGCCGGAAGCCCGTTCAGCGAATGGTTGTGCATGCTCTGCCCCGGCATGGCGTTGGTGACGATCTTTCCCGGCTTGGTGCGGCCCATGGCGTAAAGCTCGGCCTGTTCCATCAGGCTGCGGTAGGTACAGGTCACCAGCACTTCAAGGCCCTCCTCGTGGCAGCGGTCCAGAAACTGCTCCGCCATGATGCGGCAGGGCCCCGAGAGGTCGGATAATTTACGGCTGGCCATTGAATTTCCTTTCGGCCCATTTCTCGAACTGGAATATTGCGCGGCTGCCCATATGGCCGCTGATGCCTACCATGCAGGCCGTGATCAGCGGAGAAATCCCGGCAGACTCGCACAGCCAGAAGGTGATGAGCCCGGCAAAGGCCGAGGTCACCAGCTCGCCCATCAGCTCCATCAGGTTCCAGCTTCGCGCTGCGCCGGCATTCACCTTGCGGATGAAGCTCACCACGCCGCCCCATGCGGATAGCGCGAAAACCCATGCGTAAGCCACCCAGCTATAAGTGGAAGGGTCCTTGTCGATCATGATCCGTCCATCTCCATTTCAATTGTGATCCCGCCGTAGGGGTGCAGAAGCTGCCCGCTCTGCTCGAAGCCTGTCATGACCAGAGAGCAGAGCGCTGGCGGCAGTGCGCGCACGAATGCCTTGATCTCTTCCACCATGGTGAATTCGGCATCTTCCACCTCGGCGGGGGTTTTGTTTTCCGCCAGCACGATCTGGCCGATGATCAATACCTTGTGCCGGCCATCCATTGCTTCGCGGCCGTTGTAGTTGGCATAGCCGCCTTCGCCGCGCGAAACGATAGTGAAGATGCCTTTCAGCAGATCCTCGCGCTTGCGTTGTTCGAACGACTGGAATGAGCGCGTCACTGCGCGGGCGGGGTAGAGCGCCGTCAGCGTGGATGCGATCAGGGCCATGCGGGCGCCGAGCACGCTCATGATCCGAATGCCTCCCTGATTCCGGCTTCCACGCCTTCCTTCACCAGCGCCTCGACGCGCGGACGCATCTTCTCGGCGGTGGGGGCCATGTAGGGGTGCGGCTTGGTGCCGTGGGCGAAGATGTAGCGGGCCAGCGCCCAGGAACGTGCCTGTAACTCGTCAACCTGCCCCTGGCGCTTGCCCGATCCCTTCTTGGCCAGCTTGAAACCACGTCGCGATGGGGTGTTGATGTAATCCAGCAGCGCCAGACGATTCGGGAAGTAGGATGCCTTCCCGGCTGCTGGCCCGGTGCCGTACTCGACGGCCGCGCCGTACTGCACGCCGGGCGCCACGACATAAGCCAGATGCCCGTCTTTTATGGAGCGAATCGAATCCTTCAGGGCAGACAAATCTCCCGGCGCGGCAATCTTCGCTTCGCGCGCAACTTCACCTGCGGCCCTCAAAAGGTATAGGTCAACATTCGACCCCATTACCCCCGGAAAATCGGCCAGCGCCTTCCGTGCTTCAGCGCTATCGATCTCGACCCGGATATCCATCAGGCGGCCCGCCGTTCGTATTCTTCCATCAGCGCCGAATACAGGTGCGACGGGGTGCCGTTGCGCGGCTGTCCGGACATGCCGTCGCGCACGGATACCGGCTTGCCGATATTGCGCATGGCCAGCTCGCGCATGGCCTCGGCCTGGGCGCGCAGCAGCAGCAGGCTGCGGTCTGCTGCCTTGACCGTTGTTTTTGCGGCGTCGGCATCCACCGCATGGGCGGCGAAGTAATAGAACAGGAACTGGTTGCCGAGCGTGGCGATCTGCGCGGCTGTGGGCGGAACAGAGAGAGAAATCATGCGTGCGCCACCGACTTCTGTTTCGAAGGCATCCGGAAGTCGCCCCGGGTAGTTGCGCTCCCAAGGCCTTGGCGCGGCAATGGGCGCAATGCCCCAGAGCGATGATTTGTACATTACGAAATCATCCGGGGCGGCGTATTCGGACTGATCGGCTTGCAGCAGGAGCGTGCCCAGCAGAGTGCGCGGGCGGAAGCGCGTCAGATCCAGCGCGGAGGCATCCAGCATGCGCTTGAAGTCGCCATCGGTCTCGGCTGTGAAAACGCTCGCCGAGTCATGCAGCGAGCTTTTCAGGTCGGCGACCAGATCGGCCTGTGACATGGTTCCGGACATGCCTGATTAACCAGCCTTACGCTTTGCAAACTCGACTTCGAGAGCGGCAACATAATCTGGGTCGATGTTCACGTCGGTGCCGGCTTCCACGAGTGCGTCAGCAAGCGCTTCATCGCTCAGTTCGTCCACCTTGGCCAACAGATCAGCATTTGCAGCTTGGCTCAACTGAATCTCTGCGATGGCACTCAAGATGCCTTTGCGCGCCTGGCCTTGCTGCTCCAGCTCGCCCAAGCGATCGATGTCGGCAAACAGCATGCCATTCAGCGCCGCGACGACATCCTTGACGTTGCCTTTCAGAATATCGGTCAGCGGGTCGGCGACTTGCATCTCTGCTTTGGGCTCTTCTTCCTTGGCTGGTCGGTATTCCGCCGGCACCTGGTCTTCGTTGAAATGCCTGATCTCGCCGGCAGGGATCATCTGCCCGGCGACGTACATCGGCATCTTGGTGGTGTTCTCGATTGCAATCTTTTCCATGTGATTCTCCAGTTCCCATTCATTCCTCCCCCCTTCAAGGGGGAGGGCAGGAGGGGGATGGGTTTAATTACCGGTCAATCCGTGCGCTGGAGGAGTACAACACCACGCTGGTGAGCGCGGCCTTCAGCTGGGTCGGGGTGTGCAGGAAGATGAACTGGTCGCCGTAGGCTTCCTTCTTGCCGGTGAAGCGGCCATTCGCGTCCTTCTGGTCCTGCAGCTGGCCCATGGCCCATGGCTTGGCCATGCGGAAGCGGGTTTGCGCCCGCTCGCCGACGATCACGCGCTGGTCGCCCATGTTCAGGCCGGGGGAGTAGGCCTTGTATTGCGCCACGTCCTTGATCACGCCCAGGTTGCCGTCCATCGCCAGGCTGCTGCCGTTGCGGGCGCGGCTTTCCACGAAGGAATCCGCCTGCTCGACCGAAGTCATCACCGTGCCGCTCATCAGTCCGAAGTTGCACATGTGGCTGCGCTGGTCTTCGATCACGGACTTGCGCAGGCCGAAGCGGTACAGGAAATCGTCCCACTTCGCGCCGACGGTGGCGGAGCCAAGATCGGTGTCGAACTTGTACACGTTGGTGGTGTAGGTGTAGCTGGACACAATCGCGTGGGTGTTGGTCGGGGCGGATGGCGCGCCGGCCGCATCCACAAAGTGGATCTCGCCCAGGTTGTAATCCATCCAGTAGTACAGGCCCGGCGTCTGCGTGCCGGTGCCGTCCCATGCCGTGATCCCGACTGCGTTGCTGGTGACCGTCACGCCGAAGAGCGTGCTGCCGACTTGCGAGCCTTGCAGGTCGTAGACAGCCTTGGGGCGCACCACCGGAAACTGGTTGGTGACAAAAATGCTCTTCGTGCCGTCTGCTGTGGCCACGGCCTCATTGGTCACAGCGGTGCTGGCGTACTGGTCGGATGCATTCAGCTGCTCGTTGAAGATCATGGCTTCCAGATCCTCGGCGATGATGCGGTAGGCGTTGGTGGTGTTCTCGGCCACCGCGTCCCAGTTCACCAGCTGGCCGTTGGCTGTCAGGTAGCGCAGCTCGTCGGATACTTCGAATGCCAGCTTCTGCGGGATGATGTACGCGGTTTCCATCGCCTGCTTCACACCGGCGCGGGCAATCGCCTGGCCTTCGTATTTGCGCACGTTGCCGATGCCAGCCGCCGCGGTGTCGCGGTAGGAGTAGGGGATCTGCGTGGTGGCTGCGAAAGCCGCAGTGCCGGAATCAACGAACTGCAAGCCCACCAGGCGGAAAAGCGCCTCGCGCAGCACGGTACGCTCGAAGGTGGCCGGGACTGCCACGTCGGAGACGATGGAATCGCCCGCAGCCAGCATCTTGTGCTCGGCGTGCAGCTGGCGACCGTTGGCCGCGTCGAAAGCGGCCAGCACTTTCTCTGCCAGCGCCTTGTTCTCAGGCTGCAAAGCTCCGCCTGTGGTGGCAAAGCGGCGGCTATCCGGCATGTAAGTAAGCCCGAGGCGGCGGTCGGCGACTTCCTGCAGCGCATTGGCTTCGTTGCTTGAATCCACCGTGATATGCACGTTGCCGGCGGGGAAGGCGAAGCCCATCGAAGCCAGCTTGCGCGCGGCAATCACTTCGTTGCCGTGCTTGATCTGCATTGCGGCCAGCGAGGTGACCTGTGCGGCGGTCATTTCCGGGGTGATCAGGTCGGCCACGTCGGCGGCCAGCGTCTTGCGGGTTTCTTCGTCCAGACCGGGCGCTGCGGTCAGTGCATCGGACAGCACTTTGAGATTGGCATCCTTCTTCTCGGACAGCGTCTTGGCGTCCGTATCGCGCTGCGCCAGCGCCTTGACCACGGCGGTGTTCACATCGTCGGCAGTCATGCCAATGGCGGGAACGGAAAGCTGGATCGTGGTGGCCTTGTCGCCCACTGCTTCGGCCAGTTGCTTGCCGATGGTGTCGAATTCGGCCAGCAGCAGTTCAGCCTTGGCTTCGTCGGTGGTGTCCGCCAGTGCCTTGTCGAAAGCGGCGATCAGTGTGTCGATATTGGCCTGGGCCAGTTTCTTGGCGGCGAGCAGCGCGGCCAGTTTCTTGAGCATCTTGTCTTTCATGACTGAAATCTCCTGAAGTAGGGTAGTAGTGAGTTCTGGATGGAGCAGCACCGGACATCCGCTATCGGAATCGCACGAAAGCCTGACGGGATCGAGCCGCTTGATGACCGGACGCACGGTCAGCGCGGCACCCAACAGCAGCGGCCCGTGTTGGGCGCCCTGCTCGTTGTCCTTGAAATTCTCTGAATATTCTGCGGAGAGATAGGCGTAGCCTTTCTCCTTGATGGCCTCGACGCCGAAGGGTGTCCACTCGACCAGGGCGCGCAGGCGGTCGCCTTCCACCGCCAGCTTGGCCACCTTGCCAGCGGCACCGTTGCCCGGCTGGTGGTTCACATCGATGAAGATGTCCTGCCCGAAGGTGCGCGCATCGAAATTGCGCACCATGGAAAGCAGCATGTCGCGGGTGATGTCGAAAGCGCCGTAGCGCGGATCGGAAAACTTGCCTGTGCGGGTGACGGTCACCCAGGACGAAGTTTTTCCCTCCGCCAGCTCGGCACGGAAGCCTGAAAGAAAACGGATGACGCCAGCAGCGCCGGAATCATCCGAGAGTCGAAAGGTGCGAACCTGCATCGAATCTCCAAAAAAGGAGCCGAGACAGACTGGGATGGGTGGTGGGTTTGGGTTGCCCGCCCCGGCTTATGACGCAGAATGCCGGGGGCGGCAAGACATATCACTACTAGGGGAATGGCGGAAATGAAAAACCCCGCCGGAGCGGGGTTATTGGAAATAAACCTTGGAATTTAAATGCCAAGTTTATTGATCATCCGTCTGGACCAATGGACTTCAGGTTGGATTTCATTTTTTTCCCATCGCTTTGCGAGCCATTCAAATTCAATATAGAGTTTGTCACGTTGTTTCGCCCGTCTTAGTTCGGCGATATACCCAGAAAAAGCCTTCCAGTCGCGAATGACGACTGAACGTTTCATTCGCTTGTAGATTTCCTCGTCGAATGCCCCTTCCTTGATGCCGGATGCAATAAATTCATAGTTGTTCAGTACCGACTGGATGAATCCGTTCTCTGGTTTTGCGCAGTTTTGTCCGCATGAAAGCTCGGTAAAATTAACTTCTGTATCGTGGTATTTAGAAACTTCCTTCTTCGCATCAATGAGAAATTGATTGCTTGACTCATGTAATACGAGATCAATCGTCGCTCGTTTCTTTGCCTGGTGACTGTTGTTGTAAATTATGGCAATCGCACCAAGAGCACTAAAAACAAAGGCTCCTGTTTGTATCCAGAAGCCTGTTGTTTCACCGAGATAACGAATCACATCGACGGTCTCTGCCGCCATCTAATCTTCCCAACCTTCACCGTATGTGTTCATCGTGTTTACTCCTGACGCCATGTTGTTTATTCAGTTAAATGAGACTATCTCTTAGCCGGATAGTTCAAGTTCCGCAGTTTATATGGACCACGGCAATTTGCAATACAAGCAACATCTATTCCACATATTAATGTATGGTCTGATCCAGTAACCATGATAGCTGAAACTTTAGTCACGTCGGACGGATGCCAATGCCAAATTGAAAAAATTGTACTTGTTGGCAGAGTTATCCACAGAAAATGTGGATAAAAAGACTCATGGCGATGTGGCGTGACTCAGTTAAAACGGTTTTAGTGCAGTATCTGCTTGGAAATGTCATGCTCGATGCCGTCCTCTCCGGCAAAAATTGCCGTATCAGTATCCTCTTCTGCCGGGTATGCACTGGCGAGGTCTTCAGAAAGTATCCAGTCCTGCCCGAGCAGAACGGCCATCTCGCTGATGTTGTGCAGCGGATCCGTGATGTCGTAGCTGGTTGGGTAGGGGTGACCGGTTACGCTGCCTTCCTTCACTGCTGAAGCGGCCATGGAGATGACAAGGTCTGCGCCCGGTCCGCGCACTTCTCCGCTCTCGGTATCCCACTCGAATTCGAGTGTCTTCCGATGCCACACGGCAGGTTTGAGAATGTATTTACGGAACATATTTGAATAGCAACCCTATCACCAGATCAAACATTTCTCGGTCCTTCTCGACCAGGGACTCAAGATCCTGAGCACTGCCGCCCAGTACATCCTGAAAAGCCATGGTCATTACTTCCAGCGCGCCGTGCTTGCCGAGATAGGTCTGCCCGGAATAGATTTTCCCCTGGTAGGCGTTTCGATACTCGTCCTTGCGCGTTACCTCGTTTCTACCATAGCCGTGTCGCGGGTACAAGTCGCGCAATCGCTCCAGGTAATCTCCGTCAGTCCGGCGCTCGTGCAATGCCTGAAAGAAGTCATCCAGCGCAGGAATAGCGTGCTGCAGCCGGTGGGTGTATTCATGCACAGAGGTGGAGAAATTCCCCGTGCGGATGAAACCTTCTCCGCCCCGTGCCGTTCCGCTATACCCGAACACCCTGTATCCGGTGCCTGCCCGCGCCATGGAGAGATCGACATATCCCCCGCGCGATCTCGAGAATTTCGCATAGAGCGGCCCGTGCCTGTCTGCTACCTTGGTCCAGTCGTCCGGAAACATTTTTGAGGCTGCCCGGATCAGTTCTGCGCCTTTGCCGCCGTTCTGGATCCGGGCTTCCGTCATCATCGGCCTTGCGGCCCGCAGCTGCTCGTGCAGTTTTTCCAGTAGCAGGGCGCCGTCGCTGCCATATTTGTTCAGCAGGTCGGTGGAAATTCCGCGTCCGGATGCGATCATGTCGTCCAGACCTATAGCAGCTGGCTTTATCTTGGGCTTGATATCCGGCTTGATTGCGCCAATGCGCTGCTGCACGGCTCGCCACGGCGCCCGGATCATCCCCTGCCTGATCTGCCCGGCGTCGTAGGCCTTGGCCTTGTTTACCCCGAGCACACCGACGCGCTGCGCCTGGGTGAGTCGTTCCAGTGCCTGCATCGGCGTTTCCTTACCCGCCCGGTCGGCATCCGTCACCTCGTCCTTGAATACTTCCACCACGAAGGAAAGCGTGTTCGGGTGAGCAGGCCACACCCCGTTGATCTTGTCCTTGGGGTAAACCCCGTCGCCAAGGCCGTACAGGTTCTGTGTGGAAAGCAGGTCGCAGATATCCGGCGCCGGGTGGGCGGGGGAGAGCAGGTAGCGGAAGCCGACTACGTCCGGATGTTCGCCCGCGCCCATCATGTAGGCCGTGCCGTGCGCGCGGTTGATCTCGGTGCGCATCAGGCGCATGGCGTTGTCCATCGGGCTGCCGGACCCGGTGAGGAGGGCGTCGGTGGTTTCCCTGGATATTTTCCCCGCGCTGGCGGCGCTGATTTTGTCCTGCAGATCAATCGGCACTGGTTGACCTCGCGCCAGAAACTCCCGCGCCGCCTGCGCTGCGCCGTGCCCCTGGATCACTGCCATTTCGATGGCGTTGCTCACCAGGTCGCGCGCCTGGCGATCCAGCCGCCAGATGCGGTCGGATAGCTGCAAGCCATCCGCCGCCACGAAGGACCTCACGAAGGACAGCGCCGTGTCGTTCACGCGCATCATCGCCGAGGTTTCCAGCACTGCTGCCAGCGGCTCCGTGCCAAGATTGGCGGCCTGCGACAGCGCCTCGCCCAGCAGGGCATCGCGCTGATACGTGATTTTCCTGATTTGGCCATTGACCTGCGCAAGTACGGATTGCAGCTCCGTCAGCATCAGGTTTCCATCCGCGCCGGCGTATCTCCCGATCGCTGTTGATATCTCCGCGGCCGCCTGCCGGTAAATATGCTCCAGTTCGCTCAGTGCATCCGCATCCAGGCGCTCGACGGATTGCTGCGCGGCCTTGGTAGCGCGCTTGATTGTGGCCTGTTCCGGGCTCACCCGCCGTTACCTATGCTGGTGGCGGATTCGCCCTTTTGTGCATTGCCGGGCGTGATGCTGACACGGGGCGTTTTGATCCCACCCGGGTCTGGGTATGGGTCGTAATTCTTCGCCTCCCAATTTCTCCTTTTCTCTACATCGTCCGCATTTTTCCCCAACTCCTCCCAGATCATTCCCTGCGGCAGCCCAAGCGCCTTCAGCTTGAGCGAACGGTCCACGGTCTGGTTCGGCGTCTCGGTACGGCGCTCTGCGAAGCTGACCGTGAATTCTTCATCATCCGGGTTGATCCCATTGATCAGCAGTTGCAGCCGGAAGGCCTGCTCATATCCCCATGACAGCGTGTCCTGCAGCAGGTCCACTTCTTCGTAATAGTCCCGCTTCAGATCCTCCAGGATGTCCCGCGCCATGCCGTCGATATAGCCCATCAATCCTTTCGGCAGTGGTGACCCGGCAAAGAAGGTATCGAGCAGGTGCACCACGTCGCCGATCTCGCCCAGCGCAGCATCCCCTTGTACCGCCGTGATGCCGCCTTTTTTGTTGAGGTAGTAATCGGTGGTTACGCCTTCGGCCTGGTCCTTTTCGACCTGGGCGCGGTAGGTGTTCAAATCATCCGGGCTGGCTCCTTCCAGCACATGCGCCATGCGCAGCGGGGCGCGCATGCGGCGGCGGATCACCAGATCCTGCTCGGTCATGCGCAACTTCTTCCAGGTCTCGCGGCTGGCGTCGAGGAAAGGGCGCCCCAGGCTGCCCATGTCGTCGAAGTTGTCCGGGTCGAAGCGCACGTGGATCATCTGCCACAAGGCGAACTGGGCTGTCTCCGCTCCGGTCAGGATGTCAAACTGGGCATAGGCCTGGCGCACGTCGGTGAAGCGCCCGTTGGTTGAAACCTTGGGCAGAATGGTCTCGGAAGGCATGCGCACGATGTCCATGACCTTCATGCCTTCGCCTACCACGATCTGCAGCGGCAGGTTGCCTTCCATCACCAGCCCGCGGGCGTGGCTTTTCAGCTTCTCCACGCGGTCGAGCTGCAGGCGGCGGCGGAATTCGTTCCATTCGGTTTTCAGTTTGTCGTTACCCTGCGGCTGGGTGAATACCAGCCCGCCCTTGATGGCGTCGCGCGCCACCCGTGCATGAATGCGCCGCACCCGGCCATCGGCACGATCCATCTCGCGGATGTCCAGAATGGCCTGGCGCAGGTCCGGATCCACCCAGAGCTGGCGGTACAGGTATTTCACCTGGTCTTCAGGTGTTGGCCTGTAGCCGACTTCGGTGGTGCCGGGCGCCTGAGCTGCCGGAAACAGCCCGCGCACCTTCTCCCTTACCGTTTGCAAGATGCCCATCATTTACCCCTTTTTGCGAAATAGTTTCCGGACAGGAATGGCCCGCTGATTGCGATGCCTTGCACGGGAGGATCGTCCTTGCCAGCATGCGTCACGTCACGCCAGCCTGTTATCGCGCCAAGCGCGTGCAGTTTCTTGATCTCGGGCAGCATCTCCGGCATGTGTTCATGGATAAATGCACGCCGCTCCGCGATCAATTCTTTGTCTGGTGTGTGTTGTTGCTCGCTGCGCTTCATGCCGCCGCTCCCAATAACTGATCCCGTGTCTGCACCCTGGTGGAAATCACGGTTGGCACGTCTTCAGCACCGCGCGTCACCAGCGCCCACACTCCGGCACAGGCGGCGTCAAACAGGTCGTCTCCGATTTTGGCGTTCACCATCTTGTAGCTGGAGTAGCTGGCCTTGGTCGGCAGCGTTTTGATGTTTCCGAGCTGGCGCACGAAGGCGACCCAGTCTGGAGGGCCGGACAGTGCCTCTGCAGTGGTTCCCGGCAGCCATATCACGTTGGCGGCCTCTTTGGCGTCAACAATGTCGCGGTTGTCGTCGAAATACGGGATTGCCGCCTGCCCGTTGTGAAATGCGGTTCGCAGCGCGGTGGCCATGCTGTGCTTGGTCATGCCCTCGAAGCGGATCGGGGCGAACGGCCATTGCGTCCAGGTGGTGGCAGTGCTCTCGCCGTCTCCAATGGTGCGGCGGTCGATATCGGTAAGGCCATGGGCGTAGAGTTCATCATTCAGGCTGGTCAGCATGCCCACGCCGTAGGCGTCGCCCATGGCGTAATCCGGCCTGAAGTATTCCCAGAAGCCGCGCAGATCGCGCTGCACCACCTTGTCATCTGTGCCAGCCAGCCAGGTCTTCACGAAGGGGAAGGTGACGAAGTTCCCGATCTGTTCGCATACCACCAGTGCGGACTTGGATGCATGCAGCGATTCGCCGTGGCCGGAATGATCGTAGCCGAAGGAAATCAGGCCGCGCTTCTTGTAGCGCATGCCGGGCATCGGCTCGGCGATCTCCAGCTTGGCCTGCAGGCCGACCGACATCGCCTTGCGAATGTATTTTTCCCAGATATGGTTTTGCGCCGAGACGTTCTTGCACAGGAACTGCCGGATGAATTCACCCTCCGGCAACTGGGCGCGCATCTCGAGCATGAATGCCTCGTTGAGGATGCCCATCTCCATGCCCAGGTACACATTCACGATCGGCAGCAGGTGGTATTGCTTGGAGTCGATCAGCTGCTGGATTACGTCAGCACCCTTGAATACGCCTGTCACGCGGATCTGCGGCTTGAAAGAAACGTCCTTGGCTGCACCCATGCGTCGGGCGGAGCCCAACATCGGCAGAAAGCGCGACATCAGGCGGTCCGCCGGCATGTCGTCCACTTCCTCGATCGAGGCGTAGCTGATCGCATCGCCGTCGATCTGGCTCATGATGCCGTAGGCGCTGGCCTTGGAGAGGTTGACGAACTGGTATTTCGTGTCGGAAAGCTGCTCCCGACCGCCCTTGTATTCGATGTATGACTTCAACATCGGAGAGCGGCGAATCGCTTCCAGGTGATAGTTCAGGTTGTTCTGCGACTGCTGCAGCCGCGGCGCCACGATCCCCAGCTCCTGCGAAGGCGTGGTGGCGTTGTGCTTGAGCGCATGCATCTCCTTCACCGCCGTCTTACCCGTACGTCGGCAGGAAACATCGATGGTGTTGGGGTTTTCGTCCATTTCGATGCACTTCAGAATCTGCGCCGGGTCCAGTTCCACCCCGTGAACGTGTTTGTGCCACAGCGCATGATCGTGCTGGTAACGAAGAATTTCAGACTCGGCTCGGATCGAGAGGCGGAGGCGATCACTGGAACTGACGCGACTCATGCTCCGCCGCCTTCCTGCTGATATTCGATCAGCTTCGGATCGCTGTTGGTCAGCTGGTTGGAGCGCTGAATCTTGTCCGCCATGCCGGAAAGCAGCGCCAGGGTGCGTTTACGGTATTCATCGATGCTTTCCTGCTCGTCCTGGGCGCCGGATAACTTGCCAAGCTCGTTCTCTTCGGCCTCGACCACTTTCTGCGTCATGCCCATGTCGGACAGGGAAAGATTCGCCCGGCTCAGCATCTCGCCCAATGGCCGGAAGAGCGGGTGAGCCATCATGTTTTCACGGATGATGTGACGCTCGCCTTTTTCGTCCACATATTCGGCCACGCGGACGTTGCCTTCTGAATCGCGATCCCATACAACCTGCTCAACCTTCACGCCATCCGCGACGATGGTCTGGATGATCTGCTGCACGATGGCGAACACTGAGGCCTGAAGGTCGGCATAAATCCCCATCAGGTGCTTCGGATTGCGCTGGTCGAAAGCCGCATGGTGCAGCATGAAAAGCTCGGTCTTCTTGATGCATGCCGGCTGATGCGAGCAATGCACCCGGTCAACATCGCATCCCTGGCAAAATGAATAACCGTCAGGCTTGGAAGGAAAGTAAGTCGCCGTGCGCGCAGACAGCCCATGCTTCATCGCATTGAACCGCGTGCGCAGCGCCTCTTCTTTGGTTGGATGCCCATCAAGATTGGCAGCGGAAGCCGTCTTTCCTTCTTCTGTTTTCGGCCCCGTCGCCTTGGAATAGGCCTTCAGGAGATTCTTTTCCCAGTGCACCTGGGCGCACTCGTCGCCGCAACGCGGGCATGGCGCGAAATACTCGAACGGGTGAAACTCCTGCTCCGGTGCCTCCTCAATCCGCTCAGGCTCCGCCTTGAACGATCGATAGCACGGCTTGCAGTAGAAGGTTATTTCAGAAAGTGGTTTGGAGCGGTCTATTGCCATGCTGCGTATGATGTACGCAGCTGTAAAGACAAAGCACTACTAGGGGAATGGCAGGTCAGGCGGCTTTTCTGATGAATTTTTCAGGCAGTTGAATAACCGCTATTTTGGTTCTTAGTAAGCACAGCTCGGGGAGCCAGATAAATAAAGGCTTGCAGCGATGCAGGCCTTTTCTCTTTCTAGCTATCCGTAGCAGAATCGTAGCAACTTCCTACTAAATTCAACCTAGCCGCAGCACTCGCAAGATGCTCCGGTGCCAAGTGGGCATAACGTTCCACCATGGCCGAAGTTTTTCACCCGCCCAATCGTTGCAACTCATGGGTAGGCGTTCCCGCCTGACGGTGCCACGTTGCCCAGGTATGCCGCAGATCATGCCAGCGGAAGTCTGTGATTCCAGCCCGCTTGAGTGCATTGCGCCATGCCCGAGTATTAGCGTTTCCTAGCGGCTTCCCGGCATAGGTGAACACCCGTGCCGGGTGTTTCCCCAATTGCCGGTGAAGGATCGCCATGGCCTCATCATTCAAGGGCACCGCAATCGGATGCCGGTTCTTGGACTGTTCTGCTTCCACCCAGGCATGTTTCAGTTCCAGGTTGATGTGTGACCATTCCAGATTCAGCACATTCGATTGCCGTAGCCCCGTATGCAGCGCAAACTGTCAATCAGCATCCAAATTTGACCACCTATCAGCGTCCAATTTTGACCAGGGATTCAAGCTGATTTCTTGCGCTGTTTAAAGCGGAAGGAATCATTACCTGTTTCCAGAATGTCGCAGTGATGCGTGATGCGATCGAGTAGCGCCGTGGTCATCTTGGCGTCGCCGAAGACCTGTACCCACTTCCCGAAGCTGAGGTTGGTGGTAATGATCAGGCTGGTACGCTCGTAGAGCTGGCTGCTCAATGTAACGTTCAAGATCCGCTAAGCGGTAGCGCACTGCACGTGCCCCTACCTTAACAAACTGAACACGAGCCCCAGCCCACCAATCTCTTTCAAAGAAGGCGTCACTAACTCCCAAAAATTTGGTTGCTTCTGCTGTGGTTAACAATGGTTTGTTCACTATCATCTCCTTTGAAATTGCCTTCATTGATTCAGGCGGATTCAAGCACGAAGTGCAACGCGGTTAAATGATTGCATAAAAACCTCGTGAGGGGTTTTCCAGTTGAGTCGTTTTCGTGGGCGGTGATTCAGGCGGTACATGATCATGGCGATCTCCTCGTGGGTGATAGTCGTA
>JAHJGO010000025.1 GCA_018824405.1 Gammaproteobacteria bacterium
ACCAGCTTTGCGCAACGTTTTTTCATCTGTGTAGTAGACGGAGCGAATGACTTCGCGGAACTGCTCCCACGAAAGCGACGGCTCCAGTAGACCATCTGCTTCTCCCCATCCGATGATTATTTGATTTTCGGACAGAGCTTCGGAAACTCTGTCGATACCGCTGGGTGAAATACGTAGCACGAATGCTTGTTGGTTCATCTCTACCATAGTGAGCTAACGTAAAGTTGAGGGGCGCCGCGCTTTTGCGGCGTCCCGCTCGAACGCCGGGTTAGACATATGCCTGCACTAAAAAAAAGCCCACGAGCGGCACTAAAGCAAAAAGCACTACTACACCGAGACACCCTGATTTAGAACTGCCGCGAGAGGAAAACTGCTCACGCTCTAGTGGTGGGCGAGACTGAAGCCACTTAGCATGGCACTCTTTGCAAAAGAATTTTGTTTTGTTATTTCTCCAAGCTTCAATGGTGCGCTCAGTGTGTGGGGAAAATGTTCCACACCGTGAACACTTGAATTGTTTTTCTTTGGGCTGGGACTTTGGCAAAAGCTTACCCACAAAGGTCAACAAAACGATGCCCGCGATACCAATGCCGATAATGATTTCCGGTGACATTTAATTCCTTTTGTCTAACCGTAAAGTAGACACCCTAAAAAGCACCGGAAAAGGCGCCTTCGAGGTGTATAAACTGGTTTCAATGTCGCAATGCCATGTATTTAATGAGGCTGGAATTATGGCGCCCCCTAATTTTCCAGATAAAAGCACCACAGAACATCCTCCCAAATTGCTAGGTCAAGTAGACAACAAATTGCATAGCATTTGCAGCGGCCAAACTTATGTCGAATCAATTAAACGCCATATCCCGTTCCACGGCAAGCGGGCTGTTATTTCTGCCGTTCCCTGATCTCTTTGTCGTCGCTGACGCTGTCCCCAGGATGGACAATGACTTTTTCGCCCACCTTCAACCCCTCCTGCACCACCGCTTCCATCGCGCCGCGGCGGGAAAGCTTCACGATTCTTTTAGCCGCCCGGTCCTCGCTGGCCACGAACACCGCCCATTGATCCCCGGCGCGGAACAGGGCGCTGACCGGTACCTTGACGGTCTTGTCGAGGCTGGCGGTGATGATGCGGGCGTCCACCTTGTAGCCGTCGCCCAGGGTTTGCCAGCGTTCGGCGGGGGAGGAGAGGTCGATGATGACGTTGACCCGCTGTTCCTCCACGCCGAGGGCGGAGACCTTGGTGAAGGCGGCGGGCTCGACGCGGCGCACCACTCCTTCCAGCGTTTCGCTCCGACCCCAGCGCTCGAAGAGGACTTTTGCACCGGGGGAGATCTGCACGGCGTCGCTGCTGAGCACGTCCACCACCACTTCGAGTTCGGCGGGCTGGCCGATTTCCAGCAGCGGGGTGCCGACACTCACGGCGAATTCGCTTTCCTGCAGCACTTTCAGCACCTTGCCGGCAACCGGGGTGCGCACTTCCCACTGCTGGCCGCCGGCTTGCTTGCCGCTGGCTTCCTGTTGCATCCGGAAGAGGGCGGCGCGAGCGACGGCGACCTCGAATTCTGCCGCCTGTTCGCCATATTTCGCGGCTTCAAGTTCGCGCTGGTTGAGCTTGACAGTCAGTTCTGCCTGTTCCAGTGCGGCGGCGGAAACGAAGTTTCTCTGCGCCAGCTTGCGTGCGCGCTCGAGGTCGGCAGCGGATTTGTCCAGTGCGGCGCGTGCTCTGGCCACTTCTGCCGAGGCGCGCTGCTTGCTGGCCTCCGAGCTGCCGACGCGTTCGCCCAGTTCGCGCTCGGTGCGCGCATCGAGCAGGGCAGGGGCGCTGGGGACGATCACGGCGACCGTGTCGCCTTCCTTTACGCTGTCGCCTGCCTTGAGCGTGATGCGCTGCATCTTGCCGGCGAGCGGGGCGGAAACGACGTAGCGCTCGCGCACGCGGGTCTTGCCGTCTTCCTCGATGGTCTGTTCGAATGGACCCTCGCTTACCTCGGCCAGCTCCACCAGCACGGGCTGCGGGCGGAATGACCACACCAGCACCCCGATGAACAGGGCGCCCAGCAGGATCAGGAGGATGCGTTTGGATGTTTTCATTGTTTATTCCCTTGTCTTTAATACCGCGACCAGGTCGAGGTGGTCAACCCGGTGGCGCACGATCAGTGCGCTTGCCACCCCGGCAATCACGATAGCCAGGGCAGCATAGGCATAGGTGGCGGAGGTGATGATGACGGGGATTTCGATGGTCTCCATCGGCATCAGCGCGACGATCAGTTGCGCCAGAAGATAGCCCAGCCACAGCCCCAGCGGAATCGCCAGGGCGATTTCGAATGCCAGCTCGCCCAGCAGCAGGGTGGAAACTTCGTGGCGGGTGAAGCCCAGCACGCGCAGGCTGGCCAGTTCCCAGGCGCGCTCGGCGAGCGAGATGCGGGCGCTGTTGTAAACCACGCCGACGGCAATGGCGGCGGCAAATGCGGTCACGATGGCGGTGAAAAACAGCAGAAATTTGCGGTTGGTTTCGCGGAAGCTTCTCAGCATTTCATCCTTGATGGCAACCGTGGCGACCTGGGGCATCTGCTTGATGCGGGCATAGAATGCGCTGGCCTGGGACGGGTCCGGTTTCACTGCCACGGCGGAGATCGATTCTCCTTCTCCCATCAGGCGGTTCAGTGCGGCGATGTCCATGTAGGCCGAAAGTCCGAGCATGTCGTTGACCAGGGCGCTGACCACGGTTTCGCGTTTGGCGCGGGTGGCTTCCAGCGATTCCAGCATCAACCGGTCGCCGGGTTTGACGCCCAGGCGCTGGGCCAGACGGCGCGAGAGCAGGATGCCCTCGCTCGGCAGGAACACGGGGCGCAATTGGGTATCCAGCAACTGGCGCAGATCGGCATCCGGCGGGTAGCCCGATACGGCGGTGCGGTAGGTGCGGTGCCCCGCCCGCAGGCGCACCGGCACGGAGCGCATTTCCTCGCTGCGCAGCACGCCCGGCAGGCGGGCGATTTCATACAGGGCGGTGCGGGAAACCGGCGTGGTGAAGGTGACGGTGACATCGGCCCGTTCTGCGGCATTGAACTGCACTTCCATCAGGTAATCCATGGAGTCGCCCCAGAAGGTGCCGGAAACGATGATGGCCACTGCGCTGGCGATACCGAAACTGGTCAGCAGCGTGCGCAGCGGGCGGCGTTCCAGGGTGCGGATGACCATGCGTGCCTGGGGCGAGAGCAGGTGCGCCAGCCCGAGCTTTTCCAGCAGCATGCGCCGGTAGTGGGTCGGGGCAGGCGGGCGCATGGCTTCTGCCGGGGGCATGGAAACGACCCTGCGCACAGCGCCGTAAGCGGCGCCCATGGCGGCAGCCAGACTGATGCCCGAGGCCACCAGCATGATCCAGGGCTGGATGCGATAGATCAGGCGCGGAAAATGGAAAAAAGTGGTGTACAGGTCGGTCATCGCGTAGCCCATCCAGGCTCCCACGGCCACGCCCAGAAGGATGCCGCACAGCACGATGGCCAGCACCAGTTTGAGGTAATGGACGGCGATGGTGATGTCGGCATAGCCCAGTGCCTTGAGCGCTGCGATCTGGTCGCGCTGCGTGGCCACCTGGCGGGTGAGCACGACGTTGAGCAGGAACACCGCCACGCCGAGGAAAATGGTCGGGAAAATCGTGGCCATGGTTTTCTGCTGGTTGATTTCCTGGTCCAGGATACGGTGAGAACTCTGCTCCTTGCGCCCGTGTGCGTTGAGGCTGCCGTAAGGTTCGAGCAGCCGGTCGAGCGCGTCGATCACTGCCGCCTCGCTGGCGCCGGGCGAGAGGCTCAGGGTGGCGTGGTTGAAGGCGCCTTCCATGTCGAAAGCGCTGGCCAGGCGCTCGTGCTCCATCCACAACACACCGAAGCCCCTGTCGTCAGGAAGATCGCCTCCGCGCGAGGCAAAAATGTACTCGGGCGAAAGCACGATACCGACGATTTCCAGTGTCTCGCGCTTGCCGTTCAGCAGCGCGACGACATGGTCGCCGGGCCTGAGGCCGTGCGCCTTGGCAAAGCCTTCGGAAACCAGCGCCTCATTGCGCTTGCCGTGTTCCGGAAAGCGGCCCTGACGCAGGGTCAGGTGATTGAGGCCGGGCTGGCTGCCGTTGCTCAGGCCGATCATGCGCCCGATGACGGGCTCGGCCACATTCTCGATATCGAGGGTCACATCCTGCACGACGCTGGTTTCCAGCGCCGCGACGCCCGGCAATTCGGCGATCTGCTGTTCCACCGCCCTGGGCGCGCTTTTGATGCTGGCGAAGACCTGGGCGAAGCGCGCTTCCTCGTAATAGGACTGGCGCGACCATTGCAGCGAATCGTAGGTGGAGAGCAGGGCGATGAAGGCCCCGATGCCGGCGGCGACCACCAGGGCGATGGAGAACGCCTGGCTCTTCATGTGCCAGAGATCGCGCAGCAGCTTGCGGTCGATGGTTTTCATGTCGGGTGATGGGTGATGGGTAATGGGGCATGGGTGAGGTTTTCCTCATCACTCATTACCCATTCCCCATTACCGCTATTTACCATGACAGCTCCGATGGCGAGAGCTTGTGCGGGTTCTTCTCGACCGAGGCAATGCGCCCGTCGGCCATGCGCATGACCCGGTCGGCCATGCCGGCAATGGAGGCGTTGTGGGTGATCACCACCGCCGTGGTGCCGAGCTCCTGATTGATCCTGGCAATGACTTCGAGCACCACCTTGCCGGTTTCGTAGTCCAGCGCCCCGGTGGGTTCGTCGCACAGCAGCACGTCCGGGCGCTTTGCAATGGCGCGGGCGATGGCGACGCGCTGCTGCTCGCCGCCGGAAAGCTGGGAAGGGAAATGGTCCAGGCGGTGCGCCAGCCCGACCCGTTCGAGGGCTTCCTCGGGGCGCATGGGCTGGGGCGCGATCTCGGTCACCAGGGCCACGTTCTCGCGCACCGTGAGGCTGGAAATGAGGTTGTAGAACTGGAATACGAAGCCGACGTGGTCGCGCCGGTATTCCGTCAGTTCGCGCTCGTTCGCGCTGGCCAGGTTGTGGTCGCGCCAGCATGCCTCGCCGCTGCTGGGGGTGTCGAGGCCGCCGAGGATATTGAGCAGGGTCGATTTGCCGCTGCCGGAGGGGCCCAGCAGCACGACGAACTCGCCTTCACGGATTTCAAGGTCGAGGGCGCGCAAGGCGGGAACTTCGACTTCACCCATGTGATAGGTCTTGGTGAGGCCGCGTGCGGTGAATACGATTTGTGGCGTTGGATGCAAAACTTTTCCCCGTTCCGGGCACTCGCACCCGACTGAGCTTGCCAGCCCAGATTAGCCCACCGGGGTGTGATTTACAACCGCATATAAAGGGTCAGCGTGAAGGCAGCTATTGATGATGGATGAATGTAAAAAATAAAAGGGAAAACGCTTATCCTGCGAGGCGTTAAGGAATGCCTGGTCAAGTATGCAAGGTCATTGCGAGCATAGCGAAGCAATCTTGATTTTCAATGTGTTACGAGATTGCTTCGTCACTTCGTTCCTCGCAATGACCGCTTGTTCAGGGGTTTCCTATAACTGGGTGCTTCGGGTCGTGTTACGACCGGCGTTCTTTGCCTGATAAAGCATATTGTCGGCTGCTTCGGAAAGTATATCCGCTGTCAGCGAAGGCGAAGGAATGGCTGATGCGATACCAATGCTGACGCTTACATGAGGTGCCGTTGCAGAAAAAGCATGGGGTATCTGTAGCGCCGCGACCGCAGCGTGAATGACCTCTGCCATACGCAGGGCGCCTTCCTCCGGCGTATTGATCAGGATGGCGGCAAATTCCTCGCCGCCATAGCGTGCCAGAAGATCGCCGGGTCGTTGCACGCAGCCGTTTAGCGCCTTGGCGATGCGCGTCAGGCACTCGTCGCCCGCGCCATGGCCGTAGTTGTCGTTGAACTGCTTGAACATGTCGATATCGATCATGACAAATGAGATCGGCAGCCCGTCGCGCAGACTCCGCGCCCATTCCTGCTTGCGTGTCTGATCGAAAGCCCGGCGATTGGGAACTTCGGTCAGGGCATCCATCGACGCCAGGTTCTCCAGAATGTCGCCGTTCCGTTTCAGCTTCATGTGTACGCCGACACGGGCCTTGACCACGGGGCTGTTGAATGGCTTCGCTATATAGTCGACCGCACCTAGCGCGAAGCCCATGGCTTCGTTTTCAACTTCGCCCATTGCGGTGATGAAAATGATTGGAATGCTCTGCGTTGCCGCCGTCGCTTTGAGCCGTCGGCAAACCTCGTAGCCATCGATGCCCGGCATCACGATGTCGAGCAGAATCAACTCGGGTTTGCCCGTCATGGCAGCTTTGAGCGCCTGCTCGCCATCGGTGGCGACCATGATCTTGTAATCTGCCTTGAGCAGGGCGTTGAGCAGGTTGATGTTGATGCGTTCGTCATCAACAATCAGGATTCGTGGCCGGTCTTCTGGTGCGGCAACATGGTTCATGCATGAACTCCTAATTCTTCTTTTAATCGAGCCAGGGTTTGGCTTGCGCTGTCGAAATCGAAAGTGGTCAATTGCTTGACCAGTTCATTAGTCAGCGGCTGCGCGATGTTCGACCCCAGTCGTTTGCGCAAGGCCAGCGCCGCGATTTCGGCATCGGGATCCATGTCCTGCAGCAGAGTTTCCAGCTGATTCAGCATCATCTGCAATTCCTGCGGGTCAATGGCTTCTGCTGAGGTTTCTGCAACAGGGCTGGCGATTTCCTGCTGCTCCAGCCAGGTCAGGCTGCTGATGACCAGCGCCAGCGCTTCGTCGAGATTGTCGAGCAGACGTCGATAGGTCGACGTGGCCTGGTTTCTCAGTGCGGCATCCAAAGCAATCGCGGCGGATTGCACCATTTTGGCGCCAATGGTGCCGGAGACGCCCTTGAGTGTGTGTGCAATGCGCTGCGCCAAAAAAATGTCTTTTGTTTGCAGCGCGTAAAGAATGGCTTCTGCATCGCCATGATGATCGCGCAGGAAGTTCATCAGAATCTTGTGCAGCAATGTGGTATCGCCGCCCGTGCGCTTGAGGCCCATCGGAATATCGATACCCGGCAAATCGTCCGGCAAAACGAAGCTTGGCTGCGCGGGCAACCGTCCAGCGGTGGCAAACGTGCGCGTCACGCCTTCTGGCAGCGCGCGCTGACCCGGTGAAATCCAGGTTGTCAGCGCCGCGAATAACAGTTCCGGGTCGATCGGTTTGGCAATGTGGTCATTCATGCCCGCAAGCAGGCATTTTTCGCGGTCGCCGGTCATCGCGTTGGCGGTCATGGCTATGATGGGCAAGGCCGCGTGCTTCGGGTTTTCCCGAATGATTCTGGTCGCTTCGAATCCGCCCATGACCGGCATGTGGATATCCATCAGCACGGCATCGAAATTTTCTCGTTCCAGCAGTTCGATTGCCTCCTGGCCGTTATGCGCGAGGGTTACCGCCAGCCCGGCCAGCAACAGCAGTTCCTGGGCCAGCTGGCGATTGATTTCATTGTCTTCGACCAGCAGCACATGCGCGTTCAGGATGTCGTGCAGCGGCTTGATCCCCCACGCATCGGCAGTATCGCCGTCGCGGTCGTTGCTGGTGTGAAATACGCCCACAATGGAGTCCACCAGCATGGAGGGGGTAACGGGCTTGATCAGGAAACCGTCCAGGCCGATATTCGACGCCTGCTCCATGATCATTTCCCGGCCATACGCCGTGACCATGATCACAGTGGGTATTGCGGCCAGCCTGGGATGCGTTTTGATGAGCCTGGATGTTTCCAGGCCGTCCAGGCCGGGCATGTTCCAGTCCATCAACACCAGTTGATAGGGGTCGTCCTCCGGGGCGCGCTCCAGCGCGACCAGCGCGGCCTGACCAGAATCGACACAGGTCACCCGGCAGGTAAATGGAATCAGCATCGCTTCGAGCACCTGGCGGGCGCTATCGACATCGTCCACCACCAGCACCTTGAGCCGGTTCAGATCAGGCGGCAACTGGTGGCGTTCGGGTACGCTGCTTTCCTTGGTGCGACCGAACCGGGCGTTGAAAATAAAGGTCGTGCCGATGCCGGGTTCGCTTGTCAAGCGAATCGCTCCCCCCATCAGTTCTACCAGGTGCTTGCTGATAACTAGGCCCAGACCGGTGCCGCCGTACTTGCGCGTGGTCGAGGTATCGGCCTGCGAGAAAGACTGGAACAGGCGGGCGCACTGTTCTGCTGTCATGCCGATCCCGGTATCCTGAACCCGGAACTCCAGCTCAACCAGATCATCGCTGATTTGAAGCGGGCTTACGCTTACCCGGACTTCTCCGTGCTCGGTAAACTTGATGGCGTTGCCCACCAGATTGAGCAACACCTGTCCCAGGCGCAAGGGGTCGCCCACCAGGCGGTTGATCGCGAGATCCTCCGGCAGGTGGAACAAAAGTTCCAGGCCTTTTTCATGTGCCTTGGCCGCTGTGAATCCGGCCAGGTTGTCCAGCACGTTGTCGAGCTCGAACGGGATGGCTTCCATCTTGAGCATCCCGGCTTCAATCTTGGAAAAGTCGAGGATGTCGTTGATGACCCCAAGCAGGGACTGGCCGGCACGGTACACCTTTTCTACATAGTCGCGCTGGCGCGGTTGCAGGTCTGTTGCCAGGCACAGGCGCGACATGCCGATCACGGCGTTCATGGGCGTGCGGATTTCGTGGCTCATGTTGGCCAGGAAACCGCTCTTTGCCTGGGTGGCTGCATCGGCCTGCTCGCGCGCTGCTTTCAGGGCAAGGTTTTGCTCCCGGACTTTTTCCATTGCGAGTTTGCGGTTGTGGTCGAAGGTCACGGCGATGGCGAACAGAATCATCAATAGGCCAACGACGCAGATGGTGGTGAACAGGCCGGCAAGTTCCAGATCGTAGGATTGAGGAAACGTGTAACCCAGCATCCCGGCCATGCCGTATGCAAGGGCGATCGCACTGCAGAGGATGAACCAGCCCAGCGTATCCCGGCCAAACCCCAGTAGCAGCACGCCCGCCACCGGAATCAGGGTGAACCAGGGCGTAACCGGCGAATGCAGCCCCCCGCTGAAGAAACTGCAACCCAATACCGCCACCAGAGCGCTATTGGCCAGATACAGATTGGCGCTCAGCCGAAAGTTTCCGGTGGCGCGAAACAGGAACAGGATGGCATTGTGAAGGACATAACACGCCAGCATCAGGTATGCCCCGATTACGAAACCGATCGCCAGGGAAGTCAGGACATACAATATGGCGAAGGCAGAGGTAATCAGTCCTACATGGATCAGCAAGCTGTCTGCGGAAGCCTGACGCTCGTCCTGTTCTGCTCGAGTCGGCATAAACCAGGCGACCAGTCGCCCCATCAGGCTTGGCGAAGTTCTATCGTGCAACACTACACTAACAGTGCCCATAGCCGTTCCTCACAACGATGTTTCATGCAAAATCGAAGCCGGAATTACGCTCGGGGTTTTGCGGATTGTCGCCCCCGAAATGGAGCCATTGGCGCACTTCCTCGATGACGGATTCGCCAACATAAGCCGCAGCTTCTTCCACCAGAAGTTTGTAATCATCCGGCTGCAGGATGCCAAACAATTCTTTTAGATGGAATTCCTTGAGTAAGGCCGCCAGCACTGTGTGCACCTCGGCAGGGGTGATGTCCAGCGTGAAGACTTTCTCGCAATAGATGGGGTCAATATGATTGGGACTGGTTTCATTGAACAGATTGATGAAGCGATCCAGCATCGGCGCGGACGCATTGGACAAAAAGTGAGTCATCAGTGCGTTGAGAACGATTTCACCCCGCTCCCGGAAGCGGAAGTGGGGGATGGCAGCCAGCTCTGCCCGGCCAAGTCGGTCGGCGGATAGCGCCTGCTCCAGCCTGGCCGTAAAATCCCGGTAGTTATTGAGAATGAAGGACATGCCCCAGCCGCATGGGGTCGTCCAGCATGCGGCGTCGCCAGCAAAAATCACCCGTTCACGTGCCAGTTCCTGTGAGACGCTGGCCGAAGGATACCAACCGTACTTGATCTCCTTGACCGCCATGCCGTGGAAGGCGGAAGTCGAGGCTTCTTCCCGGATGATGCGGTTGTAGACCGGTTCCATGAACTCGCGCGACATGACTTCCCGACGCAAGTAAAGAATGAGCGAAAACGAAGTCCGCTCGTCCAGGATCTCGTATTCGAACAGCGGCCGTCCCTGCTGCAGGGAGGTTTCGGCGCTCGCCGTGGTGTCGGCAAATGTCTGCCACAACATGTAATCGCCCACCTGCATCCCGTCCAGGCCATTGGGATGGTCGCCAATGGCGCCGTACACCGACCACCAGTAGTAGCTTGCGCGGCTGATGCCATACTGCTTGGCGATCATGGAGTTGTAACCGGTGCAATCGATCAGCAGGCGTGCCGCGAATTTGCCTCGCGCAGTATCGACAAGCACCCCGTCCGCATTGACCTGGTGTGAACGGTACTCGCACTGATCCAGCACTTCGGAGCCGTTGGCGCGTATGGTGTCGACCCAGTGCGGCAGCAGGCGTTTCTCGTCAACGTAGGGATAGCGTGGGAATTGCCGGGCATTCCACTGTGCCTTGCCGCCCGAATAGGTGTTAGCAAGAAAGCGTGTCACGCCGCCATAGGTGTAGGGTCGAACGGAATCGTCCACCACGTCGAGCGGCACGAACCAGCTGCGGTTGGTGTTGCCTGCGATCCCTTTTTCAACCACCAGCACGCGCCGTGTGAGGGATAGTTCCGAAGCGATGGCCAGACCTGCGGGGCCGCCACCGATGATGATTGCATCGTATTGCATACGGGTTTCTCGCTGAGGTGCGTTATGCGTTATGAGTTTGCGCAACAGTATGCCATAGACTACCGAGAACAGAATAGACGGACAAAGGTTGCCGGAAATGCCTGCTTTGCCAGCTACAGGCTGAAGCGGTGCCAGCTTTTTGCAACGGGATTACCGCCCCTCCGTCACGGTAATCCAGAGTGTGACGGTCAAGTTCGCCCTTGACGAACCGCGCATAACAGGTCGATCAGGGAAGCGGTCAGCGTATTTTACCGGCCCGGTTGCACACTCTATTTCGCCGACACTGATCAAGGCGGAGGGTTGTGGCTGATGCTCGGTGATGAACTGATTGAGGCTTTTGGCTGTAGCAACAAGTTAAAACACGATTCTCTGGTGCGTTTTTCGCCATCGCTTTTCCCCGCTTCAAGAGCTTCCGGTTCGCTTTCTTCTTCCCTCCGAAGTCACTGATCTCCTTACCTCCTTACAGCCATCGTGATAATGCCGATTGGTCATGAAAATTAAGTTGCATTTTGTCAACCCGGTCACTAGAATTAGTGAAATACTGCACGACCAAACACAATATGTTGTGGATACATCTCTGGATATGTTGTGGATAAGAGTCGGATAATCTGTTCGCAAAGCGAACAAAAACAAGGAGGATTCAACCCTATGCAACTGGCTACTGATGCTGTTTCTAGCTCCGCCTTCCCGGCTTCGAGTTTTGGTGACCAAACTGCCTCTCCCGCTCTGGAAGCTTCCTATACCGATTACAAGATCATCCGTCGCAACGGCAGTGTGGTTCCCTTCGAGCCTGCCAAGATCGCCATCGCCATGACCAAGGCCTTTATCGCCGTGAATGGTGGTCAGGCGGCAGCCTCGGCACGGATTCGCGAGCAGGTAGAGGGGCTGACCTCGGCAGTGGTGAATGCGCTGATGCGCCGCCAGCCGCATGGCGGCACTTTCCATATAGAAGATATTCAGGATCAGGTTGAGCTGTCCCTGATGCGCTCCGGCGAGCACGACGTGGCGCGTGCCTACGTGCTGTACCGCGAGAAGCGCTCCCAGGAACGCGCCCAGGCCAGGGCAAAAGCGCCGGCAAGCGCCGAAGTCTTGTTATATGCCGTTGAAAACGGCGTGCGTGTGCCGCTCAATGAAGCGAAACTGGCGACCCTGGTGGAGGCCGCTTGCACCGGCCTGGGCGAGCAGGTGAGCGCCAAGGCGATCATCGAGCCGACTCTGCGCGACCTGTACGACGGCGTGCCGATGGACGAAGTGCGCAAGTCGGTGATTCTTTCCGCCCGCTCCCTGATCGAAAAAGACCCGGCCTATTCCTTCGTCACCGCGCGCCTGCTGCTCAATACCGTGCGCCATGAAGTGCTGGGCGAGGAAGTGGCGCAGGTCGACATGGCCTCGCGCTATGCCGAATACTTCCCGGACTTCATCAAGAAAGGCATTGCCGCTGAACTGCTGGACGAGAAGCTGGCGCAGTTCGACCTGGCCCGTCTTGGCGCTGCGCTCAAGGTGGAGCGCGACGAACAGTTCGGCTATCTCGGCCTGCAAACCCTCTACGACCGTTATTTCCTGCATATCGAGGAGCGCCGCATCGAGTTGCCGCAGGCCTTCTTCATGCGCGTGGCGATGGGCCTGGCCCTCAACGAGATCGACCGCGAAGCCCGCGCCATCGAGTTCTACAACGTGCTTTCCAGCTTCGACTTCATGAGCTCGACGCCGACCCTGTTCAATTCGGGCACGCGCCACAGCCAGTTGTCTTCCTGCTACCTGACCACCGTTTCCGACGACCTCGACGGCATCTACCAGGCCATCAAGGAAAACGCCATGCTGCAGAAGTTCGCCGGCGGCCTGGGCAACGACTGGACCAATGTGCGCGCCCTCGGCGCCCGCATCAAGGGAACCAACGGCAAGTCGCAGGGCGTGATCCCCTTCCTCAAGGTGGTCAACGACACCGCCGTGGCGGTGAACCAGGGTGGCAAGCGCAAGGGCGCAGTATGCGCCTACCTGGAAACCTGGCACCTGGACATGGAAGAGTTCCTGGAGCTGCGCAAGAATACCGGCGACGACCGCCGCCGCACCCATGACATGAACACCTCCAACTGGATTCCCGACCTGTTCATGAAGCGTGTGATGGAGAACAAGGACTGGACGCTGTTCTCGCCCAACGACGTGCCCGACCTGCACGACCGCTTCGGTATGGATTTCGAGGCTGCCTACACCGCCTATGAAGACAGGGCCGCGCGCGGCGAGATCAAGCTGTTCAGGAAGCTTCCGGCGCTGCAATTGTGGCGCAAGATGCTCTCCATGCTGTTCGAAACCGGCCATCCCTGGATTACCTTCAAGGACCCGTGCAACGTGCGCAGCCCGCAGCAGCACGTGGGCGTGGTACACAGCTCCAACCTGTGCACCGAGATCACGCTCAACACTAACGAGCATGAAATCGCGGTTTGCAACCTGGGCTCCGTAAACCTGGTGAACCACCTGAAAGACGGCCAGCTGGATCACGATAAGCTCAAGCGCACCATCGGCACAGCGATGCGCATGCTGGACAACGTGGTGGATGTCAATTTCTACACCGTGGGCAAGGCGCGTAATGCCAACCTCAAGCACCGTCCGGTGGGCATGGGCATCATGGGCTTCCAGGACTGCCTGTTGAACATGCGCATTCCTTACGCCTCCGAGACCGCGGTGGAATTCGCCGATCGCTCCATGGAAGCGGTGGCCTATTACGCCTACTGGGCTTCCAGCGAGCTGGCCCAGGAGCGCGGCCGCTACAGCAGTTTCCCCGGCAGTCTGTGGGACAAGGGCATCCTGCCGCACGACAGCAACAAGCTGCTGCTGGAGCAGCGCGGTGGTTACCTGGAAGTGGATCAGTCCGCCACCCTGGACTGGGACAAGCTGCGCACCCGCATCAAGAAGCACGGCATGCGCAACTCCAACTGCCTGGCCATCGCGCCGACCGCGACCATCGCCAACATCGTCGGCGTGTCCGCCTCGATCGAGCCGACCTATCAGAACATCTACGTGAAATCCAACCTCTCGGGCGAATTCACCGTGGCCAACCAGTACCTGGTGCGCGACCTGAAGCAGCTGGGGATGTGGGACGAGGTGATGATTGGCGACCTGAAATATTTCGATGGTTCGCTGTCCAAGATTGACAGGGTTCCGGCGGAACTGCGCCAGCTCTACGCCACTGCCTTCGAAGTGGAGCCGAAATGGCTGGTGGAAGCTGCCTCGCGCCGCCAGAAGTGGATTGATCAGGCGCAGAGCCTGAATATCTACATGGCCGGCGCTTCCGGCAAGACGCTCGACGAAACCTACAAGCTGGCCTGGCTGCGCGGCCTCAAGACCACCTATTACCTGCGCACTCTGGGCGCCACCAGCGCCGAGAAATCCACCGGCAAGGGCGGCGAGCTCAATGCGGTACCGATCTCGGGGGGCATGAGCAGTGCCATGGGCGCAATGAATCTGCCGGAGCCGGAAGTGGTCGGCAAGGCTTGTACCATGCGCCCGGGCGATGACGGTTTCGAAGAATGCGAAGCCTGCCAGTAGAAAACAGCTATCAGCATTCAGCCATCAGCCGAAATCCGGTCCTGACTGGTGATAGCAAAAGGAGACCAAAATAAAATGCTGAATTTTGAAGAAGACCACACCCCGGACCTGTTTGCCCAGCCTGCCCGCTTTAACGATGCCCCGCCCGCACCCTCGGCTCAGGAAACGCATTCCAGCGCCCTGACCGGCATCAACAACCTGCGCCGGGTGCGTGCCGAGGACAAGCGCGTTATCAACGGTACAGCCGACGTGAACCAGCTGGTGCCGTTCAAGTACAAGTGGGCCTGGGAAAAATACCTTGCCGGCTGCGCCAACCACTGGATGCCGCAGGAAGTGAACATGAGCCGCGACATCGCCACCTGGAAAGATCCCAACGGCCTGACCGAGGACGAGCGCCGCATCGTGCTGCGCAACCTGGGTTTCTTCACCACCGCCGACTCCCTGGCCGCCAACAACATCGTGCTCGGCACCTACCGCCACATCACCGCGCCGGAATGCCGCCAGTACCTGCTGCGCCAGGCCTTCGAGGAAGCCATCCACACCCATGCCTACCAGTACATCGTGGAAAGCCTGGGGCTGGACGAGAGCGAAGTCTTCAACATGTACCATGAAATTCAGTCTATCCGCGACAAGGATGAGTTTCTCATTCCCTTCATCGACACCCTGACCAACCCGGAATTCAAGACCGGCACCCCCGAAGACGACCAGAAACTGCTCAAGTCCCTGATCGTGTTCGCCTGCATCATGGAAGGTATTTTCTTCTATGTCGGCTTCGTGCAAATTCTCGCCCTGGGCCGCCAGAACAAGATGACCGGCGCTGCCGAGCAGTACCAGTACATATTGCGCGACGAATCCATGCATCTGAATTTCGGCGTCGACCTGATCAACACCATCAAGCTGGAAAACCCCGGCCTGTGGACGGCCGAATTCCGCAACGAAATCACCGGCCTGATCCGGAAGGGCGTGGAGCTGGAATACCGCTATGCCGAAGACACCATGCCGCGCGGCGTACTGGGCCTCAATGCCGCCCAGTTCAAGGAATATCTGCGCTTCATCGCCAACCGCCGCTGCCAGCAGATCGGGCTGGACGAGCAGTACGCCGGAGCGACCAACCCGTTCCCGTGGATGAGCGAGATGATCGACCTGAAGAAAGAGAAAAATTTCTTCGAAACGCGTGTCACGGAGTATCAGACCGGCGGCGCACTTTCCTGGGATTAACAACAAGCACGTTTTTCTGTAATACTATGCTTCTTCCAACCATAGGGAGGTAGTGGAGATGAGCCTGGAATCAATGTCCCGTGAGCAGTGGGGAAAGATTTTCGATCACTGGTATCGACATGTGTTCAAGATTGGCATGCTTGGTGAAGGGCCGTCCCACGAGCTGATCGAGCAGTGCTTCGGCATGGGCGTTTCGCCAGCGGAAGCGGTTGCGAGATTGAAAGACGAAGGGCTGGGCGAGTGCTGTAGCGGATAAGGTGAAAAGGCGCAGTTTCCTGCGCCTTTTTTATTTCCGGGAAGGCTTTTCGCCAAATCGGTTTCGCCTCGCAAGGTAAGTTCAAGTATTTTTATTTGCGTGGCGCAGTTGCTCAGCACAATGTAGTATGGCGCCGCTCCACTGCGGGAAGGTGGCTTAAGTCTTTTTTCATTGTTAAAACAATAAGATGGTTCGTGGGGTGATATGTTGCGTTGGCTGTTGATGTGTTTGCTGTTTCTTGTTTCCCATGGCGCGCTGGCAAGTGAAAGTAGCTTGTTGCTGGGGGTGAATGAGGGCAGTTCAGGCAGTGCGGATTTCCAGCAGCGCCAGAGCAAATATCGGCCTTTTACCGACTATCTCAGCGGTATCGTGAAGAAGCAGGTCAAGCTGGAATCAGCGTCGGATCTGAAAAGTCTCAAGAAAAACCTGCAGGCAGGCCGTTTTGATCTCCTGATGGTGCGTCCATCCCATATTTCCGCAGCTGCCATGCGCGATCAAAAGTACGTGCTGGTTGCGGCCGTCAAGGGTGAAGCGATCACCTCCTTCATCGTACACAAGGACTCTGCCCTCAAGAAACCCGCCGATCTTGCCGGCAAATCCATCATGATGCCGGACGAGAATGCCTATCCGTCCCATGTTGGCCTCGCCATGCTCAAGGAAGCCGGGCTCAAGCCGGAGACTCAGAGCATTCGCTTCGCCCGCACCCAGGAGGCGGTGGGCTATTCTGTGGAGCAGAAACTGGTGGATGCGGGTGTCGTGATCTCCTATTCCAAGGTCTCCAAGGGTTGGGAAGACAATGGCCATCGCTTCCTGTGGAGGAGCAAGCCGCTGCCCTACTGGAGCCTTATCGCTTCTCCCAATCTCAGTGCGGATACGGTAGCCAAAGTGCGCGAGGCGATCATCAAGCTTAACGATATGCCGGAGGGCGAGGCAATCCTCAAGTCCATGGGAGTAAACGGTTTCGTGGCAGGCAACCAGCAGGATTACATGGATTTGCTGACTTACCTGAAGGAATAGGGGAGAAGTGCCGCTGGCGCCTTCCATGTGTTTTGAATCTGATTGAGAGGAGGCCTCATGAGCGCGCTTGCACCAAACGCAGTAAATCTCTCCAGCCTGGTCGGCTGGGTGAGGGCGGGATGGCAGACTTTCTTGCAGGCCTGGGGCTTGAGCGCGGCTTATGCAGGCATCTTTGCGGTGCTCGGATTCATGCAATTCTTTGCTGTGGTGACGGCTGGGCTGTCGCCGCTGGTAGTGGCGATTGCGGGCGGGTTCATGCTGATTGGGCCGGCTTTGCTGTGCGGTTTCTTCAATGTGTCCGATCACCTGGAGCGTGGAGAACAGGTGAGCGTGGGGCATTTTTTCGCCGGATTCCGGCTGGCTCCGCCAGCGTTATGGGTGGTGGCGCTGGTTGAAATGTTCCTGTTCCTGATCTGGCTGACGGATGCCGGCGTGGTTTATGGCCTGTATTTTGGTGTGACGAAAGATATGGGTCTGCCGGAGTTTTTCGCTGGCCTGGCCGGGGAAGGCGATACCTGGCCTTATCTTTTCTTCAGCGGCTTGATGGGTACGCTGCTGGCATTCATCATCTACACCACTTCCGCCTTTGCCGTGCCGTTGCTGTTCTATCGGCGTGCAAATCTGGCGGGCGCGGTGAGCGCGAGTGTGCGGGCCGTGTTTTCCAGCTTTCCGGCAATGCTGGGCTGGGCTGTGGTTCTGTCGGTGGCGATGTTTGCGGCGATGCTGCTTTTGCTGCCATTGTTTCCGGTGGTTTTTCCGGTGCTGGCTTATGCCAGCAGGCACGCATATCGCGAGGTTTTCCCGGAATAGCTTTTAGCTATTCCGGCATCCCCGGCTCCCCGCCCTTGTCCGTCATCAGAAAGTACATGCCCACTGCGGCCAGTATCATCCACAGCACCATGGCCCACACCCCAAGGCTTTCGGACAAGGGGGCCATGAAGAGCAGTGAGGTAAGTGCCAGGGCCAGAAGGCCGTTGCCGATCCAGAAACGTGCTCCGTGTTTGACTTCGCTCATGTTGAAAACCTTAGGTGTTGAGAATTGGGTTTGAAAAGTGCAACTTCGCATCAGTAAACGAAGCGGCTCCTTAATTCCTCCAGATTCAGCTCATGCAGAATTTGTTCCAGCCGTTCCCGGGCATTTTTTCTTGTTGCCCCGGTATGGCGGGCGACAATCAGCTCGTTTTTCATCGAATGTTCCCAGCCGACCAGCTCGGTCACCGTGACCTGGTAGCCATGCGACTCGAGCAACAGGCAGCGCAGCACATTGGTGATCATGCTGCCGAATTCGCGGGTGTGAATGGGGTGGCGCCAGATTTCGGAGAGCGGCGTTCTGGAAAAGGACTGGTTCTTGTTCTTGCGCATCAGCGCTGCGACTTCGGCCTGGCAGCAGGGTGCCAGCACGATGAATCTGGCCTGCTTGCTGAGGGCGAATTTGATCGCGTCGTCGGTGGCGGTATTGCAGGCGTGCAGCGCGGTGACGACATCGATTTTTTCCGGCAACTCTGTGGAATGAATGGAATCTTCAACCGAGAGATTGAGGAATGACATGCGCCCGAAGCCCAGGCGCTCGGCCAGCTCACGCGACTTTGCAACCAGCTCCTCGCGGGTTTCGATGCCGTAGATGTGGCCAGTCTGCCTGGCCTTGAAAAACAGGTCGTAAATAATGAAGCCGAGATAGGATTTTCCTGCGCCGTGATCGGTCAGGGTCAAGTTTTCATTCTCCGCCAGGACTTCGTTCAGCAAGGGCTCGATAAAATTGAACAGGTGGTACACCTGTTTCAGCTTGCGCCGGCTGTCCTGGTTGAGCTTGCCGTCGCGCGTCAGGATATGCAGCTCTTTCAACAGCTCTATGGATTGTTCGGGCTTGATTTCGGGAATGATGAAGTTCACTGCAATATCCTGATGGGTGCTGATGTCCGGGCATTTTAACATCCCTGACACGGCGAAGCCGTTGCTGGAATGATAAGATGCACAAGCTTTAACCAACATGAACTCAAGGACTCCATGCAAGAACACGAATTTACCCTGACCCGCGAATTTGTCGAGCTCGACAACCTGCTCAAGCTGACCGGGGCCTGCGACAGCGGCGGCATGGGAAAGCAGCTGGTTGCAGCCGGAGAAGTCTCGGTGGACGGCAAAATCGAGTTGCGCAAGACCTGCAAGATTCGCGCGGGCCAGGTGGTCACGCTGGGGGATGTGCGCATCTCCGTGCTGGCTGCCTCCTGATACTCCGCTCCATACCATGGCAGTTAAACTTTTCCCCCTGAATGGCGTGCCCGACGACGAGGCGGAGGATGTGCGCGCCTTGCTGAAAGCCAATGGCGTGGAGTTCAGTGAAACGTCTGCGGGTAACTGGGGTATCTTCTCGGCGGCCATCTGGCTGCCGGACGATTCCCGGCTGGATGAGGCAAAGGCGCTGATCGCGGGCTACCAGAGCGAGCGCCAGACTCAGGCAAGGGCTGAGTACGAAGCTTTGTGCCGCGAAGGCAAACAGCGCACCCTGATCGATGTGATTCAGGAAAACCCGCTGCGCTTTTTTGCCTATGCAGCGGTGATTGCCGCGATTCTGTATTTCTCCATCAAACCCTTTCTGGATCTCGGAAAATAGCCAATGACCCCGACCGATACTGAAAAATCCCCGATGAATTTCCTGTGAATTTCCTGCCGAACCGGCGACAACTGCTGCGCGACATGCTGGTGCTGGTTGCGCTGGCTTGCCTGCTGGGGCCGCTGGTCGGGCCGCTGGTGATTTCCTGGATCAATCCTACCCGGGCCTGGGGGGTGGGGGGGGGGGGCGATTATTCACCGGGGAGCGTGCTGCTGTGGGGGGGGCTGTTCCTGATGTTCGAGGCCTTGTTTTATGTCGGCTGGCTCGTGTCGCGGGTGAGCAAGGGGTGGCGTGAGAGTGCGGCTGACGATTGGTGGAACAGACAGCAGTAATGTATGAATCTTGCCAGAACTGAACAGGCGCAAGCCCTTTTTTTTCCGCAGTTTTCCCATTTATACTGAACACATCCCTCATTTGCACGGAAAACCCTCATGACCACTCCAAACACCAACGAATGTCTGGCGATCACAGCTTCCGGCGAAGACCGGGTCGGACTGGTGGAAAAACTCACCAGCCAGATCACCGCCAGCGGCTGCAATATCGAGCAGAGCCGCATGGGCGTGCTGGGCGGGCAATTCGCCCTGATGATGCGCGTTACCGGCAGCCAGGAGGCGTTGGTTGCACTGGAGAGCAGGCTTGCGCCGCTGGGAGAAGAGCTTGGTCTGGCCATCATTCACAAATGGACCCGGGAGCGCGAGCGGCATGCCCCTGTTGTCCCCTACCTGGTGGAAGTGGTCGCGCTCGACCACCCCGGCATCGTGCATAAGCTGGCGCGATTTTTTGCCGCCAACGGCATCAATATCGAGGAACTGGAAACCGACAGCTATCCCGCACCCCATACCGGCAGCCCGATGTTCGCCGTGCATATGACGGTGGGCGTGCCGGGCGGGACCGCCATCGCCAAGCTGCGCGACGACTTTTTCGAATATTGCGACGACCTCAATCTGGATGCTTCGCTGGAGCCTGCACGCGCTTGAGCGACACTCGAAAACTCGTGTCGAGCGCCTGCGACGTGCCTGCTGCCGCGGATTTTTCAGGCGTCACGATAGTGAAGCTCGCTCCGCTGCCACCGCTTGCAGATTATCTGGCGGCGATGCGCCTTGCCGAGACCGAATCACGCGCCCGGCTGGGCGAATGCATGCTGCTTTCGTGGTATGACCGCGACCGCGACTTCGAGTCGCCGCAGCACGCCGGTGAATGCCATCAGGGCAGTGCCGTGCCGGGCTATGTCGATTACGCCCTGTATCGCGGTGCCACGCTGATGGTAGACATCGAGGCGGGCCGCTTCGTGTTCTTCTATCTGCCGCTTGATTTCTGATTTGCCCGGCAAGACGCTTTTTTTCGTCAGGCATGGCGAAGCCGGGTACAACCTGCTGGATCGGGTCAACAGTCACCCCGAAGTGAAGAATGACCTGACCGTAACTGGTCGCGAGCAGGCGACCTGCTGCCGTGCGGCGCTGGCATCGGCCGGGATTGAAGCGATCTATTGCTCCGAACTTCCGCGCGCGCGCCAGACGGCGGAAATCATCAATCAGGCTTTCGGCGTGCCTGTTGTTGTTGATCGCCTGATCAACGAAACCGGTGCATTCGCCTTCGAGGGCTTGCCATGCGCTGCATGGCACCGTGCTCAGGTGCCGGATCGCCTGCGTGCCGTGGTGCCGGGTTGTGAGTCATTTGAAGAAATGAAATCGCGCCTGCTGAAATTTCTGGATCGGCTGCGCGAAATCCCGCAGCAGCGCATTTTGGTGGTATCCCATGAAGAACCCATCCAGGTGCTGCTTGGCGCCCTGGAGTGCTTGCCGGATGAACTCGCAAGATCGAGGGCGATCAGCCATTGCATGCCGATTTCTATGGAGATCTAAAAAATTTTGATGTAGATGTTTCACTCAAGCTGCGAAAATGTCTGGTTTGCGCAATAGTACAAGAACTGTTTTTGCTAATGGAACGTGGGTGACCCCCGTTTTGTAATTTGAAAATTTTGCTCGGGGAGAAACCATGAGTGCGGTATTAAAAGGCCACCAGAGCCTGGATGATGCGACGGATGAACGGATGGAGCTGATTCAGCATATCAATCTTCATCTTGCGGCGCTTGGCCTGCCCACTCCGCAGGGGATTGACGCCCTGTCGCCCTTGCATATTGCAGCCGATCTGCTGCGCAGCTACCAGCACCAGAAGCGTCTGCTGGCGGATTACCGCTGTCCGGCGGATCAGCGCATCCAGAATTTCCTCAATGCCTATCTCCGCCAGAACGGCGTCGAGAGCGAAATTGCATTGCCGGGCGCAAGCTTCGTGCTGGACCGGCCTCACCTTGCGCGCGAACTCTCCCTGCCGGTATCCGGCCAGCATTTCAGCGCCGAATTCGTTGACTCCTACCGCCTGATGCAGGGCGTGTTGCACAATCCGCGCAACGACCGGCGCACTACCAAGGGCGTGTTTCACATTGTCGAAGGCGGTCTGCCGATTCCTGCGGACAAGAATGCGGTTCCTGTAAAAGCCTTTGCCGGCTTGCTGTCGTCTGCGCTCAATCCTCCCGGCGATACGCTGCGCCTGCCTTTCACCAGCGCCCAGGCGCAACAGGCGGAGAGCTGGGTGTCCTTGCTGCTGCGTCCCCTGGTGGCACCGGAAGTGCCCGGCATCAGCCCGGAAAAGACCATGGAAACGCGCTTCTTCGCTCCCGGCAGCCTGGTTTCGAACCTGGATTTCGTGGAACGCATTTTCGGCAACGGCGGCAACCCCTGCCTGCCAGAGAACGATGCTGCTCTCGATGTGCTGCACTGGACGGGACACACCGGCTGCGTCATTCTGGCGCCGCATCTGGTGCGACTGAAAAAGATTGACCTGGGCCTGCCGCACTGGGACCAGGCCAGCGAGCGTCAGCGTCGCGACGGCATGTGCTGGCGCGAAGAGAGCGAACTCTACAACAGCGGCCAGCCCTTCAAGATCACCTGCCGCGATATGAGCGGCGTGATCGTGACCCTGATTGCGGACAACTATTTCGGCTACAGCAAAAAAGAAGTCAAATCGCAGATCAGCTATGCAGCCAACCTGTTCGGCGGCTGCGAGGAAGAACACTCGGGCGGCGCGCTGGCTTTTCCCCGCTTCAATCTTGGCGAGGTATTCCGCCCCGATAGCCGGATTCGTACGGATGGACATAATTTCGACAGCCTGGTATCCCTGTTCGGTGATGTCATGCATGTCAGGGAAGAGGGCTATGGCGTTGACAAGCGCTTCGCAGACATCATCTACGTGCCGGAAGATGCGACCATGCATCTGCTCGATCAAAGCATCCAATGGCCGCGCAACGGCGAAATGCAGACCATCAAGCTGCTTGCCGGAAAAACTTACATTCATCCTTGCGGTTACAAGGTGCACATGGAAAAACACCCCCATGCGCCCACCTGGCGGCTGATCGGGACCGACGCAGAAGGAACTTTCGTGCACAAGCCGAGCACGGTTTCGGGCGGGGGCAAGTCGGAGATTTCGAAATCCATCGTCGGCACCATCCTTTCCGGGCCGTTTTACGTGCGCGATCTGCATGATGATCTGGCGCAGGTTCAGGAGATTTTCGACAAGGATTATTCAGGCCGTTTCCGCAATCCGTCGCAGGCCCGCGACAGCCGCTCGCTGCTGAGCGAGGAGCGGACGCTCGGCTCTGTCATCAAGTTGCTGACCGCCTCCGGAAGCGAATACACCGAGCAATACAATCAGTGGCTGGAAAGTATTCCGCAGCACATCCGCGCGCTGGTATTCGTGATCAAACGTTTTTATCGGCCGGAGTGGGGCGCTGCCTGGCTTAAGTATTTCTCGGTCGACATGGTGAACGGCTATCCGGGGCATGAACTCAAATACAATGGCCGGCGACTGATGGCGAGTTTTCTGCGCGTCGGGGTGGAGCCGGACGGTTCCTGGCGTATGTACAAGCTGCGCCAGGATTTTATCGGCGCAGGAAAAATCCAGACCGAAGACGACATCACGGCATCCATCACCGTGCCCGCTGCCCGGCTGAACCATCTGAATCCGGATTATGCCAACCACAGCGTCAAGCTGGCGGCCAACTGCGAGTTGCGCCTGTTCCAGCGGCCGGATGATGCGATCCACCGCGGCCTCGATCTGCAGGCCGAGGCGGACCTGGCCGGGCCGGATAATTTCATTTCCAACTTCGAACCCCTGACCACCGCAGATGCCCAGGAACTGGTGGAAGACGCCATCGGTCTCGAACTTTTCAGCCTCCCCATGAAGCAGCTGGCAGAGGCGGCCAGCAGGGCGCCGGCTGACCACTACTTCGTTTCCTCCGCGCATCCGCGAGTGGTGGATGGCAAGCCTTCTGCCAATGTGCGTTACCTGCAGCGCCGCCCTGATCTGGTCAACCCGCGCGACCGCTATATTGCCGAGATGGGCGCCAGGCTGTACCGGCGTGTTCCCTTGTCCGAAGCCGTGCATTTTCCGGTCAATGCGGTCCTGCCCGGGCGTCGCAACAATCCGCCGGATCGGGTGCACGGCATCCGCTCGCTCGCGGTTTACAATCCCATCCATTTCCAGGAACTGCCCGAGCTGTTCATGGATTTTATCGCTAGCCTGACTGGAAAATCTCCCTCGACCACCGGCGCCGGATCGGAGGGCGCGCTGACCAAGGGGCCATTCAATGCCTTGCGCGCGACGGCAGACCTGAACAGTGCCCTGGTCTCCTACATCATCAGCGGCTACGATGGTTTTTCCACGGCGGCCGGGCATATCGGCCCCAACCGGCGCGTGGATCACGACATCAGCCTGCTGATCCCGGAACTGTGGTGCCGCATGGCGGTGCGCGAGCGCGACCCGAAACTCATGATCGAACGCGGCTACCTTGAGCCGCTCACGGATTTCGATTACCAGGGCCGCCAGATTCTTGCCAGCCGCCTCGGCTACCGTATCACCAGCCGTTTTGCGCATGCCAACTTCGGCAAGATCTTCGATAACCCGATGGCGGTGTTCGACGAAGCCATGCTCCGGCCGGAGAGCCAGGATCTGGAGTCTTTTGCGGATGGCGTGGACAATATCGTCGAAGCGCAACGCCGGGTAGCGCAGAACTATCTCGACGACGGAGCGGTCAATGATGCCTGTCCGCCGCTCAAGGCTATTCTCTACATCATGGCGACGGGGAGCTACGAGGGCAAGGATGTGCGCCATCCGGAAATCCGCGCCATGTTTACGCGCGACGCGCTGCTGGCCAGCGACTGGTATCGGGAACGCCTCGTCATCAAGCAGCAACGCGACATGGCGTTATGGCAGCGGCACGAAGAAAATCTGCAACGCTTCCTCGAACGCCAGAACCTGCTCACGGAATCCGAGCGCGGGCAATATGCGCAACTGCTCGTAAAGGCCCGGCAAGAGCAGGCCTATGTGGCAAGCTCGCAATATCTGAGCGATCTTTCGGGCACGCTGGGTGCAGAGGGGCTCGGCGCAAAGCGTTGATCCCGGCCAAAGATGTTGACATCTGGTTCTAGTTAGAACTAACATGGTTCTAACTAGAACCAGATGGAACATCCATGCCTCATGCCCCATTTCTGCCGGTCCTGCGTGAACTGGCCGAGGCCTACCAGGCTTTCGAGGCTTACTCGTCTATACACATCCGCAGCCTGGACCTGACGCCGCCGCAATTCGACATCATTGCCACGCTTGGCAACACGCCTGGCATGCCACTCAAGGAGCTGGGCGAAAAAACCCTGATCACCAAGGGCACGCTCACCGGCGTGGTGGATCGTCTCACTGACAAAAAACTGGTGCAGCGGATTGCGTCGCCCAGCGACGGGCGCAGCCAGATCGTGCAACTGACTTCGCAGGGCGAGGCCCTGTTTGCGCGCGTTTTTCCCGAGCATCTGGCCTATATGGCGCTGGCCTTCAGCGAACTTTCGCCACAGGAACTGGTCTCCATTGAAACCAGCCTGAGCCGTCTGCGTGGCGCTTTCCAGGCGGCGCGTGCTGGCAAGGAGCAGGCATGATTCCGGATCGCTACACTCATACTGCCATCGCTTTGCACTGGCTTACCGCGCTGCTGATCGTGGCTTTGTTCCCGCTCGGCGTTTACATGGCGGATCTGGCGCTTTCCCCGCTCAAGCTCAAGCTGATCAGCTACCACAAGTGGCTGGGGGTGACGGTTTTCCTGCTGCTCCTGCTGCGTCTGGCCTGGCGGCTGGGTCACAAGCCGCCCCCGCTGCCGGACGGCATGCCGCTGTGGCAGCGCCATGCCGCGAACGGCCTGCATCTTGTGCTCTACCTGCTGCTGTTTGCCATTCCCCTGTCGGGCTGGCTGATGAGTTCGGCCAAGGGCTTCCAGACCGTTTATCTGGGTGTGCTGCCGCTGCCCGACCTGATCGGCAAGGACAAGGCCCTGGGCGATCTGCTGCGGGAGGTGCACGAGGTGCTCAACATGACGCTGCTGGTGATGCTGCTGGCGCATGTTGCTGCTGCGCTCAGGCACCATTTCATCGAGCGTGATGGCATTCTCGCCCGCATGCTGCCTTTTCTCGATCGAGGAGATTCAAAATGATGCGATTGCTTTCCCTTCTGGTTCTCTTGGCATCAGGTGTCGCCCATGGTGCTGAATTTGGCACGCTTCTGGCAGAAAAAAGCTCGATTGCCTTTGTCTCCAAACAAATGAATGTGCCGGTTGAGGGCGCGTTCAGGAAATTCACCGCGCAGATTGTCCTTGATCCGGCCAGGCCGGAGGCCGGTCGCGCCCAGATCGAAATCGACCTGGCCAGCATCGATGCCGGCAGCGAGGAAGCCAATGAAGAGGTCAAAGGCAGGAGCTGGTTCAATGTGCGCGATTTTCCCAGGGCCGTCTTCAGCTCGACTTCAGTCAAGTCGCTGGGCGGCGGTCGCTTTGAAACCGGCGGAAAGTTGAGCATCAGGGGCAAGGCGCTGGAAGTGCGCGCGCCCTTCACGCTGCGGCAGGAAAAGGACATCCTCACCGTGGATGGCAGTTTCCAGCTCAAGCGCCTGGATTACGGCATCGGCTCCGGTATCTGGAGCGATACCTCGGTGGTCGCCGACGAAGTTCAGATCAAGTTTCATTTTGTACTAAGCCCCACCCGCAAGTAGCTCCAACCCGCCAACAGGAGAACACCATGAAAAAAGCACTGATTGCCTTTGCCATTGCCAGCACCCTGAGTACATCTGCCTTTGCTGCGGATACCTACACCATTGATGCGCGCCATACTTTCCCGAGTTTTGAAGTCAGCCACCTGGGTTTCTCAATCCAGCGCGGCCGCTTCAACAAGACCAGCGGCACCATCATGCTGGATACGGCGGCTAAATCCGGCAGCATCGATATCAGTATCGACGCCACCAGCCTCGACACCGGCCTGGCGGAACTGGAAAAGCACATGCAGGGCGAGGAGTTTTTCGATACCGCCAAGTATCCGGCCATCACTTTCAAATCAAAATCGCTTAAGTTCGACGGGGACAAGCTGGCCGGGGCCGATGGGGATTTCACCCTGCTGGGCGTGACCAAACCGGTTCATCTGACGATTGATCACTTCAAGTGCGCGCCGCACCCGATGAACAAGAAGGCCATGTGCGGCGCCAATGCCACGACGGTGATCAAGCGCTCCGAGTTCGGCATGACCAAGTATGTGCCGGCTGTCGGCGATGAAGTGAAAATCGCCATCCAGGTCGAAGCTTTCCGTGATTAAGCCCTTTCTTCTGTAACACATTCCAGCCGCCTCTCTCTTTCAGAGGCGGCTGCTGAGTGTTATCGTGGCGTCATTGATGCATTTCGTCAGAGAGCGCCACCATGTCAGTCCTGTCCCATATCAAGCAGAACCAGGAACGTCTCGTTGCCTTGCGGCGGGATATTCACGCTCACCCCGAAACCGCATTCGAGGAGCAGCGCACCAGCGCCATGGTGGTGGAGGTGCTTTCCGCCGCCGGCATTGAAGTGCATCGCGGCATCGCCGAGACTGGCGTGGTGGGCGTGTTGCGTTCCGGCACCAGTAGCCGGGCCATCGGCTTGCGCGCCGACATGGATGCCTTGCCGATCCATGAGCAGAACCCTTTCCCGCATCGCTCCCATTTCGATGGCAAGATGCACGCCTGCGGTCATGACGGGCATACCGCCATGCTGCTGGGGGCGGCGGAATATCTGGCCGCCACGGGCAATTTCGACGGCACGGTGTATTTCATCTTCCAGCCTGCCGAGGAGGGTGAGGGCGGCGCCCGGGTGATGATCGAAGAGGGGCTGTTCGAACGCTTCCCCATGCAGGCGGTGTTCGGCATGCACAACTGGCCGGGGCTGCCAGCCGGGCAGTTCGCTATCATGCCGGGACCGATGATGGCCTCGGCGGACCAGTTCGATATCGTCATCAAGGGACACGGCGCTCATGCGGCCATGCCCCACCAGGGCGCCGATCCGGTTGCGGCTGGCAGCGCGCTGGTGCAGGCATTGCAGACCATCGTCAGCCGCACGCTCGACCCGCTCGATGCGGCGGTACTGAGCGTGACCCGTTTCCATGCCGGTGATGCCTACAACGTGATCCCCGACCATGCCACGCTGGGCGGGACGGTGCGCGCTTTCCGCCCCGAGGTGCAGGATCGCGTCGAAGCGGCCATGGAGCGCATCTGCAGCGGCGTCGCGGCGGGTTTCGGGGTGCAGGTCGCACTAGACTACCGGCGTGGTTATCCGGCTACCATCAACTCGGTGAATGAGTCGGAAATCTGCCGCAACATCGCGGCCGGGCTGGTAGGCAATGAAAGCGTGCGCACCGACATGCGTCCTTCCATGGGCGCGGAGGATTTTTCCTTCATGCTGCAGGAAAGGCCCGGCTGCTACGTCTGGATCGGCAATGGCATGGGGGAGGGCGGCTGCATGCTGCACAACCCGCATTACGACTTCAACGATGAAGTGCTGGTGCTGGGCGCCAGCTACTGGGCGCGTTTGACCGAACACATGCTGGCGGCGGAGTAAGCTTTTGTGACTGGAGAATATCCGCTGTGATTTCGAATGAAGAATCCCTCTTTGCTTCCAGCGCGGCCTTTAGTACGGTCTTTTCCGCCGGTCTGGACGGGTTGCTGAAAAAAGGCGGCCTGGGGCCGTTTATCCTGGTATGCGCCAATGCAACCTTCGATCAGCGCCTTTACGCAGCTGCCTCTGACGGATTGTCGCAGCTCTACGCTGTCCTGAGAGACGAGTATGTGCAGGCCCTGCAGCAGGGCCGCGAGATCCAGGCCGTGGAGGAAGACCTGCTGGTGTTTCTCAAGATCCACGCTGTCGGGCTGGACCGGCTTCAGCCGACCGCTAAGCGGCAGGAGGGGTTATGGGAGTTGCAGTTCAACCACCTGCGCTCGTTTCGCCCCAAGCGCATTACTTCACGTGTGCCGGAGCGTCTGCGCGCCCCTTTTGACGAGGCCGGGTTCCATTTCAACAAGGGCTTCATGCAGAAGGAGGCGTTCTGGGCCGGCGAATTGCTTGGCCGACATGCCACGCTGTATTACAACAAATACCCGTTTGTCGATTTCCACGGCCTGTTGGTGCCGGAGCGGGACAGCTGCCTGCCGCAGTACCTGACCGAGGCGCACCATTTCTATCTCTGGGAAGCCACCGCAGCGCTGGCGCAGACGCTGGAAGGCGTGGGTTTCGGCTACAATTCGCTGGGCGCGTTCGCCTCGGTGAACCACCTGCATTTCCAGATGTTCATCAAGCCGGAAGGGTTTCCGGTGATGGCGCCGGCGTGGCGTCACAATGGCGGGGAAAAGCCTTATCCTGCGGCCTGTCTGGTCTTTTCCGATGCGAAGTCAGCCTGGACTGGGATTCACCAGCTGCATGAGGATGAAACCCCCTACAACCTGCTTTACGCTGCGGGCCGCATGTACCTTTTCCCGCGCCGCAAACAGGGGACTTACCCGCAGCCTGCCTGGACCAGCGGTTTTACCTGGCATGAACTGGCGGGCGGCATCATTACCTTCAACCGGGAAGATTACGAGCGGCTCGACGCGGCTTCCATCGAGCGCGAACTGGCGTGTCTGGCGCCCTAATGCAGGTGCTTCTTGCCGCGAAACTGGATCAGGCTGCCTGAGGGCTGGAAATCCGTTTCGGCTTGTGCGCTTTTCTGTTCCCAGTCGCGATCAAATAGTTCGTTGACCAGGGTTTCGACGCGTTTGACTTCTTCCGGGCCGAAATGGCGCGAGAGCAGACCGGTAACGTCCGTCAGCATGAGCCGGCGCTGGACCTGGTGGATGGCTTCGGCGCTGGGGCCGGCAAACAGGAGCTGGAATTCGTCGCGACCGTCTTCGTGGTAGAAAGTGAGTTCGACTTCGGAGGCATGTTCCAGCAACGGACCCATGTCGGCCAGGGTGGCCTGCAGGCTGCGCTGGAAAGTGCGCCCGACTTCTCCGGTCCAGCAGATGTCGAGCACGCGGGCGGACTGGTCGTAGTTCACGCCCGGCTCGCTGGGTTCCAGACTGCGCATTTCGCTGATGCTCTCTGCGTCCAGATATTCCATCCATTGCCGGAGGCCGGCTTCGATCTGGGAGAGAGTGATGCCTTTGCGCAGATAAAGGCTGCCATGCACATGTACTTCGGTTCGCATTACACAATTCTTTCTGAAATCAGGTCTGCCATTTTACCGCTATTCGGCCTCGGCCGAAGCAATATCCCCGCCGCCTTTCTTCATCGCCTTGCCTTCCTCGGCGCGCTGCTTGCGCACTTCCTTGGGGTCGGCGATGAGCGGGCGGTAGATCTCGACGCGGTCCTTGTCGCGCAGCACGGTGTCCAGCTTGGCGAGTTTGCCGAAGATGCCGATCTTGTTCTTGCCGAGGTCGATTTCGGGGTGTTTCTCGAGCAGGCCCGATTCGCGGATCGCCTGCTCGGCGGTGACGCCGGATGGCAGCTTCCGCGTGAGCAGGGCCTGATCGTGTGGCAGGGCATAGGTAATTTCGATCTGGATGGCTTCGCTCATGATGTACCGTAGACCTTTTCGGCGCGTTCCACGAACGCATCCACAAAATTGCTGGTGATGTGATTGAATACCGGACCGACCAGGGATTCCAGCAGTTTGCTGGAAAATTCATAGTGCAGCCTGAATTCGACCTTGCATGCGTTTTCGTTGAGTGCAATGAAGCGCCAGCTGCCGTCGAGGTGGCGAAAGGGGCCATCCTGCAGTTTCATTTCAATCAGCGAGGGAATCTGCTTGGTGTTTTCAGTGGTAAAGCTCTGCTTGATGCGGTGAAAGTCGATCATGACTGTTGCCACCGTGCTTGCCTCGTCGCGCCACTTCACGTCAGTTCCCCCACACCAGGGGAGAAATTGCGGGTAAAGTTCCACTCCATCCACCAGGTCGAACATTTGCTGTGCCGAGTGCAGGACCAGCACAGATTTTTCTACAAGAGCCATCTTTAGATTTGCAACTTTAGCGCTAACGTATAAAGCGCTAAAATACCCTATTTACCGAGGAAATTCACGTCCCCATGAGCATTGCGCAGAACAAGAAAGCCTTCCACGATTTTTTCATCGAGGAAAAATTTGAAGCCGGAATGGTGCTTGAAGGCTGGGAAGTCAAGGCGATACGCGCCGGGCGCGCGAACCTGAAGGAGTCCTACGTCATCATTCGCAGCGGCGAAATATTTCTCATCGGCTGCCATATCAGTCCTTTGCCGACAGCCTCCACGCATGTGCATCCCGACCCGGTGCGCACGCGCAAACTGCTGCTGCACAATGAGGAAATCAGCAAGCTGATCGGCAAGGTGGAGCGCGCTGGCTACACGCTGGTGCCGCTCGACATGCATTATTCGAAGGGTCGCATCAAGTTGGAGATCGGGCTTGCCAAGGGCAAAAAACAGCATGACAAGCGCGATGCGGAAAAAGACCGCGAATGGCAGCGGGAAAAAGACCAGGTGATGAAGGTTGCCAAAAGGGACGCAAGCTGACGCCTGTCTCTTGCGTGGGGCGCGTATGTTTTTCTTGTTTCGAATCAAGGCAGGCTGGCCGGTGCAATGTCATCATGAGCGATTGCTGAGATCTCGCTTACCGCAGTGCAACCGAGTGGTTCCATGATTCAAATCCATGCATGCAATTGAAGGCTACACACCTGCTGCCGCTGCTCCCCGCTTGCCGGTTCTGCTAATCGGCTGCGTTGTCATGAAGCGGCGCGTTTTCTGTTTAGTTCTGTTTTTCCTCCTGGCGCACCCTTTTCCCGTTCTCAGTCAGCCATCGCTACAGTCGCTCGTGGATGCGACATCGCCTGGCGGCACCCTGCGTCTTTCTCCCGGAGTCCACGCCGGCCCGGTGACGCTTTCCAGGCCTATCGTGCTGGATGGGGGCGGCAAGGCCATCATTGACGGAGGGGGAAAAAGATCCGTCCTGCGAGTCAATACCGGCAATGCCGTGGTGCGAGGACTCATTCTTCGAAATACCGGAAATTCGCACGATCAGATGGATTCGGGAATTGCGATTGAGGGTGACAGCAACCGGATCGAGGATAACGTGATTGAAGATGCGCTTTTCGGCATCGTGCTCAAACAGTCGAACCACAATCTGGTGCGCCGCAATCACATACGTTCCAAGGCTGCAGAGTTGTCCATGCGCGGCGAGTCGGTCCGCCTCTGGAACAGCATTGGCAACCGTATCGAGGATAATGACATCGCCGATACGCGCGACTTTACCCTGATGAATTCGCCGAACAACCACGTCTCCGGTAATTCCATCCGCGGCAGCCGTTATGGCATGCATTTCATTTTTTCGCCGAATTCCCATGTTGAAAAAAACCGCCTTTCCTACAACGCCACCGGGATTGTCGTGCTGAATTCGGATTACATCACGATCCGGGGCAATACTTTGCAGCATACGGCGAATATCGGCGGCGCCTGCATTGCCATCAAGAAGAGCACTGAAATTCTGGCGGAAGGCAATCAGATCGTGCATTGTGCTACCGCCATTCTTTCCGATTCTCCGGTAGGGGACATGAACAGGCTCGTGTTCCGCAACAACCGCATTGCGCACAATACGACGGGTGTTCAGTTGTATGGAGAAAGAGGGGGGCACATTTTTGAAAACAACCGTTTCGAGAAAAACCTGCTGCAGGTTGTGATGTCCGGCTCCGGAAATGCGCTAGCCAATCGCTGGCATGGCAATTACTGGGACGATTATGAGGGATTTGACCTCAATCACGACGGTATAGGCGATACGCCCCATGAGATTTATGCCTATGCGGACCGGATCTGGATCGAGACCCCTGCAGCAAGCTTCTTTCGCAACAGCCCTGCACTGGAGGTACTGGATTTTCTCGAGCGACTGGCGCCATTTTCCGTGCCGGACCTGATTTTGCGCGACCCGAAGCCACGTTTCTCGTCCGCACGGTAATTTGAATAGAGGCTAGTTGGGCAGCCATTTGGCTGGGTCGATACCCCATTTTTCAAACGACTCATGGCTGACAATCTTGTCCTGACAACCGGGGCGTGCCAGGTCTATTTCTTCCGGTGGAAGGTAATACTGCTTTTCGGCGTGATAAAAGATTTTCACTTTTGGCTGCAGCATTTTTTCGGCGTTCTGTTCCAGTACGACGCCAAGACGGTTGTTGCTCACGCGCACCAGTGAGCCGCTGGGGTAAATGCCGAGGGTACGGATAAAGGTCTGTACCATTCCCGGGTCGAAGTGGAACTTGCTCCATTCCAGCAGCTTCTTGAGCGCCTCGGTTGGGGGCATGCCCTTGTGATACACCCGCTCCGACGTGATGGCGTCATATACGTCGACAATCGCGCCCATCTGCCCGTAGAGCGAAATTTCATCGCCTTTCAGCCTGTTTGGATAGCCTGTGCCGTCGAAACGCTCATGATGCTGTCCGGCGACATCCAGCGCGATCTGGCTGATGCCGGGCGTGTTCTGCAAAATGATGATGCTTTGCACTACATGGGATTTCATTTTGCCAAACTCGGCATCGGTCAGTTTGGCCGGTTTGTTCAGGATGCTGTCCGGCACCTTGGCCTTGCCGACGTCGTGCAGCAGGGCGCCGATGGCAATTTCCTTGATGATTTCGCGGGATAGCTTCAGGCCCCGGGCAAAGGCTACCATTAGCGCGCACACCGAGACCGAGTGCTGGAAGGTATATTCATCGTGGGTTTTCAGACGTGCCAGCGGAATCAGCGCGTCCTGGTGGCGAAAAATTGAGTCCACCATGCTTTCCACCAGCGGTTCCACCTTTTCCATTTCGATCTGCTGGCCCAGGCGAATATCGGTAATGATGCCCTTGACGATGCGATTGGCCTCGCCGTGCAGCTTGCGGGCGCGGTGCGCTTCTTCGGCCAGAGAGACAGCGATGATCGGTGCAGGCTGTTCTTCTGCAATATGCAGGATCTGCTCCTGAATTTCATCGCTGACCTCGTCTTCGGTCTTGGCATCTGCAATGTCCAGTCCCTTGTCCGTGTCGATGTAAAGCTCATGGACGCCAATCGCGCGCAACTCCAGTGCAACCGTTTCGTCCTTGGCGATGAAACGGTTGGTCGCAAAGGGGTGATCCATCCAGCCGCAGTTCAGGTCGTGGATATACATGCCGGGAATCAGTTGTGCGATATCGATTTTTTTGATCATGCCGTAGGCTGGGTTGAGCAATTGAAAATTGATTGTACCGCCTTAACCCAAAACAAAAAAGGCGACCCACGGGTCGCCTTTTCGTGTTGCTGAAGTGCAGTTTTACTTGGCTGGTGCTGCTGCAGGAGCCGGGACGGCTGCCGGTGCTTCGGTGATTTCAATCTTGGCCTTGGCCTTCATGTCGTCAACCAGTTTTTTCAGGTTCTGCTGCTGAACCTGCTGGGACAGACCGGGCTTGACCTGGTCAAATGGAGGCGGCTGCATCGGGCGGGAATCTTCCAGCATGATGACGTGATAGCCGAACTGGGATTTTACCGGTTCTTTCGTAAATTCGCCTTTGGCCAGCTTGGCAACGGCTTCGCCAAATTCCGGCACCATGCTGCGTACGTCGAACCAGCCCAGATCGCCGCCCTGTGCCTTGGAGCCTGGATCCTTGGATTTTTCCTTGGCCAGTTTTTCAAACGCCTTGATGTCTTTTTTCAGCTTGGCGATGATGTCTTTTGCGTCAGCTTCCTTTTCCACCAGGATGTGACGAGCCTTGTATTCGCTGCCGGTCATCTGGGCCTTGATCTTGTCGTATTCGGCTTTCAGCATGTCGTCGCTGACCGGATTGTTCTTGATGTAGTCCTGCACGAAGGCGTTGGCCAAAATGGACTGTTTGGTCAGATCCATCTGGTCTATCACTTCAGGGGACTTGTCCAGGCCTTTCTTGAGCGCTTCCTGGGATACCAAGAGCTGCATCGCCAGCTGGTCGATGATGGCCTTGCGTGTTTCGGCGTTGTCTGGTTGACCCATGCCTGCGCGCTGCTTGACCAGCAGGTCAACACGGTTCTTGCTGATGGCGGTGCCGTTTACAGTGGCGGCGGTCGTAACTTTTGTGGCTGGGGTGGCTGTTTTAGCACTTTCGTCGGCGTTGCAGGCGCTGAGGGTAAGCAGCGATGCTGCGCTGGCCAGCAAAATGCGTGATTTGATTGACATCATTTACAGTTCCTTAACGTGGTTGAAACAATGGTAAAAAAACATAAGTCGGGCCGGCTTAGAGCTCTCCGGGTGTATAGGCCTTTATGCTCAGGGCATGGATTCTGGTTTGCATCAGATCGCCGAGGGCATTATATATCAGGCGATGGCGCTTGATCGTTAACAATCCTTCAAACTGGGGTGAAACAATGGTGAGATTGTAATGCCCGCCGCCACTCCTTGCCCCTTCATGGCCGGCATGGAGCGCGCTGTCGTCGCCAATTTCAATAGTTTCAGGTTCAAGTGTGGCCAGTCTTTGTTGCATTTCTTCTATCGTACTCATACGGGCAATACCTTTTTAAACGGTTTGACACTGACCCTGGCATACACGCCAGCGGCCACGTAGGGGTCGGCATCGGCCCAGGACTGCGCCTCTTGCAGCGAGGGGAATTCGGCCACAATCAGGCTGCCCGTGAATCCCGCCGGGCCCGGATCATTGCTGTCGATGGCGGGGAAGGGGCCGGCCAGCAGCAGGCGGCCATTCTGCTGCAGCTCCGTGAGGCGCGCCAGATGTGCCGGTCTGGCGGCGAGGCGTTGCGCGAGGCTGTTTGGCGCATCCTCGCCTGCTATGGCGTAGAGCATCACGAGCCTTTCTCTTCTTCAATATATTTGGACAACATCAGGCCCTGCAGTATAACGAATGCGAACATCAGCCCCATGCTGCCAAAGAGCTTGAAGTTGACCCATGTGTCGGTGGAATAATTGAAGGCGACGTAGAGGTTGAGCATGCCCATCAGCAGGAAAAAAACCATCCAGCTCAGATTGAGATTGCGCCACACGAAATCCGGAGCGGAAAACTGCTTTTCCATCATGGTGCGGATCAGGTTTTTGCGGAACAGGCCCGCGCTTACTGCCAGCACAACGGCAAACAGCCAGTAAAGCACGGTAGGCTTCCATTTGATGAAGGTCTCGTCATGCAGGAACAGGGTCGCGCCACCGAACAGGGTAATGATGGCCAGACTCACCCACAGCATGGTATCCACCTTGCGGTGCCTGAGCCAGACCCAGCCAATCTGGCCGAAAGTGGCCGCGATGGCTACCGCGGTGGCAGTGTAGATGCCGTACAACTTGAAAGCGGCGAAGAACAGGATGATGGGGAAAAAATCGAACAGGAATTTCATTAGTTGGGTGGCTTCATTTCAATAGATCGAGCATTTTGCTATGATTAACATCCTTCTTACAAGTTCCCCTGCATGCCAAAGATTGACTTGCACAGTCACTCCACCATTTCCGACGGTTCCTACACGCCAGCCGAGCTGGTGACCTACGCCGCTTCCAAGGGTATTGAAATCATGGCGCTGACCGATCATGACGATGTCGGCGGCCTGGGAGAGGCGCGCGTCGTTGCCGAAGATCTGGGCATCAGCCTGATCAACGGGGTTGAAATATCCGTGACATGGAACAAGCGCACAATTCACATTGTCGGCCTGCGCGTGGACCCCACCCATCCCGAACTGCTGGCGGGGCTGGAGAATATTCGCGCCGGAAGGCGAACTCGGGCCGAGGCGATTGCGGCAGAGCTGGATAAGGCGGGGATCGCCGGTAGCCTGGAAGGGTCGCTGGCTTATGCCAAAGAGCGCATTATCAGTCGCACCCATTTTGCGCGTTTTCTGGTGGCGCAGGGGCATGCCAAGGATGTGAAGACGGTGTTCAAGAAGTTTCTGGTCAAGGGCAAGCCGGGCCATGTTTCGCACCAGTGGGCGGGCATGAGCGAGGCCATCGGCTGGATCAGGAACAGCGGCGGCGTGGCGGTGCTGGCGCATCCTGGCCGTTACGATATTGGCAAAACCACCATGCACGGGCTGTTCAACACATTCAAGGAAGCTGGCGGCGAAGCGGTGGAAGTCGTATCCGGCAGTCACACCGTCGATCAGTACCGCATATTTGCCGAATATGCGAAGCTTTATGAACTGCAGGCATCGGCTGGCTCCGATTACCATGGCCCCTCGCATAATTATTTTGACATGGGCAGGCTGCCTCCCTTGCCCTCCGGCTGCGTGCCGGTATGGCAGGGCTGGCCCGAGCTGGCCCGTTTCGAATCACAACCAGAAGCACAGTGCATCAGTGCCTGAGACCGGGAGCGAATTTTACGTGGCACAATTTTTTACCATTCATCCTGACAATCCCCAGGCGCGATTGATCCGTCAGGCAGCAGATATCATCAGGGACGGCGGCGTGGTGGTGTATCCCACCGACTCCTGCTACGCGCTGGGCTGCCATCTCGGCGACAAGGACGCGATGCAGCGCATCCGCGATATCCGAGGGGTGGACGAGCGTCACCATTTCACCCTGGTGTGCCGCGACCTGTCCGAGCTCGCGCACTATGCGCGCGTGGACAACCAGCAATATCGCCTGATCAAGTCCAATACGCCCGGCAGCTATACCTTTATCCTGCTGGCCACCAAGGAAGTGCCGCGCCGCCTGCAACATCCCAAGCGCGCCACCATCGGACTCCGGGTGCCGGATCACCCGGTGGCGCTGGCCTTGCTGGAAGAGCTGAACGAGCCGCTGCTGAGCTCAACCCTGATGTTGCCTGGAGATGAGGATCCGCTCAGCGATGGCGAGGAAATCCGCGATCGTCTGGAAAAACAGGTCGACCTGATTCTCGATGCCGGCAGTTGCTGTATCGGGATGTCCACGGTGATCGACCTGACCGGCAGCGAACCGGCGTTGATCCGAGCCGGCAAGGGCAGCCTCGAGCCTTTCGGCCTGGAAGCCTGATGGAACTCACCCTGATTCAGCAAATCGCGGTTTACGCGCTGCCGGTGATTTTCGCCATCACCTTGCACGAAGCCGCCCACGGTTATGCCGCGAAGCATTTCGGCGACACCACGGCCTACATGCTGGGGCGCATCAGCGTGAATCCGCTACGTCATATCGATCTCGTCGGCACGGTGCTGGTGCCGCTGGCTACGCTGGCGCTGGGCGGCATCCTGTTCGGCTGGGCCAAGCCGGTGCCGGTGAACTTCAATCATCTGCGCAACCCCAAGCGGGACATGCTGTGGGTTGCCGCTGCGGGCCCGGCAGCCAATCTGGTGATGGCGCTGTTCTGGGCGCTGGTGATGAAGATTGGACTGTCCATGCCGGACAGCAGCCTGGCGCTGCCCATGGCGCTGATGGGCAAGGCCGGCATCACCATCAATGCCGTGCTCATGGTGCTCAACCTGCTGCCCCTGCTGCCGCTGGATGGCGGGCGCATCGCGGTCAGCCTGCTGCCGCCCCCACTGGCCTACTCCTACTCACGCCTCGAACCCTATGGCATGATCATCCTGGTGGTACTGCTGTTTTCCGGCGTGCTGGGCACGATCCTGTGGCCGATGATCAATACCGTCATGGCACTGGTTGCCTCTCTCTTTGGACTTCATTAAAAGGACGTTTGACCTAACATGTATCAGGAACGCGTTTTATCCGGCATGCGCCCCACGGGCGGCCTGCATCTTGGCCATTACCATGGCGTGCTGAAAAACTGGGTGGAGTTGCAGCATGAATTCGAGTGCCTGTTTTTCGTTGCCGACTGGCATGCACTGACCACCCACTACGATACGCCGGAAGTGATCGAGCGCAATGTCTGGGAGATGGTCATCGACTGGCTGGCAGCAGGAGTCGATCCGGCAAACGCCACCATGTTTATCCAGTCGCGCGTGCCGGAGCACGCCGAACTGCACCTCCTGCTGTCGATGATGACGCCGCTGGGCTGGCTGGAGCGCGTTCCGACCTACAAGGACCAGCAGGAAAAGCTCTCGGAAAAGGATCTCTCCACTTACGGTTTCCTCGGCTATCCGCTGCTGCAAAGCGCCGATATCCTGATCTACCGCGCCAATCAGGTGCCGGTGGGCGAGGACCAGGTGCCGCATATCGAGTTCACGCGTGAAATCGCGCGCCGTTTCAACCACCTCTATGGCCGCGAAATCGGTTTCGAGGATAAGGCCGGGGCCGCGGTGAAAAAGCTTGGCAGCAAGCGTGCCAAGCTCTATGACGAGTTGCGCAAGCGCTATCAGGAACAGGGCGACGACGAGGCACTGGAAGCCGCGCAGGCCCTGCTCAACGAACAGCAGAACCTGTCCATGGGCGACAAGGAGCGCCTGTTCGGCTATCTCGAAGGCGGCGGCAAGATGATCCTGGTTGAGCCGGACGCGCTGCTGACAGCGGCTTCGCGCATGCCGGGTCTGGACGGGCAGAAAATGTCCAAGTCCTACAACAACACCATCACCCTGCGCGAGGACGCGGAGAGCGTGAACAGGAAAATCCGCACCATGCCCACCGACCCGGCACGGGTGCGCCGCACCGACCCGGGCGATCCTGAGAAATGCCCGGTATGGTCGTTCCATATGGTCTATTCCAACGATGCCACGCGCGAATGGGTGCAGCAGGGATGCAAGAGCGCCGGCATTGGCTGTATCGAGTGCAAGCAGCCGGTGATCGAGGCGGTGCTGCGCGAACAGGAGCCGATGCGCGAGCGTGCCCGGATGTACGAGGAAGACCCGACTCTGGTGCGCAACATCATTGCCGACGGTTGTGAAAAAGCGCGCAAAATGGCGAACGAGACCATGCGCGATGTACGCGAGGCGATGGGGCTGAATTACGGCTGAAGCGGAAACGGAATTTCAGTATTTTTTGGAGGAAAGCATGATGTGGACTGGCGCTAAATTTCTTCTGAGTGTTGTGTTGATGCTGGCATTTCTGACCGCTTGCGCCACCAATCCGATCACCGGCCGCTCCCAGCTGATGCTGGTTTCCGGGCAGGAGGCGGTGACCTCTTCCTATCAGGCGTATGCTGCCATGACGGCCAGTCTGCAGCAGCAGTCAAAAATCAATCGTGACGCGGCGAAGCTCGCTCGTATTCGCGCTATTACCGGCCGCCTGATTCCTCACGCATTTGTCTGGCGCAGCGATGCGGCAAGCTGGAAGTGGGAAGTCAATATCATCGACAGCCCGGAGGTCAATGCCTTCTGCATGGCGGGTGGCAAGATGGCGATCTATACCGGATTTTTCGACAAATTGAACCCGAGCGACGATGAGCTGGCGCAGGTGATGGCGCATGAAATCGCCCATGCATTGTCTGACCATACGCGCGAAAAAATGTCCATCGCCATGGCTTCTGATCTGGGCGTGCAATTGCTTGCTACCGGCGCCCAGACTTCCGCCGGACAGACGCAGATGGCGCATGCGCTGGCGCTGTATGTGATCCAGATGCCCAACAGCCGGACAGCAGAAAGCGAAGCAGACCGGATCGGGATCGAACTGGCAGCACGCGCCGGCTACAATCCTGAAGCCGCCGTCAGTCTGTGGCAGAAAATGGCCCGCCAGGGTGGCGGCGGACCCGAGTGGCTCAGTACCCATCCCTCGCATGAAACCCGCATTGCCGAACTGTCGCGTATGGCGCCACAAGTTGAGCCCTTGTACCGCGAAGCCAAAGGCCGGCCGCAACAGAGCTATCATTTCTAGCCAGGCGGCAGCTAAAGAAGCGCTGATTTATTCGTCATTGCGAGGAGCGAAACGACGAAGCAATCTGTAACTTATTGATTATCCAGAATCGAGATTGCTTCGCTACACTCGCAATGACAGGTCCGTGGATTAAATCAGCGGCTCCCTAAAGACCGCGCAACCTGCTTTTTTCCCGGACTCGTGGGACAATTGCCCAATCCAAGCTGACAGGTTCGCCATGCCCTCCATCAAGTTACTCCCGCATCAACTTCGACTGACTGTCGATCCCCAGGAACTGGGGTGTCCTGATACTTCATTGCTGGTTTCCGAGCCGCTCCCCTGGATTGGGCAGGAGCGTGCCGAGAAGGCCGCGCGCTTTGGTCTGTCGCTGGATCAGCCGGGTTACAACCTGTTTGTCCTGGGTGAAGTGGGAAGCGGGCGCTCCTCGCTGATGGAAGTGGCGATGCGGGAAGCGGCGGCGCTGCGCTCCGTGCCGCCCGACCTGTGTTACCTGCACAATTTCGATTGCCCCGAACGACCGCTGGCCTTGCGTTTGCCTGCCGGACAGGGGCGGGTGCTGCGCGACATGATGGCCGAGCTGGTCAAAAAGCTGCGCGTGGGCATTCCCGCCCGTCTTTCCGGGCCAGAGTTCAAGTCTGACAGCGATGCCATCCAGAAATCCTACAAGGATGAGGAGGGGCTGGCCTTTGCCGAACTGACGGCCTTTGCCGCCGCCCGGCACTTCACGCTGCAGCGCGAAGATGCACGCATGATTTTTACCCTGCTGGGTGAAGGCGGGCATGCGCTGACCGAGGATGAAGTGCTTTCCCTTTCCCCGGAACGCAAGGCAGAGGTGGATCGCGCCGAACTGGAATTGCGCGCCGAAATCACGCGCTTCATGGAAAAAATGCGGCCCAAGGAGCGGGTGGCGAACGAGGCGGTGGCCCAGCTTAAACGACGTGTGGTGAAATCCTTGCTGGAGCACGAGATCGGCAAGATTCGGATCGCCATGAAGCAGCAGATCAAGGATTCCGTCAAGCTGGGCGGTTATCTCGACCGGGTGAGCGAAGATGTCCTGGACCAGATCGACCTGTTCGGCGCGGAAGAAGCCGAACCCGAGCTGGCCGCCATGCTGGGGCGTGAGCGAGTGAATCTGGTGGTAGATAACGGTGGCCTCACCAGTGCGCCGGTGCTGATCGAGGACAATCCCCTGTTCCGCTCCCTGTTCGGCAGCATCGAGTACCAGGTGGAAAACGATGTGCTGATGACGGATTTCTCACGCATCCGCGCCGGCAGCCTGCTGCGTGCGCATGGCGGATTCCTGCTGCTGCACCTGAGAGATCTGCTGGGCGACCCGCTGGTGTGGGAAAAGCTGCGCCGTTTCTTGCGCAGCGGGCGCCTGCAGATCGAGGAGCCGGGCACGCAGTATGCGCCCAGTGCGGTGGTGTCGCTGGAGCCGGAAGCCGTGGATGTGCGGGTGAAGGTGATTCTGGTAGGCACCCGCGAGCACTATTACGAGTTGCAGGAAGAGGACCCGGAATTCGGCCGCCATTTTCGCATCAAGGTCGATTTTGCCGAAAGCTTCAAGGTTTCGACGGAATCCCGCCGCGCGACTGCCATTTTCGTGGCGCATACCTGTCGCCGCCTGGGGCTGCCTCATTTTACCTCTGCGGCAGTAGCACGCCTGCTGGAGGAAATGCAGCGCGAAGCAGACGATCAGCTGCGTCAGTACGCGGTTTTTGCCTACCTGGAACAACTGGTGACGGAAAGCGCCGCGCTCGCGAGTGGAGAACTGGTGCAGCGCGCAGAGGTGGAAGCAGCGCTGGCAGCAAAGATTGGCCGCCATAATTATCCTGACCAGCGCCTGCATGAATCCATTGCGGAAGGCGAGCTGCTCATTGCGGTTGAGGGAGAAAGGGTGGGGTGTCTCAACGCCTTGACCCAGATTGATCTTGGCGATCATCGCTTCGGCATGCCGGTGGCGGTTTCAGCGCGCACCTTTCCAGGCAAGGAAGGGGTGCTCAATATCGAACGCGAAGTGCAGATGTCCGGCCCCATCCACGACAAGGGCATGTTTATCCTGCAGACTTATTTTGCCGCGCTGTTTTCCCATCTCGGGCCGCTATCGGTGAATGGCGCACTGGCTTTCGAGCAGGAATATCACGGTGTGGAAGGCGATTCGGCCTCCTGCGCCGAACTGTACGCGCTGCTTTCCAGCCTTTCCGGCCTGCCTGTCAGGCAGGGCATCGCCGTGACCGGCGCACTCAACCAGCATGGCGAGGTGCTGCCGATCGGCGGCATGAACGAAAAAATAGAGGGGTTTTTCCGCGTCTGTCAGGAAGCGGGCCTGGACGGCAGCCAGGGCGTGATCCTGCCGGCACGCAACCTTTCCCATCTGATGCTGAATGCGGAAGTGGTGGAGGCTGTGGCGCAGGGGCAGTTCCATATCCACGCCATCGAGGATGTCTTGGATGGTCTGGAGGTGCTGTTGGGCCAGCCGGCAGGCGAACTGGATGAAAGCGGGGGCTACCCGCACAACAGCGTGCTGGGTCTGGTGCAAAAGACTTTGCTCCATTATCGCCGCATCTGCCATCTGTCCGAACATCCGAAACCGGCGCGCAAATCACGCCATGGGGCCTTCTAGTGGAATTGTTTCTGATTATATTTTTTCTCGTGCTGGGCTGGTTCTGGATCGACAGCATGGCGGCACGTGAACAGGCTGAACTGACGGGCAAGCGCGCCTGCCGCGAGGAGGGGGTGCAATTTCTGGATGATACGGTGGCTTTTTCCGGGCTGGGTTTTCGCCGCGACGGGTATGGCCACCTCAAGCTCCGCCGCACCTATCGCTTTGAATTTTCAGACACCGGCGATAACCGGCTCAAAGGCATGGTGGTGATGCTGGGGCGCGAGGTGGAAACCCTGGATCTGGAAACGCGCTTTCTGGAGGTCAAAGCACCTTTAGTAATTCCACCTCAAATACCAATGTGGCGTTGGGAGGGATCACACCGCCCGCGCCACGGGCACCGTAGCCCAACTGAGGAGGAATCGTGAGCTTGCGCACGCCGCCTTCCTTCATTCCCTGCACGCCTTCATCCCAGCCCTTGATGACATGGCCTGCGCCGAGGGGGAACGAGAAAGGGTCGTTGCGATCCTTGCTGGAGTCGAATTTGCTGCCGTCGGTCAGCCAGCCGGTATAGTGCACCGATACCGGCTGGCCGGCGCCGGCTTCAGCGCCGCTGCCAAGGGTGATATCTTCGTAAACCAGGCCGCTTGCGGTGGTGATTTCTGCCATGAAAAAGCTCCATTTAAGTTGGGAAAAAGGGCATTATGCCAGTTCTTGCCCATCCCTAACAAAATCCATTAGGATTGCAGGACTATGACCATAATTGCTGTTTTCAATCAAAAAGGCGGCGTCGGAAAAACCACTACCAGCCTGAATCTGGTCGCAGCGCTGGCGCGCGGCGGCCTGGACCCGCTGGCGATCGACCTCGATCCGCAAGCCCACCTCAGTACCATTGGGGATGTGCCGGTCGCTTCCGGTAGTGACAGCATGTTCGGATTTTATGCCGAATCCAGAGCGCTTTCAGACCTGGTAAGAAAGTTTTCCATTGGCGGCAACATCATCCCATCCCACGTGGAGCTCTCCAAGGTGGACGCGCTTCACGGCAAGGGGCTGAAATCGGTGATGCGCCTCAAGAACGCGATTCAGGAAGAAATGCTGGAGCAGGAGGGCGCACCGATCGTGATCGATTGCTGTCCCATGCTCAACGTACTGTCACTCAATGCTATTTTTGCCTCGGGCCGGGTTCTGGTGCCGATCTCGGCGGATTTTCTTTCGGTCAAGGGTGCCTTTCAGCTGGAATCAACCCTCAAGGCGCTGGAGCATGTGGTCAAGAAGCGCATCGAGCGCCGCTACGTGCTGACCCGCTACGACGCGCGTCGCCGCATGTCGCGTGAAATCGAAGCCCAGCTCCGGGAACGTTTCGGTGAAGAGATGTGCGACACGCGGATTGGCGAGAACGTCAGTCTGGCTGAAAGCCCTGCCTATAGCCGCGACGTTTTCAGTCACGCGCCACACAGCCAGGGAGCCAGGGATTACGACGCACTTCTGACAGAATTGGCAGAGAAGGGATTTCTCTGATTCGGGCCCTGGATCGCACGCCGGTTTCTACGACGCTTCATGTTTAAACAGACATCCAAGACTATCATTGCCATCGGCTTTGCCGTGGCCGTGCTGCTGATGCTGGCGATTACCTTCATCGGCATTACTCGGATGTATGCGATCAAGAGCCAGATCGAAACCATTGTGCGTCAGAACAATGTCCAGACCGAACTGGTGTCGAGTATGCGTACTATTGCCCGGGAGCGGGTGGTCAACCTGTATTCCATGACCATGCTGGATGACCCGTTTGACCGGGACGAAGCTTTTCAGCAATACAAGCGATATGCCACTGATTTCGTCAAGGCCCGCGACCAGCTGGAGGGGATGCAACTGAATGATGTGGCGCGACAGGCTTTGCAGGAAGCCCTGCGCCTGATCGCACAGGCCTCGGCTTACCAGGAGCAGGTGGTTAGTCTGGCATATGCCGGGGATCAGCCGGCAGCGCATCATGTTCTGCTGGAGAAGGTCATTCCGGTGCAGGACATGGTGTTCGTACAGTATTCTCAGTTGCTCGATATGCAGCGTGATTCAGTGCGCCGTGCCATGGAGGAGGCCGACGATTCCTTCCGTTTCGCAACCCTGTTCATGCTGTTGAGTGGCGCGGTGGCTGTAGTGGTTGTGATGGGGGTGACCACGGTTGTGATCGCTCGTACCCGGGAAATCGAGGAAGCCCTGTTCCAGGAAAAGGAGCTGGCGCAGGTGACCCTGCACTCCATTGGCGATGCTGTCATCACGACCGATGAAAAAGGCCGGGTCGACTATCTCAATAGCGTCGCCGAGGTGCTGACTGGCAGGACTTTGGCAGAAGCCCATGGCAAGCCCTTGCGCGAAGTTTTTTCCGTGCTGGATGAGCGTACGCGTGAGCAGGCTTCCCACCTCGCCAGCCATGCGCTGCCCGATGGCCAGGTAGTCGGTCTCAAGAATCATTCTCTTCTGATCCGGCCTGATGGAAGCGAGGCTCTGGTGGAAGACCGTCTTTCGCCCATCTGCAACCGCAACGGGGACATCATGGGTGCGGTCATCGTGTTCCATGATGTGACCGAGGCGCGTGAGATGGCCAGGCATATTTCCTGGCAGGCAACACACGACTCCCTGACCGGTCTGGTTAACCGCCGTGAGTTCGAGCGCATGCTGCAGGAGTTGATCGATAGCGCCGAGGTGGATGGCAAGCATCATTCCGTGCTGTTCATGGATCTGGATCAGTTCAAGGTGGTCAACGATACCTGCGGCCACATGGCGGGGGATGAATTGCTGCGTCAGTTGGTAAGTGTCTTCGTGACACGGGGCCGGGACTCCGATGTGGTGGCACGGCTAGGGGGTGACGAGTTCGGCATGCTGCTCTACGCTTGCCCGGTTGAGCCGGCGCTGCGCCTGGCGAACGGGGTGCGCGAGGGGGTGCAGCAATTCCGTTTTGTCTGGCAGGACAAGTCTTTTGAAATCGGCGTCAGTATCGGGCTGGTGGAAGTGAATTCCTCCAGCGGCAGTCTTGCCACGGTGATGAGCAATGCCGACGCTGCCTGTTATGCCGCCAAGGAAGGGGGACGCAATCGCGTTCACGTCTACCAGGAAGACGATACCGAACTGGCTCGTCGTCATGGCGAGATGCAGTGGATTTCACGCATCACCAAGGCTTTTGAGGAAAATCGTTTTCGTCTTTATTATCAGAAAATCGCAGTGGTGATGCCGCATCAGGTGGGCCAGCAACACTTTGAGGTGCTGCTGCGCATGATCGATGAAAATGGCGATCTGGTCCCGCCCAGCGTTTTCATCCCAGCAGCCGAACGTTATAACCTGATGCCGACTGTGGACCGCTGGGTGATCCGCACCCTGTTCAGCTCCCTAGGCGAGGAGTGGCAACGCTTGTGGGCGGAATGTGAGCGTAAGGGCGAAGCATTCCCGATTCTGTGTGCGGTGAACCTTTCCGCGACCAGCCTGAACGATGAGCTGTTCCCTGCCTTTCTCAAGGACCAGATCGAGCAGCATGGCATGCCTCCGCAGGCGCTGTGCCTGGAAATCACGGAAACCTCCGCTATTGCCAACCTCAACAAGGCGTCGCAATTCATGCGCGAGCTTTCCGGGTTGGGCTGCCGCTTTGCACTCGACGATTTTGGCAGTGGCATGTCGTCTTTCGCCTATCTCAAGGATCTCCCCGTCCACTATCTGAAGATCGACGGGGCCTTTGTGCGCGGCATGGACCGGAATCCTGTCAATCAGGCCATGGTTGAAGCAATTGCCCGGATTGCCAGCGTGATGGGCATCGAAACCGTGGCGGAATTTGTTGAGGACAAGATGCTGGTTGAGAAACTGGCGGTGCTGGGCGTGGATTATGCTCAAGGCTACGGCATCCATAGGCCGGCCCCGATGCAAGGTATCAAATATGGCCCAAGCCGTGCTTAAGAAACGTTCAAAAAAAGCTGGACTGCCTCCGGGTGCCCTGGTGCATATCGGGGAGCGAAAAGCCGAAGTAATGAAGGCCTCGGTGATGGATTACGACGAGAAAAACTGTAGCGAAACCACGCTGACGGATCTCGATCTGTGCATCAGCCTGCGTGGCAAGCCGAGTGTCACCTGGGTGGATATCGAAGGAGTGCATGATATTCAGGCACTGGAGAAGATCGGCCTTTGTTTCGGCCTGCATCCGCTGGTGATGGAGGATATCCTCAATACCGACCAGCGTCCCAAGATCGAAGATTATGGCGACTATCTCTATATCGTGTTGCGCATGCTCACCAGTGGCAGCGAGACCGATGAAATCAGTTCTGAGCAGGTAAGCCTGATTCTGGGCGAAAACTTCGTGATTTCCGTGCAGGAGGGGGCAAAGGGCGATGTGTTCGACCCAGTGCGTAACCGTATCCGCAACGGCAAGGGGCAGCTTCGAAAGCTGGGCGCGGATTATCTCGCCTATTCGCTGATCGACGCAGTGGTGGATAATTATTTCATCATCCTGGAAAAAATCGGTGAGCGCGTCGAGTGGCTGGAAGAAACGCTGGTCAGCAACCCCGCGCCGGAGGCCTTGCACCTGATCCACAATCTCAAGCGCGAGATGATCTACCTGCGAAAATCGGTGTGGCCCTTGCGCGAGGTGGTGAGCGGGATGCAGCGTCGAGACTCCACCTTGATTCGCGAGAGCACCGGTTATTATCTGCGCGATGTTTACGACCACACCATTCAGGTGATCGATACCATCGAGACTTTTCGCGACATGCTCTCAGGGATGCTGGACATTTACCTTTCCAGCATCAGCAATCGCACCAATGCCGTGATGAAGGTGCTCACTGTGATTGCAACCATCTTCATACCGCTGACCTGGATTGTCGGTATTTATGGCATGAATTTCAAGAATATGCCGGAGCTGGAGTGGCATTACGGCTACTTGGCATCGTGGGTCGCGATGATAGGCGTGGCGCTGGGCATGGTGATTTATTTCAAGAAAAAAAAATGGTGGTAGGGGCTTGTTAATGGATAAGCTGGTTCTTGCGGGTGATATTGGTGGCACCAAAACCTTGCTGCAACTGACGGCAGTGCGGGGCAGCGCTTTTCACCCCATCCATGAGCGCCGTTTTGACAGCGCTGCTCATCATGATTTTAACTCGTTAGTGGGCGAATTTTTGCGAGAAGCTGCACTTCTTCCAGCCGCTGCCAGGCCGATTGATGCTGCCTGTTTCGGCGTGGCCGGCCCGATTCATGGCCAAAACGCAAAAATCACCAACCTGAGCTGGACGATCGACGCTGACGCTGTGGTTGCCGAATTCGGCATTGCCAACACTCGCCTGATCAATGATTTTACTGCGGTGGGCTACGGCATCGAGGTTCTGCATGAGGACGATCTGGCTTCGCTGCAGACGGGTGAGCCCGAACTGCGTGGAACGCGAGCGGTGCTTGGCGCCGGAACAGGCCTCGGTGAGGGTGTCCTGGTTTGGCAGGACGATCATTATCAGGCCCTGCCATCAGAGGGGGGGCATGTGGATTTTGCGCCTGCTGATGAGGTTCAGGACGGCCTGTTGCGCTACCTGCGGCCGATTTTTGGTCATGTATCCTATGAGCGTATTCTCTCAGGCGCCGGTTTGATTAAAATTTTCGAATATCTGACCGAGACCGGACAGGAAGCGGCCTCTTCCTCCTTGCGTCAAGCGATGCTGGAAAACGATCCGGCAGCGGCAATTTCCGAGTTCGGGCTCGATAGGCGCGATCCGGCAGCGCTTCGTGCGCTCGACATGTTTGTTGCGATCTATGGAGCGCAGGCCGGAAATCTGGCGCTCACGACGCTGGCCCGGGGTGGCGTGTATGTGGCGGGCGGCATCGCTCCCAAAATCATTGCCAGGCTCAAACAGGGCGGCTTCATGCAGGCCTTCAATGCCAAGGGGCGCTTTTCGGCGCTGATGCAGCGTATTCCGGTGCGTGTGGTCATGAATCCGAAAGTGGGCTTGCTGGGCGCGGTGCTGGTGGCAAGCCGCTCATAGATGAATAGGACGCGGCAGGGTAGAATGGGAAACAGAATGATTTACGGAGAAATGTCATGAGCGATGAAAATTTTGAACCCAAGAACGATCTTGAGCAGAAGCTGCTGGCGGCAGCAAATGGTGAGGTTGATGTCGATGAGTTGATCAGCGGCTTGCTCAATGATCAGGTGTTCATGCCGGTGGAAGACGAGGATTCCGGCATTGAGGGCTTTCAGCGCTCACTTAATGCCCGCCCGCTGGTGGTGCAGGATGAGGGTGGTGTACATGTGCTGGTGCTGTTCAGCAGCCCGGAACGGGCCAAGGTGGTGATGGAAGAGTTTCCGAAGTTCGGCGGCGGTCTGCTGGCGGATTTTCGCTGGGTGCTGGAGCGTATCGACGCAGGTGCCGGTGTGACCATCAATCCGGGCTGGGATGTGGGAATCGATCTCGATCCCGAATCTGTAGCGACTTTATCTCAGCAACTGGCAGAGGAAAAAGCCCAGCTGCACTAAAATCTCAGGGCGGGACTCCCCGCCCTGAAAATCAGCCCAGAGCTTTCTGAACCACAGCCAGCATTTCTGGCGTGTAATTGAGTTTCAGTGCGGCTTCGTGGCCCTTTTCGGACATTTTTTTCCAGGTCTTGCGCAAAATATCGAGCAGCTTTTCTTCCTCGTAGCGGCTGCTGTATTTGTGTACAAAAGCTTCAAGGTAGTGTTCCAGGAAAGTCAGGTCCACCACGTCCTCTAGTAGCTGGGTTTCCGGGTTGAGCTTGAGTTTCTCCTTGCGCAACAGGGCTTGGAGCTTGGCTATCGTTTCATCGTCATAGCCGACTTCCTGCATGATGGCGCCGGCGGTATCGCCGTGAAATGAATACAGATAGGTACGCCACTTGTGGTAGCCGGGCTTGTCCATCGGGTAGTCTTCGCGCGGCACTTTCCAGCGGCAGATGTGCTGGGCGCGTACCGCGAGCTGAACGTGTTCGGGCGCATCCGGTGCGAAGCGGTTGAGCATGTCGCTCATGCGCTGGGCGTAAAGCAGTTCCTTGGGATGTTCCTTGCCGTCAACCATCTCCTTGTTGGGGTCTTCAGCGTTGGCGGCGTCAAATTTGGCAATGGCCAGGTCGAAACGGGATTTATCAGAAATCATGTAGATTATCCTTGATTCAGGTCAAGACAATTAAAAGTGTATCACCTGACGCTAATGAGGTTAATAGCGACAATATCAAGGGGTGTGATGCGAAAAATATGGGCATCCGGCAGGCATGCCCAGGAAAGGTGATTATTTGCTGTCGAGTGCGTTTGCGATGTCTCGCTTGTGCTCTTCTTCCTGGATCAGGATGTCTTCCAGTATGCGGCGCAGGCCATATTCCTGGAGGGCTTCCGCCTGGGCAATGCGCTCCTTGTAACGTGTGATGGCGTTGTCTTCGCCCCACAGGTCCTGCTTGAGCATTTCCCGTGGAGTAGAAGAAATTGCGCGCTTTTCCACGTCTATGGTGGGGACGCCGCCGAGGAAGTCGATCTGCTCGGACAGCATCACGGCATGCTGCATTTCTTCCTGAGAATGAATGATCAGCTCCTTCTGGATCGAGTCGTACTGCGGGCCGCTGATCGCTGCTGCGTGCTGTACATACTGGACAGCGGCAGCGTATTCCCATTCCAGATCCTTGTTCAGTTCCTCGATCAGCTTTTTCTTGGTGATTTTCATCGTTATTCTCCTATCGGGTTATGAAGACAAGCGCCTAAAAACAAAAAAGCCGCCGGGAAGTTAATCTCCCTGGCGGCTTTTTCATGGGGCGAAACCGGTGTTACAGTTCGCCGGAGTGCTTTGCCAGGTAATCTGCTACACCTTTGGTGTCGGCCTTCATGCCGGCCTTGCCCTTGTTCCAGCCAGCCGGGCAGACTTCGCCATGCTGCTCGGTGAATTGCAGTGCATCAACCATGCGGATCATTTCGTCGATGTCGCGGCCCAGCGGCAGGTCGTTTACGATCTGGTGGCGGACAATGCCGCTCTTGTCGATCAGGAAGGAGCCACGGAAAGCTACGCCGGCATCGGCTTCGACATCATAAGCCTTGCAGATTTCGTGCTTGATGTCGGCAACTAGCGGGTACTGCACCTGGCCGATACCGCCGTTGTTGATGGCGGTGTTTTTCCATGCCAGATGGCTGAAGTGGGAGTCGATGGAAACGCCGATCACTTCCACGTTGCGATCCTTGAATTCCTTCAGGCGGTGGTCGAAAGCGATCAGTTCGGACGGGCACACGAAGGTGAAGTCGAGCGGGTAGAAAAAAATGACCGCATACTTTTCCTTGATGTGGGTCTTGAGGTTGAAGCCTTCTTCGATGCTGTTATTGCCCATTACCGCTGCAGCGGTGAAATCGGGAGCGGCCTTGCCAACGAGAACTGCCATGTTGATTCCTTTCTTTTGTCGATGAAGATAAAAGCTGCTCACAATTATAGGTGGCAGCCCCGTTTTTGTGCATGAATCTTTAAAATTCCAGCCCTTATTATATTTAGACCAAGTCCAAATGACAAGTGTGGAGATTCTGCTTCAGAAGGAGCGGGGCTTTCAGATTCGCTATCAATAGGCAATCTAAGTTAAAATTCAGCATATTGGATAGACTGAGTTTTCAGCCCTTCGTTATTAGCTGGCACTGATGTTGCTGGTGATATTAAGACCATCTTCATCTAAAGCATTGTAAAGAGAGATCGCCATGACCCAAGCTTTCCAGACTGACCTGACCAGTACTCCTTATCCGCTTTTGGTTGATTTGCCTCCTCTGGGCATGGATGCCGGGAGTCTGGCGCTGAATTTTCGTCAGTATTTCAATCACACGCTTGGCCGCGACCAGCATGGAACTCCTCCGCATTGTTTTTACACCGCGTTTGCCATGACGCTGCGCGACCGACTGGTCGAGCGCTGGAAGGCGACCGATGACGCTTATGATGCGAGCGACTGCAAGCGCACCTATTATCTGTCCATGGAATTCCTGATGGGGCGGGCCTTGTCCAATGCCGTGCTTAATCTGGGCATCGCCGATGAGGCGACAAAGGCACTCAGTCAGTTAGGGCTCCTGATGGAAGAGGTGGCGGACGAGGAACACGACGCCGGCCTTGGTAATGGCGGCCTGGGGCGGCTTGCCGCCTGTTTCCTGGATAGCTGTGCCACTTTGCAATTGCCGGTGATGGGCTACGGTATCCGCTATGAGTATGGCATGTTCCGCCAGCATATCGAGGATGGTTACCAGGTTGAAGAGCCAGACCATTGGTTGCGCAATGGAAATCCATGGGAACTGGAGCGGCCCGAGTTCACGCAACGCATTCATTTCGGCGGATATTGCGACTATTACCACGATCAGGACGATAAGATGCGAGTGCGCTGGCTCGATACTCATGACGTGCTGGCCGTGCCTTTTGACGTTCCGGTGCCGGGCTACCAGAACGGCACCGTAAACACCCTGCGTCTGTGGAAATCTGCTGCAACGGATGAGTTCGATCTGGGTGAGTTCAATGCCGGAAGTTACCCCGAAGCGGTGGCGGCGAAGAATGCCGCCGAGCACATCACCATGGTGCTCTACCCCAACGATTCAAGCGAGAATGGCAAGGAGTTGCGCCTGCGCCAGCAATATTTCCTGGCTTCAGCCAGCCTGCAGGATGTGCTGCATCGCTGGGTGCGGAATTATGGTGAGGATTTCAGCCAGTTCGCAGAGAAAAACTGCTTCCAGCTCAACGATACCCATCCCACCTGTGCCGTGGCGGAATTGATGCGCCTCCTGATGGATGAATATGAAATGGACTGGGATCAGGCCTGGAGCATCACCTCCCGCACCATGGCCTATACCAATCACACCCTGTTGCCGGAAGCGCTGGAAAAATGGTCGGTGCATTTGTTCCGCTCGCTGCTGCCGCGCCTGCTCGATATTATCAACGAAATCAACAGGCGCTTCCTGAAAGAAGTATCGCAGCGCTGGCCGGGTGACAGTGAACGCCTGGCACGCATGTCCATCATCGAGGAGGGACATGATGCCCAGGTGCGCATGGCTTATCTGGCCGTTGTGGCAGGGTTTTCGGTCAACGGCGTGGCTGCGCTCCACTCTGAATTGCTGCAGCAGGATCTGTTCCGCGATTTCTTTGAACTCTGGCCAGCCAAGTTCAACAACAAGACCAATGGGGTTACGCAGCGCCGCTGGCTGGCGTCGAGTAATCCGGCATTGAGCCAGCTGATTACCGATACCATTGGCGATGGCTGGGCGAACGACTTGCAGCAGTTGCGCAAACTGATCCCGTTTTCCGATGATGCCGCTTTTCGCACCCGCTGGCGTGAAGTGAAGCTGGCAAACAAGCTGCGTCTGGCAGCATTGGTGCAGGCCGACTGCGGCGTGGACTTCGATGTCGATGCCATGTTCGATGTGCAGGTCAAGCGCATTCATGAATACAAACGCCAGTTGCTCAACATCCTTCATCTGATTCACCTCTACGACCGCATCAAGCGCGGCGATACGGCAAACTGGACGTCGCGCTGCGTACTGATAGGCGGCAAGGCGGCACCGGGCTATGCGATGGCCAAGTCCATTATCACACTGGCCTGCAAGGTGGCGGATGTTATCAACGCTGACCCTGCGTGTCATGGCCTGCTCAAGGCTGCATATCTGCCGGATTACCGCGTGACGGTAATGGAAGTGGTTTCGCCGGGTACGGACTTGTCGGAACAGATTTCGACCGCCGGGAAAGAGGCTTCTGGCACAGGCAACATGAAGTTCATGATCAATGGCGCTTTGACCATCGGTACCCTGGATGGCGCCAATATCGAGATTCGCGAAGAAGCCGGGGCGGAGAATTTCTTCCTGTTCGGTCTGACCGCTGCCGAGGTCGAAGCGCGCCGTCGTGATTACAATCCGCTTGCGCTGATTGAAGCCGACCAGGATTTGCAGCGTGTGCTCAAGCTGCTTTCGGACAACCATTTCAATGTTGCCGAGCCGGGCATCTTTGATGGCATTATCCGTTCGTTCACCGAGCATGGCGATTACTGGATGATCCTGGCGGATTTCAGGAGTTATGTCGAGGCTCAGAAGCGTGCCGCTGCGGCTTATCTCGATGAGGAGCGCTGGACGCGCATGAGTATCATCAACAGCGCGACCAGCGGAAAATTCTCCAGCGACCGCACCATCCATGAGTACAACTGGGATATCTGGCATCTGACGCCAATCGCTGCGCAATCCGTGGGCGGCAAGGCATGATCATCCCTTTTCGCACCATGTTTCTGGCTGTGGTGGTGTGCTGTCTCGGCTTGCTGGGCGTCGGTCTTTATCTGCAGCATGGCCTGAAACTGGAACCCTGCCCCTTGTGCATCCTGCAGCGCGTGGCTTTCGTTGCGATCGGCATAACGGCGATGCTGGCTTTTCTGCACAATCCGGGCGTGATGGGCAGGATGCTTTATGGCCTGTTGATGTCGCTGTTTTCACTTGCCGGCGCCGCCGTGGCCGGGCGCAATCTGTGGCTGCAAAGCCTGCCGCCGGACAAGGTGCCGGAATGCGGGCCGGGACTGGATTACATGCTTGAGACTTTCCCCCTGAGCAAAGCCTTGCCCATGGTATTCCAGGGCTCCGGCGAGTGTGCCAAAGTGGAGTGGACCATGCTCGGCATGTCCATTCCGGCCTGGGCGCTGGGATGGTTCGGAGTGTTTTTCCTGGCGGGTCTGGCTACCCTGTTACTGCGCGAACGGGTCAAAGGTCGTTGATGACGAGTGTGTCGCTGTCTGTTTCACGCCCTTCATTGGCGGCCTCGAGAATGCGCACCACCTCGTGCGCCTCATCGAGGCTGGTGCAGGAATGGATTTCCGAACCGGTGTACTGCTTGAGGAACAGTTCGATTGCCCGCTGATGGGAGTAAGTTAATACCGCCACGACGTGAACTTCTGGCTTGAAGCCGTACTGAAATCCAGTGACCAGATACGCTTGATGACGCTCAAACATTTTTGCCGCTTTCAATCAGAAAAAACCACTAATCTATTGAGTTATTGTTACACCAGCGTGACAGAGAAATAATATGACCGAACCCCTCAGACTTTCCAAACTCATGTCGCAGCTCGGGCTGTGCTCGCGCCGCGAGGCGGACAGCTATATCGAGCGCGGCCTGGTTTTCGTGGATGGATTCAAGGTGACGGAGCTGGGCACCAAGGTCCTGCCGACGCAGACCGTGACGCTCGGCCATGGCGCCAAGGCGCAGCAGGCCATGCGCGTCACCATTCTGCTGCACAAGCCGGTGGGCTATGTTTCCGCCCAGCCGGAAAAGGGTTACAAGGCTGCCGCCAGCCTGATCACAAAAGACAGCCGTTTCAAGGACGACCCCGCGCCGCAGCAGTTCGACCCCTCGCAGCTATTCGGCCTGGCCCCTGCAGGGCGGCTGGATATTGATTCCCAGGGCTTGCTGGTGCTGACCCAGGATGGACGCATTGCCAAACAGCTGATAGGCGAGGATTCCGGCATCGAGAAGGAATATCTGGTACGGGTGCAGGGCAAGCTCGACGAAAACGGCCTGAAGCTGCTGAATTACGGCCTCAGCCTGGATGGCAAGCCGCTCAAACTGGCGCGGGTGAGCTGGCAGAATGACGACCAGTTGCGCTTCATCCTCAAGGAAGGAAAAAAGCGCCAGATCCGCCGCATGTGCGATCTGGTGGGCCTGAAAGTGGTGGGCCTGAAGCGCGTGCGCATCGGCAAGGTCAAACTGGGCGATTTGCCGCCCGGACAATGGCGCTACCTGCGCGAGGGCGAAGTTTTTTGAAAGTGTTCGGCCTGGCCGGCTACTCCAATAGCGGCAAGACGACCCTGCTGGAGAAGCTGATCCCGGTTTTTGTTGCGCGCGGCCTGCGTGTTGCCACCATCAAGCAGACCCATCACGAAGTTGATCTCGAGCAGCCGGGCAAGGATACCTGGCGCCATCGTGCGGCCGGAGCCAGCGAGGTGCTGCTGACTTCTTCTGCTCGCTGGGCCTTGTTGCATGAATTGAGCGATGAGGCAGAACCTTCCCTGGCAGAGCATGTGCAGCGGCTTTCGCCATGCGACCTGGTGCTGGTGGAAGGCTTCAAGCGGGAAGCCATTCCCAAGCTGGAAATTCACCGCCCTGCCAACGCCAAACCATTGCTGTATCCACAGGATCGCCATATCATCGCCATTGCCTGCGACGTGGTGATCGAGACACCTTTGCCAACTTTTGATCTCGATAATCCTGTCGCCATTGCAGATTTTATTTTGCTTCATACAGGCCTGAACTCATGAACGGACCCAAGAAAATGCTGAGTGCCGACGAGGCGCTTGAACTGCTGTTAAGCCATGCGCGCACCGTGGACGAGATTGAAAAAATTCACACCACTCATGCGTTGGGCCGGGTGCTGGCCGAACCGCTGGTTTCCAGCGTCACCGTGCCGCCGCTCGACAACAGTGCCATGGACGGCTATGCCATGGCCTGCTCCAGCCTGAACCCTGTTGGCGAAACCCGCCTCAGGGTCGCCCAGCGCATCCCCGCCGGCAGCGTGGGACATGCGCTGGAGCATGGCACGGCAGCGCGCATCTTCACCGGTGCGCCGGTGCCGCTGGGTGCGGATGCCGTGGTGATGCAGGAGGACTGCACCCTGGAAGGCGATACGGTGGTGATCGGTAAAGCGCCCCAACCGGGTACGAACATTCGCCGTGCGGGTGAAGATATTGCCGCAGGTCATCAGGTGCTCGACGCGGGGGTGAAAATGCGTGCCCAGGAAATGGGCCTGGCGGCGTCGATCGGCCTGGCCGATGTGCCGGTTTATCGCAAGTTGCGGGTGGCCCTGTTTTTCACCGGCGACGAAATCGTGATGCCGGGCGAACCGCTGGAAGAGGGCGAAATCTACAACTCCAACCGCTACACCCTGCTCGGCCTGCTCGAAGGCATGGGCTGCCGCGTGGCGGATTATGGCATCGTGCCGGACAATCTTGCGGCCACGGTGGAGGTGCTCAAGCAGGCCTGGCACGAGGCCGACCTGATCGTGACCAGCGGCGGCGTCTCGGTGGGGGAGGAGGATCACGTCAAGGCGGCGGTGGAAAGCCTGGGCAAGCTCGATATGTGGAAAGTGGCAATGAAGCCGGGCAAACCCATCGCCTACGGCACGGTCCACGACACGCCTTTCATCGGCCTGCCCGGAAACCCGGTTTCGGCCTTCGCCACTTTCTGCCTGTTTGTACGGCCGTATATTTTGCGCTGCCAGGGGGTTGCTCAGGTGACGCCGCGCAGCTATATGTTGCCGGCCGCATTCCACTGGAATAAATCCGGCCCACGACGCGAGTTCGTGCGTGCCCGCCTGGAGCCTCAGGCTGAGGGCGGCCTGGGCGTGGCGATTTATCCCAACCAGGGCTCGGGTGTGCTGACCTCCGCCGTATGGGGCGAAGGTCTGGCGGAAATCCGTGAAAACAGCATGGTAGAGCACGGCGACATGGTCAAGTTCACCCCCTTTACCGAATTGCTGGGTTAGTCATGCTGACACTCATGTATTTTGCCCGCCTGCGCGAAGCGCTGGGCGTGTCTACCGAACAGCTCGATCTGCCGCCAGAGGTGCAGGATGTGTCCGGATTGTTGTTGCTGCTGCGCAGTCGTGGCGGTGCATGGGAGGCTGAACTGGCCGAAAAGCGGGCATTCCGCGTCGCGGTGAATCAGGACATGGCCGATAGCGCAACCGTCATCCGGGATGGCGATGAAATCGCCATTTTTCCGCCGGTCACCGGAGGCTGACGAAATGACCATCCGGGTGCAGCAGGAAGATTTCGACCTCGGCGCGGAATTGCTTGTACTGCGTGAGGGCAATCCCAGAATCGGCGCCATCGCCAGCTTTCTCGGGCTGGTGCGCGACATCAACGAAGGCGATGCCGTGGCCGGCATGAGCCTGGAACATTATCCGGGCATGACGGAAAAGGCGCTGGAGCGCATCGTCGAACAGGCCAAAACGCGCTGGAACATCTTCGACGCACTGGTGATCCACCGTGTCGGCGATCTCAAGCCCACCGACCAGATCGTGCTGGTGGCCGTGACTGGCGAGCACCGCGGCGAGGCTTTTGCCGCCTGCGAATTCATCATGGATTACCTCAAGACCGAGGCGCCGTTCTGGAAGCGCGAACAGACTCCATCCGGTGCCCGCTGGGTGGATGCGCGCGAAAGCGACGAGCAGGCAGTGGAGCGCTGGCGCTGACCCAGGGGCTGTTTCAGGCCTGTTTAATGAAGTGCAACATCGGCTTCACTCCGCGGAAATGCCCAGATAGCGCGAAAACTCATCTTCAGGTATGGGGCGGCTGAACAGGTAGCCCTGGAATATCTTGCAGCCATACTGGGTAAGATAGGCCAGTTGCTGGTCGGTTTCCACGCCCTCTGCAACCACGGAAAGATTGAGCGACTGGCTCAAAGCCAGAACGGCACGGACGATGGCGGCATCGTCCGGATCCTGCATGATGTCCCTGACAAAAGAGCGGTCGATCTTGACCTCTTCCACCGGGAGCTTCTTGAGGTAGGAGAGCGAGGAATAACCGGTGCCAAAGTCGTCCAGCGAGAGGCGAATGCCCAGTGCCCTGATGCTGTTCATCCGCTCGATGGCTTCGTCCACATTCTGCAGCACCACGCTTTCGGTGAGCTCCAGCTTGAGACGTGCCGGATTTGCGCCGCTTTCGGCCAGGGCATGTTCAACCCTGGATGAAAAGTCGGGCTGCAGGAACTGACGGGCGCTGATGTTCACCGACAGACTCAGTTCGTTTGTCGCCACATGCCTTTCCCATGCTTTGAGCTGAGCGCAGGCTGTTTTCAGCACCCAGCTCCCGATGGGAATGATAAGCCCTGTTTCTTCCGCCAGCGGGATGAACTGGTCGGGGGAAACGGATTCTCTATCAGGCGGTAGCCAGCGCAACAGGGCTTCTGCCCCGAGGCATTTTCCTGCCGGGTTGACCAGGGGCTGGTAGTAGAGCTGGAATTCGCGTTGTTCCAGGCCCTTGCGCAGGGCTCGTTCCATGGCGGTGCGCGCTTCGAGACTGGCCTGCATGGCGGGATTGAAAAAGCGCAGCGTGTCGCGTCCGGCATCCTTGGCCTGATAGAGTGCCAGGTCGGCCTGCTTGAAAAGGGTATTGAGCGAGCTTTCCTGATTGCGAAACAGGGTGAGGCCGATGCTTGATGAAGTGTCGCATTCCTGAGGTAGTCCCTCAAGCTGGAAGGGCTGGCCGAGATGTGCGCGGATTTTTTCCGCGATGGATTCGGCCAGGGCGGCGGCGCTTTCCTCCTCATGGCCGAGGTCTTCCAGCAGCAGGACAAATTCGTCACCGCCCAGGCGCGAGACGGTATCCACTTCGCGCACGCATGCGACGAGGCGCTTGCCCACTTCGATCAGGAGCTGGTCGCCCACGGCATGCCCCTGGGTATCGTTGAGGGTTTTGAAATTGTCCAGGTCGATGAAAAGCAGCGCGCCGTATTCTCTGGTGCGCGTGCTGGAAGCCAGGGCATGCTCGGCCCGGTCCATGAGCAGGCGGCGATTGGGCAGGCCGGTGAGGGGGTCGTAGAAGGCGAGGTGATGGATGCGTTCATCCGCGGCCTTGCGTTCGGTGATATCCGTGAAGGCAGCAACGTAATGCGTGGGCTGATTTGTTGCATCCCTGACCGTGGTGATGGTGAGCCACTTGGGGTAGATCATGCCGTCCTTGCGCCGGTCCCATATTTCCCCTTCCCAGTAGCCGGTGGTCCGCACGCTTGACCACATCTGCTGATAGAAGGCGCGGTCCTGCCGGCCGGATTTGAATATGGCTGGCGTTTTGCCCAGCACTTCTGCCTCGCCGTAACCGGTGATCGCTGTGAATGCCGAATTGACTGCCACGATGTTGCCCTTGGTGTCGGTGACCATGAAGGCCTCGGCTGCGCTGTCCACCACGCGGGCCAGAAATCGCAATTTTTCTTCATCGGCGCGGCGCTCGGTGATGTCGCGGGCGATGCCCAGTACGCCGATGAGATGGCCATCGTGGTCGCGCATGGGGGTCTTGATGGTCTCGAGCAGGGCGCGGTGCCCATCGTCGGCAAAGGTGACCCACTCCTCGTTGATGTTTGGCTTGCCGGCAGCAATGGCTTCCTGATCCTTCTGGCGAAAAAAGTTGGCCAGCTCATCCGGCACGAAATCGTGGTCGGTCTTGCCGATGATCAGCGCTTCCGGTGCATTGTAAAGGTGCTCGAAGCGCGGGTTGCAGGACAGAAAAATGCCAGCAGGGTCCTTAAGCCAGATCAGGTCCGGGATGGTTTCGATCAGGGTGTGAAGTTGGGCATTGGAGCGCTTCAGGGCCGTGGCCTGCTCCTGGCTGAGCCGTTTTGCAACAGCCAGTTTGCGTCGGGACAGCCACATGCCAGCCGTCAGGGACAGTATGATGACTAAGGCCATGGCAAGCAGGATGACTGGTACTTGATAGCGTTTCCAGATGTCGGCCAGCGTGATTTCTGGCGGTGTGTCGTAGGGCGGCAAGCCCAGTTTGCGTGCCAGGTCTTCGATCGATGCATAACTGGCCGGGACGGTAAAGCCATGGATGTTGAGCGCCCTGGCAAGCGACGTGCCATCCTCGATTCGCAGCAGCGCTGCGGCAACCCGCCGGGCGCTGGCTTCATCTACTTGCGGCAGCGCAGCCAGCGGCCATTGAGGATAGAGACGTGTAGAAACCGCAAAAGGGTACCCGGGCAGGTCCTGGCGATTGATGAACCGGATCTGGCTTATATCCAGCCGGCCTTCCTCGGCCATGGCTTCAATCACGCCGGCGCGTGCAAAGCCCGCATCGGCCTTGCCGGAAAGAACGGTTTCCACCACCCCGTCATGAGGCAGTCCCAGAAAAAGCAGTTGCGCGTCATCGGGAGGCGGCAGGCCTGCGTCGATGAACATTTCGACAGGCATCTGGTAGCCTTCCATGCAGGTTTTGGAACAGCTTGCAATGGTGCGGTTCTTCAGGTCCTGCAGCGTGTTGAGGTCATTGCGTTCGGTCCGCGTGAAAATGACGCCTCCGATGGCTTCCACGGGTTTTCCATGAGCCGTCTCGATCAGGGTGGTCAGGGCGCCGGAAAGTGCATTTCGTTCCCGGATCAGGCGGTAATGGGTGGGGTGGGTCAGAATGAAGTCGAGCTTGTGTTGTAGCAGGGCTTGCTCCAGATCCGCATAGTCGAGGGCCTGTATCTGTACCCGGTGCCCCGGCAGCGTTTCGCTCAGATAGTCGGCCAGCGGCTGCCAGCGCGCCTGTGTCTCGGCAACTGGCCGAAGTGCCAGAATGCCAAGCGTCAGCATATGATCGGCAAGGGCGTTGCGCCCCATTGTCAGCATCATGATCAGCAGCGACAGGGAAAAGAATTTGAGCAGATGGGTTGGCATCTTCAGTCTTCTTCCAACAGAAAGTCGGTGCGCACCAGATTGCCAAGATCGTCTGGTCGCGCCAGCAGTCCGGCTCTGGCCATTACCTGCGACAGCTCCCGGGCCGCTGAAAGCAGATGTCCTTTATTGATATCCATGAGACTGCGGTTGGCACGGATATCTGGCAGTTGCAGTCCACGGTAGGCATCCAGCACTTCACGGGCTTCCAGATGCATGCGCCCGGCCAAACGGAATGCCGCATCCTGCGGGTTGCTGCGAAAATGTTGAAGCGCACGGAAATGTCCGGCTACCAGTTTTTTCAGTGCTTCCTGATGGCGTGAGACGGCTTCCGGCCTGACGGCAAGGACGTCGAAAATGGTGTCCGGCATATCCCGGCTGTCGTAGATGATCCTTGTGTCTTCAGCTTTAAGCCGGGAGGCGGTGGGCTCGTAGGTGATGAGGGCATCGAGTTGCCCGCGTTGCCAGGTTTCCATGTGGCCTTCAGGGCTGACCGGAATCACCGAGACGGCCTCATCGGGCAAGCCGGCGGCGGTGAGCAATTTGTGCAGCACCAGTTCGCCGAGAGCGGTCTTTTCCACACCGATACGCTTGCCCGCCAGATCGGCCAGCGTATGGATGTTTGGGCGAGCAAGGACGACATCCGCACCGGCTGAAATATCGAATACCAGCACAATGGTGAGGCGGATGCCTTCGGCGCGGGCGCGCAGCACTTCATCCAGCGTCAGTGCGGCGCCATCGGCCTTGCCGTCAGCCAGCGCAGCAAGAGAGGCGGTCGCCGAAACCGTTTCCAGCAGATTCAGCGATTCGGCCGGGAGCCATCCTTCGCGTCGGGCCAGAAACATCAGTTCGTAGCCGGGCCAGACATGGCTGGCGACAACCAGTGGTCTGGATTGTTGTGCTCCGCAGGCGTTGAGCAAGGGCAGCAACGCTGCAGTGGATAAAGCGCGCAGAATATTGCGCCGGCCAGGTTTTATGGATTTTCCGGGCTTCAGCATTGGAACAGTTTACCGTAAATGTGGATAATCCATTTTTTTGCGTTTATCTGGAGAGAAACATGATTTGCAGGCAAGCTCTGATCAGAATGGTACTGGTGCTGCTTATGAGTAGCGCACCGGGTGTTGCGGGAGCGCACGACCACGAGCATTCCCACGATGAGGGAACGCCAGGAAAGCTTGAGCTCAAACAGGGCGCAAAGTGGCCGACTGATACGCATCTGCGACAGGGAATGGACGGTATCCGGCAAGCCATGCGCGAGAAGACGGCTGAGTTGAGTGGCGGGGCATTATCAGCTGATCAGGCGCACATGCTGTCGCAAAAGGTAAATGAGCAAATTGCATTCATGGTGCAGAACTGCAAGCTGGTTAAGGAGGCAGACGCCATGCTTCATCTGGTGCTGGCGGACATCATTGCCGGCGCGGATGCCTTGGCCGGACAGGATATGGATAAGGCTCGCCAGGGTGCGGAAAAAGTTTCCCATGCGCTTGAGAACTACGGCGTTTATTTCGATCACCCGGGCTGGCACTGATCCGGGGTGCGCTTGCCTTTACTAAGCCCACTGGTTTCCGGTATGTTCCGGGGTATGCAAGCAGAGATATCCTGATATGACATTCCCTTTTCCCGTTGATGTGGGCTCCCTGCTGGAAAACTGGTTATCCCAGCCCCGTTCGCCCGACTTCTGGTGGCAAGTGGGTGTGCTGGCGCTGGCCGCAGCCGGTGCCCTGCTGGTGCACCGCACCCTGAGCCAGAGTCTGGGTCAGCGCCCGGAAGGCCAGGAGGAAAATGCCATCCGGCGGCTGACCCTGAGCAGTATCCAGCGCCTGCTGTTCCCGATCAGCATGCTTTTCGGTGTGCTGGCAGGGCGGGCGCTGCTTGAAAGCATGGAATATCCGGTCAAGCTGCTCAATCTGGCCGTGCCCCTGCTGGCTTCACTGGCCACCATCCGCATATCGGTCTATTTGCTGCGCAAAACCTTCCGTCATGGCCCGGCGGTGAAAGCCTGGGAGGGGCTGATTGCCTCATCGGCATGGATCGTGGTGGCCCTGCACCTGCTGGGATGGCTGCGCCCGGTGCTGGACGCCATGGATGCGCTCGCCCTGCAGGTTGGTACCATCCGCTTTTCCCTGCTGGGCTCGGTCAAGCTGGTGCTGGCCGTAGCCCTCACCTGGGTACTGGCGCTGTGGCTTTCCCGCCTGATCGAGAATCGCCTGAACCGGGCGGAATATGTGAATGCGGGCATGCAGGTGGCGCTGGTCAAGCTGAGCAAATTCGGCCTGCTGACACTGGCTTCCCTGCTGGCGCTGGAAGCGGCGGGTATCGACCTGACTGCGTTTGCGGTGTTTGGCGGTGCACTGGGCGTGGGCCTGGGCTTCGGTTTGCAGCGTATCGCCAGCAACTTCATCAGCGGCTTCATCGTCTTGTTCGATCGCTCGATCCGCCCCGGCGACGTCATCACCATCGGCGAAAAATTCGGCTGGGTGCAGGAGCTGCGCGCCCGCTACATCGTGGTGCGCGACCGGGACGGCGTGGATCGCCTCATTCCCAATGAATACATGATTACCAACGAGGTAATCAACTGGAGCTATGCCGACCGCAATGTACGCCTCAAAGTCCCCGTTTCCATCAGCTACAACGACGATCCCGAGCAGGCCATGGCCTTGCTGGAAGAGGCGGGGCGGGATACTCCCCGTGTTCTGATGGATCCCGCCCCCGCAGCCAGGTTGCTGGCCTTCGGCGATAACGGTATTGAACTGGAGCTACGCATCTGGATCAATGACCCACAGCAGGGGCTGGCGGGTGTGCGCTCCGAGGTGAACATCCGAATCTGGCGACTGTTCAAGGCGGCTGGTATCGTCATTCCCTTCCCGCAGCGCGACCTGCGTCTGCTCGGCCCCTGGCCGGGCATGCCGCAGGAGAGCGAAAAACCTGCCTGAGCCTAGCCGAGTTTGTTGTCGGCGATGTGGTAGTGCGGGTCTTCCGCCAGGTTCAGTTCCACCATGTCCTTGGCTTTTTCCAGCACTTCCAGGCAATCCGGGCTGAGATGCCGCAGGTGCAGGCGCTTGCCGGCCTGCTGGTAGCGCGTCGCAAGGCTGTCGATGGCCTCGACCGCGGAGTGGTCCATGACGCGGGCGCGGCGGAATTCCACCACTACCTCATCCGGATCCTCCTTGGGCGTAAACAGAGTCTGGAATTCCGCCGTTGAGGCGAAGAACAGCGTGCCTTCGAGTTCGTAAATTTTCCAGCCCTTGCCGTCGAGATAAGTCTGCACCCTGATGTGCTTGGCATGCTGCCAGGCGAACACCAGCGCGGAAATGATCACGCCGGTCACCACGGCGATGGCCAGATCGGTGAGCACCGTGATCACGGTGACTGCGATCACAACCAGCGCGTCGCTGCGCGGTACCTTGCGCATGGCGGTGAGGCTGCCCCATGCAAAGGTTTTTTGCGAAACTACAAACATCAGGCCGATCAGGGCGGCGAGCGGGATCATCTCGATCCATTGCGAAGCGAACACGATGAACGACAGCAGGAATAGCGCAGCGGCAATGCCGGACAGGCGCTGGGTGGCACCGTTGTTCACGTTGATCATGCTCTGGCCGATCATGGCGCAGCCGCCCATGCCGCCGAAGAAACCGGTGACGACATTGGCTCCACCCTGCGCCACGCATTCCCGGTTGGGCATGCCGCGGGTGTCGGTCATTTCGTCGATCAGGTTCAAAGTCAGCAGGGATTCGATCAGGCCGATGGCGGCGAGGATCAGGCTGTAGGGGAAGATGATTTGCAGTGTTTCCCAATTCAAAGGCACCTGCGGCAAGTGGAACTGCGGCAACCCGCCCTCGATGGAAGCCATGTCGCCCACGGTCTTTGTGTCGACCCCGAAAAAGATGACAAGGAATGAAACCGTAGCGATGCCGGCCAGTGCGGAGGGAATGGCCTTGGTGAGACGCGGCAGCAGGTAGATGATGGCCATGGTCAGCGCGATCAGGCCCAGCATGGTGTAGAGCTTCATGCCTGTCATCCAGACCGCTACGCCATCCGGCCCCGGCATCTTGAAATGCCCCATCTGCGCCAGAAAGATCACAATGGCCAGTCCGTTGACGAAGCCCAGCATGACCGGGAACGGCACCATGCGAATGAATTTGCCCAGCTTCAGCAGGCCGAAAGCGATTTGCAGCAGCCCCATCAGCACCACGGTGGCGAACAGGTATTCCACGCCATGCTGGACCACTAGCGCTACCATCACCACCGCTAGCGCGCCGGTAGCGCCTGAAATCATGCCGGGCCGGCCGCCGAATGCGGCGGTGATCAGGCCCATGATGAAGGCGGCATAGAGGCCGACAAGCGGGTGGACCTGCGCCACGAAGGCGAAGGCAATCGCCTCGGGCACCAGAGCCAGGGCCACGGTCAGGCCGCTGAGGGTGCAGAGTTTGATGCGGGAAAAAGTGAATTCGGGGCAGCTGTTCGGGGTCATGCGATATCCAATGGAAACATTCACTCGCAACTGGCGAGTGGGGGGTTAAAAGCGGTGTTGCGGGGTTCGTGCCGGAACGTCTTGGCAGGGCAGGGATGAGCTACATCGGGAACCAGCGGCTTGCTTTGCTTGTTGATTTTTAGCGGATTTTACCACGTCAGGCATTTCATATGAGTTGACGATCCCGAAAAATGGCGTGCCAGTTTGTTGACTATATCCGCCATAGCGAATATAGTGGCACGCCATGAACGAACAATCCTATTTCGAATCTCTTTCCGACGAAACCCGTCGCCGCATTCTGGTGCTGATCCTGAAACACGAGGAATTGTGCGTGTGCGAACTGTTCCAGGCGCTGGATGTGCCCCAGCCAAAAATGTCGCGCCATCTGGCGGTGCTGCGCGACGCTGAGGTGCTGGCGCAGCGGCGAGAGGGAACGTGGGTGTTCTACCGCCTTGAGCCTCAGTTGCCGGCATGGGCTTACCGCATGCTGGGCCTGATGGTGGAAGGCGTGGAAAACGCTGTCTGTTATCGCGAAGATGCCGAGCGTCTGGCGAAAGCGACCAACCGCCCAGTGCGTTGCGCGGCCTGATTTTTTACTTTATATATCTGACTTGGGGAATATACGTGATAGCGAATAAATATTATAACAATGTAATGATCCGCTTCTGGTTGGTAGCCTTGTTGTCGCTATGGGCCTTTGCCGCAAGTGCAGGCGACAAACCGGACTTCATGGTCGATGCCGACTGGCTCGCCAAAAACCTGCAAGACCCCAAGCTGGTGGTGCTGGAAATTCGCTACCATCCGCACCGCTATTTCACCGTGGGCCACATTCCCCGCGCGGTGCAAGTACAGCGCTTCAAGGATCTCGGAGACAACCATGCCATACCTTCCATGCGCTTCCCTTCCCGTGAAGCCTTTGAACACACCTTGCGTTCTTGGGGCGTGAACAACGACTCAACCATCGTGCTGTACGACGATTCCGTCACCGCGATGACCTCGCGCGTTTATTTCCTGCTCGATCTCTACGGCTACGACATGAAGCGGGTAAAAATCCTCAACGGCGGCACCGTGGAGTGGAGCGCCTTCAACGACATGGTGAAGGAAGAATCCAGGCGCAAGTCGGGTAGCGTCAAGCTCAAGCCCGCCAAGCCCGGCGTGGTGGTGGAATGGACGGACGTTTACAGCAATGTGGTGGCTCGCCGCGATCCCGCCTTCGTCCTGCTCGACGCCCGTCCTTCCGATATGTACAGCGGCAAGGTAGTACAGCATTCCGTTCGTGGCGGCCATATACCCGGCTCCATCAATGTCGTCAGCCTGGACGGCGCGGATGGCCAGAGCCAGACCTGGAAATCGCTGGATGACATAGCGGCGCTGTACAAATCCATTCCCAAGGACAAAACCGTTTACGCCTATTGCCACGACGGCTTCCGTTCCAGTCTCGCCTGGCTTCAGCTCAAGACTTTGGGTTACCAGGATGTGCGCATCTACAACGGTGGCTGGGGCGACTGGGGTAACAATCTGACGCTACCGGTGTCTGAAGGTGAGCAGCCTTACGATGAAGCGTTCGCGCTGTAACAAGGCGAAGCGCGGGTTGTCATGCAAAGGCAACAAGGACTTGGCAGCATGATGATCCGGTTATTTGAGGGTGTGTAGTCATGAACAAAAAAACATTCAATGTGCTGTTCCTGTGTACCGGAAATTCAGCGCGCTCGATTCTGGGCGAGGCCCTGCTTAACCATCTTGGCAAGGGGCAGTTCCATGCCTGCAGTGCGGGCAGCCATCCAGCGGGGACGGTCAATCCGTTTGCCCTCGAACTGTTGAAGAAGAGCAAATTGCCGGTCGAGAATCTGCGCAGCAAGTCCTGGGACGAATTCTCCACAACCGGCGCGCCGCAATTCGATTTCGTATTTACCGTGTGCGACAACGCCGCCGGCGAAGTGTGTCCCGTCTGGCCCGGCCAGCCCATGACTGCCCACTGGGGCATCGACGATCCTGCTGCGGCAACGGGCAGCGACGCGGACAAGCGCAAGGCTTTTGTCACGGCTTTCACCCAGCTCAGCCGCCGCATCTCGCTGTTCATCAGCCTGCCGGTTGAAAAGCTCGACAAGCTGTCCCTCAAGCGCCAGCTCGACGATATCGGCCGCCTGCGCGAGAAGGGAGAGTAAATCGTGAGCGCGCAATGCGAAGTCACGGCCAAAATGGCTGCCGGTGCTGAAATGGGTTTTTTCGAGCGCTGGCTGACAGTATGGGTGTTTCTCTGCATCGCGGTGGGCATTGCCCTCGGCCAGCTTATTCCCGCGCCGTTTCATTTTCTTGGCAGCCTGGAAGTCGCGCAGGTAAACCTGCCGGTAGGCCTGCTGATCTGGGTGATGATCATTCCCATGCTGCTGAAGATCGACTTCAGCGCGCTGCATCAGGTGCGCGCCCATGCGCGGGGTATCGGCGTGACGCTGTTCGTCAACTGGGCAGTCAAGCCTTTTTCCATGGCGCTATTGGGCTGGATTTTCATTCGCCACCTGTTCGCGCCCTATTTGCCGGCGGAACAGCTCTACAGCTATGTGGCCGGCCTGATCCTGCTGGCTGCTGCGCCCTGCACCGCGATGGTGTTCGTGTGGAGCCATCTGACCAAGGGCGATCCCTTGTTCACCCTGTCGCAGGTGGCCCTCAACGATGTCATCATGATTTTCGCCTTTGCGCCGCTGGTGGCATTGCTGCTGGGTTTGTCCGCGATTACCGTGCCGTGGGACACGCTGTTCCTCTCGGTGCTGATGTACATCGTCATCCCGGTGGTGATCGCCCAGTGGTGGCGGCATAGCCTGATGCGCAAGGGGCAGGCTATTTTTGATCGCACCCTGAAAACGCTGCATCCCTTCGGCCTGTCGGCCCTGCTTGCCACACTGGTGCTGCTGTTCGCCTTTCAGGGCGAGGCCATCATCAAACAGCCGCTGGTGATCGCGATTCTGGCAGTGCCTATCCTGATTCAGGTGTTTTTCAATTCGGGCCTGGCCTACCTGCTCAACCGTCAGCTTGGCGTGGCCCACAGCGTGGCCGGTCCGTCGGCGCTGATCGGTGCCAGCAATTTTTTCGAACTGGCGGTGGCGGCGGCCATCAGCCTGTTCGGCTTCGAGTCCGGTGCGGCGCTGGCGACAGTGGTGGGCGTGCTGATTGAGGTGCCGGTGATGCTGCTGGTAGTGCGCATCGTGAACAGTTCGAAAGTCTGGTACGAAAGAGGAGCGCAAGCATGATTTCTGAGTCGGTTCTGACCTGCCCGAACTGCGGCCATGTGGTAACGGAGACCATGCCCACCGATGCCTGCCAGTGGTTCTATGAATGCAAGGGCTGCGGCGCGTTGCTGAAGCCCAAGGCAGGCGACTGCTGCGTGTTCTGCTCTTACGGCAGCGTGCCTTGTCCACCCATACAGGAAGCGGGCAAGACCGGTGGCTGTTGTGGAGGGGGTAAGCATGTTTGAGGCGCTTGCGACCTGGCTGATTTACGACCTCGCCGGAATGCAAGGCACGCCGTTCGGCGCTGCCGCGCATTTTTTCGTGATGGATGTCACCAAGATACTGGTGCTGCTGACGCTGGTGATTTACCTCATGGGCCTGCTGCGCGCGCTGCTCAAGCCGGAGAAAGTGCGCGAATTCATCCGCAACCGCGGCAACCTGCAAAGCCGCTTCATGGCAGTTGGGCTGGGGGCGGTGACGCCGTTCTGTTCCTGCTCGTCGATTCCGTTGTTCATCGGCTTTGTCGAGGCGGGGATTCCGCTTGGCGTGACCCTTTCCTTCCTGATCGCCAGCCCGATGATCAACGAGGTGGCGGTGGTGGTGCTGGCCTCCGTGATCGGCTGGAAATTCACCGTGCTGTATGTGCTTACCGGGCTGGCCGTGGCGCTGATCGGCGGCTTCGTGCTGGAGCGCTTCAAGCCGGAACGCTGGGTCGAGGATTACGTGTGGAAAATCCACATGGGGCAGGCGGCACAGGTGGAAGAAGACAAGTCCCTGCGTGCTCGCCATGAATATGCGCTGGGGCAGGTCCGGGACATCGTCGGTCGCATCTGGAAGTTCATCCTCATCGGCGTGGGGGTAGGGGCTTTTCTCCACGGCTACGTGCCTGCTGAACTGGTGGCAACAGTGGCCGGGGATGGCGGCCTGCTGTCGGTGATCGGCGCGGTGCTGATCGGCGTGCCGCTGTATTCCGATGCGGTCGGCATCATTCCCATCGCCGAGGTGCTGCTCGGCAAGGGTGTACCCCTGGGTACGGTGCTGGCCTTCATGATGGCGGTCGCCGCGCTGTCGCTGCCGGAAATGATCATCCTGAAGAAAGTAGTCAAAGTGCCGTTGCTGGCGCTGTTTGCCGCTTATCTGAGTATTGCTTTCGTCATCGTCGGCATGTTGTTCAATCAATTGAGAGGTGTTTTATGAGTACGGACTTGCATCCTTCCATCGTGGCGCTGGTGTCCCTGGCGGCCAATATCGCGGCCAACCACCCAAAACAGGGCCTGTGCCAGATGGACAAGCTGAAGCAGTACGGCGTGGCTGACGAGCAGATCGACGCAGTGGTCGAGATCGCGCGCCACATCCGCGACGAGGCGGCGCAATCGCTGGATGCCAGCTTCGATGAGGCGTGCCGCAGGGAAGTTGCCAACGCCAGCCTGTCGGCCATCGGCATCGCGCAGGGTGCCTGCTGCACGCCGACCCCGGGTGGGAAGTCATGCTGCTGAAACCGGCTAGCAAACTTGAAATCGAATGGCGCCACCTGGTGCAGGCGGGCAACACCTGCGAGCGCTGCGATAGCACCGGCGAAACGCTGCGCCGGGTATTGCAGGACTTGTCCGCCGAGCTGGGCCGGAAGGGCGTGGCGGTGACATTCCGCGAAACACCGCTGGGGCCGGAAGCGCTGGCGCAATCCAATCTCATTCTGTTCAACGGCAGGTCCGTGGAGGACTGCCTGGGCGCACAGGTAACAGAAACCCACTGCCAGTCGTGTTGCGAGCTGGTGGGAGAAGAAGTAAGCTGCCGCGCCGTGGAAATAAACGGCACGGTTTATGAGGCTATACCGGAAGCCCTGATCCGGGATGCCGCTTATGCGGCGCTGCAAATGGAAAATAACATGATGAAACAATTCAAGGTGCTGGGCTCAGGCTGCGCCAACTGCGACACGACCATGAAACTGATCGAGGAAACTGCCAAAGCCAAGGGCGTGACGATTCAGATGGAGAAGGTTGAAGACATGGCCGCGATCCTGGGCTTCGGCGTGATGTCCACCCCTGGCGTGGTGCTTGATGGCATCGTGGTGCATAGCGGCGGCGTGCCGACCAAAGGCCTGGTCGAAAGCTGGCTGAGCACGGCCGAGCCTTGCTGCGGCTGCTGCGGCAAGGAATAGTTAGGGCGTGTTAACTCCAATTTCACGCCTGTGTTGCAAGGAGAAGGCGATGGATGGCAGGCGCGGTGTGCAGCGAATGGTTGTTCCATTCGCAAGCGCTGCAACGACGCAGGCATGGCCTTCTCCTTGCAACCCTTCGGGACGGGGGCGATTTGGGCGCCTCCCTTTGTCACAAGCCGCTTGTTGTGGGCGGCACAACGGCGCGTCTTGCTTCGCGGGCGGCATCCCAAATCGCCCCCGTCGCAGTCGCGAAATTGGAGTTAATACACCCTAATGGCCAAGACCGTATTGATTTTGTGCACCGGCAATTCCTGCCGCAGCCAGATGGCCGAAGTTCTGATCAACCACGATCTCGGCCCTGACGTGCGCGCACTGTCCGCCGGTACGCGTCCCCAGCCAAAAGTCGCTGACGGCGCCATCGAGGCGCTGAAACTGGGCGACATGAATACCGACGGGCTTTACCCCAAGGATGTGGATGCAGTGATGAACGAATCCATTGATCTGGTGGTGACGGTGTGCGACAACGCCAAGGAAAGCTGCCCGATTTTCCCCCGGCCGATTCCTGCCATCCACATGCCTTTTCACGACCCCCACGGCGAGCCGCTGGACAGCTTCGTCAGGGTGCGGGACGAGATACGCGCAAGGCTGATTCCGGAAATTGTGCAGCGGTTGAAGTAGTCCGCTTTCAATCGAATACGCCACCTCCATAAGGGCCGGGCTGTGGGGAGGTGAGCGGTTCCTGAAGAAACATTACCAGTTGTAATGGCCGTGGTGAGCTGCGTGGAGCTTGCAGTTGTCACGCTTATTGCGCGAAAATGATTTTTATCTGCATTGGCAGCGGCATGGTGAAATCATTCTTTGCTTAAGTTGACCTCAAGAAACAGGATTCCCACGTTCTCTCGCAGCCTCTGGCTGACGCTGGTTCTGTTCGTCCTGCTCGCCATCGCATTTGCCATCTACGCATGGACGGAAAAGCGCATAGACCGTGCCCATGAATTGCGGCATCAATCCTATTTGCTGGCCGATCAATTGCGCCAGTCCTCAGACGATCTGACGCGGATGGTTCGGGCCTATGTGGTGACCGGCGACCCCCGCTTCAAAAAATACTATCAGGACATCCTGGACATCCGTGAGGGCAGGAAACCGCGGCCGGAACGCTATCATGTTACTTACTGGGATTTTGTTCTGGCAGACGGCAAGCCGCCGCGCCCGGATAGTGCGCAGAGCAAGGAACTGCTTACGCTGATGCGGCAGGCCGGATTCACCCCCGATGAGCTCAGCAAGCTGGCGGAAGCCAAGGCCAACTCCGATGCTCTGACTGTAACGGAATTTGAAGCCATGAGGCTGGCCGAGTCCGCCGGGCCAGATGATAGGGCTGCCCGGGCCAGGATCCGCATGATGGTGTTTGGCGACGAGTATCTTCAGGCCAGGGCCGCCATCATGCGGCCCATCCATGATTTTTATGCTTTGCTGGACCAGCGCACGCGCAACGCGGTGCATGCCGCCGAAGTCAATGCCACGATCTTGCGGCTCCTGTTCATTGCGCTGGGGCTGGGCTTGATGTTCGCGCTGTGGCGCAATTACAGGGTGCTGGGTTTGACGCTGGGTGGTTCCGTTGGCGATGTCCAGAAGCACATCGCCAGGATTGGCAGTGGAGACGTTTCTTCCGTCATCCCGGTTGCCAAGGGCATGGAAGAAAGCGTGCTGGGGTGGTTGTCGGAAACACAGATCAAGCTGAAAAATCTCGACCGTGAGCGTAAGGCGGATGCAGCAAGCATACAGCGGTTAACCCAGATCTACGCCGCATTGAGCCAGTGCAACCAGGCAATTGTGCGCTGTAGCAGCGAGCATGAGCTTTTCCCCATCATCTGCCGCGATGCAGTGCAATTCGGCGGCATGAAAATGGCGTGGATCGGCATGGTGGACGAGGCGAGCCGGCAGGTCAGGCCGGTTGCCAGCTTCGGCGATGACAAGGGGTATCTGGAAGGCATCGAGATTTCGCTGGACCCGGATATTCCGTCCGGACGCGGCCCGACCAGTATCGCCATGCGCGAGAGCCAGCCATTCTGGTGCCAGGATTTCATTCATGATCCCATGACCTTGCCGTGGCATGAGCGTGGCAAGCTATCCGGCTGGGGAGCCTCGGCCTCGCTGCCGTTGAAGCGTAACGGTGACACCGTTGGCAGTTTCAACCTGTATAGCGGGGAAGCCAATGCCTTCGATGAAGGCATACGCACCCTGCTGGTCGAAATGGCGCTGGACATCAGCTTTGCGCTGGATAACTTTGCTCGCGAGGAGGATCGCAAGCGGGCTACAGAGGCGCTGCACGAAAGCGAGTCACGTTTGCGGGCAGTTACCCAGTCTGCCAGTGATGCCATTATTACGATTGATAGTGCGGGGAATATTGTGGGCTGGAACGGGGGGGCTGAAGCTGTCTTCGGCTACACCGAAGCCGAGGCTATTGGCCAGCCAGTGACGATGCTGATGCCGCTACGTTACCGGGAGCAGCATCTCGCGGGCGTGAACCGGGTGCTGAGCGGCGGAAAATCGCGCGCTATCGGCAAAACGCTCGAACTCGAAGGGGTGCGCAAGGATCAGAGCGAATTCCCGTTGGAGCTCCTGCTGGCGAAGTGCGAGCTGGCCGGCGGCTGGTTTATCGCCGCCACTATTCGCGACATCACCGAACGCAAGCGGGCAGAGGCACAGATCAAGCTCGCCGCCGAGGTGTTCGAGCAAAGCAGCGAAGCCTTCATTATCACCGATGCAGATAACAAGATTGCGCTGGTCAACCATGCCTTTACTGTTATCACCGGCTACAGCGAAGCCGAAGTGCTGGGGCAGAATCCGCGCATTCTGGCTTCGGGACGCCACTCTCCGGACTTTTTTCGCAGCATGTGGGAAACGCTGGATGCAGAAGGATACTGGCAGGGCGAAGTGTGGGACCGTCGCAAGGACGGCAGCGTTTATCCGAAGCGGCTTTCGATCAGCCGGGTTCTCGATGCACAGGGCAATGTGACTCACTATATCGGCATATTCAGCGACATAAGCGAGTACAAAGCGACGGAAGAACACATCCACAGGCTGGCGCATTTCGATGTGCTCACAGGCTTGCCGAACCGGGCCTTGCTCAGTGAGCGGATACACCACGATATCAGCGTGGCCAAGCGCAGCCATGGGAAGCTGGTGGTTCTGTTCCTCGATCTCGATCACTTCAAGAATGTGAATGACACGCTTGGTCACCGCGTTGGCGACGAATTGCTGATAGAGGTGGCAAGACGCCTGGAATCCGTGGTGCGCGGTGAAGACACGGTTTCGCGACTGGGCGGCGATGAATTTATCCTGGTACTGCCGGGAACCGATGCTGACGGTGCTGCGCATGTTGCCGGGAAATTGCTGGAGGTGATTGCCCGGCCCTACCAGATCGAACAGAATGAGCTGTTCATCACGCCATCCATCGGCATCGCAATCTTTCCCAGTGATGGCGAGGATTTCGACACGCTCTCCCAGCGTGCCGACGTTGCGATGTACCGTGCCAAACGCGATGGGCGCAACAACTACCGTTTTTTTACTACGGAAATGCAGGCCCGTTCCGCGCGCACCCTGCAACTGGAAAATGCCTTGCGGCATGCGCTGGAGCGCGACCAGTTGCAACTGCATTATCAGCCTCAGGTATTACTGGAGGATGGCCGCATCATCGGTGCGGAAGCTTTGCTGCGCTGGCAGCATCCCGAACTGGGCCTGGTTTCTCCGGCCGAGTTCATTCCGATTGCGGAAAATAGCGGACAGATTCTGCCGATTGGAGAATGGGTGCTGCGCAACGCAGTCAGGCAGTTGAAGACCTGGATCGACGCTGGCTTCGCTCCGATGACGATGGCAGTCAACCTTTCGGCCATCCAGTTCCGCCATCCCCGCCTGTCCGAGATGGTCTCGCAGATTCTCGATGAAGAGAAGCTGCCGCCAAAGTATCTGGAACTGGAGTTGACCGAAAGCGTGGCCATGGATGACCCGCTTGCAGCCATCGCGGTGATGGATGTGCTGCATGAATGCGGCATCCGCATGTCGATCGACGACTTCGGCACCGGCTATTCTTCATTGAGCTATCTCAAGCGTTTCCTGATCTACAAACTCAAGATCGACCAGTCCTTCGTGCGCGACATTACCGATGATCCGGATGACAGGGCAATCGTCGGCGCCATCATCAGCCTGGCGAGCAGCCTCGGCATGCGGACCATAGCCGAGGGTGTGGAAACCGAAGGCCAGCTTGCGTTCCTGCGAGAAAAGGGCTGCAACGAAGTGCAGGGCTATTACTTCAGCAAACCGCTTCCGGCCGATCAGTTCGAGCTATTCATGCGGAGTAGAATCTAGGACGTGTTAAAGCGGATTTCACGCCTGCGTTGCACGGAGAAGGCCGTGGCCGCCTTGCTTCTGTTCTGGATGCTGTCCTTCCCGGCGCAATCCGATGAGCTCTGGGTCAAGCCCGGTCCGGACGGGCGCATGCATGTGCAGCTCTATTTTTTCTGGTCGCTGGCCTGCCCCCACTGCCTCGAAGCGCGGCCATTTGTCGAGGCTATTCCCGCCGGCCGCCCCTGGGTGAGCCTGCATGATCTGGAATTGACGCGCCACCCGGAACATGCCCGCAAGTACCGGGAAATGGCGGCGCAGCTGAATCAGGAGGCGGTTTCCGTTCCCGCCTTGCTTTTCTGTGGCGAGATGCATCTGGGCTGGGACAAGGCCGAAACCACTGGCGCCGAGATTTTGCAGCGGCTGGATGCCTGCCAGGCACGGATTGTCGCGGGTGGCACGACGCCGGATGCTCAGTCGGCGAGCAGGAAAATCACAGTTCCGGTGCTGGGCGAAATGGATCCTCAGCACATTTCGTTGCCCCTGCTGACCCTCGCCATCGCCGCGCTGGATGCCTTCAATCCCTGTGCCTTCTTCGTGCTGCTGTTTCTGCTTTCACTGCTGGTGCACCAGAAGAGCAAGAAGCGCATGCTCGCCATCGGAGGCATTTTCGTATTTTTTTCCGGGCTGATGTACTTTGCCTTCATGGCGGCATGGCTCAACCTGTTCCAGCTGCTCGGCAATCTTGTCTGGGTGACGCTTGCGGCGGGCGGGCTGGCTGTGTTCGTCGGCATCGTCAATATCAAGGATTTCTTCGCTTTCGAACGCGGATTGAGCCTGTCCATCCCGGAATCGCGCAAGCCCGACATCTACCGCCGCGCCCGCGCCATCATCAGCGCCGACAACCTGCCGGCGATGGCCGCGGCAACCGTTTTCCTGGCCATAGCCGCCAATTTTTACGAATTGCTGTGCACTGCCGGTTTCCCCATGGTTTACACCCGCCTGCTCACACTGAGCGGCCAGTCCGAGGGTATGCGCTACCTCTACCTGACCCTTTATAACCTGGTCTACGTGATTCCGCTGCTGCTCATCGTGCTGGCTTTCGTGCGCAGCATGGGCACGCGCAAGCTGACGGAGCGCGAGGGGCGCTTGTTGAAGCTGCTGTCCGGTACCATGATGCTGGAGCTGGGCGCATTGCTGCTGCTGGCGCCGGAGCTGCTGAATAATCTGGTGGTGGCATTTGGCCTGCTGGGAGTAGCCCTGGACATTACCTGGGCCGCCGCGCGCATGACGGGAGAAAAAAGCGCGTGAGCGCATCTCACCACCATCACGATCATCACCACGCTCACGGAGCGTCCACGGGCCGAATACTGTGGTTCGCCGTGGTCCTTACCCTGACTTTCGCCGGAGTAGAGGCGGTCGTCGGCTGGTGGGCCGGTTCGCTGGCGCTGGTGGCGGATGCCGGCCACATGGTCAACGATGCGGGCGCCCTGCTGATCGCAGCGGCGGCGGCCTGGGTCGCCAGACGGCCGGCATCGCATCTGCATAGCTACGGTCTTGGGCGCGCGGAGTTTGTCGCCGCATTGGTCAATAGCATGGGCCTGCTGGCGCTGGTGGTGTGGCTTTCCGTTTCCGCTGTGCAGCGTCTGCAAGTGCCTCAGGCCGTACATGGCGAAGCGGTGTCGCTGACGGCCGCGCTGGGTCTGTTGATCAACATCGGCGTGGCATGGCTGCTCTCGCGCGGGGAGCAGAATCTCAATACTCGTGCGGCGCTGCTGCATGTCATGGGAGATTTGCTGGGGTCGGTGGCAGCGCTGATCGCGGGCGTGGTGATTGCCTTTACCGGCTGGACCCCCATCGACCCCTTGCTGTCGCTGGCCATCGGCGCGCTGATCCTGGTCTCCAGCCTGCGCCTGTTGCGTCAGGCGCTGCATGGGATCATGGAAGGCGTGCCGCTGCATCTGTCGCTGGAGGAAATCGGTCAGACGCTGGCCACTGTGCCGGGTGTGGAATCGGTGCATGACCTGCACGTGTGGAGCGTGTCTTCAGAAGAGGTCATGCTGAGCGCGCACCTGGGTGTCGTGGATATGGCGCGCTGGGACGGCATTCTGAAACACAGCCGAGAGCTGCTGCACGAGCGCTTCGGCATCGGACATGTGACCTTGCAGCCGGAATGCATCGCTCAGGTGGTGCACTGGACACTTCCACAGACGGGCAGTCGCAAGGATGTAGCAGATTAATCAGCATCTCGATGAGGCAGGGATGGCTACAAATGCCCTGGCTGCTTATAATGCAGCGCTTGAACTAACTATGCTAAATGCCATCCAATCAGCCTCTCGACCATTTGCCATCTTTATGAAATACGGTTTTAAACGCTTACTGCCGGGGCTGCTTATACTGTCTGGCGTTCAGGTTGGCAGCGCATTGGCTGCCGGCTTCGGCGATCCCTTCAATACGGATGCGCTGGCTCCGCCCAGGCCTGCCCTGTATGGGCCCGCAGTTCAGGGTGCTGCGCCCTGCGCTACACCGCAATCTGCCGCGCCGCTGGCGCTGCTGGAGGTGGTCGATCTGGCGCTGTGCAACAATCCGCAAACCCGGGAAGTGTGGGCCAATGCCCGCGCTCAGGCGGCCCAGGTGGGCGTGGCTGAAGCCGCTTATCTGCCGGGTTTGAGCGGCAGCGTTTCCGCCAGCCGCAACTGGACCGATACTGCCGGGCGAAGCTCGCCTTATGACCAGAACAGCGCCGGGCTGACCCTCTCCTACCTGTTATATGATTTTGGTGCACGCGATGCGACGCTGGAGAATGCTCGCCAGTTGCTGGCAGCGGCAGCAGCGACGCAGGACAGCACGGTGCAGGCGGTGTTTCTTGCCGCCGTGCAGGCTTTTTATCAGGCGCAGGCAAGCGTGACTGCGCTGGTGGCGGCGCAGGAATCCGAACGTGCCAGCAAGGAAAGCTTTAATGCCGCAGAGGCGCGCTACAAGGTGGGAGCATCCACTCCCGCTGACAAGCTTCAGGCGCAGACGGCCTGGTCGCAAGCAACGCTCAATCGCATTACGGCGGAAGGCGCCCTGAAGAATGCACAAGGCGCGCTGGCCAACGTCATCGGCCAGGATGCGCATCGACCCCCGAGTCTGGTTCCTGCCGCTGAGGTCACACCGGGAGAGGCGTTTGAACGCGACGTGAATGCTTTGGTGGATGAGGCACGCCGCCTCCGTCCCGATCTGCTGGCTGCCGAGGCCCAGGTGCGCGCCGCCGCAGCCAACCTCGATGCGGTTCGCGCTGCAGGACGGCCCAGCATTGCCCTTACAGCCGCCAGCAATCGCCTTGATGTGGAAAGCAGTCCCGTCACGCATGCGTCATCGCTTGGCGTCACCCTGAGCATTCCCTTTTTCTCCGGCTTTGCACCGACTTACCGCGTGCGCGCAGCCGAGGCCCAGGTGGATGCCAGGGGCGCACAGCGTGATCTTCTGCGCCTGCAGGTGGCGCTGGATGTATGGAATGCCTACCAGAACCTGCACACCTCCACACAGGCACTGCGTACCAGTGCCGACCTGCTGAACAGCGCCAGCCAGTCCGGGCAAGTGGCCCTGGGCCGCTACAAGGCAGGTGTTGGCAGCATCCTGGATGTCCTCAATGCCCAGAGCGCATTGGCCAGCGCCCGGCTGCAACGGGTGCAGGCAGCCCTCAACTGGAATGTTTCCCGCGCTACTCTGGCCCAGTCCATGGGCAGTCTTGATTACAGCCTGTTGCAGACTCTGCCGGGCGTCGCCTCCACCGAAGGGCTCTCCAAACCATGAAGCGTTTTCTGAAAAATCCTTTTGTTCTGTTTCTGCTCGTCTGCATCCTGATTGCCGCCGGGGTGTTTGGCTGGCGCCAGTACACGAGCGTCAGCCCGGAGCTGCGCTACAAGTTCGAGGTGGCGGAGAAGGGCGAGCTGAAGCAAAGCGTTTCCGCTAACGGTACCCTGAACCCGGTTACGCTGGTGAATGTGGGAACCCAGGTTTCGGGTGTGGTGAAAAAACTTTATGTCGATTTCAACGACAAGGTGGAAAAAGGCCAGGTGCTGCTGGAACTGGATCCCGCGCTGCTGAATGCGCAGGTCAAGCAGAGCGATGCCAACGTCCAGAATGCCCAGGCCTCGATTGAACTGGCCAATGCCAATCTGGCTCGCTCACGCGGCCTGTTTGCGCAGGAATATGTTTCACGCCAGGAGCTTGACCAGTCAGTGCAGGCGCTCAAGGCGGCCAAGGCGCAACTGGCGCTGGCGCGGGCGCAGAACGAACGGGATCGGGCCCAGCTGGCCTATTCCATCATCCGTTCGCCGGTTTCCGGGGTGGTCGTGGCGCGAAATATCGACGTGGGTCAGACCGTGGCGGCCAGTTTCCAGACGCCGACGCTGTTCCAGATCGCGCAGGATCTCGCCAAGATGCAGATCGACTCCAGTTTTGCCGAGGCGGATATCGGCAGCATCCGCGTCGGGCAGGCGGTCAAGTTCAATGTCGATGCCTTTCCCAGCCGCAATTTCAAGGGCGTGGTGAAGCAGATCCGGCTTAACCCGACCACTCAGCAGAATGTGGTGACCTACAACGTGGTGGTTCTGGTGGATAACCCCGAGCAGATCCTGCTGCCGGGCATGACTTCCTATGTGAGTATCGTTGTCGCCGAGCGCGAAGATGCGCTGCTGGTGCCCAACGCAGCGCTACGCTTCAAGCCGGCCGAGAATGGCGCAGAGAACAATGCCGGCAAACAGGATAAAGAGGCTAATGGCAACAAGAAGCGCGGCAAGAAGCGCGATGGCGCCAGCGGCACGGTATACATCCTGCAGGGCAAGGCGCTCAAGCCGGTCAGCGTCAGCCTCGGCATTACCGATAACCGCAACACCGAAGTGCTGGGTGGCGAACTCAAGGTTGGAGACAAGGTGATCGTGGGAGAAGGTCCGGCCGAAGAAAATGCCTCAGGCAAGAAGAGCACGGTACACATGAGGATGTTCTGATAATGGCAGCGAGTCAGCCCGTCATCCGCGTGGAGGGCCTGCACAAATCCTACGAAACACCGGCCGGGCCATTTCCGGTGCTGAAGGACGTCAACCTCAGTATCGCGCCAGGCGAGTTCGTCGCTGTGATGGGGCCGTCCGGCTCGGGCAAGTCTACTTTCATGAACATCCTCGGCTGCCTGGATCGGCCCAGTGCCGGGCATTACGTGCTGGATGGCCGCAGCGTGGATGAACTCTCCAAGGATGAACTGGCCCTGTTGCGCAACCGCACCATCGGCTTCGTGTTCCAGGGGTTCAATCTGCTGCCGCGCATGAACCTGGAAGACAACGTCGCCTTGCCGCTGGTCTACTATGGTGTGGATCGCGAAGAGCGCCGTGCGCGTGCCCGCGAGATGCTGCAGCGGGTGGGCCTGGGCAATTATGCCAAATCGCTGCCCAACCGCATCTCCGGCGGGCAGCAGCAGCGGGTGGCGATTGCCCGCGCTCTGGTGAATCAGCCGCGCCTGATTCTCGCCGACGAGCCAACCGGCAACCTGGACAGCCATACCGGAGAGGAAGTCATGACCCTGTTCGACGAGTTCAACCGGGAAGGCATCACCATCGTGCTGGTGACGCACGAAGCCGACATCGCCCGTCACGCCAAGCGCCAGGTGCGTTTTCTCGACGGGTGCATCGTGCATGACGGGCCGACCGAACATCCTGACGATAACCCCTCCCATCCTCCCCTTGTCAGGGGAGGGGCAGATCTGGGAAGAGTGGAAACCCCCTCCCCTGACAAGGGGAGGGATGGGGAGGGGTTGGCGTGTTTGGAGTGAGAATGGATCAGGAAATTATTCAATGTTAGCCGCCATGCTGGGAGAAGCCTGGCACGCCATGGGCGCCAACCGCTTGCGCACTTTTCTCACCATGCTCGGCATGGTGATCGGGGTCGGCGCGGTGGTGCTGATGATGGCGGTGGGGCAGGGGGCGCAGTATGCCGTCAGCCAGTCCATCAGTTCCATGGGCAGCAATCTGTTCATCCTGATCTCGGGTTCGACCACATCGGGCGGCGTGCGCTCCGGTAGCGGCGGCGCGCCCTCGCTGACCGTGGTCGACGCCGAAGCCATAGCCGAACTGCCGGGGGTACAGGCGGTCGCACCCGTGCATACCGGTCGTACCCAGATGGTTTACGGTCCCAACAACTGGAGTGCCAGCACCTATGGCACCACGCCTTCCTATCTGGATGTGCGTTCATGGACGATGGCCAGCGGTTATCCGTTTACCGAATCCGACCTGCGTTCGTCTACCCGCGTGGCTCTGATCGGCAAAACCGTGGCCGATAATTTGTTTGGCGACGAAGACCCGGTGGGCAAGACCATTCGCGTGGGCCAGAGTCCCTTCATGATCCTTGGCGTGCTGGCCGCCAAGGGGCAGAGTCTGGACGGGCGCGACCAGGACGATACCATGCTGATTCCGCTGACTACCGCCCAGCGCAAGGTATATGGCACACCCTTTCAAGGCGCGGTGCGCATGATCATGGTGCAGGCGGAAACCGCATCGGGCATGCCGGCAGTCGAAAAATCCATGGTCTCGCTCCTGCGCCAGCGGCACCGTCTGCGCGAGGGCGTGGACAACGATTTCTATTTGCGCAATCTGGCTGAAGTGGCGGACTCCGCCGCCGAAACCGCACGCATCATGTCCATGCTGCTCGGCGCCATTGCCTCGGTTTCCTTGCTGGTGGGCGGTATCGGCATCATGAACATCATGCTGGTCTCGGTGACCGAGCGCACGCGCGAAATCGGCATCCGCCTGGCCATCGGTTCGCGCGAGCGCGACATCCTGCTGCAATTCCTGCTCGAAGCCATCATCATCTCGGTGGTGGGTTGCTTCATCGGCCTGGTGCTCGGCGTGGGCGGAGCCCTGCTGGCCAACGCCCTGACCGATGCCATGGTGGTGATCTCCGGCAGTTCGGTGCTGGTGGCCTTCGGCGTGGCCGCCAGTGTTGGCGTGTTTTTTGGTTTTTATCCGGCAAGGAAGGCTGCAAGGCTGGATCCGATCGAGGCGCTGCGCTATCAGTAGAATGCTGGCGCGAGGCGCTTGACAATGGAACGTTCGTTCCATAATGTGTCGCCTTATGGCAAACGATAGCGATTACCTCTCACAGCTGCAGGATTATTACGCCGCGCAAGGCGTCCTGCCGTCCTACTCCACCATCATGACGTTGCTCGGCCTGCGTTCCAAGAGCCCGGTAGCGGCGCTGGTGGCGCGGCTTAAATTGCGCGGTTATCTCGAAGCGACAGCCGACAAACGTCTGAAGCCGGGCCCGCTGTTCTTCGAGCGCACCGTGTTTGAAAGCGTCCAGGCCGGGATGCCCACGCCAGCCAGCGACGAGCAGCGCGAAGCCCTGACGATCGACACCTTTCTGATCGAGCGGCCATCGCAAACTGTGCTGGTCAGGGTGAAGGGCGACTCCATGATCGATGCCGGAATTCATTCCGGCGATACCGTGGTGGTGGAAAAGAATGTCGCTGCCAATATGGGCGATCTGGTCATTGCCATCGTAGATAATGAATTCACCCTCAAAACGCTGGATCGGGAAGGCAGCCAGTTCATCCTGCGCCCGGCGAATCCCGCTTTCCCCGTCATCCGCCCCAAAGGCCAACTGGAAATCTTTGGCGTCGTGGTCGGACAGTTCCGCAAATACAAGTAGGATGCGGGCTCCAATTGGATAATGACTTAAGAGCGCAGGAGTATCCATGAAACGCTGGTTCATTCTTCTATTTCTGCTGCTCTCCTTTCCTGCGGCAGCGCAGCAGGAGCTGGAAATCATTCAGCTCAGGAATCGCACGGTGGACCAGATCGTGCCGGTGCTCAGCCCGCTGGTCGAACCCGGAGGCAGCGTCTCAGGAATGAACGACCAGATCATCATTCGCGCCAGCCGACGGAACATTACGCAACTCCGGGAAGTTCTCGCTACGCTGGACACTGCGCCCAGAAACCTGGTGATCAGGGTCAGCAACGACATCAGCCAGGAGAGTGAAAGGGAAGGCGCAGCACTGTCAGGGCGCATCGAGCTGGGGCAGGGCGGCAATACCCGGATTCGCGGCCGCGCATATGATACGGTCAGCACCGGCAGCCAGAACACCAGTCAGCGCATCCAGGTGATGGAGGGCGGCAGCGGCTACATCATGGTGGGCCGATCTGTGCCGCTGCCGTTTCGCCAGGTGGTGCTGGGGCAGAATGGCGCCGTGGTGTCCGAAAGTCTGATTTATCGCGATATCGGCAGCGGTTTATATGTGACGCCGCGGTTAGCCGGCGACAGAGTGACACTGGAAATCAGCCCGCAATTCGAACAGGAGCGCGGCAGGCAGGGGGGCGCCGATGTTCAGCGCCTAAGCACCATGGTCTCAGGAAAACTGGGCGAGTGGATCGAGCTTGGCGGCAGCAATCAGGACGAAAGCGTGCGCGAGCGGGGATATACCAGCTACGCAAACACGCGTGGGCGTGACAGCCGCAGCATCTGGCTCAAGGTGGAAGAGATCAAGTGATCTATCGTGGCCAGGCTGGCTTGCCGACCGGCGGTAAGCCCAAAACAGCCACATGGCTTTCAGTATCGATGTGAGCTCTGTCAAAAGTGAGTGCATGGAACAAGTAGCTGTCATCGATTTTGAAACAACCGGCTTGTCGCCAGCCATGGGCGACCGGGCAACCGAGGTGGCCGTCGTTGTCGTGGAAGGCGGCGTAATTGTCGACCGCTACCAAAGCCTGATGAATGCAGGGGTACGCATTCCTGCGTTTATTGAAGCGCTGACAGGAATATCCAGCACCATGATCAGCAGGGCGCCATCGGCGGCCAAGGTGATGCGCGAGTTGGCTGAATTTGTCGGCGACATGCCATTGGTGGCGCACAACGCTGCATTTGACAGTAAATTTCTGGATGCCGAATGGTCGCGTATCAAAAAACACCGGCAACAGGAATTTGCTTGCTCGATGTTGCTGGCGCGGCGGATTTATCCAGTTGCGCCCAACCATAAACTTGGCTCGCTGGTAAGCCACCTGGGGCTTCCCTCAGCAGTTCGCCATCACCGCGCCCTGGCGGACGCAGAAATGACCGCTCATCTATGGCTGAAAATGGTGTTGGATTTCAAGCAGCAATATTGCCTGAGCGCTGTGCCGCACGAATTTTTGCGTATGCTGCAGAAGACGCCAAAAGCGCAGATACCGAGCTGCGTTGAGCGCGCAAAGCACAGGCTAAGCCTGTAACGACATCAATCCTTTTTTTGCAGCCGCGCTTTCAGATCGGCAAAGGGATTGAAGGTTGCGCCGGATGGCGTATCTGAACCTCTCCCCCGTGCCGCCTCATCCATCACGCGGGAATGTTCGTTGTCGTGGCAATACAGGCAGAGCAACTCCCAGTTGCTGCCATCTGCCGGATTATTGTCGTGATTGTGGTCTTTGTGATGGACCGTCAATTCGCGCAAACGCACTCCAGCAAGCTCGCGGCCACAGCGGCCACAAACCCACGGATATAATTTTAGCGCCTGCTCGCGATAAGTTGCTTCACGCTCGCTGCTATGGCGGCGTGCCTCAGCAACGACACGGTCAAGTCGTGCGCGATCGGGCGTTGCAGGTTTGGTCATGGTGGAATCGCTGAACGGGTCGATAGCGCAACTATATCAGCAATTATGGATAGGGTTGCGCGGTCCGTTGACCTTGACGCAGCGATGATAGCGGTCCGAGACGTGCCAGAATCCGATGTTCGTCAACTGATGCGGATTTATGCTGATTGACAGAAAATAAATCCCATGTAGCATGCTCGGGTATTGTCTATGGATGGTTATATTTTCACAAGAATCAGTAACAAATCCGTAATGAACGTTTACTAAAATGTAAGCAATTTGACTCGCGCCATGTATGCGTGGTTTTGCTTCTGCGTGCTCTGGATATTATGAAGAATACAGAAATTCAAACTCAAATTGAAAGCCAAATGGCTGAAAGCATCCTGAAAAGCATTCGTATACCGCCATGCCCAGATGTGGTGATAAAGCTAATGGAGGAAGAGCGCAAGCCGGATGTGGATTTCACGAAACTGGTCAAACTCATCAGCGGGGACGTGGGATTGGCGGCAACCATGCTGAAGACAGCAAACTCTCCGTTTTTCGCATTACGCAATAAGGTCAGTTCGATTCAGCAGGCGGTGTCGGTGCTTGGACTCAAAAATCTGATGCTAACGGTGAAAAGCTCAGCCCTGAAAAATGCGTTGGGTGGAGAGAAGGTATCCATGGAACGATTCTGGGACCGCTCCAACTTCACGGCCGTAGTAGCCTCCCACATGGCAGATCGGGTAGAAGGAATCTCTCGTGAGGACGCCTACACCTATGGCCTGTTTCATGATTGCGGTATTCCCATACTGATGCAGAAGCATCCTGATTACAAAGAGAAACTTGCTGCTTCAAATGGTTCGGCAGACCTGGTCGTTGTCATCGAGAATCAGTATTACGCCACCAACCATGCCGTAGTCGGCAATATGCTGACTCGTAACTGGGGTCTGCCAGACTATATCAGTCAGGCTATCCTGGTGCATCACGACCATACCATATTCACCAACCCCAGTGATCGTAGTTCACCAGTGGTCTGTGCCCTGGTCGCTATTCAACTGATTTCCGAGCACATTGTCGCCACTTTTTTAGGTAAGCCGGATGATGCGGAATGGCATCTTAGCGGTCAAGAGGCCCAAGACTATCTTGGCCTTCATCACGAGGACATGGCTGACATTGCTGAAGACTCTTTGGCAGAGCTGGAAGAGATACGCTCCTACCGCTGAAGTCACCTAACTAAACGGCCAGTCAACTGACGTATCTGGTCGTTTAAGACCCTTTGAGGGTGGGTAAAGAGCAGCAAATACGCTTCTGTAATTTACCAACTTGTCCGACGCGAGAATAGGTAAAACGCCAGATGAAAATAATAATGCCGCATTAATGCGGCATTATGTGTCGGCGTATGGGACGCCGCTTTGGTCAGCCATAGAAAACTGACTTTGGGTAGCAACTCAATAAGGTCTAATCATCGAAGTTTCGATAAGCATCTCCCATTACTGGATAACCTTTCCGAACTTAATGCTTTTGCGAGCTACAGTAATTTTATACGCCTAATTCCTGGTAAATTCAAATCAAAAAAATTAGCTGGCCGCCGTCGAATCCATATTTCCCGGTTTGGGCCGGGATCGGGTGCTCACGTTCTGCTATGCCTGGCTGACCAGGCTTTAAGCTTCGGACTCCTGCGCTGCCCTGTCGTTGCTTTCGCGCTCGGTCCATTTTTTCATCAGGCTGAATCCGACGGCAAGCAGGGTCGGCCCGATGAAAATGCCGACGAAACCGAAGGAGAGCACACCGCCCATCACGCCGAACATCACCAGAATGAATGGCAGATTGCTGCCGCGGCTGATGAGCAAGGGTTTTACCACGTTATCCACGCTGCTGATCAGGAGCATCCCCCATAGCAGCATGAAAATTCCCCAGCCCATGCTGCCCTGGTAGAACAGCCAGATGGCGGCGCCGCCCCAGATCAGAGGCGGCCCGACGGGGATCAGGGAAAGGATAAAAGTCGCGACGCCGAGCAGCATTGCCGCCGGTACGCCTGCAATGACAAAACCGATCGTGGCCACGAAACCCTGCGCCAGCGCCGTTCCAACAAGGCCGTACATGACTCCGCGCACGGTATTGTTCACCGTGTCGAGGACGTTCACCGAGTGGAGACCGGCTAGCCGTTCCATTGCTACATTGAGCGTGCTCACCAGTGCGTTGCCATCCCGGTAGAGGAAAAAGCTGACGAATGCGGCCAGGCTCATTTCCATCACTCCCTGGCCGAGCAGAATTCCGCCCGCGAGAAGAAATTTTCGGGTGGGTTCGAGCAGGCGCTTGAACAGCGCCATCATTTCTTCCTGGCTGGTGGCGATCAGGTGCCAGTAATTGTTGATCGATTCGCCCACCAGCGGCAGCCCGGTCAACCAGGCCGGGGGCTGCAGTGGCCCGTCCTCGATGGTCGCTCTGATCTGATCGTAAAAGACCGTAATGTTGTCGGCGAGGTTGTACGCCACCAGCGCCAGCGGCAGGATCACGATGATGATCAGCGACATTGTCATGGCGAGTGCGGCGAGGTTCTGTCTGCCCTTCATCCTTTTCAGCAGCCAGACATAGAGGGGCCAGGTCGACACGCTTACCACAGCAGCAAACAGTATTGCGGTCAGGAATGGTTGCAGTACGAGGTAACAGCCCACCACCAGTATCAGCACGGAAGTGAGTTGGGCGTAATATTCGAAGCGTTTTTCCATGTTCTGTGGCCTATTTAGAGGAATCAAAATCTCAAATCAGGTATTCTTCGGCGTTTCGCAAATCCACGCTCTGAAGCGGATGTCATTATATGGCCCTTAAGGCAACTATTTTTAAAGCCGATCTAAATATCGCCGATATGGATCGTAACTATTACCACGACCATACCCTGACCATCGCCCGCCACCCGAGCGAAACCGACGAGCGCATGATGATGCGTCTGCTGGCCTTTGCGCTGCATGCTGACGAGAATCTGGCTTTCGGCCAGGGTCTGAGCACTGACGACGAGCCGGATCTGTGGCAAAAGGACCTGACCGGCGCTATCGAGCTCTGGATCGATGTGGGCCTGCCTGACGAAAAACTCATTCGTAAGGCATGCGGACGCGCCAGGCAGGTATTTGTCTATTGCTATGGTGGCCGTGGCGTGGATATCTGGTGGGGTCAAAATAGTGGAAAGCTTGAAAAACTTGAGAATTTGAGCGTCATGAGCCTGCCATCCCTCACCACTCAAGCCATGGCAGGGCTGGCGCAACGCAACATGCAATTGCAATGCACCATTCAGGATGGTCAGATTTGGCTGTCGGACAAGAATGATACCGTGGAGGTGGCACTTTCACTGGTGAAAGCGCCTGTGCGCTAGGCTTGCCCGGACTTGCCTTCATGCTCCGCCCAGAGTGCGCGTGCGAAGGCTTTCCATGCTGGGCCGCCATGTGTCATGACGCCCTCTGCTTCGGCGCTTTTCTCCATCACGCGTAGCATCAGCGCAGCCACCGAAAATAGTTCGGTTTTTGCCATCAGGCGATAATCGCTGTGTTTCTCTGCCACGCCTGTATTTTTGAGGCCGCTGCTCAAGGCTTCCCTTGCCAGTTCTCTGACCTGCGTTTCGTCAGACCAGTCAATACCTAGCGCTATCCCCATGCGTTCGATTTGTTTCTCCAGTGCTTGAGTTTCTTCGCTGAAAAATTCGAATCCCGCCATGCATCGCTCCCTTCGGTATGTTGGGCATAATCGCAAGCCCGAAATGCATGCTATATCGATTTTCCTGTGTATGCCAGTTTGTCTGCGCAAAGCACGCGTGCGCGCCTGTACAATGGCCCTCATGAAAAACACCACTTTGACACCTTTTTCCATATTGACTCCGGATGTGGTGCTGAATGCGCTGGACAGCGTCGGTTTGCGCAGTGACGGACGCCTGCTCGCGCTTAACAGCTATGAGAACCGCGTTTATCAGCTTGGAATGGAAGAAGGGCCGCCTCTGGTGGCAAAGTTTTACCGCCCTGAGCGCTGGAGTGATGACGCTATTCTGGAAGAGCATGGCTTTACCCAGGAACTGGCCGAGCGTGAAATCCCGGTGGTGCCGGCGTTGTCTCTGGCTGGTGCGGGCACGCTGCACCAGTACGAGGGCTTTCGTTTTGCCGTTTTTCCAAAGCAGGGCGGACGTGCGCCGGAGCTGGAGGACAGCAATACCCTGGAATGGATGGGGCGTTTTCTCGGGCGCATACATGCGGTGGGGGCGCTGCAGCCATTCAGGCACCGCCCGGTGCTGGACATTGCGAGCTTTGGTACGGAGCCGCGAGATTATTTGCTGGCCAATGGTTTCATCCCGCCTGATCTGGATGAGGCCTGGCGCAGCGTCGTGGCGCTGGCTCTGGAGGGTGTGCAGCGCTGTTTTGAACGGGCCGGCAATGTTCGCATGCTGCGTTTGCATGGTGACTGCCATGCCGGGAATGTGCTTTGGACGGATAATGGGCCGCATTTCGTCGATTTTGACGATGCCCGCATGGGCCCGGCGGTGCAGGATCTGTGGATGATGCTGTCAGGCGAACGTACCGACATGGCGCGGCAGATGGCCGATCTGCTGGCAGGTTATGAGGATTTTCAAGAATTTGATCCGCGTGAACTGCATCTGATCGAAGCTCTGCGTACCCTGCGCCTGATCCACTATTCCGCCTGGCTGGCCCGGCGCTGGGATGATCCGGCATTTCCGGCTGCATTTCCCTGGTTCAATTCGCAGCGCTACTGGCAGGATCGCATTCTGGAACTGCGTGAACAGTTGGCGCTGATGGATGAAGGGCCGCTTTGGTCGCAATATTAGCCATACACACGCCTTAAATCAGTATGCCGCCCTGGGTTGGCATCATGATGGGATGCCCGCCCGACTGGAAAATAAACAGCCCGATAAAGAAGCTGAAAATCGCGATAAAGATGCTGGCGAAAAACGCGGTCCAGAAGCCGGATATCCTGAAGCCCGGAACGATGGCCGCGACCAGCATGATGACCAGCGCATTGATTACCAAAAGAAACAGGCCGAAGGTGAGGAGTGTGATCGGCAGGGTCAGAATAATCAGTACCGGACGCACGATCGCATTGGCAAATCCCAGCAGCAGGGCCGCCACAAAAAGGGATTGCTTGTTCGAAAAGCTGATGCCCCGAAAAATTGCACTGGCAACCCACAAGGCAAGTGCGGTGATGGCCCAGTGAATCAGAAATTCACTTAGATTGGTAAACATGCCGACGATCCAGTTTGGTGTTGTAGGCGGATTCAAGCACGAAGTGCAACGCGGTTAAATGATTGCATAAAAACCTCGTGAGGGGTTTTCCAGTTGAGTCGTTTTCGTGGGCGGTGATTCAGGCGGTACATGATCATGGCGATCTCCTCGTGGGTGATAGTCGTA
>JAHJGO010000026.1 GCA_018824405.1 Gammaproteobacteria bacterium
AGTACATCGAGATCTTCTACAACCGGCAGCGGAAACAGGCTCGGCTGGGCTACCTGTCACCTGCCGTATTCACGCAGCGATACTATGAAAATCTGCTCGCTGCTTAACCCGTTGGACTCCACTATTGCCAACCGACCTCAAAGCGACGCTGATTCGCCAGTTTGTCATTTTCTGTAGAGATCAGGAGGTCAGTAGGCTCGATGTACCTTGCTCGAATGCGGCTGTCGAAAGTAGCAACTGCCACTTCCCAATCGGGACTACCCCCCTCTTCGAGTTGAAGTTTCTTCCAATCACTTGCGTCGAAGTTCGGTGCAATTTGCATAGCTCTCTCGCGAGGAAGTTAAGAGGCCCAACGCACAAGCTCAGCGCCTTGCTGGGCGATTTTGTCAGGCATCCCACGGAGCCCAACTGACTGCACCTTGTTTGGATTTGTGGCAGCCAACAATACGAACGCCAATGCGAAACTCACCAGCCCGGCCAGAATTACTAAGAAGGACTTCTTTGTCTGCTGCCAGTACTTGGCGAGCAGAATTGGATACCCAATGAGCCAGAAAAGAATGACGATGAAAAAAAGCCCTTTATTGGCCCTATACGCGATGATTATTGACCAGATGTAACCGTAGATAAGTAATGCGATGCTCATCCACGTAAAGATGTTGCCGAGTTCTCGAACCATGCCCCCTCCTTTTGTTTGTTTACGCCCAACGTAAAGTAGACACTCTAAAAAGCACCGAAAAAGGCACCTTCGAGGTGTATAATCTGGGATTGATTATGTAATTCCATGTTTCTATTAAGGGTGAAATTATGGAACACCCTAATTCAGCCGATAAAAGCACCACCTTGCCGCCTCCCAAATTGCTTGATCAAGTTCGCGATAAATTACGCGTCAAACATTACAGTATTCGTACCGAACAGGCTTATCTGGAATGGATTAAACGCTATATTTTCTTTCACGGCAAGCAGCACCCGAAAAATCTTTCTGCGGAAGATGTGGAGCGCTTCCTGACCCACTTGGCAGTCGTCGGAAAAGTGGCTGCGTCTACCCAGAATCAGGCTAAATCTGCACTTTTGTTTCTTTATCGTGAAGTGATGGAAATTGAATTGCCGTGGCTGGATAAGGTCACCCAGGCAAAAGTGCCCAAGCGTTTGCCTGTTGTGTTGACGGTCAGCGAGGTGCAGGCCTTGCTTTCTCGCCTTTCAGGCACGCATGCCTTGATCGCCGGTTTGCTGTATGGCACGGGGATGCGCTTGATGGAGGCGATCCGTTTGCGGGTGAAGGATGTGGATTTTGCGCGTCATGAAATTCTGGTGCGAGAAGGCAAGGGTTTCAAGGATCGGGTGACGATGTTGCCGGATGCATTGGTCGCGCCGCTCAAGGCGCATCTGGCCAGGGTCAAGACACTGCATGACGGTGATTTGGCGCAGGGGTTCGGTGAGGTGTATTTGCCATACGCGCTGGATAGAAAATATCCGAATGCCGGGCGTGAATGGGGGTGGCAATATTGCTTCCCATCGGTGAAATTGTCGCTTGACCCGCTTTCCGGAAAAACCCGCCGTCATCATCTGGATGAAAAGGGTTTGCAACGAGCGATCAAACAGGCTGTGCGCGACCTGGGTCTGGTGAAGCCGGCCACGCCTCACACTTTACGCCATTCCTTCGCGACGCATTTGCTGCAATCAGGCTACGACATTCGCACTGTGCAGGAGTTGCTCGGTCATTCGGATGTCTCTACGACGATGATTTATACTCACGTCCTCAACCGTGGCGGCAGGGGGGTGGAAAGCCCGCTCGACCGCCTTTAACCTGAATGAGTGATGGTGAACGCGAATAAAACCCGGCTGGAAGACCAGCCTGCGTATGTCCTGCATACCTATCCCTACCGTGAGACCAGTCTGATCATTGAGGTGTTCAGCCGGAATCACGGCCGTCTGCCGCTGGTGGCGCGCGGGGCGAGGCGGCCCAAGTCGGCTGTGCGCGGGCTGCTGCTTTCCTTTCAGCCGCTGCAGCTGAACTGGTTCGGTAAGTCTGAACTGCGCACCCTGCACAGTGCCGAGTGGCAGGGTGGGCAGCCGCTGCTGCAGGGCAAGGCGCTGATCTGCGGATTTTATCTGAATGAGCTGCTGCTCAAGCTGCTGCCGCGCGACGACCCGCACGAACTGCTGTTCGAACATTATCGTGAGGCGCTGCAATTGCTTGGTGCCAGTGACGAACATGCGGCTATTCTGCGCCGTTTTGAGAAACGCCTGCTGCAGGAACTGGGTTATGCGCTGACGCTGGACCGTGAAGCCGATACGGGTGTCCCCGTTGAAGCGGGGAAGGACTATCGCTTCGTGATCGAGCGCGGCCCGGTGCGGCAATCCACGGGTCAAAACGGTGTAGAATTGCGCGGCAAAACCCTGCTCGATCTGGCGGCCGACGATTACAGCGATCCGGTCACGCTGCAGCAGGGCAAGGCGCTGATGCGCACCCTGATCAATCACTATCTGGGCGACCAGTCGCTGCATACGCGGCAATTATTGAGGGATTTACAGCAATTATGATTCAGCTTGGCGTCAATATCGACCATGTGGCCACGCTGCGCCAGGCGCGCGGCACACTTTATCCCAGCCCGGTGCAGGCGGCGCTGATGGCGGAATCCGCCGGGGCGGACGTGATTACTTTGCACCTGCGTGAGGATCGTCGCCATATTCAGGATGCGGACGTGGAAATCCTGCGTCAGGCGCTGCAGACGCGCATGAATCTGGAAATGGCCGTGACCGACGAGATGGTGCAGATTGCGCTGCGCATCCGTCCGCAGGACGTGTGCCTGGTGCCGGAAAAACGCGAGGAGCTGACCACCGAGGGCGGCCTGGATGTGGCGGGGCATTTCGATAAGGTGAGCGCGGCCTGCGCCGCACTGGGCGATGCCGGGATTCGTGTATCGCTGTTCATCGATGCGGACCGCAGCCAGCTGGATGCCTCGAAGGCCACCGGTGCGCCAGTGGTGGAGATCCATACCGGCCATTATGCCGATGCTTCCGGTCATGCCGCACAGCAAAAGGAATTCGAGCGCATCGCCGATGCGGTGGCCTATGGGCAATCCATTGGCTTGCGGGTCAATGCCGGGCACGGCCTGCATTACCACAACGTGCAAGCCATTGCTGCCCTGCCCGGCATGGGCGAACTCAACATTGGTCACGCTATCGTGGCTCAGGCCCTGTTCGTGGGCTGGGAAAACGCGGTGCGCGAGATGAAGTCGCTAATGGTGGCTGCTGCGGTGTCATTGTCCCCTCGGGGATTCCGATCCACTACGAACTGAAGTTCGTGTGGAATCGTATATGAGGAACGAAGTGACGAAGCAATCCCGGTTGAAGCAAGCAAGATTGCTTCGCTATGCTCGCAATGACGGCGCGAAGGCGGGCATGGGCTTGTCTCGATGATCTTTGGCATCGGTACCGATATCGTTTCCACCAGCCGTATTGCGGCCGTATGGGAGCGACATGGCGAGGATTTTGCACGGCGCATTCTGGCCCCGCAGGAATGGGCTGGCTTTATCGAAGCAGGTCAACCCGCCCGTTTTCTCGCCAAGCGCTTTGCCGCTAAGGAAGCCTTTGCCAAAGCGCTGGGAACGGGGATTCGCGCCCCGGCCACCTGGCACAATATCCGCGTGACCCACGATGATCTGGGTAAGCCCGTGCTGGATTTCGACCCCGAACTGGCGGCCTTGCTGGCGCGCCATACCATCTGCAGCCACCACCTTTCCATCAGCGATGAAAAGGAATTGGCGGCGGCTTTCGTGATTCTGGAAAAGTAAGGAGCAGGCATGTCGCTTGGCCCGGTAATGCTGGACGTGGTGGGAACGCAATTGTGCGATGACGACCGGCGGCGGCTGAAGCATCCTCTGGTGGGTGGCGTGATCCTGTTCAGCCGGAATTACGAATCCTCCGAACAATTGCGCGCCCTCACCGCCGAAATCCATGCCCTGCGCACCCCGCATCTGCTCATCGCGGTGGATCACGAAGGGGGCCGGGTGCAGCGTTTCAAGGAAGGCTTCACCCGCCTGCCGCCGATGCGCGAGCTGGGTATGATCTGGGATGATCATCACAGCCGCGCTAAAACCCTCGCCCAGCAGACCGGATACGTGCTTGCCGCTGAACTGCGCGCCCATGGCGTGGATTTGAGTTTCACGCCAGTGCTGGACATCGATTATGGCGCCAGCGGCGTGATCGGCAGCCGCGCCTTTCATCGCAAACCGCAGGCGATTGCCGATCTGGCGCATCACCTGATGCTGGGCCTGAAGCAGGGTGGCATGGCAGCCGTGGGCAAGCATTTCCCCGGCCACGGTTATGTACGCGCCGATTCGCACCATGAGGTGCCTGTGGACGAGCGTCCCTTTACCGATATCGAGATGGAAGACCTGCTGCCGTTCCAGCAAATGATTAACTTCGGCATGGCTGCCATCATGCCCGCCCACGTGATCTACCCCAGGATTGACCCTAATCCGGCCGGGTTTTCCAGCATCTGGCTGAAGGATATCCTGCGCAATCGGTTGGGCTTCGGTGGCGTGATTTTCAGCGATGATCTTTCCATGGCTGGTGCGCATGTGGCTGGCGGCCCGGCGCAGCGTGCTGAAGCGGCTCTCAAGGCGGGTTGCGACATGGTGCTGCTGTGCAACAAGCCGGATGACGCGGACGAACTGCTGGCCAACCTCCGCTACACCATGCCTGCGGTAAGCATGGCGCGGCTGGTTCGCATGCACTGCAAGCCCCACCCGCTTTCCATGTCGAAGCTGCACGAAGACGCCGATTTCATGAAGGCGGTTCACGCGGTGGGCAGCATCGGCATCCACGAGGGCAACCTGCCGCTGGATGACCCCACGAATAGTTGTGGGCATGAGTAAAACTCTTAACCCCTCCCAGCCTCCCCTTGTCAGGGGAGGGGAAAATCAAGGCCTCGCCCCTGACAAGAAGGGATCGAGGGGGGTTAAGCCCTTTCTTTCCTACAACAAAAACCTCACCCTGTTCGCCCGCGAAAACCGCAAGAATCCCACCTCCGCCGAAACCCGTATGTGGCAGCAAGTCCTGCGCATGCGGCAGCTTGCCCAGTATAAGTTTCTTCGCCAGAAACCTATTGGCAGTTTTGTCGTTGATTTCTACTGCGCTGAACTCAGGCTGGCGATCGAGATCGATGGGCATGATCATGCGGAAAAGACTGGAGATGACCTGAAGCGGACCCAATTCCTGAATGGGCTTGGCTTGACGGTTATTCGGTATGCCAACGATGAGGTGATGGGGAATATGGAGGGGGTTTATGATGACCTGGTTAGCCAGATTCAAAACCTAACCTCAACCCCTCCCGACCTCCCCTTTTCAGGGGAGGGGCTGATCGGGGAAGAACGCCGCGCCTCCCCCCTGAAGCGGGGTAAGCAGGCAATCCGCGCAGCGGATGCTCGCACAAGGGGAGGTCGGGAGGGGTTAGGAAACTGTGATAAATCCTCCGAGGACAACCAAACCCCATGACCCTTGCTTCCTGCCGCCAGTGCCCGCGCCTGGCCAGCTTCCTCGATGAAGTCAAAGCGGAAAATCCCGATTACTTCGCCCGCCCGGTCCTGCCCTTTGGCGATGAAAATCCGCGCCTGCTGATCGTGGGCCTGGCGCCCGGCATGCACGGCGCCAACCGCACCGGGCGGCCTTTTACCGGGGATCATGCCGGGATTCTTTTGTATCAGACCCTGCACCGTTTCGGTTTTGCCTCCGGTCCGGAATCCGTCAGTGCAGACGATGGCCTGCTCCTTATTGACTGCCGCATCACCAATGCAGTGAAATGCCTGCCACCGCAGAACAAGCCGGAAACGGCCGAGATCCGGCAGTGCAACGCCTACCTGCGCGAGGAACTGGCTGTCTTGCCGCGCGGCACTGCAGTGCTGGCACTGGGCAATGTGGCGCATCAGGCGGTGTTGTGGGCACAAGAGCTGAAGATCAAGGCTTATCCCTTCGGACATGCGACCCGCTATGATCTGCCCAGCGGGTTGAGCCTTTATTCCAGCTATCACTGCAGCCGCTACAATACCCAGACCCGTCGGCTCACCACCGAGATGTTCGAGGCGGTGTTTGCCAATATTCGCAATCATCTTGATGGAGTTTCATGATGCCTTACGTCAATATCCGCATCGCCGGCAGCCTGACCCGCGAGCAGAAGCAGAAGATCGCCGAGGAAGTCACCGATACGCTGGAGCGTATTGCACACAAGCCCAAGTCCTATACCTATATCGCTTTTGACGAGCTGCCGAACGAGAACTGGGCGATTGCCGGAAAGCTGCTCGACGAAGATTAATAGCCGGATGTTCGACAGCAAGCCTTTTCTCGCCAGCCTGAGCCATCTGCCGGGTGTGTACCGCATGCTTAATGCGGCGGGGGAGGTGATCTACGTCGGCAAGGCGCGCGACCTGAAAAAGCGCGTTGCATCGTATTTCCAGAAGTCCGACCACGTGCCGCGCACGCGCCTGATGGTGTCGCAGATCGCTGCGATCGAAACCACGGTGACGCGCAGCGAGGCCGAGGCACTGCTGCTCGAAAACAATCTTATCAAGTCGCTCGCCCCGCGCTTCAATATCCTGTTCCGCGACGACAAGTCCTACCCTTACATCATGCTTTCCGGCCACCGTTTCTCGCGCCTTGCCTACTATCGCGGCGTGCAGCACAAGGGCAACCAGTATTTCGGCCCCTTTCCCAATGCCGGAGCGGTCAAGGAAAGCATCCAGCTGCTGCAGAAGGTATTCCGCCTGCGAACTTGCGAGGACAGCGTGTTCAGGAACCGCTCGCGCCCCTGCCTGCTGCACCAGATCCAGCGCTGCACTGCGCCCTGCGTCGGCCTGATCGATGAAGAAAACTACCGCGCCGACATGCACAATGCGGCCCTGTTCATGCAGGGCAAGGACCAGCAGGTTATGGAAGCGCTGATGGACAAGATGCAGACGGCAGCGGAGCAGATGCGCTATGAGGAAGCCGCGTTGTATCGCGACCAGATTGGCGCCCTGCGCCGGGTTCAGGAGAAGCAATACGTCAGCAGCGGCAGCGGGGCGGATGCCGATATCGTTGCCTGTTGCGAGAAGCAGGGCATGGTTTGCGTCAATCTGGTCATGGTGCGTGGCGGGCGGCATCTTGGCGACAAAAGTTTCTTTCCCAGCCACGCCGATCAATGCGATACGGCAACGGCGCTTGAGGCTTTTCTGGGGCAGCATTACCTGAACCAGTTCGTGCCGCGTCAGATTCTGGTCAGCGAGCAGTTTGATAGTGAAGCGCTGGAGACCCTGCTGAGCGAGCAGGCTGGGCACAAGGTGCAGATCAATAGCCGGTCGACCGGCGAGCGCCGGGTGTGGGTGGAAATGGCGCTTACCAATGCCCGCCTGGCGGTGGAGCAGCGCCTCAGCCAGCAGGCCAATCAGGAAGCGCGTCTGCAGGCCTTGCAGCAGGCGCTGGATTTGCCAGAAGGCGTGCAGCGCATCGAGTGCTTCGACATCAGCCATACCATGGGAGAAGCGACGGTAGCCTCGTGCGTGGTGTTCGATCAGGGCGACATGCGCAATGGCGAGTATCGGCGCTACAACATCAGCGGCATCACGCCGGGCGATGACTATGCCGCGATGCGCTCGGTGCTGGAACGGCGCTACCGGAAGATTGCGGCGGGGGAGGGCAAGATGCCGGACCTGATCCTGATTGATGGCGGAAAAGGGCAGCTCAGCAGCGCGATGGAAATCCTCACCGAGCTGGGTCTGAACGACGTGGCTGTGGTCGGCGTGGCCAAGGGCGAGGCCCGCAAGCCGGGGCTGGAACAGCTTATTTTCCCGAATCGCGACAAAGCGTTACAATTGCCCAAGGATAGCCCGGCCCTGCACCTGATCCAGCAAGTGCGTGATGAGGCGCACCGTTTTGCCATCAGCGGTCATCGAGCACGACGCGGCAAGGCGCGCACTCACTCCTCGCTGGAGGATATCAGCGGTATTGGCGCCAAGCGGCGGCAACGTCTGCTGGCGCGCTTTGGTGGCCTGAAAGGGGTGGTCGAGGCGAATGTGGATGAACTGGCCCAGGTGGAAGGCATCAGCCGCACATTGGCGGAAAAAATTTATCAGGAACTGCATTAGCGTTAATTCGCCATAAATCAATATGCCCTTGAATATACCCAACCTGCTTACCTGGCTCAGGATTGTCCTGATTCCGGTATTCGTCGCCGTTTTCTATCTGCCCGCAACATGGATTGATCCGCATGTGGTCAACTTTTACGCAACCATGATCTTCGTCGTGGCGGCTGTGACCGACTGGCTGGACGGGTATCTGGCACGCGCCCTGAACCAGATGTCCGCTTTCGGCGCCTTCCTCGACCCGGTTGCCGATAAACTGATGGTGGCTGCGGCGCTGGTCGTGCTGGTCAAGCTGCAACGAGTTGACGTCGGCATCGCTTTGATCATCATCGGACGTGAAATTGCGATTTCGGCCCTGCGCGAATGGATGGCGGGTATAGGTAAAAGTAAGAATGTTGCGGTCTCCTTTATCGGCAAGCTCAAAACCACGGCACAAATGGCTGCTATCCTGTTGTTGTTGTATCACGATCGCGTTGCCGGGATGTTCAATGCGCACGCAGCTGGCACGATCTTAATTTATATCGCTGCAATTTTGACTTTATGGTCAATGGCTTATTACCTGAAGAAGGCCTGGCCACAGATTGCCGGGCAAAATTGATGGCCGTGAGGCTTGACATCAAAGGCCAAATCATTAAAATGGCGGCTTCTCAAACGCGGGAATAGCTCAGTTGGTAGAGCGATACCTTGCCAAGGTATAGGTCGCGAGTTCGAATCTCGTTTCCCGCTCCAGATTTAAGGGAAAGCGTCAGCTTTCCCTTTTTAGTTCCGGTTGTTACCGATCGCTGGAATAAAATTTAGCTTCAATAGCCAGGCCACACTGGCGGGGTAGCAAAGTGGTTATGCAGCGGCCTGCAAAGCCGTCTACGCCGGTTCGATTCCGACCCCCGCCTCCAAACAAATCAAGCACTTACAACGATAAAATAAACTTGCAGAAATGGGCGAGTTCACTTTAACCCGCTGTTATTCGCATCTTGCCACTCGTAAAATCCCGTTTGCCACTCTATAATCGTTGTGGTTGGTAATCAACGCGAGTTTTTACGATGGCAACAAAACGCAAACGCGGCCCTTCATGGGAATACATCATCCGGCGCAAGGGCATACTGCCAAAGCCGGTGTCGTTCACATTCAGTGACGAAGCGGAAGGTGATGCCTACGCCGCTCGCGTCGAAGCCATGCTCGATCACGGCATTATCCCGCCTGAATTCGAAGACAATCAAGCCGAAGTCAAAACACTGGCGGACACCGTCCGCGAATACCATAAGGCCGTAAGCGTACCTTACACCGATGGGGCCTTGCTGGGTGTGGTGCTTGACCGCTACGGCAAAACACCGCTGACCAAGATTACTTACACCTGGACCGAGGCATGGGTGGCGAGCATGAAGCGTGAACTCAACCTTGCGCCGTCCACCATCCGGCATTATGTAGGCGCCACTGCCCGCTGCCTGGATTGGCTGGTCAGAAAATCTCCCGGTGTGATGCCGCACAATCCGCTGCGCCTGCTGCCGAAGCGCTACGCCAGCTACTCTGGTGCGGATGCCGTGGTGGGTGAAGCGAAGGAAGACGAATCCAGAGACAGAAGGCTCAAACCGGGAGAGGAGGGCAGCATCCGGGCTATCCTTTCCGGTGCGAGACCGGAGGGGAGGCAGCGCCCGCTGGCGCTACAGCATGGGGAGGCGCTGACGCTGCTGTTCGATCTGGCGCTGGAGACGGCTATGCGGATGCGGGAAATGTACACGCTATATCAGGACCAGATTGATCTGGCCAAGAAGACTGTATTTCTGAACAAGACCAAGAACGGCGACAAGCGGCAAGTGCCGCTATCCAGCGTGGCAATGGAGAAGCTGGGCGGCTACCTGCTGGTTGCGGATGGGGATCAGCTTTTCCCTTGGTGGGATGGGCGGAAGGAATCTCTCAAAGCCACCACGGCGAAGCTATCCCAGCAGTTTGCCCGGGTATTCGAGGCGGCTGGCTGCCCCGATCTGCGGTTCCATGATCTCCGTCACGAGGCCACCAGCCGGATATTCGAGCGCACCAATATGAGCGACTTGCAGATCGCCAAGATCACAGGGCACAAAGACCCGCGCATGTTGGCACGTTACGCGAACTTGCGGGGGAGCGATCTGGCAGAATTGATGTGGTAGCGGCTTACCCGCCAGCACCCGCTCGGCGTCCAACCATCATGACCTCAGCCTCCTGTGAAGTTAGCGTTGATCGACGCGGGAAATAGTCGCTCGTCACAGGTGCGCGTGGTTGCTAAACCAATCGCTTAATTCACGCAGCACTGCATACCCGCGCTCAAACTCAATGTCATCACGCACCACAGTATCCGTTCTAAGCGCCGTCCAGACAGCTATAACTTCCTCCCTTGTTTCGAGGGTGATTGTTATAGGCTTGAAATCTGTTTCTTGTTCTATCTTCATTTCAATCTTCCCAAATTTCCTGCGCCATTTCCGTCTCCTTTGTCACATATGTGTGAACAGATACGCCACCGCCCACAAACTACAAACAAGTGCAAATGCTGTCGGCCAATCCATAATTCTCTCCTAATAAAATTCAACCACAACCCCAGCCTCACGAAACATCGTGGCGGCTACTTCGAAGCTATCGGCCCATCGTTCGTCGTCTGCCGGAAGTGGCGCGTACACCTTCTTGATCCCAGACTGAATAAGCAGCTTGGCACAGTCGTTACACGGGTGCAGTGCAGTAACGAGCAGAGAACATCCCTCGATGGCGACTCCGGACCGAGCAGCGTTAGCGATTGCGTTTGCTTCGGCGTGGACGACGAATTGGTACTTGGTCGGTCTGTCATTCAATCTCTCCTCACTGTCAATCACCCCTCTTGGGAAGCCGTTCCAACCTTGGGCGCGAACCTCCATGCCGGGGCCGAAGATAAGCGCCCCGACCTTAGTGCTCGGGTCTTTGGATAGTTGAGCCACCTGATTGGCGATAGCAATGAAGGATAGTGGGGTCATGGCAGTTTCCTCCTATCCCGGCAAGGTGCACATGCACCGTTGATGAGACGGCCTGACAATTCTCCGCACAGGTCGCACTCCCCCCGGCTCGCCCTCTGGCAATTCGTAAGGTGGCTTTCGTAGCAGGGTTTCTTCCTTCTCCATACGTTCGGTTGTACGGTCGGCATCATCCATGCGTCTTATCCTCCAGCTGGATCAGCAGATCGAGAAAGTGGCGGGCCTTTTTCAGGTCCGCGATGCCGTTCTTGCTGCGCCAGCGGGATACGTACTTGATCACGCATCCCTCGCAGAAAGCGATGCCGTTTGCGTGGATGTATTCCACCGGTTGGATAGTCATGTTTTTATAATGATCACCGCCGACTTGCTGCGCCATGGCTGGCAGCTGCAAATCGAGGTCATCGGATGCGTATCGGTCTTCTTTCACTTGTTTCTCCTCTTCATTGCTTCAAGTAGTAAATCCTGCACTTCTCTTTTCGTCTCGACGCGCGCAATCACCAATTCGTCCACGGTGCCGCGCGCGATGATGTTGTGAATAAATACCGGCCTGTCATGTCCGGCCTGTTTCTGGCGCACCGGGCCGATGCGTTCGATGATCTGCAAGCGTTCCTCCAGATTCCACCAGTGCCCGAAGAACACCAGGATATTTCCGCCGTCCTGCAGGTTCAGACCGTGGCCGGCGCTGGCAGGATGAGCAAAGAGAATCGGTATTCGGCCATTGTTCCAATCCGTGATCGTTGCAGGATCAGCATCCAGCACCCTACCTTGAGGGAAAGCTCGCTGCATCCGGGCGAGGTCACTCTTGAAATGGTAGGCCACCATGACGGGCGCGCCCGCAGCCTCCTCGATGATGTCTTCCAAGGCTTGTAGCTTCTCATCGTGTACCTCCTTCCAGTTTTGTTGATCGTCCACATAGGCCGCACCGTTGGCGATCTGCAAGCACTTGATGGTGCGCGCGGCCGCATTGAATGCCTCGACCTCGTGGCCTTCCAGTTCCATGAACATCTGCTTCTCCATGTCACGGTATAGCGCCCTGGCGCGGATCGGCATATCCACGTATATGTTATTCACGATCGGCTCATCCAGATCAAACCAGTCCTTGGCCTCGATGGTCAGGCACACGTCGCGCAGCACGTCCTGTATCTGCTCCTGAGCGAATGGCAGCGCGGTCATGCCGAAGCCGTCATATGACTTCTGGAACCAGCGCTGGCGGAATGAATCGTAGGTGCGGCCTAATCGCTTTCCACCATCCACGAACCACATCTGCCCCCACAGATCTGCCAGCCCGTTGGGTGATGGCGTGCCTGTGAGTTCCACGAAGCGCTTGATCTTGGTATGCGCTACGCGGCCCAGCGCCTGGGCGCGCTTACCGCCTTGCCTAAGGCGGAAGGACTTGAGCTTGGTGCTCTCGTCCGCGATCACGGTGCGGAACGGCCAGCGTTCTCCGAAATGCTCAACCAGCCAGACGAGGTTTTCATAGTTGGTGGTGTAAACTGAAGCGTCATATTTCAGGGCGGCGCGGCGCTCGGCCACGCTGCCGACGATGGGCATCACGTCTATGTGGCGCAGGTGCTGCCACTTCTTCGACTCCTCCGGCCAGGTGGTCTTTGCCACGCGCAAGGGGGCCAGTACCAGGGCGGGAGCATCTTCACCGGCAAGGAACAGGGCATCGAGGGCGTTGAAGGTGGATATGGTCTTGCCTAAACCCATACCCGCCCAGACGGCGCAGCGCTCCACTTCGAGGATGTGGCCGGAGATGATGCCCTGGTACGGGCGGGGGGTGAGGACGCGGCGGGTCATGGCCTGCATTCCATGTATGCGGCGATCACTTGGGCCGCTGCTTCCGCGACGATGGCATTGCCGTAGGCGCGCAGTCGTCCCACTCGGGCGGTAGCCCCATGAGCCAGCGGGAATGTGCCGGGTTCAACTGGCCGCCACTTCCCGTCGCGGCAGGGGAGCCAGTCGGCACCCCCCCAATATCCGTTAGTCGGCAAAGGTTCGCCTGCCTCGGCAACTGATCGAACCGCTCCGCCCCGTCCGCCCTCGGCTTGATGTCCGCGCCCGAGTCCTTCCAGTCCCTGGTGGTGGTGGTGGTCCAGCCTGCGAGTTGCACTACCGTTCCCAGCTTCATCAGGCCGGGGTTTTTTCGGCCCTCCGAAATATACCTTTGCTTCCGCGCTAATACCGTAGCCAGCGCTTCGCATGTCTCTATCGCGTTCGGTGTCGGCCACGAACCACAATCGCTGCCGGATGTGCGGCGCGCCGACGCCCGCAGCAGGGATACCGACAGACGCGAAGGCGTAGCCACTTCCTTCCATGTCAGCTTGAACAAGGTCGAGCCAACCGTGCCTAATCGCTGCTTCAACCTGCTCACCAAAGACGACTGGAGGGCGGCGCTGTTCGATGATGAAGTGCCAGTAGGGCCATAGGTGCCGCTCGTCGTTAAACCCACCACCAGCGCCTGCCACGCTGAAAGGCTGGCAAGGGCATGATCCAGTCCATACGGGCTTGTCGTCAGGCCATCCTGCGAGTCGCAGGGCGTGGCTCCATACGCCGACTCCGGCGAAGAAATGACATTGAGTGAATCCGGCAAGGTCGTCTGGTCGTACATCCAATATGCTCCTATCGTCTACTTCGCCGGGCGCGATATGCCCGGCTGCAATCAGGTTGCGCAGCCACTGGGCCGCGTAAGGGTCTATCTCGTTGTAATATGCGCTCAAAACAACTCCTCCACAGCTTCGAGCGAGTCGATCACCGCCACCAGGAAACCCAGATCGCGCATGCGGGCGTGCTCGCGGTCTTGCGCCCTGGTTGTTTTGCACCCCGGCGCCTTGCACTCCACGAAGTACATAGACCCCTTCGGCATCAGCACCAGTCGGTCGGGTACGCTGCGGCGCTGCGGGCTGGTGAACTTGTACGATATGCCGCCCGCTTCCCTTACGCGCCTGACCAGGTGCGTCTCGATGTCCCTTTCCCTCATGACTTCCTCATGGCGTTGCGCAGCGATGTGATGATGCCGTAGCCCCACCCTCTATACATCTTGAAATACCTGAATCGTTTAATCATCACAATTCCCTTTCTTTTCGCACTGCTCACATTTTTCTTTCAGCGCGATGATCTGATTGAGCAGCAAGATTTCCTTGGTTCGGGCGGTACTGAGGCGCTGCTTCAACTCCTCAATTTTCTTTTCCTGCTTGGTCAGGCCTGACACGCCGCCCTCCGCGCTTCGTCGTCGATCAGCGGGGTGAATGCCCCGCGCGGTTCGAGGCGTGCGCCCTTGCGGCTGACTACAACCGTCATTTCGGTTTCGTCCTGCAACTTCTTCACGTCCTCGGGGGTGTGGAGAAAAGGGGCATAGATATCTGCTGACATGGCTAGTCCTTTCTGTATCGGGTATCTTCAAACCCGGCAGCGGCAAGGGGTAATCCCTCTGCCCAATCCGGGACGGCGGCGAGCATCGCGCTCAGTTGATCCACGTTGTAGTCGGTGGAATTGGGTGTCTCGGTGAGCAGTTCGTCATGCACCGAGAGAATGATCCGGTAGCCCGCGGCATCGATGGCAGGCATGTTGTGCGCCATCACGTCACGCGCCGCGCTCTGGGTGGCGTTCTCCACCAGCTTGCCGCCGTATGTCTTGATGCGCTCCCACTTACGGGTGTACTGGTTGACGCCCATATAGGACAGCTTGCCATCGTCAACGCGGGGATGCGGATAGCACAGTGCGCTGCCGGATGGCAGGCCGATGCGCAACCAGGCGCCGTCGCGGCGCACTTTGAACTTGCGGCAGGGAATGGCGCGGCCCGGACCCTCCACGGCGTTGACGCAAGCTGATTCCAGTTCTTTCCACAGACTGGCCACGTTGGGGTGGCCATTGCGCCAGCCGCGCTTGAATACGTCACATGTGATGAACGCCTCGCGGGACAGTCCGAAAGTGGAGCGTTTCTGCTTGATCGTCCAGTCGTGGAAATCGCCCGCCTCGCGCACCAGACCCTCCGGCAGGGTTTCCCATGCGTCGTGCGCCATGGCTTCGAGGTCGATGTTGTACGCCATGGAGAACGTCAGGAAAGCGCCGACGCCGCCCTCGTATCCCAGCGCCAGTTCCTGCACCTTGCCGACTTGCCTCTGGTCCTTGCTCACCGCATCTGGCTGGATGCTGAACGACTTGGCATAGGCGAGTTTGTACAGGTCGTGGCCGGTGCCGTTGTCGAAGTCGCGGAAGGCTTGCAGCTTCCAATCCTCCCCGGCCAGCCAGGCGAGCATCCGGCCCTCTATGTTGGATAGGTCTGACACCACCAGCTTCTTACCCCTGGGGGCGACGATGCAGCCGCGGATCGCGCTGCTGGTGAGCTGCATCACGTTGGGGTAAAGCAGATCCGCAGCGCCCGCCTTGAGAGCATCGATGCCGAACTCGATCTCGTCGTGATCGAGCGCTGGGCGGGGCAGATTCTGCGGCTGGAAGGTGCGGCCTGACCAGCGGCGGGTGCGGCCTGCGCCGTCGAATTGTAGCGTGCCCTTGAGCCTGCCGTCGGTGGTCACGCCACGGATCAGCGCCCGGTATTTGCTGGTGCTGGTGGTGCTGGCTTGCAGGCGCAGACGCAGCAGTTCCTTGAGTCCTTCCGGCAGGTCCGGATCTGCAATGCGCCGTTCGAGCGTTGCGCCTTGCAGATCGGGCAGGGCGATCAGGTACTCGGCCAGAATGTGCTCGAGCAGGGCATCGCGCTGGGTGGCCTTCTGCACTTCGCCATTGGTGATATCCTGGGTTGCGGTGGCCAGCCGGTGCTGCTCTCGGTCGGTGGCGCCAATGGCGGCATTGGCGAGGTCCATATCCACGGCGAAGCCGCGATCGTTGATGCGTTGATCGAGGTGCCACAGGGCCAGCTCGCCCCCGGTGTAGTTCCACGTCGGCAGGCGCTTGTCCACCTCGCGCATGGCATCGATGTCGGCCTTGGCGTATTCGAGGAACGATGCCCACTCTACCGGGTGCGTCTCGCGGGTGGCGCGACGCAGTTTGGTGTTCTTCGGGCGCGGCTTGCAGAACAGTTGCACCAGCTGCTTGCCGTGTTTGTGTTTGGCCAGGTCAATTGGGACTTGCAGGATGTCGCACAGCTTGTCCAGGCTGCCAGGGAGCGAATGCGCCATGGCCTTGACCATCGTGCAGCGCCAGTTCTCAAGCGACGGAGCGCGGTCCGGGAAGTGCTTGGCGATGACGCCCCTGTCGAACATGGCGTTGTGGGCGATGATCTCGTCGAACTGGCTGAAGAAACCAAAGGAGAAGGGTGAGAGGGGGCTTGCCGTGCGGTCCCATACCTTCACAGGGCCATCGTCAACCGCCCACGTCACCACCATCAGCTCGCAGTCCTGAATATAACGGTACGTGCCGTGCTTGATGGGTGTTTCGCCGAACGTCTCGGTGTCGATGTAGAGTTTCACTTGAACGTCCATGTACGGGTCAGGCCGCATCGTGTGCACCGCGCATGCACGGTACGGTATCCGCTGGTTGCAAACTGATGCCTGCATTTTCTGAATGCCATTTCTTATTCCTCGTTATCTTTGGTGAACGTGTGCCGCTCACCAAAGCGCCCTCTTGCGAAGGCGCGATGGTTAAGCCAGCGCCTCGGCATCTGCACCTTCCGCGATGCTCTCGAACTCGTCATGGCTCACCGGTGCGCCGCCACCGAAGGCATCGCCATCGCTGCGGAACTGGACCCATCGCAGGGTGGCGTTGATGCGCTTGCCCCATGAGTTATCCTGCGCCCACAGATCCACTGAACAATCCACGTAGCATCCGGCGTATGGCTTGCCGTCCTGCGCGGTGAGCGCCGAGGTATCGCGGTCGATCACCTGGGGGCGGGCCTTGTTGCCCGCGTTAAGGGTGTGCATGTTCTCGAATCCGTCGTACACGTCGCCGTCTTTGGACAGTGCGCTTTCCTTGTACGCCACACGACCCTTACCTTTCAGTTCGGCCAGAATGGCATCGGCCTTGGCACCCCACTTCTCTTTCGCCACGGCGGATAGCGCGGTGGCCAGTGCTTTGGCGTTCTCGCTACCCGGCTGGATTGGAAATGCAGCCGAGAATCGTGGTTCGCCCTCGCCGTTGACGGCCTTGGCTTCGAACAGTTGCGGGAATGCGAGGCGCACGTTGGTCAGTTTAATTTTCATGATTCAGTCTCCTGGTTAAAGAATTTCGGGTATTTCGATTTGACGTAGGTAATGGCCTTATCTACCGCCTTGCGGCGCTCGAACCCCGGCTCGGGGGCGTTTCTGTCCAGCGGTGTCTGCGCCGCCTGTTGCAACAACCGCGCAGCCGCAAGCGGCAGGACGTTGGCGGGCTTCAGCACAAGTCCTCCGCTGTCTCGATCACTTCGAACTCCTCCTCGACGGGCTTGATCTCGAGAGCAGGGCGCTTGTCGGTGATGATCGCCACGCTGGGTTTGCCTTCCGATTGCGCGATGAGCGGCAGCATCCGGTTCCAGCGTTTGGGGCTATCCGCCAGCAGCTTCTCGGCGGTGGTCGGGCTGATCAGCTTGAAGTCGTACATCTGCTCCTGCTTCAGGCGCATGGACTTGAACACATCCTCGGCGGCGGCGGCATCGCTCCAGCTGCGCGCGCCCTTGCGGCCCTGCACCAGCTTGTAGCCGGCGACGGGACGCCCGGACAGCAACTCGCTCTCGGCCTTGGCGCGGATCGCCTTGCACCAGTCCTCGATCAGGCCCACTGCATCCAGCTTCGCGCCGAGTGCGGTGTCGAACAGGTGATACGTGCTGTCGTGGATGATCCGGTCCTGCTCGGTAGCATCCGCCGTGGTGAGGTCAGTGAACTCCGACTCCAGCGTGTCCTGCACGAACTTGGCCAGGGCGGGGCAAGTCGCCTTCGCCTTGCACCACTGGCAGGTTTTCTCGCCGGGGTGCAGGTGGTGACTGTATGCTTCGGGCTTCTCGCCTTCCATCACTCTCAGGGCGTGGAATGCGCGACGAGTGACTTCCTCCCCCCACTTGACCAGATCAGCCACCGGCATGCTCCACTCGCTGGGTAGGTCGCTGATGCGCGGCTGAATGATGACTAGGCGCACGGTGCCGAAGTCGCCCATCAGGCTGTAGCGTTCCAGCGCGCCCAGGGCGTAGAGTTTGAGTTGCGGGTTGTCTTCTGCACTCACCTCGACGCCGCGGCCATACTTCAGATCTATCAGCGTGATCTCATCCTCGCGCAGCACCACGGCATCGGCGGTGCCTTCTGCGCCATCCTCACCGGTGATGTGGCTGATGGCCAGCGACTGTTCGATCAGCAGCTCGCCGCCTTGGGCGAAGTCGCGTACCAGATCCACATAGCGCTGGATGTACCCGGCCATGTCTTCGGTGGCGATGTGCCCTTCTGGCAATTCCATGCCGATCAGGTCAGTGGCGTTCCGGCCGGTGGTCAGGCAGTGCTCGCCCAGGGCGTGGGCCGCGGTGCCTTCTGCGGCGTAGGCGCTGTTGCCTTCCGGCGCCCCGACTTCCATCGCTGGCGCGCCGGGGCATGCCATCCAGCGGTGTGCGCTGCTGGGTGAAAGGATTGCGTGCTTGGCCATGGCTTATGCCTCCGCGGTTTCGATCGCTGCCAGCACGTCGGCGTACTTCTCCGTCGGGATGTCGGAGAGCTTGCCGCCCTTGCCCGCATCGACGCCGAAATTGGCCAGCAACTTGGCGGCGGCATCGCGGCCTTTCTTGTTGACCAGCGCGAGGAAGGGCTTCTTGATCGCGTCATAGTCGAGTTTTACTGGTGGTTCGCCAGAAGCGGACGGTGCAGATGACGCCGCGGATTCGCTCGTGGTGCCAGAAGATGGGGCGGGCTTCTCGGCAGCGGCAGGCTTTTTTGCTTCGGCCTTGCTGGCGGGGGCTTCGGCCACCACGGCGTCAACTTGTGCCCCAGTGGTCGGGATGCCGTTGGATAGTGCCGCGATCAGTTCGCGGATGGCGCTGGTGTTTTCTGCGAGGGCTTGTTCGATGCTCATGGTGATTCTCCTTAGTTGTCGATGGATTGGTACGGGTTGTTATTCACCGCTTCACGTACTGCTGCGGCGAGGTAAAGATCGGCGCGGAGGTCTTCTGCGTCGGTGTAATCGAAGTCGTCAAGGACGTTAATGAATTTGCCTTCGCCTTCGGTATCCGCGATCAGTGCCACGAAGCGCTTGAGCAGTTCGCACTCCAGATCGGTGCCGGTTAACGTGTCGTGCGTGCTGTTCGCGTAGCGGATCAGTTCGTCGTCAGTCAGGCGTGGGAGGTACATGTTTGCTCCTGTATAAGTTGCCAAATGCGCAACCGATGACAAAGCATAAACGCAACCTGATAGTTGCGTCAAGTGCAACATGTAAAAATATTTTAGGCAAAGAAAAAGCCCGCACAGTGGCGGGCTTATGGGTGGATTACTGAACGAACGTTTACATATGTTTTAAGCGCTCGGCGTACCCCATGCAGGGGCCGTTTGCTCCTGAGTATTCGCCCCTGCGTATTATCCCGCCCTGAACTTGAAGTTTGATACGGCAGCCTATCTGGCCCCCTTTGAACCCTTCGGTCTTTTGCCATGTGTACACGTCGTAGCCATCCATGCTCCGCTTGTCATCAGGTATGCCAAGGTATTGAATTGCGATGTCGATATCGCGACCCTGCAGCTTATGGAACGATTCATCTAAAGTGGCGCAGCCTGAAAGCATCAGTATTGCCAACATTATTTTTTTCACAATCTCCTCCCGTTCCAGGCCCATACGACGCGGCCCAATATATCGACCTGGTGATCGCCGTTCAGTACGTCCACGGTTTTCACGGTCGGGTTATCGCTTGTAATCTCGTAAGCGCCATCCATACGTTGGCGCACACGCTTGATGAATAGGCGGTTGTGCGCTTCCAGGACGTACACCCCATCTATCAGCGCCGTGCGCATGCCTGTATCAACCAGCAGGATATCGCCGCTGGTAAGGGTGGGGGCCATCGAATCGCCCAGAGCGTGAATGAAACTCAGATTGCGGGGAGAGGACAGCGGCTTCACGTTTTCTGATATCCAGTCTTTTTTCAGGCGCAGCACGTCTACCACAATATCGCACTCCGGTTGATCGTATCCGTCACCCATGGACCCGCTGGCATTGATCAAGGGGATGCTTAACGAATCGGCAAGCGATGGCGTGGTTGTGTAGCCTATCAGGTCTTTACTGTGGTGCGCCTCGTCTTCCACAATAAGGATCAGCTCAGACAATCGAACGCCAAGAGCATCGGCTGTGTCTGATAATCGCTCAAGGGTTCCTTGCCCCTTCTTCTCCATCCGGGACACATTACCCTTATCTGTTCCTATTTTGTCGGCCAGATCCGCTTGCGTCATGCCGCTTGCCTCTCTCAATCGCCGGATCGTTTCGCCAATGTTCTCTTTTAGCATCATGCATTTATATACCTAATTTGCGCCAAACGCAACTGATTAAATGCAACACTGTTGACAGCATAGTTGCATATAGCGCAACATACGAATACCGCATTTACCTTAGTCAGGAGCAGAAAAGCATGTACTCCCCCCTCAAGCAGGTCCGCATCAAGCGTGGGCAAACGCTGAACGATGTAGCGCAGGCAGTAGGCACAGACAGCGGCAATCTCAGCCGCATCGAAAACCAGAAACAAACCGCATCCCCTGATCTGGCCGAGAAGTTGGCCAAGCACTTCGGCTACGAAGTGACCGAGATCCAGATACTGTATCCCGAGCGCTTTCAACATGCTTGATACGGCCTATCAGGAATTCCTCGCCCGCAAGGCGAAAGTGGACCCGCTAACCGGCTTTGCCGACATCCCCGAACTGCCCGAGCAGCTTTTCCCGTTTCAGCGTGACATCGTGCGCTGGGCGCTGCGCCGCGGGAGATCCGCCGTGTTTGCCCAGACCGGCCTGGGCAAGTCCTTCATGGAGCTGGCGTGGGGGCAGGCGGTACACAATCTGACGGGCGGCAACGTGCTGTTGCTTACGCCGCTGGCAGTGGCTGGCCAGATGGTGCGCGAGGCGGGCAAGTTCGGCCTCGCCGCCAAGCAGTGCGCGCACCAGGATGAAGTCGAGCCGGGTGTGACTGTCACCAACTACGCCAAGCTGCACCATTTCGACCTGTCGCAGTTCGTTGGAGTGATCCTGGACGAGTCCAGCATCCTCAAGGCATTCGATGGCAAGACCCGCACCCTGCTGATCGATGCGTGCGCCGAAGTGCCGTATCGGCTCGCGGCCACCGCGACGCCCGCGCCGAACGACTTCACGGAGCTGGGCAATCATGCCGAGTTTCTGGGCGTGATGTCCGTCACCGGTATGCAGGCTGTGTTCTTCGCCCACGACGGTGGTGATACCAGCAAGTGGCGGCTCAAAGGCCATGCCGAGGATGACTTCTGGAAGTGGATGTGCTCATGGTCGGTGCTGCTGCGCCGGCCTAGCGATCTGGGGTATGACGATGGCGCTTATGATTTGCCGCCAATGGTGCATGCCGAGCATATCGTGGACGTGGAAGGCCCAGCCGCCAAGACGCTATCCGAGCGATTGACGGCACGGCGGGAAAGCATCGGTGAGCGGGTGGCGAAGGCTGCAACGCTGGTGCCGGATGATAAGCCCTGCGTATTGTGGTGCAACCTCAACGCCGAGAGTGCGGCGCTGGCGGCGGCGATCCCTGATGGTATTGAGCTTTCTGGCGCGGATAGCGAAAGCGAAAAGGAGCGCAAATTGCTGGCTTTTTCCAATGGCGAGATCCGCGTTCTCATTACCAAAGCAAAATTGGCCGGGTTCGGAATGAATTGGCAACACTGCGCCGATACGATATTCGTCGGCCTGAATGATTCCTTCGAACAGGTTTACCAGGCGGTGCGCCGCTTCTGGCGTTTCGGCCAGACGCAGAACGTCAACGTCCATTTCGTTGCGGCGTCCACCGAAGGGGCGGTGCTGGATAACCTCAAACGCAAAGAGGCGGAAGCCGAGCGTATGGGCGCCGCGATGGTCGCCAACATGGCGGATCTGTCCAGTGAGCTGGTACACGGCGCATTGCGCGAAGAAGACCCCTACACCCCCATCGTCCCGATGGATACCCCCTATTGGTTACAGTCAGAGGAGCAATGAAAATGATAAAGGCAATCGAACAGGTACTGACTCACGATTACGCGATCTACCACGGCGATTCATGCGAACTCATCAAGGCCGTACCGGATAACTCGGTGCACTTCGGCATCCACTCGCCCCCTTTCGAGGGCCTGTACAAGTTCACCAACTCGCCGCGGGACATCAGCAACAACGAAGGCGGGACGTTCTGGGAGCATTACAGCTTCCTGATCCGGGAAATGCTGCGCATCACCATGCCGGGTCGTCTGCATTCCGTCCACGTGATGCAGCTGCCGGCTACGAAAGGGCGCGAGGGCTTCATCGGCATGCGCGACTTCCGCGGGGACACGATCCGCGCTTATCAGGATGCCGGTTGGCTTTTTCATTCCGAGGTGTGCATCTGGAAGGACCCTGTAGTCGCCCAGCAGCGCACCAAGTCGATCCGCCTGCTGCACAAGCAGCTGGTGAAGGACTCCAGCATCAGCGGGCAGGGACTGGCCGATTATATCGCCACCTTCCGCAAGCCTGGCGTGAACGAGATCGCGCTCTCAGGTGAACTGGATCGTTACGTCGGTGACGCGGTGGACGTATCGCGCGAAGCCTATGATCGTCATGCCGCCGAGCTGGAGAAAGAAGGAAAGAAGCCATGGCCGTTCAAGCAGTGGGTATCCATCATGACATGGCAGCGCTATGCCTCGCCGGTGTGGACCGACATCCGGCAGACCCGAACCCTGCAATACCGCAGCGCCAGGGACGAGAAGGATGAGCAGCACATCAGCCCGCTGCAGCTGGATGTGATCGAGCGCTGCATCGAGTTGTGGAGTAACAAGGGCGAGACGGTGTTTACCCCGTTCATGGGCATCGGCTCGGAGGTCTATTGCGCGGTGGATGCCGGGCGTAAGGGGCTGGGCTTCGAACTCAAGGCATCCTATTGGCGACAGGCGGTGATCAACATGCAGCGCCAGGACGAACGCCTCACGGCTGAACTGATGGGGGAGATGGCCGCGTGAAACTGCTCATATCAACTTTTTGCCTGGTGTTCCTGCGCGCCCTCCAACAGCAGAACGTGATACACGGGCGTTATGTGATGGCGGCCATGCTGCCCTTCGGGCTTGCCGCTGCCGAGGTGGCCACGACGCTGTGGGTGGTTTCGGTGGGCTGGCCATCCGTGCCTTGGGTGGGCGCCGGCGGGTCACTTGGCGTGGTTAGCGCGATGGTGCTCTACCGCCGCATATTGCACAAGGGCAAACCATGATGACAAACATTATCCCCATGCCCTTCAAGGGTGCCGGGGCGAGCCGGGAGGACTGGCTGCACTTCGATGTGCTGCTGGGCCTGACTGCCGACTTGCTGCCTGTGGTTTCCAATCTCAACGCCACGATCAGCCCAAACTCAGCCATGCAAGGATTAGGCAAGACGCCATCCCAATACAACGGCAATCGCCAGGTGGTGGGGTTCTCGCAATGGACCCGGCATCAGGCTACTGGCCAGGATATCGAGAAGTGGTCCCGCGATCCGGATTACGGCATCTGCCTGCAGACAAGGCGCATCCGCGCCCTTGATGTGGACGTTCCGGACGTGGATCAGTCCGAAGCCATACGCGATTTTATCGCGGCGCGTTTCAGGCTGCCGTTGCGGGCCCGCAGCAACTCCAGCAAGTTCCTCGTGGTGATCGATTGCCCTGGCGAGCTTTACAAGCGCAAGATCAAGACCGCGCACGGCATCATCGAGCTACTGGCCACCGGGCAGCAGTTCGTTGCGGTGGGCACGCACACATCCGGCGTGCGTTACGAATGGGGTGACGGCTTGCCGGATGAGATACCCACACTATCCATCGCGCAGCTGGATCTGCTGTGGGCGGATCTGGCTACCGAGTTCGGCATCGAGGCACCAACCGAGTCGATCGCCAGCAGCAAGGCGCAGAAGCTGTCCGATGTGGCGCAGAATGATCCGGTGGCCCAGCACCTGATGGATAAGCAGTTGGTGGTCCGCACTGAACGCGATGGCCGGATGCACGTCACCTGCCCATGGGAGAGCGAGCACACAACCGATACGGGGGACACATCCACCACTTACTGGCCAGCGCATACGGGCGGCTACGTCATGGGGCATTTCAAGTGCCTGCACGCGCATTGCGAGCATCGCGAGGATGCGGAGTTCCTGGATGCGATTGGTTATGTTGACCCATCTTTGCTGGCCGAGTTTGAGGCGATTGCCGATACCCCCGCCGCGCTGTCTGGCTTGCCTGCTGAAACGCCTAATTTCAAGTTCAAGGTTGAGCCTGCCCACCTGTTCACCCAGCACCCGACACCGCCATGGATTATAAAAGGTGTGCTGCCGCGCGCCGAGATGGCGGTGGTGTATGGCGACTCGGGATCTGGCAAGACCTTCTTCATCCTGGATCTGTCCATCGCCATCGCGCAGGGCGCTGAATGGCGCGGCATTCAGGCCAAGAAAGGCCGGGTTGTATACGTAGCAGCCGAGGGTGCGGCCGGTTTTCGTAATCGACTCAAGGCTTACGCCCACGAGCATCAGATCGATCTGGCCAGCCTGAATATAGGCGTGATATCGGCAGCGCCCAACATGATGGAAAAGGCCGACGCGGTGGATGTGGCTAAGTCTATTGTGTATTCGGGCGGGGCGGATATTGTGGTGCTTGATACCTTCGCCCAGGTGATGCCAGGGGCGAACGAGAACAGCGGCGAGGATGTGGGCAAGGCGCTGGCGCATTGCAAAGGCATTCACCGGGCTACAGGCGCCATGGTGATCCTGGTGCATCACTCCGGTAAGGACTCATCGCGGGGTGCTCGGGGCTGGTCCGGTTTGAGGGCTGCTGCCGATTGTGAGATCGAGGTGATCCGTTCGAACGATGATCGTGCGGCTACCGTTACAAAGCTAAAGGACGGTGAGGATGGGGCCGAGTTTGGTTTCAGTTTGCGAACTGTTGTGGTTGGCTTCGATGATGACGATGATGAGATCACCAGCTGCGTACTTGAGCATAACGAAGGCGGGGCGAAGGCACTTAAGACTAAAAAGAAGGCGCTAAAAGGGGATGTGCAGAAGTTGGTCGTGAGCACGCTGAACGACATGACGGAATTGGGTGGTGGTGTAGATCGTGAAGAACTGATCGATGCCGTTGCAAGTGCGCTGGATCATGACGAAAGTAAAGATGATCGTCGCGCTTTCAGGGCAAAAAGGGCTATCGATGGCCTGCGCGATGCGGGGGTTCTACTTGCAAACGGCTGCAAGTTGAGTGTGGCTGACAATGTTTAACTTGCAAAAAATTACCTGCACAACCGCACAACAACCGCACATGTGCGGAACATGTGCGCCGCACACCGCACAGCACGCACACCACCCCTTTAGGGGTGTGCAGTTGTGCGCCGTTCGCGTGTTCATTGTTCTTGGTAACTTGTAAAAAACAACGGGGAGATAGCGCAATGCAAAAAACCGTAGCCGTCAACGAATCCGGGTATCGAATCGGGGAGGATCACCCCAACGCCCGTTACACCAACGGTGATGTGGAGATGGTTTTGAGATTGCGCGACGAAGGAAAAGGCTACGGCACGATTGCCAAGCTGGTGGACATGCCCAAAAGCACTGTTCGGGACATCTGCCGGAGTTTAAGGCGCTGCCAGTGCATTGCAAATTACAAGACGGTGCGCGTATCTCTTGCGGAGGGTGATTGAATGGGCGCTATGAAAAAAATAGGCCGACCATCCAGCTACAACCAGGAAATTGCTGCCGAGATTTGCGAGCGTCTATCCGCTGGCGAATCGCTGCGAGCTATTTGCCGCGATGCGCATATGCCAGAGCGACCGACAGTGAGCAACTGGCTTCTGGCTCATCCATCTTTTTTTTCCCAATACACGCATGCCAGAGACATCGGGCTTGACGTCCTGGCAGATCAGGTGATCGAGATTGCGGATGAGCGACCAGGCACGCTCGACAACGGCGCAACAGACGGCGGGGATGTTGCCAACCGCCGTTTGCGCTTTGATGCCCGCCGTTGGTATCTGTCCAAGCTCGCGCCGAAGCGATACGGCGACAGGACCAGCATGGAGCTGACAGGCAAGGACGGCGGCCCGGTCGAGATCACCGACACCGAGCGGGCTGCCAAGATCGCCGCCATACTTGCCGCTGCCGAGGCTCGCAAGGCGGATGCTGACGATCTCGTTTGACAAGTCGCTACTGGCGTACCTGACCCCGCACGAACTGGCCGAACTCGATGCGCTGATCGCCAGCGACCCAACGATATGGCGACCGCTGCCAGGACCGCAAACAACGGCGTACAACAGCACGGCAGATATCATTGGCTACGGGGGTGCAGCCGGGGGAGGCAAAACGGATCTGGCATGCGGCAAAGCGCTTACGCGGCATCGCAAGTCGATGATCCTGCGACGCATCGGCACTGAGCTAACCGGCGTGGTGGATAGGCTGGAGGAGCTGATCGGAAGCCGCGACGGATACAACGGGCAAAGCAATATCTGGCGCCGGCCGGGCCTGCAGATCGAATTTGGCGCTGTGCCCAATGCAGGCGATGAGCGCAAGTTCCAGGGACGGCCGCATGATCTGCTGGTATTCGACGAAGCCACCAATTTCCTCGTGCAGCAGGTGCGTTTTCTGCTCGGCTGGTTGCGCACCACAATACCCGGCCAGCGCTGCCAGGCGCTGTTTACATTCAATCCGCCGACCAGTGCGGAAGGGCGCTGGGTAATTGATTTCTTTGCCCCCTGGCTCGACAAGAAATACCCCAACCCTGCCCAGCCGGGTGAATTGCGCTGGGCGGCTTCACTCCCCGCGGATGCCGCCACCCCGAACGGGCGCGACTTGTGGGTGCCAGACGGGCGCAAGTTCGTACTGGTGGATGGCCAACCGTGCTACGACTTCAACCCGATGGAATACTCGCCCGACGACATCATCACCCCGATGAGCCGCACGTTCATCCCGTCGCGCATCACGGACAACCCTTACCTGCTAGGGACTGGCTACATGGCACAACTACAGGCGTTACCCGAGCCGCTACGCTCTCAAATGCTCAAGGGCGATTTCACTGCAGGCATCGAGGATGACCCGTGGCAGGTGATTCCGACAACTTGGGTGGAGGCTGCGCAGGCACGATGGAAGCGACCGGACAAGCTGCCAGCGATGGACTCGCTGGGTGTGGATGTTGCGCGCGGTGGCCGGGACCAGACGATCATCGCAAGGCGCCACGGGATGTGGTTCGATTCGCCGCTCACCTATCCCGGCAGCGCAACACCGGATGGCCCGACGGTGGCCGGATTAACCATCGCGGCCAAACGCGACGATGCCGTAACGCATATCGACGTGATTGGTGTCGGGTCATCGCCTTACGATTTCCTCAACGATGCGCGGCAGCAGGTAGTTGGCGTCAACGTGGCCGAATCCGCCACGACCACGGACATATCCGGCAGATTGCGGTTCAAGAACCTGCGCAGCCAGCTGTGGTGGAAGATGCGCGAGGCGCTTGACCCAACCAACAACACCGGCATTGCGTTGCCCCCAGACCCTCGCCTGCTTGCCGATCTGTGCGCGCCGACGTGGACGCTTTCAGGCAGCGTGATCCAGGTTGCCAGTCGCGAGCAGATCATTGACAGCATCGGCAGATCGCCCGACTTCGGCAGCGCGTACATCCTGGCGCTGATTGATACACCCAAGCGCAGCCATTTCCAAGGCTTGGATAGAAGCAACCGGCGGAAGGATTACGACCCTTACGCTTGAGGGGTGCGCGTATCCCTTGCCGAACGGCATAGAGTTTCGCGCATGGACCAGACCCCGACAATTCAGGATGCCCACGCCATAGAGCTACTTGGCGCCATGCCAACGCCAGAAGCGGTGCGCCAGCTGGAGCATCACCTGCTGGCCTTGCCTCAGGTGGATCTGTCCACGTCGCATATCGTTCACGGTGGTATGTGCGCGCGCACCATCATGATCCCGGCAGGTACGGTACTCACCGGGGCGCTGACCAATATCGACAACATCTGCGTTGTGCACGGGGATATCACCGTGACGACAGATAAGGGGTTGACGCGCTTAACAGGTTTCCATGTCCTGCCCGCCGCAGCCGGCTTCAAGCGTGCCGGAGTGGCCCACGCCGATACCATGTGGACGACGATATGGCCAACCGCGCTGGAAGACATCGCCGCCATCGAGGACGAGATGACCAGCGAGAGCAACATGCTGCAGACCCGGCGCGAGGGCATCGGACATGAACAAAAGCCCGCACTTGCAGGAGAAGGATAATGTCATTCGGAATCTCAGCCGCAGTGTGGGGTGCCATCGCAGTTGGAGCATCCACTGCGGTCAGCCTGTACAACGGGCAGCAGCAATCAAAAGCCGCGGATAACGCCAGCCGGCAGGCGCAGGCCAATGCCGACAGGCAAGCCGCCGACGCCGAGCAGGCGATGAATCGGGCGAACCAGAAAAAGCCGGACACCTCTGCCATTCTCTCCGCGGCGCAACAGTCCGGCAAGCAGGGCGGATCAGGCACGATGCTGACGGGGCCGCAAGGCGTCGGGCAGAATGATCTTGCGCTTGGCAAGACCACGCTGCTGGGGATGTAGCGATGGCGGATAAAGACACGCCAAAACGCGACAAAATAAAACAGCGGTGGGATTCGCTCAAATCCGAGCGATCAAGCTGGGATTCGCACTGGAGAGAGATTAGCGATAACGTATTGCCCCGCTCCGGGCGTTTCTTCGCTGATGATCGTAACAAGGGCGGACGCCGCCACAACAACATCTATGACAGCACCGGCACGCGCGCGCTGCGCGTGCTCGCCGCGGGGATGATGTCGGGCATGACCAGCCCGGCCCGCCCCTGGTTCCGTCTCGCCACTGCCGATCAGGAGTTGATGAAGTACGCACCGGTCAAGATGTGGCTCAACGATGTGACCAACCTCATGCACTCGGTATTCCAGCGGTCCAACACCTACCGGGCGCTGCACTCCATGTACGAGGAGCTGGGCGCATTCGGCACCGCCGCCAGCATCGTGATACCGGACTTCGACAACATCATCCATCACTACCCCCTAACCACCGGCGAGTACTGCATCGCTACGGATTACAAGGGCGACGTGACCACGCTGTATCGCGAGTTCCAGAAAACAGTGCATGAAGTGGTCGGCGAATTCGGTATCGACAAGGTAAGCCCAGCCGTCAAGAACATGTACGACCAAGGCAACCTGGACCAGTGGATCACCATCATCCACGCCATCGAGCCGCGTACCGACCGCGACCCGGGGAAGAAAGACAACCTCAACATGGCATGGAAGTCCATTTACTTCGAGGTTGGAGCCGACCCGGAAAAGTACCTGCGCGAATCCGGATTCAAGCGTTTCCCTGCGCTATGTCCGCGTTGGTCCACCGCAGGCGGCGATATATACGGCAACAGCCCGGGCATGGAAGCACTGGGCGACATCAAGCAGCTTCAGCACGAGCAGCTGCGCAAGGCTCAGGGCATCGACTTCAAGACCAAGCCTCCTCTGCAGGCGCCCACCAGCATGAAGAACCGCGACGTGGAAATGTTACCCGGCGGAATCAGCTTTGTGGACATGGCAGGGCCGAATGCCGGTATCAAGACTGCATTCGAGGTGAACATCGACCTCAACCACTTGCTCATGGATATCCAGGACGTGCGTGATCGCATCAAGGGCAGCTTCTACGCCGACCTGTTCCTTATGCTGGCGAACCAGACCGATGCGCGCATGACGGCCACCGAAGTGGCAGAGCGCCATGAAGAGAAGCTGCTCATGCTCGGCCCTGTGCTGGAGCGTTTGCAGAATGAACTGCTCGACCCGCTGATCGAGATGACATTCGACCAGATAATGGATGCGGGCATTGTGCCGCCCCCACCGGAAGAGTTGCGGGGTCATGAGATCAATGTCGAACTGGTGAGCATGCTGGCTCAGGCGCAGCGCGCTGTCGGCACCAACAGCATCGACCGCTTTGTCGGCAACCTCGGCGCGGTTGCGCAGTTCAAGCCGGAAGTGCTCGATAACTTCGACGCAGATAAGTGGGCCAGCATCTACTCTGATTCTCTCGGCCTCGATCCCAATATCATGGTGCCTGCCGACAAGGTAGAGGCGATACGCGCCCAGCGTGCCAAGGCGCAGCAGGCGATGCAGCAAGAGCAATCTATGCAGATGCGCGCGGATACCGCTGCCAAGCTGGCATCCGCGGACACCTCCAGCAAGAACGGATTGACCGACGTTACGCAGGCGTTCAGCGGGTACACCACGTAGGGGTGCGCGTATCCCTTGCCAAACGGCATAGAGTTTCGCGCATGGACCACGACCCGTTAGATATCCGCAGCCAGGAGAGCGCCAGAGAGGACGCCGAAGATCGCGTCAAGCTGGCGCAGCAGATCGAGGTGGATGATCTGAAGTGGTTAATGAGCAACAAGCGCGGACGCCGTTTCGTGTTCCGCACTTTAGAGCGCGCAGGCGTGTGGCGTCTATCCTTCAACACCAACGCACTGAGCATGGCCTTTAACGAGGGCACGCGCAATGAAGGGTTGAGGCTGATGGCGCAGATCACTACGCACTGCGCGGATCGCTACACCGAAATGCTCAAGGAGAGCAAGGAATGACAACTGAAACACTGATGACGGAAGGCCAACCAACCAACACAGCCGACCAGCAGCAGGACGCGACGACCGAAGCACCCGCGACGGAAGCCGCAGCAACCCAGCAGCAGGAAGTCGAAGGGCAAGCCGCAGAGGGTGAACAACCCGAAGCGGACAATGCCGAGGCGAATAAGGCAAAGCCGGAAGGCGCGCCAGAGAAGTACGAGTTCAAAGCGCCCGAAGGGCACGAGTTCGATGCGCATGTGATCGAGCAGTTCTCCGAAGTCGCCCGTGAATTGAACCTGCCCAACGAAGCAGCGCAGAAAGTGATCGACAAGATCGCACCAGCGCTGGCTAAAAAGCAGGCCGACGCACTGGATGCGGTACGTAACCAGTGGGCTGAAGATGCAAAGGCGGATAAGGAATTCGGCGGCGCCAAACTGACCGAGAACCTGACAGTCGCCAAGAAAGCGCTCGATACCTTCGGCACACCCGAACTGCGCACGCTGCTGGACGAGTCGGGCCTTGGCAACAATCCGGAGGTGATCCGGTTCATGGTCAAGGCAGGTAAGGCAATCAGTGAGGATGGCTTCGTTTCCAGCGGGAGATCCGCGCAGGAATCGGACCCAGCCAAGCGACTTTTCCCAAATCAGAAATAAGGAGTTACAACATGAAAAAGATTTTCAGTAGCCAAAACCAGATGATGCTGTTCGCCTTCGTAGCGACAGCTATGGCGATGTTCGGCTTCGCGGATCACGCGTCCGCGGCGGGCATCCTGTTGATCGGTTCGACGCTGGCCACAACGCACCCAACCCTCCTGGACCTAACCAAACGACTCGACCCGGATGGCAAGGTTGATACCATCGCCGAGATGCTGTCGCAGACCAACGAGATTCTCGACGATATGGTGTGGCTGGAAGGCAACCTGCCAACCGGACACCGCACAACCGCGCGAACCGGCCTGCCTGCTCCTACCTGGCGCAAATTGTACGGCGGTGTGCAGCCCACCAAGAGCAAAACCGCGCAAGTGACCGACGCATGCGGCATGCTGGAAGCCTATGCCGAAGTTGATAAAGCACTGGCGGACCTCAACGGTAATACGGCAGCTTTCCGGTTGTCGGAAGAACGGGCGCATATCGAAGGCATCAATCAGGAATTCGCGTCTACGCTCCTGTACGGCAACGAGGGCACAGAACCAGAAGCCTTCACGGGATTTGCCCCCCGGTTCAATAGCCTCTCTGCCGAGAACGCGGATAACATCATCTCGGGCGGATCGTCCGACACCGACAATAACAGTATCTGGCTGGTGGTGTGGGGTCCGAATACCGTGCACGGTATTTTCCCCAAGGGCAGCAAGGCGGGCCTGTCCATGGAGGACAAGGGCCAGGTGACTATCGAAAACGTCGATGGTGCCGGTGGCCGCATGGAAGCCTACCGCTCGCACTATCGGTGGGACTGCGGCCTGTCCGTTCGTGATTGGCGCTACATTGTTCGCATCCCGAACATCGAACTGTCCGCCCTGACCAAGAACGCATCCGCCGGGGCCGATCTGATCGACCTGATGACTCAGGCCATCGAGCGCATTCCTACGTTGTCCATGGGGCGCCCCGCATTCTACGTTCCTCGAACCATCCGCAGTTTCCTGCGCCGCCAGATCGTCAACAAGGTTGCAGCTTCCACCTTGAGCATGGACGAAGTGGCAGGCAAGCGCGTACTTGCATTTGACGGTATTCCGGTGCGTCGCGTCGATGCTCTGGCAGGTAACGAGTCTGTAGTTTCCTAAAGCCATACGCCCGGCGCGGTTTGCGCCGGGTTGAACCCCTTTTAAGGAGCAATAAAATGATCCTCGATAAACGTAATGAATTTGCAGATGCCGTATCGGTAGCTGCCGTCGCGGGCACCGCACTGATCGGCGATGTTATCGACCTGGGTGGGGTAAGCCAGGATATCGGCAATGGTGAAGGCCTTTACCTGGTCATACAGACCGACACCGAAATCATCACCGGCGGAGTGGCGGGTACTATCCAGTTCGCATTGGCGTCGGATGCCCAGGCCGCCATCGCCGTGGACGGCAGCGCAACATCCCATTTCGTATCCGCATCCCTGGTAACGGATGATGCGGGCGCGAACTCCGCGCAGCTCAATGCGGGAGGCGTAATCGCTGCGGTCGAGTTGCCCTACGGTACTTATGAGCGCTATCTCGGCATTCTCTGCACCATCGGGACAACCACTGTCACCGCCGGCAAGATTAACGCCTTCCTGACGACCGACGTGGCCAAGTGGGCCGCCCTGGCCAACGCAACCAACTAAGGAGTAGATCATGGGTGTAAAAGTCCAGTCTAGCTTGATGTGTTTCTACCACGGGCGGCGATTCCGCCCCGGCGAGGTGTTTGAACTTCCCGATGGGGTTGTTCCTTCCAAGGATATGGTGGTGGTCTCGGAGGATACAAAGACCCCTGCAGGCAAACCAAGGAAAGAGGAGACAAAGACCCCTGCAGGCAAACCGAGGAAGGATGAGACAAAGACCCCTGAAACCTTCTCCGAACTGGCCAAGCAGGATAGCGATGCGCAGATACCCAAGGGCACAGCAGATCTGGCATAAGGCTTTCTCCCTCTTGTAGGGTTATTTGGGGGCCGCCGTGCCCCCATTTTTCATAGAGGTATCCCATGGCATCCGAAGTCGATATCGCAAACCTCGCATTGGCGCACCTCGGCGACACCGCCACTGTGGCGAGCCTTAACCCGCCAGAAGGGTCTGCGCAGGCGGAACACTGCGCCCGCTTCTATCCGATCGCCCGTGATGCCTTGCTGGAAATGTTCGCATGGGGATTCGCCACCCGGCGCGTGCAGCCTGCCGCACTGGCCAGTTCCACACCTGAGTGGGACTACGCATATGCCATGCCGGCTGATGCGATCAACATCATCGCGGTGATCCCTCCCGGGTCAAGCGACGATTACAGCATCGGGATGATCAGCGGTGGTGCGTACACACCGCAGGCATTCGCGCGTGAGATCGATGCCCGCGGGGCGGACGTAATATACTCCGACCAGCCAGATGCCGTTGTCAGGTACACCGCATTCGTCACAGACACGACGCGGTTCCCCCCGCTTTTCGTGATGGCGCTGTCCTGGCACCTGGCGTCCATGCTCGCCGGGCCGATTCTCAAAGGGGACGTAGGAGCAGCTGAATCCAAGCGCTGCGCAGGCATGATGCAGGCATACCTGTCGCAGGCGTCCGAATCGGATGCGAATCAGCGGCTCGTCAAGCCGCAGCACAACGTCGGCTGGATCACGGGGAGGTAGAACATGGCGAACATACGCACCCTGCAGCGCGCTTTCTCCGGGGGTGAAGTCACGCCGGAGTTGTTCGGGCGCATCGATGACGCCAAGTTCATGAGCGGTCTGGCCAAGTGCCGCAACTTCATCCCGAAACCGCACGGCCCGGTAGAGAACCGGGCAGGGTTTGTTTTTGTTCGCGCGGTGAAGGATTCGACCAAAAAAACCCGCGTTATACCTTTCACGTATTCCACCACCCAAACAATGGCGATCGAACTCGGGGCCGGGTATTTCAGATTCCATACCCAGGGCGCGACCCTGCTGTCCGGCGGGGTGCCTTACGAGATCGCCAACCCGTATGCAGAATTGGATCTGTTTGATATCCACTACGTCCAGTCGGCGGACGTACTCACCCTGGCGCATCCAAACTATCCGCCCATGGAGTTGCGCAGGCTGGGCGCTACCAGCTGGGCACTATCGGAGATATCGTATTCACCCCCCATCGGCATCCCCCAGGCACCCGCCGCCGTACCGGGCGGGGGCGTCACTCCGGTTTACACTTACGCTTACGTGATTACGGCCGTCGCGGCTGATGGGCTAAGCGAATCGTACTCAAGCGTCCAGGCGACATGCAACAACAACCTGTTCGCATCCGGCGGGGTGAACACCATATCGTGGAGCGCAGTATCGGGGGCGGTCAAGTATAACGTGTACAAGCAGCTGGGCGGACTGTTCGGCTACATCGGCAGCACGGAAGGCACGCAGCTGGTGGACGATAACATCGCTCCCGATCTGGGCAAGACACCGCCAAACTACGATACCGCTTTCAACTCCGCTGGCAACTACCCCGGAGCAGTATCCTACTTCGAGCAGCGCCGCGCCTTTGCAGGCACGATCAACCAGCCGCAAAACATATGGATGACCAAGAGCGGCACCGAGAGCAACATGAGTTATTCGCTGCCAATCAAGGATGATGACCGCATTGCCTTTCGTGTGGCGGCGCGCGAGGCCAATACCATACGGCACATCGTACCTCTCACCCAGCTGCTGCTGCTGACCAGTTCAGCAGAATGGCGTGTGACTTCTGTGAACTCCGACGCGATCACCCCAAGCACGATATCCGTGCGGCCGCAATCCTACGTCGGCGCCAGCAATGTCCAGCCGGCCATTATCAACAACTCGCTCATATACTGCGCAGCCCGCGGCGGCCATGTGCGAGAGATGGCGTACAACTGGCAGGCCAACGGTTTCCTGTCGGGAGATGTGTCGCTTCGGGCCACGCACCTGTTCGACAACTACAACATACTGGACATGGCGTACGCAAAAGCACCACAGCCCATCGTCTGGTTCGTCAGCAGCAACGGCAAGCTGCTGGGCCTCACCTACGTCCCGGAGCAGCAGGTGGGTGCATGGCATCAGCACGATACTGATGGCGCGTTCGAAAGCTGCACGGTGGTGCCAGAAGGGGATGAGGATGTTCTCTACGTTGTCGTGCGCCGCACCATCAACGGCGCACCCCTGCGCTACGTGGAAAGGCTATCCACGCGCAACTTCACCGATCCCGCTGATGCCTTCTTCGTGGATTGCGGACTGAGCTACTCCGGCGCGGCGGTAACCACCGTCAGCGGCCTGTCCCATCTCGAGGGTAAAACCGTAAACATCCTCGCCGATGGCGTCGCTCACGCCCAACGTGTTGTGCATAATGGCAGCATCACCCTGGACAATTCCGCCAGCAAGATCCAGATCGGGCTTCCCATTACCGCAGACATACAAACCCTCCCCGCGGTGGCCATGCTGCGTGACGGCAGCTACGGGCAGGGACACTTCAAGAACGTCAACAAGGTATGGCTGCGCGTGTACCGCTCATCGGGCATCTTCGTCGGCCCATCGGATAGCGAACTCACCGAGGCCAAACTGCGCACGACAGAACCGTACGGATCAGCCATTAACCTCAAGAGCGAGGAGATACAGGTGATGATCCCCCCGGCATGGTCCGACAGCGGGCAGGTCTTTGTCCGGCAGGTAGATCCGCTACCGCTCACGGTGGTATCGCTTACCGCCGAGATAGCGATGGGCGGTTAGGGTGCGCGTATCCGTGGCGCATGCGGATACCCTTTTCGGCAACCATACAAAGGGGGCGGCATGTCCTTCGCAATTTCTTCCATAGCGCTGCAGGGAGCGGGCGTTGCATCCAGCACCATCGGATCTTACTTCTCCGCCAAGACGCAAAAGTCCAATCTATATGCGCAGGCCGCGATCGCGGATACCAACTCGCGGATCGCGGAACTCGGCGCGCAATCCGCCCTGTTCCAGGGCGAGCAGGAAGTCGGCAAGCTCACCATGTCAGCGGGCAGGCTCAAGAGCAGCCAGCGCGCCGCTATGGCCGCCAACGGCATCGATCTGGGGGAGGGTAACGCCGCCGAGGTGCAGGCCACTACTGAGATCATGAAGGAAACCGACGCCAACACCCTCACCGCAAACGCGGTGCGCAATGCGTGGGGTTATCGCACCCAATCCACCAATTACCAGAACGAAGCCCTCACGAAGCGTGCCAGCGCGGGCAGCATCAGCCCAGGCAGCGCCGCGTTCGGTACTTTGCTGGGCGGAGCCGGGAGTGTGGCATCGAGTTGGTACACGATGAATAAAGCCGGGGGTTTTACACCCGGAGATAGTCGCTCCGACGCCAACTGGGGCGGATGGGTAGATAACAACAACTCAGGGTTCAGGTTCTGATATGGCAAGAGTACCGACATACGATAACCTGCAGGCGACCCCCAGTACGCTACCTAATGCGCGCCTCGAATCTCAAGGCGTGGCAGACTTCGCGGGGCAGCAGGCACAACGTACAGGCCAGGCTATGCAGCAGGCTGGAAGCGCAGCGGGGCAGATCGCGCTGGACGCGCAGAACGAGGCCAACCAGTTGCGCGTGATCCAGGCCAGCAACGACGCCAAAGAGCGCATGTTCAATCTGCTCTATGACAAAGACACTGGCGCACTGAACCAGAAAGGGTGGAATGCGCTGAACCGCGAAAGCGGAAAGGATCTGCCAGCCGAGTACGTCGATCGCTTTCAGGAAATGACCGATGTAATGTCCGGCGAGTTGGGCAATGACGCCCAGCGCAAAATGTTCGCACAACAAGTCGCATCAATGCGCAGCCAGCTCCACGGCAGCACCAGCCAGCATCTCAGTAGCGAATTCAAAACATACAAGGTCAGCACCTACGACGGCACGGTCAGCACCGCCCAGCGCGAGATTGCGTTGATGGGCGCAAGCGGGGATATACAGATCGACTCTGAAACCGGCAGGAGCAAGCTGGACGACGCTGCCGACAGGATAAACGCCGCCATCAGGGAGAAGGCCAGACTTACCGGCATGTCGCAAGAAGAAGCCGATGCGCAAGTGCGGAAGAATATCAGCAACGCGCATACCCTTGCCATTGCGGGCGCGCTGGAAGCGAACAAGCCCGAATACGCCGACGCCTACCTGAAGAAGTACTCCGGCCAGATGGACGCCGACGATATTTTGCGCGTCAAGGGAAAACTCGACGGCGAGGTGAATATGCGCATCGGGGTGGGCGCTGCTGGTGAAGTGCTCCGCAAGATGCAGCCGCGTATCCAGACCAGCGAGGCCGAGCGCGCGTTCAACATCGCGCTGGGTACAGAATCCGGGCATCGCCAGTTCGGTGAGGATGGCAAGCCGCTCGCATCCCAGAAGGGCGCAATAGGGATCGCCCAGGTCATGCCTGGCACCGGTCCGGAAGCCGCCAAAATGGCTGGCCTGCCGTGGGATGAGAATCGCTACCGGAACGACGCTGACTACAACAAGGCGCTCGGCATGGCCTATTTCCAGAAGCAGTTGCAGGACAATGGCGGCGACTTGCAAAAGGCATATGCGGCGTATAACGCCGGCCCTGGCAGGTTGCAGGACGCCGAGAAGAGGGCCGAGAAGAATAACAAACTCGCGCAAAACGATAAGGCCATCGGGGTCAAGACATGGCTCGACTTCATGCCTGCCGAAACGAAGGATTACGTTGCTAAAAATATGAAGGCGTTTGATGCTGGGCAGGGCCATGCGCAGCGCCCGGCATTTCAGGAGATTGACGATCAGCTGCGCGCCGACCCGCGCCTCGCAGGCAACCCATCCAGATATAAGATCGCACGCGACGAAGCCAGTCGCCAGTACGAAGAACAAACCAAGGCCATCAAGATGCGTGAAGATGATGCGGTGGCAAACGCCATGCGTGGCGTGATCGAGAACGGCGGGCGTTATACCGACTTGCCACCGAGTGTGCGGTCCGCCATTCCGCCCAAGGAGGTGGATAACGTGATCGGTTTTGCGCAGAAGATCAGCAAGGGCGACGATAGCACCACCCCGTGGCTGTACAACAAGCTCACCAGCAACCCCGACGCCCTGGGACGCATGAGCGATAACGAGTTCTTCGCGCTGCGCCGCGAGTTGTCTGAGGCGGATTTCAAGCACTTTAGTCAGGAGCGCGCCAAGCGCAACGGAACTGCAGTCGGCAGCAACGGACCCGGCGACCTGAATAGCCCTGCCATCAAGCAAACGCTCGACGAGCGGCTGCGCATGTTGCGAATCGACCCGACACCGAAAGACGATGGTGGAAGTGACGCAGCCCACGTAGGCGGTATACGGCGCTTCGTGGATCAGTATTTCATGGCGGCCCAGCGCGAGGCCGGCAAGAAATTTACAGACGCTGAAGTCTCGCAGCATCTTGATGCGCTGTTCGCCAAGAACGTCACTTTCCGCGGGTTATTCTCCAACTCATCCGGGCCGATGCTGGGCATGAAGGCAGGCGATATCGATGGCGATATCAAAGACGGCATCAAGGCCGCATTCAAGAGGCAGGGCATCGATAGCCCGACCGATGCCCAGATACTCAATGCATACTGGAATATGAAGGTTGCCCGCAAATGAGCAATGAATTCGATGCAGCCGTAAGCGCCACGATGCAACCCGAACCGGCGCAGGCAGCCCGTGTTGGTTTTACCGTTGCCGCCGATACCAACCCCGACACCTACGCCGAAGCGCAGCGCGTAGCCCGGCGCACGGGCGTGCCTGTGGATACCGCGCTTGCCATGCCGGAGGAAATGAAACGGCAGGATCGGATAGGCTCCATTGACTTCGACTCACTGGCCAAAACATCCCCCGCTACGTCCGCACTGCTGGCTGACATCGATAAGGCCAAGCTCGCCCACGATGACGTGGATAGCCTGACTGGTATTGAGAACACATTAAAATCATGGTCGGGACCGCAAGCGTCTTTCTTGTCGGTAATGGGCGGCCTTGGGAAATCTTTGTCGCAGGGCGCGGAACTCGCCAGACAAGGCCTCCGGCAGCAGTTTGCGGATGTGATGGGCTTCGATGCCCTGGGGGCCGACGCACGGCGCAAGTATGCGCAGGCGCAGGCTGATGTTGCAAGGTCAACCCCGGCGTTCGAATCAAGCACAGCAAGTGGCATTTATTCTGGTGGCAGTTCGTTGATGAGGCAGATCCCCGGGATAGCGGCATCTATTATCACCCGAAGCACTGCGCCGATGCTGGCTACCATCGGAATACAAACAGAAGCCGAAGCCTACGGCAAGTACACAGCGCGGGGCGCTACGCCAGGGGAGGCTTTCATCGGCGCCGCGGGTGAGGGGGTTGTCGAGGTCGGCACTGAAATGCTCCCGATGGGGTTCGTCGTCGATAAGTTCGGCAAGATGGGCGCCGGGCGATTCCTGACAGGACTGCTGGCGCGCGAAGTGCCAAGTGAGCAACTTGCCACTCTTGTTCAGGACGCGATCGATACGGCAGTTGCGAACCCGGATAAGACATGGGGCCAGTACATTAGTGAACGTCCTGATGCCGCCTACCAGACCTTGCTCGCAACGGCAGTACAGTCCGGCGCAATGGGCGCTGCGCATAAGGTTGCCGTATTGGCATCGGGTAAGGAGCAGCAGGCAAAACAAGCCACGCAGGCCGGTGAATTGCTCGTCAACCTGAATCAGTTAGCCGAGGCGTCTAAAGTCCGCATGCGCGACGTGGAAACCGCGCAGGGCTTTTTCCAGTCCATCCTGGCCGAGGGGCGCGATGCCGTCTACATCACGCCGGACGCACTGGCGCAGTCGGGACTGGCTGAACAGATGGCGCAGTCCATTCCAGCCGTGCAGGAGCAGCTGCAAACCGCAGCCGAAACCGGGCACGATATCCGCATCCCGATTGCCGATCTCATGGCCACCATGGCCGGGCCGGAACTGGAGCAGGCCATCCTGCCGCATATCGCCACCGAGCCGGGTGGGTTCACGCCCACCACGGCGCAGGAGTACATGCAGAGCGGGCAAGCCGAAGAACTCAAGGCCGAAGTCGAGCGCGTGCTTGCCGAGAAGGAAGGCGACGATACATTCAAGCAATCCGCCGAGGTGGTCAAAACCAGCATCAAGGCCCAGCTCGATACGGCTGCGCGCTTTACCCCCCAGGTAAACGATGCCTACGCCGCCATGGTGGGCAACTTCTACGCCGTACAGGCCGCCCGCACTGGCACAACGCCCGAGGATATGTACGCTCGGTACCCGCTCAAAGTCGGCGCGGAGAACGTAGCCGGGGCGCGATTTGACCAGAGCGAAAAACTGGATGCCTTGCGCCAGCGATGGCTGGATTCAGGTGTCGATGGCGACATATCCGAAAAGAACGGGGTCATCACCCTGTCGCGTATTGTTGTTCCAGAGGATGAACGCAATGCGGGCAAAGGGACAGCGGCCATGCAGTCGCTTATCGAATATGCGGATCGCAACGGTCAGCACATCGCTTTATCGCCGTCGTCGGACTTCGGCGGCAACAAGCAGCGCCTGGTGAAGTTTTATAAGCGCTTCGGCTTTGTCGAGAACAAAGGAAAAAATCGCGTTTTCTCCGCGTCTGAAAGAATGTATCGTCAGGCGAAGGGAAAAATACTGTACCAAGCTGATGCGCCGAATACCCCCGATGCGCTATTGACTGCGTTCGACGATGCTGATGTAATAAACATCGAGGCTCCGAAAGTATCGGAGCAGGAGATCGATGATGCACAACATCTTTTCTTATCCGCTTTCCCAGAGACAGCCACGCTGTATCGGCGAAAATCCGGACTACTTAAAAGAATACGCCAAGCATCCGACCAAGCCGCCCATGAGCTTGGAGGACAGGCAGAAACAGCACGAAGCCATGCTGGCGCGCTGGGGCCATTCTCCGAATACCAAATAGAGGGGGAAGAACTTCCCCCTGACAGCTTCAACCCGGAAGGGATACTGACGGTTAGAGTATTCGGCAAGGAACAAGTCGAAGCAGGCCTGATACAAGAACCCGCGCTCACATTTGCCGTATCAATAGACGGCGAACTCACCGTCAACGGCCCGACGCCATCGGGCGAAACCTTCGCAGAATTCCAGCAGCGTGGATGGGCTGACTATGGCCGTGACGGGAAGGGTGAACCGCAGCCTGGCTGGTCCACACTGAAAGACCCGAATAATCCGGGTAAGCCGCTCCCACTCTCGCAGATCATGCCGCTACTGGCGGACGTGCATGCGCGTGTCCGAATGTGGCGTGATCAGGATCATGTCGGTCTGCACTGGAGCCGCGCGACTGGCGCGATGGGCGGATTCTCCGACACGCTAGGCGAAACCCCTACGGCCGTGTTTTTCCAGAACAAGCAATCCGCGCGTGGCAGCTTCAACCCGGAATCGCTCGCCATCACCCTGCTCAAGAACGCAGACCTCTCCACCTTCCTCCACGAATCCGGGCACTTCTTTCTGGAAGTGCAGGCTGACATGGCCTCTAAATTGCAGCACGAGGCTGACACCTTCGGCATTGACAGTTTAAAACCCGGCGAGCGCCAGATCATCGCGGATACCGATGCGCTGCTCAAGTGGTTCGGGGTGCGCGATCTGGCCGAGTGGCATAACCTCGATTTTGAGGAAAAGCGAAGTTATCACGAGCAATTCGCCCGCGGGTTCGAATCTTACCTGTTCGAGGGCAATGCGCCCAGCATTGAATTGCAGGGACTGTTCCAGCGCTTCCGCGCCTGGTTGCTGAATGTCTATCGCGACCTCAAGGCGCTTGACGTGGAACTGAACGATGACGTGCGCCAGGTATTCGACCGGATGCTGGCCACGACGGATCAGATCCAGCTGGCAGAGCAGGGGCGCAGCATGATGCCGCTGTTCACATCGCCCGAGCAGGCCGGGATGACACCGGACGAGTTTGCGTCCTACCAGGCTCTTGGTATCGATGCCACCAACGACGCGGTAGAAGATCTGCAACGCCGTGGCCTGCGCGATATGCAGTGGGCGCACAACACGCGCGGGCGCATCATCAAGCAGCTGCAAAAGGAGTCCGCGGCCCGCCGTGCCGAAGTACGCATGGAGGTGCGCGGCGATGTGATGAGCCAGCCGGTGTATCGCGCCTGGCAGTTCCTAACAGGCAAGATCACAACCGAAGACAAGATAGAGCCGATTGAGCGCAAAAAGTCTGATCCGGACGTGGTGGACGAATCTCAGGATTCGTTGTTTACTGCCATCGCCAAACTGGGCGGGTTGCGCAAGGATCAGGTCATCAGCGAGTGGGGTGTCGAAGATAAACCAAACTCTGGCGTCTTCGGTAAACCGGTATGGCGTATTGATGGTGGCCTGACGCTGGACGGCATGGCCGAAGCACTGGGCCAGTACGGCTACCTCACTCTGGACGAGAACGGCAAGGTGGATTTGCGCGAGCTTGAGGACAAGTTCGGAGAGGAGTTGCGCGGCAATGCTCAATACTCCAGCACACGCACCATTACGGAAGATATCCCGGCTGGCGGGCAGATTACCAACCCAGGCGCGTTATCCGCCGGCCGGCTTGACCGTGCCAGCCTGGCCGAAATGGATCTGCCGGAAGAAGTCGCGGGCCGCATCAGCAAGTTGCGCATGGCCAAGAACGATGCGCTGCACCCCGACATCGTGGCGGAAATGTTCGGCTTCACTTCTGGCGATGAACTGGTGCGTAAGCTCGCTGCTGCCGACAAGCCTGCCGATGTGATCGAGGGCATGACAGACCAGCGCATGCTGGAGCGATTCGGCGACCTGTCCAGCGAGCAGGCCATTGAGCGTGCCGCCGACAAGGCCATCCACAATGACGTGCGCGCTCGCATGATCGCCACCGAACTTAACGCACTGGCGAAGGCAACGGGCCAGCGTAAAGTACTTGCCAGCGCGGCGAAGGAATATGCGGCCGTGATGATCTCGCGTCTCAAGGTGCGCAACATCAAGCCTGGGCAGTACGCCAGCGCCGAGGTGCGCGCAGCGAAAGCGGCGGAGCAGGCCAGCAAATCGGGTGACCTCGCCACAGCCGCCGCCGAGAAGCGCAACCAGCTGATGAACAACTACGCTACCCGCGCCGCCTACGATGCACAGGATGCGGTGGAGAAGGGGCTGCGATATCTCAAACGCTTCGATAGCGAGGCAGCGCGCAAAGGGCTGGATATTGACTATACAGATCAGATCGACGCCCTGCTGGAGCGTTTCGACCTGCGCAAAGGGCAAAGCCTCAAGGCCATCGACAAGCGTGCGTCCCTTGCCAGCTGGCTCAAGGCCCAGCGCGATGCCGGGATGGAGCCGGATATCTCAGAGCAACTGGAAAATGAAACGCTGCGCAAGTCCTACAAGGACATGACCGTCGAGGAATTCAACGGCCTGCTCGATACCGTAAAGCAGATCGAGCACATTGGGCGGCTGAAGCACCGCCTGCTGACTGCCAAGGACCAGCGCGAGTTTCAGGTGATTGTGGACGAGGCTGCGCTGAGTATCGTCGAGAACGGGGGAGCACCCCTCCCGGTGCAACTGGAGGAACCAACCGGCATATTCCCATGGCTGGAAGGCATGGCCGCAGGGCATCGCAAGCTCGCCAGCCTGCTGCGCCAGATGGATGGCGGCAAGGATGGCGGGCCGATGTGGCGCATCCTCGGGCGCAGCATGAACGACGCGGCAACCAGCGAGGCGGTGATGATCGAGCAGGCCACCGAGCGGCTTGCCGCCATCTACAAACCCATTCTGGCGATGAAAGGCGGCGCCAACGGCGACAAGGTATATATCCCAGAGATCGATGACAGCCTGACGCGCGGCGGCCGTCTTGCCGTGGCGCTCAATTGGGGCAACGATACCAACCGGCAGAGGGTGATGGCTGGCGACAACTGGAGCGAATACCAGGTCGAGGCTGTGCTCCGGCGCCTGACCCGCGCCGAGTGGGAATTCGTTCAGAATACATGGGCCTTTATCGATAGATACTGGCCGCAGATCGCCGAGAAGGAACGCCGAGTTACTGGCCGCGTGCCAGAGAAAGTGCAGGCCCGCTCGTTCAGTTTCCCAATGGCGGATGGCAGCACGGTGGAGCTGTCCGGGGGGTACTACCCAATCAAGTATGACGCCAATCGGGACGACCGAGCCGAGAAGCACGATGCCGCAGCCATCGCCGACGACATGAAGCGCGGCGCATACACCAGAGCCACAACCCGCAGGGGTCACACCAAGGAGCGCGCGGAGGAAGTGCGCCGCCCGGTGAAGAAGACGCTGGACGTGATCACCCAGCACGTCAGCGAAGTCACGCATGATCTGACATGGCACGAGTGGCTGATCGACGCCAACCGATTGGTGAACGCGAAGCCGATCAACAATGCCATCCGCGAGCACTACGGCACCGCAGTAATCCGCACCATGAAGGACATGCTGACGGCTATCGCCACGGCGGATATCGTGCCGCAGACAAAGATGGATCAAGCCCTGCTGTACCTGCGCGCGAACGTGTCTCGAGCGACCATGGGGATGTCTCTAACTACGGCATTCCTGCAGCCGTTCGGTCTTACACAATCCATGGTGCGCATCGGGCCGAAGTATGTCCTGCGCGGCTTGGCGCGCTGGGGAGGCGACATTGCGCGCTTCGAGAACTCGATGAACTGGATCGGTGAGAAGTCGGACTTCATGCGCCTGCGCAGCAAGACCTTCAACCGCGAGTTGCATGAGATTAAAGGGCGAGTGACCCACGGGCATTCTCGCCCCCGGCAGATATATGACGCAAGCCTGTTCATGCTGATGCAGAAGATGCAGCTTGTCGCTGACATTCCAACCTGGATCGGGCAATACGAAAAGGCGATTGCAAGCGGGCAGGATGAAACCACCGCTATCGCCATGGCGGATCAGGCCGTGCTCGACTCGCAAGGCGGCGGGCAGACCAAGGACATGGCAGAATTGCAGCGCAAGCATCCCATGCTCGGGATGTTCTACAGCTACTTCAACGTGACTTATAACCTCGCCGCGGAATCCACTGCGAAGACGGAATTCAAAAACCCGCTGGCAGTGGCCGGGTGGGTGTCGGACATGATGCTGCTGATGGTGATCCCGGCGCTTGGCCCAGCGCTCCTTCTGGATCTGATGCGCGGAGGCGGTGACGACGATCCCGAGAAGTGGGCCAAGAAGCTTGCCGAATGGCAGGCGAGCTATCTGCTCGGCACGGTGATGGGGTTGCGCGAACTTTCTGGGCTGGTGTCCGGTTACAGCTACGCCGGGCCTCCAGTAGGGCGCGTGGTGTCTGATCTCGGTAGTCTTGGCAAACAGGTAGGGCAAGGAGAAATGGACGAGAACCTGGCGCTGTCTGCGATCCGCCTGATGGGAACCGCGGTGGGCATTCCTACCGTGCAGCTCATCCGAAGCTGGCGCGGATGGAAAGCGTGGGAGGATGGCGAAGCACCTCCCGCGTCCGTGTTGCTTGGGCCTCCCCCGAAAGACAAGTAAGGGTGCGCGTATCTGGCCCTCTTGGGTCTAGTCTTACGGGAATCTTCAGGGGGCTTTTGCCATGAGTATCGCATCCGACGCAAAGCGCAAAGCAGGACCGTTCAACGGCAACGGCGGGACCACGGCATTTCCATTCTCCTTCAAGGTGTTCCAGGCCAGTGATCTGCTGGTCGTCCGGACGGATACCACAGGGGCTGAATCAGAACTGCAGCTGACCACCGACTATAGCGTGGCATTCAACGCCAATCAGGAAACCACGCCAGGGGGGACGGTAAACCTGACGGTTGCACCGCCATCTGGATACCTGCTCACCATAGGCAGCCGTGTGCCTGCTCTCCAGCCGGTTGTGCTGAGCAACAGCGGCGGGTTCTACCCGACTGTGCTTAACGACGCACTGGACCGCGCAGTGATCCTGATCCAGCAACTATCAGAACAATTGAGCCGCGCAGTGAAAGTGCCTGTATCCAGCAGCATCAACCCGGATACGCTGCTCGACGCCCTGGGATCGATTACTGTTTCACCATCTTCTTCAACCATCAACGGCCCCTTGCTGTTCCTTGATAACGTGATCAGCACATCCATGTCGGTCCCGGTGGGGAAGAACGCACTCGGCATACAGCCGACCATCCCGGCGGGTGTAACAATCACGATCCCCGCCGGTTCGCAATTGATCACCCTGGATAACCTCGTCGGGGGCAGCGGGTCGGGGGAGGCGAATACCGCATCCAATCTCGGCACCGGGCAGGGTGTGTACGCATCCAAGTCGGGCGTAAACCTGAACTTCAAATCGTTGGTTGCGGGCACGAACGTCACGCTGTCTTCCGATGCTAGCGCCATCACCATCAACGCCGAAGGTGGAAGCGGGGAAATCAACACCGCATCCAACCTCGGAGCGGGGCAGGGCCTGTTTACTGCAAAATCCGGCGTCAACCTGCCGTTCAAGTCGTTGGTTGCGGGCACGAACGTCACGCTGTCGGCGACCAGCGATGCCATCACAATCAACGCTACCGGCGGGGGTGGCGGTGACGCCTACCTCGCCAACACGCAGAACTTCACTGGTGTAAACACTTTCAGCAACCAGGTGAACATCGCGCTCAGCAGTACGCAGCGCATCAAGGCTCAGCGCGGACAGCTTTATGATCTTTCGTCCGGTTCACGTATCGGATTCGAATACCAGCACGTCGATACCGGAACAGGCGGCAACAACGAGCAGATATACAACGCCACGTTCATGTTCCGATCCACGGGCGCAGGCACAATCGGCACCTTTGATGGCAAGCCGCAGTCGCTATCCTTCTGGTACGGCCTATATTCCAACATGGAGAAATGGGGCAGCGGATCGGGCCATGCTTTTACCGCCAATGTAACCTTGATGAATACCTCTGGCTATGCCGAGGGGGGAGGCTTCCAGGGGAGCGTATCGAATATCGCCGCGGCGGGGCACTATCTGTCCCTGTTCGAGGGCATCGTCAACGACGGCGGGTTTGACACAAACATGAACTGCGCTGCGTTGCGCGTCCAGAAGAACGCGACAACAAGCAACAACCCGACCAACGCCATTCTGATATCAGGCGAGGGCACAGGAACGATCGACCGCATCCTTGCGCTGAATCCGTCGGCGGGCGCTACCAATCTGTTCAATACGGGTATCGACCTGTCGCGGGCGCACTTCGCCACCGGCGTCGCTATGGTGATGCCGAACAACAGCAATCTTGCATGGGTAAACAACGCCGCAGCAGTCAAGCCGATTCTGTACCTCGCGGCGGATAACCTGTTCCGCATCCAGTATCCCGGGGTGGGGACTTACGAGGGCGTTGCGGTTGTTGATTCGGCGGGCGCTTTCCAGTTCACGTCGGACAACTACGGCGGCGCTGGGGGGGACCACGTATCCATGTACGTCGGCGGCCAGTTGAGGCGCGTGGGTGTGGGCGCGCTGAACAGCGGCGGATCGGGTTTCCGGCAGCTTATCGTACCGAACTAACGAGGGGGAAAATATTATGAGCGAGAATGAAATCAGATTGCGCATCGAGAATGCCGAATTGAAGCTGATGGTTTTCCAGCTTCAGCATCAGATCGCCAGCAACGAGAAGCAGCAACTGCTGACCGAACTGAAGCGGGTCGAGAGCGAGGCGGTCAATGAGTAAGCTCATCACCGACCAGATCGAATCGCTCGACGGTTTGAGCTTGGTGAGCGTTGCGCAGCTTGCACAGCTGAGTTCCAGCGGGAACCAGATCCACTACGCAAATCTGGACGCACTGGGCGCGCTGGCATCCGCCGCAGACACGTTGCCTTACTTCACCGGGTCGGGAACCGCAGCGCTTGCGGACCTGACCGCATTCGCGCGCACCCTGCTCGACGATGCCGATGCGGCCACCGCGCGCGCAACTCTTGGTTTGGTGATTGGTACGAACATCCAGGCATACGACGCCGAACTGGCGGCACTTGCCGGGCTAGTTTCAGCTGCGGATAAAGTACCCTACTTTACCGGCTCCGGCACTGCGGACATGATGACCGTATCCGCATTTGCGCGCACCCTGATCGACGATGCTGATGCTGCAACGGCGCGCGCCACGCTGGGCGCGCAGCCCTCGGGCAGCTACGCCGGGTTGGGGGCCAACACATTCACAGGCGCGCAGTCTCTTGGGCGCAATTTGCTGGCGCAGCCGCAGCTCAAAGACTACAGCGAGACGGTCGTATCAGCAAACTCCAGCACTGCTTACACCGTGGACCTCTCCACCGGCAACGTGTTCAACGTATCGATGACTGGCAACTGCACGTTCACATTCAGCAACCCGCCAGCATCAGGGCAGAACGGCAGTTTCACCTTGTACACAACCCAGGACGCAACCGGATCGCGCAGCTTTACATGGCCGGCATCGGTCAAGTGGGCCGGGGGTACGGCGCCCACGCTCACCACTACGCCAAGCAAGACCGACATCCTTAGCTTCACCACCAATGACGGCGGGACGACATGGTACGGCTTCGTCGGCGGGAAGAACTACTAATGCTGGCGAATTGCGTATTGCAGGCGGAGAAGGTTTCGGCTGCGGTGAGTTCGTCATGTACCTGGAACCCCGCTGATAAGGTGGGTTTTACACTATCCAACGGCAACCTGACACTGCAAGGTGTTTATGCGGCAAACATACGCGCCACGGCGGGGGTTCAAACAGGGGCCTACTACTATGAGTTTAGGGTAGATGCGATAGGCACGTACTCAACGCACTATCCTGCCTTCGGCATCAAACCTGTTTCGTGGGCAATCGTAACTTACCCCGCCGGTGAGGGTATCCGCATTTTCGGATACGACAACGCCCCGTCAGTCGGGGCCGTTTACGCATGCGCCTTCGATATGGGCGCTAAGACAGTCAAGTTCTACAAGAACAACACCCTGATCGAAACCAAGAGCATAGCGTCCGTGACAGAGGCGTGGAAGCCGTTCTTCGGGTTCACCAACAGCTACGACGACATGACAATCACCGCACGATTCAGCCAGTCCGAATGGACGTACGCGCCCCCCGCTGGCTATATCGCCCTCCCATAAGGATTACTCCATGTATCTACTCATCGAAAACGGACAAGTCGCCGAGCACTACGAAGTGCTCCCATACGCATGGCGCAATGTATCGGGGCTTACCCTCATGTCAGCTGAAGAACTTGCTGGGCTAGGTTGGGTGCCTGCGGCGCTTGACGTGACCCCGCTAGGGCCGTACCAGCGATACGGCGATTGGGTTTTCAAACAGGACATAACCGGCTGGCTTGCACAGCGGGAGATTGTGCAAATTCCGCAGGAACAGATCGTCGCGGTGCTCACCAGCACCGTACAGATGCACCTCGATAATGTAGCCAGGCAGCGCGGATACGATGGCATTCTGTCCGCCTGCTCGTATGCCACCAGCTCGCATGCGGCGTTCAAGGCCGAAGGGCAGGCATGCGTGGACTGGCGCGATGCGGTGTGGAGCGCGTGCTACCAGATCATGGGGGCGGTCCAGGCGGGCGACAGGGCCGTCCCGACCGAGGGGGAGTTGATCTTGTTATTGCCGGGGATGGTGTGGGCGTAATCAAGCAATTCGCCATCGCGCTGGATCAGGCGCTCAACACTCTGATCAAGCTGGAAGATGGCTGGGGCATGGCGGATGAAATGCTATCTGCAAGGGCATGGCGATTGCGCGATCAACACCCCGGCTTTTACATCTGGATTGACCTGATCTTCTTCTGGGACGCGGATCACTGCGAAGAATGTTACCAGATCGAAAAACAACGAAAACAACTGCCGGAGGAATATCGATGAACGTGATCCTGAAAGCATTTGGCCAGTGGCTGTACTCCTTTCCTGTGTGGGCTGCCAGCTGGGTCGTGGTTCCAGTCGCGCTTCTGATGTGCAGCAAGGACGACGATCACCTGCCCAGATGGGCTTGGTGGTTCGACGAGCCAACGTACGGGATCAATGGCGACCCATATTGGCGCGGACCGGACCACGCCAACGGCCACGAACGGGAATTTCTGTGGCGCTTGCGCTGGCTGATCCGAAATAGTCTTGGTGGGTGGAGCCACTCCGTCATGGGCTTCCATTATTCCCGGATCAGAGCGATCAAGTGGAGCGGCGACGTGGCTACCGCCAATCGGCCTGTTGGGCATAGCGGGACGCTCGATATTACGGTGACGCTGGATGATGGCAGTGAGCGCGAATGCCTGTACATCGTGCGCCAGTGGGGCAGTAGCGGGCGATGCTTCCGTTTCTACTGCGGATACAAACTCAAGGACGTGCTGGACTATTACCTGCGCGTAGGGAAGTTGCCGGGCGAGCGCGACGCTTATGTCCAGGACGTGTTCTCCCCCAATCCACTGATGGGGTACGTCAATGCTAACAGATGACCACCTCGAAGCGCTGGCCGACAAGCTGGTGGGAAAACTCAAAGAGCACCATCACACACTCTGGCTCGATCCCGAAACACACTCGACTCAGCACGAATTTATCCAAGTGCTGATTACTGAGCGCGAAGACCGTATTGCCAGACGCAGGGCGCTTGAGGACAAGATTGCTGGGAGTGTGATCCTGAGCGCCATCATGGGACTGATATACATCATTGGCTCTGGCGCGATGGAATACTTAAGGGAGCATTTGAAATGAAACTGCCACGCCTGTTCGACTTCTACATTGCCACTGCTACCCTGATCGGCATCATCTGGTGGCTCGCCCCCCAGCAGCTTCCCGTCACGATGTACAAGATCAGCCTGATCACCCTGGCCGGGTTGGTGGGCTACTGGCTCGACCGCAGCCTTTTCCCGTACGCCCGCCCGGACGCTTTCGTAGCAAGTCACGTAAACGATACCCGCTTTTCGGCGGCCATGATCCGCCGGGCGGTTATCGTCGGCAGCACCATCCTAGGGGTTTCACTGGGGGTATGAGATGGGTAAGTGCCGTGTGTCTGTTATCAAGTGTGCTTTTTGTGGCGGGTATGTTCCTTGTGACGAAGCCAGTGGGGGCGGATACTGCCCAGACTGTACCGAGAGCGGCGCTGAAGTACCAGCGCGATCTGACCCGAGAGGCGAGGGCGGTGTGGGGTTTGAACGCCAACGTCCCGGTGATGGCCGCGCAGATCCACCAGGAGAGCCGCTGGAATGAAACAGCGGAATCTAAATATGCCCAAGGGCTGGCGCAGTTCACACCGGCGACCGCGAAGTGGATCAGCGGGGCTTACCGATTGGGTGCTGCAGAGCCATTCAACCCATCCTGGGCGCTTCGCGCTCTGGTTACTTACGATAAGCACCTTTGGGATCGCACTAGCGGTGTGGATGATTGCAATCGTTGGGCTTTCACTCTGGCTGGGTATAACGGCGGCGCTGGTTGGATTATCAAGGAGCGCAAAATGGCTCGTGAAGCGGGCGACGATCCTGATTTGTGGTTTGGTGGGGTTGAGCGATACAACGCCAGAGCCACATGGGCGTGGCGTGAGAATAGGGACTACCCGCGCAAGATATTGATAAAGCATCAGCCGACTTATAAACACTGGGGAGTACCGGAATGTTCAACCCTCAAATGACTATCGCCGCCATCCTGGCGGTTATCACCTCGCTCAGCATCGGATTCTATTCAGGGCAGGACTGGGCAACGACCAAAGCCGATGCCGAAAAGGTCGAGATGATGGTCCTGCTCCAGGAGAAGGTAGAACAGGAGCGCGTCCGGGCGGACGAGCTATCCAAAGCGCTATCCATCGCCGAAGGGCGCATCATCACTAAAACAGTGGAGGTAATAAAATATGTTCCCAAATTTACTACTGGCAAGCCTTGCCTCGATGCTGCTGCTGTCAGCCTGCTGCAGCCCGGAAGCGGTCAGGGTTTCCAAAAACCCGCCAGCGCACCTGATGCAGAAAGTGCCGCCCCAGCTGCCAGCGATACCGACATCGCTTACTGGATCGCCGACGCAAACAACCTCTACGAAACCTGCGCCGTGAGGCTCAATACGCTTATTGATTTTGAAGCATCGGAGTAGTTGGTAGCCTCCTGTTTATCCGCTATACTCCGCTTACGCAGTTTTCCGCAAGCAGTAAAAAGTGGCAGCAGGAATGGGCGAATTGGTAAGTGTATAATTTTGCAAGTTGTTTTAGCACCCTGCAAAGCCGTCTACGCCGGTTCGATTCCGACCCCCGCCTCCAAATTCCCAGCCCGGGTGGCGAAATTGGTAGACGCAACGGACTTAAAATCCGTCTTCCGCAAGGAAATACCGGTTCAAGTCCGGTCCTGGGCACCAAATAATTCAAATATTGACAGAAAATCTTCGATCCTGATTTTTTCTTGTTTTTTGCTATTTGATCAGGCTTCAAGTGATTAAATAAATACTGCAATGCTGAATCTGTCTGTCCTTTCTGGCGAAAACCCTTTAAACCTTCACTTCACTGCCTTATTCGCAAGGCCCAGTCCTGTATCGGTGTGACTGTTCGTACATGCATGATTTTCAGCCAACATGCAAAATCCGGTGCATTTATTAGAAATATTCTGTTTTAATCCTGCGTATTAATAATTCGTAATCCGGCTTGAGCTTTATTGTGGTTAATATCTGCGCTGGAAATTGTCAGCGCAGCATGTGCAAGAAGCGTGCTGTGTGAAACACTTGATTTTGAAATGAGGAATGGAGGTCGCAATGCCTAGGAAATCGGGATTTTTGAAATTCGGCTCACTTGCCTTGCTGGCTGTATTGACTACGCCCTCGTGGGCCGGGCGTATTGATGGCGATGCGGTAGTGGGAGGGGCGCTGGGCGGAGCGGCAGGCGCGGCGATCGGTTCTGCTGTGGGTGGGCGTGATGGTGCGATCATCGGTGGCGGCGTGGGAGGTGCGGCGGGTGCTGCGTTGATGGCAAACGACAGGAATCAAACAAGGGTGGTCAGGCAGCGAGATGTTGTGTACGTGGATGACCATCATGATAACGGCAGGCATCGTGGGCACTACAAGAACAAGCATAAAAACAAAAATGGTCGCGGTGGCGATTATGACTAAACAGATATGAGCAGAAATAAAAAAGGCGCCGACGGCGCCTTTTTTATTTCTTGTGCAACAGATTAACCGTGACGGCGTCCGCTGTGGTGAGCAAAACCACCACTGTTAGGGCGTTTTTCACCGCCATGAGCAAATCCGCCTTCGCGACGTGGCTGGCCGGAAGTGCCGCGGTTGCCGCCGGGTTTGCCGCCACCGGGCTTGCCGGAAAACTTGCGATCCTGACCCGAACGAGGTGCGCTTGGACGTGGCACACGCTTGGGTTCAAGGCCTGCAATAGTATGCTGTGAAATGGCTTGGCCGGTGAAGCGTTCAATCCGCTGTAGAAGCTGCATGTCCCGGTAGGAAGCGAAGGAAACGGCGATGCCGGAAGCACCTGCACGGCCAGTACGACCGATGCGGTGGACATAGTCTTCGGCAAATTTGGGCAGATCAAAGTTGATCACGTGGCTGATGCCGGCGACGTCGATACCGCGTGCTGCCACATCCGTTGCAACCAGGACGCGCAAACCACCGCGACGCAGTTTGGTCAGGGTGCGGTTACGCGCACCCTGGTTCATGTCGCCATGCAGGGCAGCCGCAGAGTGGCCCTGTGCGAACAGGTCCTCAGCCAGCATATCGGCATCGCGCTTGGTGGCGGTGAAAACGATGGCCTGTGTCAGGTCTACGTCGGTCAGCATGTGTTGCAGCAGACGGCTCTTGTGTGCCATATCATCCACGAAATGCAGGCGCTGTTCGATGTTTTCGTGGCGATCCTGCTGTGCGGCAACCTGGATGCGTTTCGGGTCTTTCAGCAGGCGCGTGGCCAGTTTGCCGATGTTGCCATCAAGCGTGGCTGAAAACAGAAGTGTCTGGCGGCTGGCTGGGGTGGCATTGGCGATTTTTTCAACATCTTCAATGAAGCCCATGTCCAGCATGCGGTCGGCTTCATCCAGAATCAGCATTTCCAGGCGCGAGAAGTCGATACGGCCACGGTCAATATGGTCGATAAGACGGCCCGGGGTTGCGACCAGAATGTCCACGTAACCAGACAGCAATTTGTTTTGCAGCGGATAGGGCATGCCGCCGAGAATGCTCACGGTGTTGAGGCGCAGGTGTTTGCCATATTTGCGTGCCGCGTCATTGACCTGGGTTGCCAGTTCGCGTGTCGGCGTCAGTACCAGTACGCGTGGGCCCTTGCTTTTGACAGCGGAAGGGGTGGACAGGCGATGGATCGCTGGCAGCATGAAGGCTGCGGTTTTGCCTGTACCGGTTTGCGCTGAAGCCATGATGTCGCGCCCAGCCAGCACTTCAGGGATGGCTTCGGCCTGAATTGGTGTAGGCGTGGTGTAGCCGCTGTCAGCAATGGCCTGGAGAATAGAGGGATGCAGCTTGAGGTTTTCAAAAGACACGGAATTTCCTTAAGTTTTAAATTCGCGCGGCAACACTCATTCAGCCTTGCTTAACAAGCGAGGCTCAGGGTGAAGACAAAACGCTATATAAAGGGGCGCACAGGCAGGGAACGGCGAGACTTGCCGGAAATTCCGGGGGTAAACCTCTGCATAACACCGCGCGGCGCAAAAACATCGTCGCTAACCGGGGTGCAATCACATTTTCAGAAATACCTGAAAAAGAAGGGGCCAGAGATCGATGAACTCAAATGGACGGAAATGTATCCGACCAAGCCGACGCATTATACGGGTATTTTATAAAATTACCAGATGGTTATGCTAAAATGCCCAGCTTTTTACAGCACCGGAAATTTTTCATGTCACGCGCCCTCCGTAATATCGCCATTATCGCCCACGTTGACCACGGCAAAACCACGCTTGTCGACAAACTCCTGCAGCAGGCCGGCACATTTGCTGCGCACCAGCAGGTTACAGAGCGGGTGATGGACAGTAACGATCTGGAAAAAGAGCGTGGCATCACCATTCTGGCCAAGAACACTTCTATTGAGTATGAAGGCCACCACATCAACATCGTCGATACCCCGGGGCACGCTGACTTCGGAGGCGAGGTGGAGCGTGTGCTGTCCATGGTTGATGGTGTGTTGTTGCTGGTGGACGCGGTCGAGGGACCGATGCCGCAGACTCGCTTCGTAACCAAAAAAGCTTTGGCGCTTGGCCTCAAGCCCATCGTGGTAGTAAACAAGATCGACCGCCCTGGTTCACGACCAGACTGGGTGGTGAACCAGACTTTCGATCTCTTCGACAAGCTTGGCGCAACCGAAGAGCAACTGGATTTTCCCGTGGTCTATGCCTCGGCCCTGAACGGGTACGCCGCTCTTGAAGCCAATGAGAAGAGCGACAACATGCGCGTGCTGTTCGAAGCTGTTCTCAAGCACGTCCCCGCCCCTGAAGGTGATCCTGATCAGCCGCTGCAACTGCAGATTTCCGCTCTTGATTATTCCAGTTACGTCGGTCGCATCGGCATCGGTCGTGTCGCCCGTGGCAGGCTGAAACCCGGTCAGGAAGTGCTGGTCATGCGCGGTCCCGGAGACAAGGGCGCGCGAGCAAAAGTCAACCAGGTACTGGGGTTCAGCGGATTGAACCGGGTTCAACTGGAAGAGGCTCAGGCGGGCGATATCGTTGTGATCAACGGGATCGACGAGATTGGTATTGGTATCACGCTGACTGCGATTGATGCGCCCGAAGCTTTGCCGATGCTGACCGTGGATGAGCCCACCCTAACTATGAATTTCCAGGTCAATAATTCCCCCCTGGCTGGACAGGAAGGTAAATTCGTTACCAGTCGCCAGATTCGCGAGCGTCTGAACAAGGAATTGCTCACCAACGTCGCGCTGCGTGTCAGCGAAACCGGTGATGCCGACGTGTTTGAAGTTGCCGGGCGTGGCGAATTACATCTCACGATTTTGCTCGAAACCATGCGTCGTGAAGGTTTTGAGCTATCGGTGTCGCGTCCACGCGTGCTGATCAAGGAAATCGATGGCGAGAAATGCGAACCGTTCGAAATGCTTACCGCCGATGTGGAAGACGCAAACCAGGGTGCGGTCATGGAAGAACTTGGTCGCCGCCGTGGCGATCTGCAGGACATGCTGCCCGATGGGCAGGGCCGGGTACGTCTGGATTACCGCATCCCTGCACGCGGACTGATCGGCTTCCAGTCTGAATTCATGACACTGACGCGCGGTACCGGTGTGATGAGCCACGTGTTTGACGAATATGCGCCGTTGAAGGCAGATATTCCTGCGCGTCATAACGGCGTATTGATTTCTCAGGACAATGGCGATGCGGTGGCTTATGCATTGTGGAAGCTGGAAGATCGCGGCCGCATGTTCGTTTCACCTGGCGACAAGCTCTATGAAGGCATGATTATCGGCATTCATAGTCGCGACAACGATTTGGTAGTGAACCCGATCAAAGGCAAACAGCTGACCAACGTACGTTCTTCCGGTACTGATGAAGCTGTGCGCCTGACGCCGCCGGTTCAGTTGACGCTGGAGTCCGCGGTTGAATTCATTGCCGATGATGAACTTGTGGAACTTACCCCTAAGTCGATTCGACTGCGTAAACGCTTCCTGACTGAAAATGAGCGCAAGCGGAACTCGCGCGGCCTGTGAGTTGCAGAGCTGGCTTACGCTCCTTTAATAGCGTTAGCCATTACCAAAACGAACGCAAGCGGAATGCGCCTGGCTTTGCAAATGCTTGCTAGCGACTTGAAGGTTAGACGCGAGCTGTTATAAACTCCGCGACTGGCGCGGGTTTCGTGCCGGTTCCTTATTTTTTTGGGAAGGCTGGGTTGATGAATAGGCAGGTGGACCTTTTGAAAACGGTAATGAGTGCGGCAGGATTAATCGCCTGTGCCGTCCCGCTTTCGTCTTCTGCTTTGCTGCTTGGTGAGTTGCGCCTGCATTCTCACCTTGGGCAGCCCCTGAGTGCTTCTGTTCCGCTTAAGGCTGGCCCGGATGAAGAGCTGGATAGCCGGTGCTTCTCCCTTTACAGACCGGAGGGCAAGGGCGATTCTGCTTCCTACCTGACCCAGGCGCGCCTGGAACTGCTTGAAACCGACGGACAGTTTCAGTTAACAATTCGCTCTTCGCAATCCATTAACGAGCCTTTTTTGCGTTTGTTGGTGCAGGAGAATTGTGGTCAGGGGCGTCTGAGTCGGGAATATACCCTGCTGCTCGATCCAGTTGAGTATGTTCGGGGCCGCGCTCCATCAGTCAAACCGGCGGCGGTGGCTGAACGCCAGATTTCTACCATGCAGGGGCATTACCTCTGGGATGTCCGTCAGGGAGAAACGCTGGGTTCAATAGCTGCCAGCCTTTATCCTCGCCAGGTCAGCATGCAGCGTGTTTTTCTGCGTGCCATGCGTGATGCAAATCCATCATTGCGCGACACGCCTGCAGATGAGCCTCTGCCAGCGGGGGGCGTGATCCATGTACCGGCACTGCCTCTGCTTGCTTCTGCTCCTGTTACTTCGGCAGAGCCTGTCAGTCGGCCACAGCGTGTCCATCCTGCAGCCACGAAACCTGTCGCTGATCCGGTCGAGCGTGCCCAACCGCTTCAGCCTGCTGAACAGGAGGGCGGTTTCCGTCTCAAGCTTTCAACTTCCGCTCTTGATTTATCCGTGGTTGGAAAAATGACCGAAGCGCAGCGCCAGCATTTGCGTGAAAAGCAATTGCTGCTGGATGCGGATGATCAGGTGGCCAGCACCCTGAGCATGAAAAATCGCATCATGCAGCTGGAAGAGCAGATTGAGACCATGCAGAAATCGCTGGAGCAAACCAACAGCCGCATGTTGATAAGCGAGAAGTTGGCCGTGGCTCCGGTACAGATAGCTGCACCAACTCTACCTGCGGCGAGCACAAACTGGACAAGCTGGCTGGAAAACACTTCTTTCCGTGGAATGGCAGGGGTGGGACTGATTCTGGCCCTCCTGTTTTCTGGCTGGTGGCGCTGGCACAGGCGCCAGGCAGAGGTGCAGCTCGATTCAGAACTGGCACACGAATTTGCCGCCAGTGAAATGCCTAAATACGCGCCAACTCGGTTTGAACAGCACCAGGCAATTGCAACCAAGTCTGAGACGACAGATCAGGAAGAAGATTTTCTTACCAGTGTTACCAGTATTTTTGATAATGAAGGCGAGTCGGTCACCTTCACTGAAGCCGAATCTGTGCTGGACGAGGTCGATCTTTACTTGGCTTATGGCTGGTCCAATCGTGCCATAGATTTGCTGCAGGAGTATCTCGAAAAGCATCAGGATGATGTTCATCTGTGGAAAAAACTCTTTGAAATCTATAGCTCGCAAGGAATGAAACAGGAGTTCGAGCAGTTTGCACTGCGCTGCCAGTCAACTTTGGATGACAGCGGCTTGTGGGTGCTGGTTCAGAAACTTGGCAGGCAACTAGATTCAGAGAATCCGCTTTATTTTTCAAGTCCAGAAGAGGCTGTTTCGGGACCTGCGGCGGAAGTTGAAGCCGAGGTGCCTACACTGGATACGCCACTTGATTTCGTTCTTGATGATGGCTTGCCAGCACAGTCAGAGAATGACAAGGAATCGAAGCATCTGGAGCTTGATCCGCTGTTCCCCGAATTATTCGAAAATACCCGCCCATTTCCTGAGAACGGAAATGGCGACAAATCGTCTTCCTGAATTTTTCAGTACAGGACTGGCGCCAGATCAGCCGCCAGTGGAGGACATGAAACGCACGATCTTGCACGGCTCCTCACGAAATTCGTGACGCTCCGGCTTGAGTGAAATGGCTTCCCGGATCGCGTCTTCCAGTTCACTGTCCGTAATACCGCCGCGCAGCAGGGGTCTGAATTCAAATTTTTCTTCTTGCCCGAGGCAGGTATAGAGCGTGCCATCTACCGCCAACCGTACGCGGTTGCAGGTTTCGCAGAAGTGCTGTGAAATCGGGGTGATGAAACCGACGCTGAATTTCCCATCTACCGATTTCAGGTAGCGTGCCGGACCGCCACCGGGCAGCATGCCCTCTACCAGACCAAAACGTTCCTGCAGTCGCTGTTTTACCGGTTGCAGGTCAAGAAACTGGGCCTCGCGCCCGGTGCTGCCAATGGGCATGCTTTCGATGAAGCGCAAGATGAATTCATGTTCGAGGCAGAATGCCACGATGGTGTCGATCTCGTCGTCATTGACACCCTGAAGTGCGACCATATTGATCTTGATCGGCGCGAATCCGGCTTTTTTTCCCGCCATGATGCCGGCCAGAATCCTGTCCAGGCAATCCCTTCCGGTAATTTGCTCGATCCGATCCCGCCGTAGCGAGTCCAGGCTGACATTGATGCGTGATACGCCATTGCGCTTGAGTTGCTCGGCATATTTCGCGAGCTGGGTGGCGTTGGTGCTGAGTGAGAGATCCTCAATGCCTGGCAGGGCGGACAGTCGGCCAGCCAGTTCGGGGAGGTTTTTTCGCAGCAGTGGTTCGCCGCCGGTCAGTCGCAGGCGCTTCACTCCCAGGCGCGCAAAAGCGGCCACCAAACGTTCGATTTCGTCAAAATTCAGCCAGTGATCCGGTTCTTCATAGCCTTTGAAACCTTCTGGCATGCAATAGGCGCAGCGCAGGTCGCAGCGGTCGGTCACTGACAGGCGCAAATATTCGATATTGCGCTGGTAGCGGTCGGTGAGCGAAGCTGGGGTGGTCATGGCAAATGGTATCAGGCGAGTAGACAGAGTTGACTATAGCGCATGGGGAAGTGGCTTACAATTTCCCCGTTGGGGTACGCAGTAGTTCCATTCCCCACGCCACGCCGAAACCGGTGACATCCGAGGCTACCGCGCCCAGTCCGCCCTTGCAGTTGCTGGCTGAAAGATCCATGTGCAGCCACGGGGTGTTATTTTCGATGAAGCGCATCAGAAAGCGTGCAGCCAGAATGTGGTCGGCATCGCCTTCCATGGTGCATTGCTTGATGTCGGCAATCTGGCTGTCGAGACCCTCTTCATAGTCTGCATCCAGAGGAAAGGCGTTGACGCGCTCTCCCGAGGTTTTGCCCGACTTGAGCGCCGCATCAAGCAATTTCTCGCGATTGCTGAAAATGCCGGAATAACGCGCACCCAGCGCAGTGGCCATGCTGCCGGTGAGGGTGGCGAAATCGACAATGAAATCGGGTTTTGCGCGCGATGCCAGGGTCAGTGTGTCGGCCAGCACCATGCGTCCTTCTGCGTCGGTATGGATGATCTCGATGGTGGTGCCGTTGAGCGCTGTTATCACGTCATTCTGTTTGTAGGCCTTGGGGCTGATGTGGTTCTGGGCAAGGGCGAGCCAGACATCCAGGTTGACAGGCAGATTCGCGCGACTGGTCGCAAGCAGAATGCCGAGTGCCACGGCGGAACCGTTCATGTCCTCGTGCATGCCATGCATATAACGCGCCGGCTTGAGATTGTGGCCACCGGTATCGAAACAGATACCCTTGCCGACCAGAGCCACTGTCTGTTTGGCATCGGGATGACGCAGCGAAAGATGCACGATGGCGGCGTCCTCCTCCTCGCTGCCCTGAGCCACTGCAACAAAGGCGCCGGCACCCATCTTGCGCAGTTTTTTCAGGTCATACTCTTCGCATTTCCATTTTTCTTCCTTTGCCAGCCTGCGGATGCGTTCCCGGTACTGGCCCGGTGTGAGTTCGTTGGCAGGCAGCATGGTGAGTTCGCGGCTCAGAATATTGCCGGCGGCCTGTGCGCGTTGTGTCAGATAAGCGTTGTCTGATCTGTGGCCGTACAGAGTGATTTTCTGCAGTGCCTTGCGTTCATCCTTCTTTTTTCGCACGGGAAGCAGGGCGCTGTTGACCATGGCGCAATAAATTGCACTTTCCGCAGCCAGACGACGCAGCTTGGCTGTGCCGTTGACGGCAATGGTGATTTCACGTGGTTGTTCGGCCATAAGCAACTGGAGAGCCTTGCGCATGGCCGTGTGCTGTTCAAAAGCAGTCTGTTGCATGTCGAACATCAGCCATGTGACTAGTGTGCCTTGATCGAGATCGCTGCTAAGCGGGGCTTTTTTCAGGTCTTCCAGCTTCACGCCGCGTCTTTCCATGCGTGCTTGCAGAATTTCGACCAGGGGCATGCCCTTGAGTTGGGCAAGTTTTTTTACCGCAGGCAGAATTATCAGCAAATGACCGTTGCTGCGAATTTCCAGCGCGTTGATATCAGACTGTTTCTCAATTATTTTTGCTTGGTTCATGGTGCTATTTCCCGAACAGTGGCGTGTATTCTTGCCTTGACCAAAGTGGGCAAGATAAGGAATCATAACAGGTTTGAATAAATGTCTAATCAGGAGCGATCATAATGGCAGCAATCCCCGACATGGACCCTCAGGAAACGCAGGAGTGGCTGGATGCTCTGGATGCGGTTCTCGAGCTGGAAGGTGTGGAGCGCGCGCATTTTCTGCTGGAGCAGATGATCGACAAGGCGCGCCGAAGTGGCGCAAATCTGCCCTATTCGGCCAGCACGGCTTATCTCAATACCATTCCGGTACCGCAGGAAGAACATTTCCCCGGCGATCTTGCTCTGGAGCGCCGTATCCGCGCCCTGATTCGCTGGAACGCCATCGCCACGGTAATGCAGGCCAACAAGAAGAGCCCCGGTGTGGGTGGTCATATTGCCAGCTTTGCATCGGCGGCAACGCTGTATGACGTCGGTTTCAATCATTTCTTTCATGCCCCGGATGACAAGCATGGCGGGGATCTGCTGTATATCCAGGGACATTCTTCACCCGGCATTTACGCCCGTGCTTATCTTGAAGGGCGCCTGAGCGACGAGCAGATGAAAAATTTCCGCCAGGAAGTGGATGGCGGTGGCCTGCCTTCCTATCCGCATCCCTGGCTGATGCCGGATTTCTGGCAGTTCCCTACCGTGTCCATGGGTCTGGGGCCACTGACGGCGATCTATCAGGCGCGTTTCATGAAGTACCTGAACGACCGCGGCATGGTGAATACAGAGAATCGCAAGGTATGGGCTTTCCTTGGCGACGGCGAGACCGACGAGCCGGAATCGCTGGGTGCGATCTCCCTTGCGGGGCGTGAGAAGCTCGACAATCTGATCTTCGTGGTGAATTGCAACCTGCAACGTCTGGATGGACCGGTGCGCGGCAACGGCAAGATTATTCAGGAACTCGAAGGCGTGTTCCGCGGTGCCGGCTGGAACGTGATCAAGGTGGTGTGGGGCCGCCACTGGGATGCCTTGCTTGCCAAGGACACCAAGGGCCTCCTGCTCAAACGCATGGAAGAGTGCGTGGATGGCGATTACCAGAATTACAAGGCCAAGGATGGCGCTTACGTGCGCCAGCACTTCTTCGGTAAATATCCGGAGCTGCTGGAAATGGTCGCCAATATGTCCGATGACGATATCTGGCGCCTCAATCGCGGCGGCCACGATCCGTTCAAGGTGTATGCGGCCTATGCTGCGGCGACCAAGCACACCGGTCAGCCGACGGTGATTCTGGCCAAGACCGTGAAGGGCTATGGCATGGGCACGTCTGGCGAAGGTCAGAACATTACCCATCAGGCCAAGAAAATGTCGGATGTGTCCCTCAAGGCGTTCCGCGACCGCTTCAATATCCCCATCCCCGACGATCAGATTTCCAGCGTTCCGCTTTATCGCCCGGCCGAAGACAGCCCGGAAATGCAATACCTCAGGGAACGCCGCAAGGCCCTGGGCGGTTACTTGCCGGCGCGGCGCATGAAAGCCGAGGCTTTGCCTGTGCCATCTCTCAAGGACTTCGATGCCATCCTCGCGGGAACCGGCGAACGCGAGATTTCCACCACCATGGCTTTCGTGCGCATTCTCTCGACGCTGGTGAAGGACAAGGTGATTGGTAAGCACGTAGTGCCCATCGTGCCTGACGAAGCGCGTACTTTCGGCATGGAAGGCATGTTCCGTCAGCTCGGCATTTATTCCTCGCAGGGGCAGCTCTACGAGCCGCAGGACGCCGATCAGGTGATGTATTATCGTGAAGCCAAGACCGGTCAGATTCTGGAAGAGGGGATCAACGAAGCGGGCGCATTTGCTTCCTGGGTGGCGGCGGCGACCAGCTACAGCAACCATGGCCTGGCCATGATCCCGTTCTACATCTATTACTCGATGTTCGGCTTCCAGCGCATCGGCGATCTTGCCTGGCTGGCTGGCGATGCGCGCGCGCGCGGCTTCCTCCTGGGTGGCACGGCGGGACGAACCACGCTCAACGGCGAGGGCCTGCAGCACGAGGACGGCCACAGCCATCTGCAGGCGGCGACTATCCCCAACTGCATCAGCTATGACCCGGCCTATGCCTACGAGCTGGCGGTGATCATCCAGGATGGCCTGCGCCGCATGTACCAGGAACAGGAGGATGTCTATTACTACCTCACGGTGATGAACGAAAACTACGTTCACCCGCCCATGCCCAAGGGCGTGGAGGAGGGCATCGTCAAGGGTATGTACCTGCTGAAAAAAGCTGGCAAGAAGAAACTCAAGGTGCGGCTGATGGGTTCAGGCACGATTCTGCGCGAAGTGGAAGCGGCTGCAGAACTGCTGGAAAACGATTTCGGCGTATCCGCCGAAGTGTGGAGCGTTACCAGCTTCAACGAACTGCGCCGCGAGGGTCTGGATGCCGTGCGCTGGAATATGCTGCACCCGGAAAAGCCGCAGCGCGAAAGTTATGTCGAAAAATGTCTCAAGGGCGGCAAGGAGCCGGTGATTGCTTCCACCGATTACATGAAAGCCTACGCCGACCAGATTCGTGAATTCGTGCCGGCAAGCTACGTGACGCTGGGTACAGACGGCTTCGGCCGTAGCGACAGTCGCGAGAAATTGCGCCGCTTCTTCGAAGTGGACCGCTTTTATGTAGCAGTGGCAGCACTCAAGGCGCTGGCTGACGAAGGGACTTTGCCAGCCGTAAAGGTGAGTGAGGCAATGAAAAAATATGGTATCGATCCCAATAAACCCAACCCGGTGACGGTTTAAGCGATGTAGGCTGGATAAAGCTTTGTGTATCTGCCAGGCATGAAGGTTGAAATGCGATGTTTTCCCGCCCTGCAAGACTCAAGGTTTAGGAGAAATAAGAGTGTCAAATATCAAGGAAGTACGCGTCCCGGATATCGGTAATTTTCCCGAAGTGGACGTGGTCGAGGTGTTGGTCAAGGAAGGCGACGTGGTCAAAGTGGAGGACTCCCTGGTCACGCTGGAGAGCGACAAGGCCACCATGGATATTCCGGCGCCCTTTGCTGGAAAGATTAAGACGGTGCGCCTCAAGGCCGGTGAAAAGGCAGCTGAAGGCACACTGATTCTGACCATGGATGTGGAAGAGGGGGTGTTGTCTGCCGCACCTGTGCCGGCTCCTGCTTCCGCCCCGGTTGCGCCCGCACCTCACGTTGCTGAAAGCAAGCCGGCTCCCCAGCCTGTCCAAGCTGCAGCGCCTGCATCTGTGGCAGCTGCAGTGTCCGCAGTTGAAGCCGGTACTGGAAAAGTGCATGCCAGCCCTTCGGTACGAGCCTTTGCCCGCGAGCTTGGAGTCGACCTTTCTTTGGTCAATGGTTCAGGACCCAAGCGCCGTATCCTGAAAGAAGACGTACAGGCTTTCGTCAAGGCTGAACTGGCCAAGCCGCGCGGCGCAGCAGCAGGAGGGTTGAGCCTCGGTCTGACCGCCATGCCGGCGGTGGATTTCAGTAAGTATGGTGAAGTCGAAATCAAGGCTTTGTCCAAGATCAAGAAGATATCCGGCGCAAACTTGCACCGCAACTGGGTGGCAGCACCGCACATCACCCAGTTTGAGGAAGTGGATATTACCGAGCTGGAGATTTTCCGCAAATCCATGCTGGACGAAGCGGCCAAGCAGGGCGTCAAACTCACGCTGCTTCCCTTCCTGATGAAGGCGCTGGTGGCGGGAATGAAGGCCTTTCCAGAATTCAATGCTTCACTCGCTGCTGATGGTGAGAGCCTGGTGCTGAAGAAGTATTTCCACTTCGGTTTCGCCGCTGACACGCCAGATGGACTGGTGGTGCCGGTGATTCGCGACGTGGATCAGAAGGGTTTGCTCGAAATCGCACGCGAATTAAGTGCGCTTTCTGCAAAAGCGCGCGAGAAAAAGATCACCCCGGGTGAAATGCAGGGCGGTTGCTTTACCATCTCCAGCCTGGGCGGTATCGGCGGCACTTATTTCACGCCTATCCTGAACTTGCCGGAAGTGGCGATTCTCGGCGTTTCCCGCTCCACCATGAAGCCCGTCTGGAATGGCAAGGAGTTTGTGCCACGCTTGATGTTACCTCTGTCACTGTCCTACGATCATCGTGTGATTGACGGCGCACTGGGTGCGCGTTTAACTTCATTCCTGTCAGGCGTGCTGGGCGATGTCCGGCGCTTGCTGCTGTAATAAATGTAACTAAGCGTTAAGGGAGTATTTGCATTTCAATCGGTAGCTGAATAATAAAGTTTTGTGGCTTAAATCAATAATAAATCAAGGAGATTCATGCATGTTTTCCAGCCTGATGATTAAAACGCGCCTGACACTTCTCGTCACGCTTCTTTCTGTACTCTTGGTGGCTGTCGGCGTGCTGGGCCTGGCCGGCATGAATGCTTCCAATCAAGGGCTGAAAACAGTCTATGAGGACCGTACGATTCCCCTGATGGATCTGGGCACGATCATTGACAAGATCAATATCATTCGCCTGAATGCGGTTGTCGCGGCTAACGCCAGCAATCAGGATGTAGTGAAGAATTCAGTCAGCCAGACGCAGCAGCTGGATAAGGAAATCGAGACGATCTGGGCCAAATACATGGCAACCACGCTCACGGTGGAGGAAAAGAAACTGGCGGATGCTTTTGCGCCGCAGTGGAAAACCTATCAGGAATCGCGCAATGTCACTTTGAACGCCGCAGAGGCAGGCGATTTTGAGGCCGCTATAGGAAATGCTAAAAATGATGCAGGCCCCAAATATAGCCTCGCGCATGACACCATGTTCCACTTGATCGAACTCCAGGGCGCAGTGGCAAAGGAAGAGTTCGAAAAAGCGGAGTCCAACTACAGCTTCATTCGCAATATAGCTGTCATTGCCATCGTTGGCGGCTTAATGCTCGGCCTGGGTCTGGCTATCTGGATTATTCGCTCGATCACGGTGCCGCTGGGTGAGATGCGTGCCACCATCACCTTGATAGAACGCGATAAGGATTTCACGCGTCGCGTGGAGGTCGATAGCCAGGATGAAGTGGGCCAAACGGCAAAATCATTCAATCAACTGGTCGAAGCGGTACGGGAAACGTTACGTTCCGTGTCGGAAAATGTATCCCAGGTCTCCGATTCGGTTGGCGGTCTTGCGTCAAGTTCCAGCCAGGTCGCAACCAGTTCTGCACAGCAAAGCGAAGCCGCCTCGGCCATGGCTGCTTCGGTGGAACAAATGACGGTGAGCATTAATCATGTTTCGGACAGCGCCAAGGATGCCCTGAGCATTTCGCGCCAATCGGGGACGTTGTCTGCTCAGGGCGGTGAAGTAATTCACCGTACAGTGGATGAGATGAACCAGATTGCGGGTACCGTGCGTCAGGCATCCGCTGCTATTGATAATCTGGGTCAGAAATCCGATCAGATCACCTCAGTTGTTCAGGTGATCAAGGAAGTGGCGGACCAGACCAATTTGCTGGCACTGAATGCCGCCATCGAGGCGGCGCGCGCTGGTGAGCAGGGGCGCGGTTTTGCCGTGGTGGCAGACGAAGTCAGGAAACTGGCCGAACGTACCACCAAGGCAACCGAGGAAATCGCTGCAATGGTCAATTCCATGCAGGAAAGCGCGCGATCCGCTGTGTCCACCATGGACGATGCGGTGGAGCGGGTTGGCAGCGGCGCTGCCTTGGCACAGCAGGCTGGCGATGCGATCAACCAGATCAAATCTGGCGCCGATCAGGTGGTCAACGTGGTTAACGATATTTCTGCTGCACTGGCGGAACAGAGTGTTGCCAGCAATGATATCGCCGGCCATGTCGAGCGCGTAGCGCAGATGACCGAAGAGAACAGCGCCGCAGCGGGCGAAACTGCCAGTTCGGCAGAGCACTTGCATCACTTGTCGGTCGAGATGCGCAGCGCAGTGAGCAGGTTCAAAATTTAATCACTATCGAAAGCAGGCGAACAGGCCGCGGGTGGGACTATGAGCAAGATTATCGAAATAACCGTGCCGGATATTGGCGACTTCAACAATGTGCCGGTCATTGAAGTGCTGGTCAAGCCGGGCGACAGGGTCGAGAAAGATACGTCGCTCGTTACTCTTGAAAGCGACAAGTCGACGATGGAAATACCGTCCAGCCATGCCGGAACGGTGAAGTCGATCAAGCTGAAAGTCGGCGACAAGGTCACCATGGGCAGCGAAATCCTGACCCTGGAAGTGGATGAGACAGCTGCTGTGCCGGCTCCAGTCGAGACGTCGGCGCCTGTGGCAACGCAGGGCACAGCGGTGGCAGCAGACGGTGCGCCGCAAATCCATGCGGATGTGGTTGTGCTGGGCGCGGGTCCTGGCGGCTACACGGCAGCCTTTCGCGCCGCAGATCTGGGCAAGAAAGTGGTTCTGATCGAGCGCCATGCCTCTCTGGGCGGTGTCTGTCTCAATGTCGGCTGTATTCCATCCAAGGCGCTGCTGCATGTGGCCAAGGTGATATCCGAAGCAGAGGAAGTGGGTGCTCATGGGGTGAAATTCTCCAAACCCAAAGTCGATATCAACCAGGTGCGCGGCTGGAAGGAGAGCGTGGTTGGGCGTCTTACCGGCGGTCTCTCCCAGCTGGCGAAACAGCGCAATGTCCAGGTTATCCGTGGCCGTGGGCAATTCATTGCGCCGCACCATATCAAGGTAGAAACAGCCGAAGGAGAAATGGATGTTTCCTTCGACAACGCGATTATTGCCGCCGGTTCGCAGGTCGTGAATATTCCGGTTTTTCCGGAAGACCCACGCATCATGGATTCGACCGGCGCCCTAGCCCTGGCTGATGTGCCGAAGCGCATGCTGGTGATCGGCGGGGGTATTATCGGGCTGGAAATGGCGACGGTATATCACGCTCTCGGCTCAAAAATCACGGTGGTGGAACTGGGTGAGCAGCTTATTCCAGGCTGCGACAAGGATATCGTCAAGCCGTTGCACAAGAAAATCGAGAAGCAGTACGAGGCCATTTTGCTCAAGACCAAGGTTGCCGGCCTGGAAGCGAAAAAGGACGGCATTCTCGCCACTTTCGAGGGGGAGAATGCCCCTGCGCCGCAGTTGTTTGACCGCGTGCTGGTCGCGGTGGGGCGTCGCCCGAATGGCAAGCTGGTCGGTGCAGAACATGCCGGAGTCACTGTGAATGAACAGGGCTTTATCCCGGTGGATAAACAGCAACGCACCAATATATCGCACATTTTTGCCATTGGAGATATCGTGGGCCAGCCGATGCTGGCGCACAAGGCGGTGCATGAAGCCAAGGTGGCGGCGGAAGTGATCTCAGGCCACAAGGCCGCATTCGACGCACGCACTATTCCCTCTGTGGCCTACACCGATCCTGAAGTGGCCTGGATGGGATTGACCGAGACGGAAGCCAAGGCTCAAGGAGTCGAATATGAAAAGGCTTCCTTTCCGTGGGCGGCCAGCGGACGTGCCTTGTCAATCAGTGCCGAATATGGCGCCACCAAGCTGCTGGTCGAAAAAGAAAGTAAACGTGTGATTGGCGCCGGCATCGTTGGCCCGAACGCCGGTGAACTGATTGCAGAAGCCGTACTTGCACTGGAAATGGGTGCGGATGCGCAGGACCTGGGGCTGACCATCCATCCTCACCCAACGCTATCTGAAACACTGTGCTTTGCTGCAGAGATGCTGGAAGGAACGATTACCGATCTGTATGTGAAAAAGAAGTAGCTTGGGTTTTGTCCTGTTTTGCAACGATCTCGGCCCCTCTTATGGGGCCGGATTGTTTTTAGGTTCGCTACTTTCTATCCGTTGCAGAAACCCTTGGGCCAAGGTCTGATACAGGGGCTTGGGGCAAACGATTTTTGAAACCGTGAATGCAATAAAAGAAGTGGCCATGAGAGGCAGTACGATGTCATGGTTCTCCGTCATCTCCATTACGATGACGAAAGCCGTGATCGGTGCCTGGACCACGCCGGAAAAGTAGGCGACCATGCCAAGTACGATCACGGCGCCGGCAGGAACGTACGGCATGAGGGGGGCCAGATTGGCTCCCAGCCCTGCTCCTGTAGCGAGAGAGGGCGCGAACACACCGCCGGGGATGCCGCTCAGGTAGGAAATAAAGGTCGCAGCCATTTTCAGGATCCCGAAACTTTCCGGAAGAGGCTCCTTCCCTTCCAATAGCTGAGTAACTTCATGATAACCCGTTCCGTAAATGGTGCTGCCGGAAGCGAGTCCTAGCAGAGCCAGGATAAAGCCGCATAGCGCAACAAATCGGAGTGGGTATTGTTGCCTGAAGGTTTGCAGTCTGCCTGGAAGCGCCTGGCTGGACATGAGCAGCATGCGGCTGAATCCGCCCCCCAGCAAACCGCCGGCAACCCCGCATATGGCGACTGTGCTCCATTGCCATCCCAGGTCACTGATATAGGCAGAGGTATGGCCGAAGTAGGTGTAGTTTCCCAACAATGCCTGCGCTGTGACGCCAGCCAGAACAACCGAGATCAGTATCGTCCCACTGGTCCGATGTTCGAAGGAGCGGCTCATTTCTTCGATTGCAAACACGATGCCGGCCAGTGGGGTGTTGAAAGCCGCGGCCACCCCCGCTGCCCCGCCAGCAAGTACAAGGCCTTTTTCCAGGTCATGACGCGGAAAGTGAGCAAATCTGCCTAGCGAATGCATGATCGATGCGCCGATTTGCACCGTTGGCCCTTCGCGGCCAATTGATGCTCCAGAGAACAGCCCTAGCAGCGTGAGTAATATTTTTCCGAATGCAATGCGTAAGGAAAGCAGCTTGTTGCGGTCAGAATGACTAGGCAGACTCAGAGCGGCAATGGTTTGTGGAATGCCGCTGCCCTGGGAGCCGGCAAAGTAGCGGGTGGTCAGGATGGCGACAAGCACCAGTCCAAGCGGTGTGACGATAAAAGGAAGATAGACAGATTCTGAGAGGAGAAGACGAAATACCTTGTTGGCATATTCACTGGCGATTGCGAACAGGGAGGCAGATATGCCAACAACAACGGCACCGGCCCAGAAAACCAGATTGCGCCGCCAAAAGATGAGCTTGCGCTTCCAATCCTGATTAGAGCCTGGAATTATCGTAGAAATTTTTAAACTCTTTCTTTGTGATGCTGCCATGTCCTGAATTGTGCTAGAACCTGGAATGGAATTTGTCTGATGCTCGAGGTATTTAGTGCTATGCAGGCGTTAAAGTTGATTTGAGTTATGTTACTGCACGAAACATGTCCAGGCAAAATAAATCATGTTGGTGTGTTTTTAGTTTGCGCTTTGTGGCGGTATGAGGGCCAGAATAAATGCACATTTTGTCGTTTATATATGAAACCCAGTGAGCCTATCATCCGGGAACTTCGTATTTTAAGGCAATAATTGCTAGAATCATTTTTCGCTAATTTTCCAAGTTGATATTTCGCCATGCCTGGCAACTTATATGAACGCCCTAGTACTGATGATGTTGCTGAAACGGAATTGACCGATGGGGACATTCTGGATGCGATGCAGCACATTCCCGGCTATCTCGATATCACAACGGAAGATTTTCGCACCATTTATCACTTGGCGCATCGTCACGCAGTGGAGCGCATGTTTGGTCACGTCAAGGTTGCAAACCTGATGCGTCTAGAAGTTGAAGCTCTTCAGCCCGACATGTCACTTGTTGAAGCAGCAAAAATCCTTGCCAGATCAGGCTCCACTGGTCTGCCTGTAGTGGATTCGCAAGGCTGTGTAATTGGGATGCTTACCGAATCGGACTTCCTGCGCCGTTTGAAAGTGGCTACTTTTTTGGAGTTGTTGCTAAATCTTTTGGACGATACGTTCGAATTCTCACACCGCTGTCATGAAACACCCGTGCGAGAGGCAATGGTTGCGCCTGTAGTGACGGTGACCAAGGATGCAGGATTTGGAGCGACCATGGCGGCTTTCCATCAGCATGGTGGCCGCAGCATGCCTGTTGTGAGTAGCGATGGTCGGCTACTCGGTTTAATATTGCGCAAAGATTTTCATGCCGCGTACAGCCTGGATAAATTGCTGTGAAATGGCCTGAGTATCTGCTCAAGATGCGCGGCACTACCCGTGGCAGTCCACCGCGGGTAAGCACCTCCGAGATTGTCTGGTCATGGGTTGGCGCATTTCTGGGCATCATGGCGGTTGCCTGGGTCGATCAACTGTTTTTTTCAGGATACGATTTGTCGCTGATGATTGGCTCCTTTGGAGCATCAGCTGTCCTTGTCTACGGTGCTGTACGCAGCCCCCTGGCTCAGCCGCGAAATCTGGTGGGAGGGCATATGCTCTCAGCGCTGGTCGGTGTCATTTGCTGGAAACTGTTTCATCCCTATCCATGGCTTGCGGAAGCGATGGCCGTGGCTACCGCCATCGCACTCATGCACGCCACGCGCACATTGCACCCACCAGGTGGCGCTACAGCCCTGATTGCGGTGATCGGCTCTCCGGAAATCCACAATCTGGGTTTCTACTATGTGCTGATGCCAGCAACCATAGGCCCCCTGATTTTGCTTGCAGTTGCGGTCCTGGTGAATAATGTGCCCAGTTCGCGACGTTATCCGGAAATCTGGTTCTGATTTTAAGTTACCAGAACGCGAGCTGCGCAGTTCTGCTGGCGCCTAGGATATTTCCCGAGTTTCGAGAAATTTGATTTCCGGAAAGCGCTCCTGTGCCAGATTCAGGTTGACCCTGTTTGGTGCCAGGTAGACATACTCGTTGGCACCGTCCAGCGCTATGTTGAAGCCATGCTTGTCCACCAGCTTTTTCAATTCCAGATCGCTGCCGCGCAGCCAGCGTGCCGTGGCGACATCAAAGTGCTCGAACTGGACATCTACTCCGTATTCATATTGCAGGCGATGGGCAACCACGTCGAATTGCAACATGCCGACCGCACCCAGCACCAGGTCATTGGTGTTGATGGGGCGGAAAAGTTGTGTTGCCCCCTCTTCGGCCAGTTGTTGAAGACCTTTCTGCAACTGCTTCATTTTCAATGGATTCTTAATCTGTGCGCGACGGAAAATTTCGGGAGCAAAAGAAGGAATTCCGGTGAATTTGAGGTCTTCTCCCTCGGTAAAGGTGTCGCCCAGGTGGATGGTGCCATGATTGGGTACGCCGATGATGTCGCCGGCATATGCCTCATCTGCAACGTTGCGATCTTGCGCCATGAATGTGATGGCATTACCAACCGTGACCTGTTTTCCGTTTGATACCTGCTTGATCTTCATGCCGCGGTCGAAGCGACCGGAGCAGATGCGAATGAAGGCGATACGGTCGCGGTGTTTGGGGTCCATGTTGGCCTGGATCTTGAATACAAAACCGGAAAACTTAGGTTCGTCGGGTTCGACGCTGCGCGTTTGGGCCGGGCGATGTAATGGCGCAGGAGAGAGTTCGACAATTGCATCAAGCAGGGACTGTACTCCGAAGTTGTTCATGGCCGAACCGAAAAACACAGGTGACTGCTTGCCGCTCAGATAAGCCTTCCGATCGAAGGTGTGTGATGCGCCACGCACCAGTTCGATGTCGATGCGCAGTTCATCCGCCTGATCGCCGATCAGTTCGTCGAGGCGCGGATTATCCAGACCCTTGATGATTTCTGCCGTACCCTTCTCGGCCTTCGGGTCGAATACGGAAACGGTATCGTTGTAGAGATGGTAGGTGCCACGGAAGCGCTTGCCCATACCGATCGGCCAGGTCATGGGTGCGCACTGGATTTGCAGCACCGACTCGATTTCATCCAGCAGTTCGATGGGTTCCTTGCCTTCGCGGTCGAGCTTGTTGATGAAGGTGATGATGGGCGTGTCGCGCAGGCGGCAGACGTTGAGAAGCTTGATGGTCTGAGCTTCCACGCCATTAACCGAGTCGATCACCATGACCGCCGAATCCACTGCCGTCAGGGTGCGGTATGTGTCCTCGGAAAAATCCTCGTGCCCGGGGGTGTCGAGCAGATTGATCATGCATTCCCGGTAGGGAAACTGCATCACCGATGAGGTCACCGAAATGCCGCGCTGCTTCTCCAGTTCCATCCAGTCAGAAACTGCATGGCGGTCGGACTTGCGGGCGCGCACCGCGCCTGCCATCAGAATTGCGCCACCAAACCACAGCATTTTTTCTGTTAGCGTGGTTTTACCCGCGTCGGGGTGGGAAATGATGGCGAAGGTGCGGCGGCGCTGGATTTCTTCGTGAAGAGTCATGATCTGAATGGCGGGAAAAAGTCTGCAATTATAACAGGCTGCATGCTCCTTGCGAGAGCAGGTATGAAGGATACATCTTGACGATGTTGAGAAAAGCATGTGCCTTTAAACCGGAAAGGCAGCACAGTGTTTTTCGGTCCGAACTTGTGTCAATTCACGCCGTGGCGTAACACGAAAGGATGGTAAACACAGCCGTCAGTGTTGGTGCAGCCATTATCGGGTTTTCCAGCGCGCGCCCTGTGTGTGAGGTTGGCACAAGTTAGTGCCTTTTACTCAGGGGCGAGGCGCTGTGGAATTCTAGCGGGCGGGTGCCAGGACGGCATTGATACCCATGCCGCGAATTTTGGCCATGGCCTGATCGGCTTCGGCCTTGTTCTGGAACGGGCCGACATGAAGACGAGTTTCAGTGTAGGACTTGATGCCATGGTCTGCCAGTCGTTTCTGGAGCTGGACGGCATTTTCGTAGTTGGAGAATAGACCCAGCTGGACGACGTAGCCCTTGGGTGAGCTTGGTTCCGTTGATCTGGCAGGTGCCGCTGCGGGTGTAACAGGCGGTTTGCTTTCCACTGATGCTGGCTCGGTGGTTTTTTTCGAAACCGAAACTGGTGAAATCGTCACCGCTTGCGGCACGCTTGATGGGGCTGGCGCTGCAATTCCCGTACTGGCTGCTTTGGGTGTGGCAACAACAGCAGCCTGACTGGTTCTGTTCACGACTTGCGGAGGTGGGGGCGGAGGTGGTGTTGCTGGCGCGGCTTCGCTATCCGGGGCGGTTGGAACTTCAGGCGCCGGAACTTCTGCGGCGATGTCCACCGGCGATTCTTCGGGCGGAGTGGGGGTGGGTTCGGGTATTGCTACTGCTGGTGCATCGCTAGTGGTTGTTACAGGTGTTTTCTGCTCTTCCGGTTTGTGGTTGAGCACGGTGAGTGTGACGATTGCTGCCGTTACCAGAGTGCCGGCAACAATCAGGCGCCGCATGGCGCGCTTCTTGATCTCGGCGTGTTCGTCGTTGACTGTTTGCTCTGCCATTGAAACTTCCTGTTTGCAGTGTCGTCAGAGGGAATGCACGGCATGTTATCACTTCGCTTTTGCCGCTGCGAGGTTTATTTAATAGGGATTCCGTGCTATTTTACCGGGTTTTCATCAATCATATATTTACCCTGAAAATGGAGTTTCAAATGGCTGTAGAACGCACCTTGTCGATCATCAAACCTGATGCTGTTGCCAAGAATGTCATTGGCAAGATTTATTCCCGCTTTGAAAGCAACGGTCTTTCGATTGCCGCCTCCAAAATGAAGCATCTGTCGCGTACCGAAGCCGAAGGTTTCTACGCCGTGCATCGTGAGCGTCCTTTCTTCAAGGATCTGGTCGATTTCATGATTTCCGGCCCAGTGATGATCCAGGTGCTGGAAGGTGAAAATGCAATTGCCAAAAATCGCGAACTGATGGGCGCCACTGATCCGAAAAAGGCCGAAAAAGGCACGATCCGCGCTGATTTCGCAGAAAGCATCGATGCCAACGCAGTGCATGGCTCTGATGGTCCTGATACCGCCAAAATGGAAATCTGCTACTTCTTCCCTGCAATGGAAGTTTACACACGCTGATGCCCGTCAATCTGCTTAACTACGATCTTCCGCAGCTCACCGCCTATTTTGCTGAAATCGGCGAAAAGCCGTTTCGTGCCAAACAGGTGATGCGCTGGATGCATCATTTCGGCGAGAACGATTTCGCTTGCATGAGCGATCTGGCCAAGTCCTTGCGGGAGAAGTTAAGCATTTCAGCGGTGGTTGAACCGCCGCGGCTGATCAAGGAACAATTGTCCGACGACGGCACCCGCAAATGGTTGCTGGACGTCGGCGCCGGTAACGGCATCGAAACCGTCTTCATCCCTGAGGATGAACGTGGCACTTTGTGCATTTCAAGCCAGGTAGGTTGTGCGCTGGAGTGCAGTTTCTGCTCTACGGCCCGCCAGGGATTCAACCGTAACCTGTCTGCGGCTGAAATCATCGGCCAGGTGTGGTGGGCCAACAAGGCGCTGGGCCGCGATCCCAAGGGTGAACGCATCATCAGCAACGTGGTTCTGATGGGCATGGGGGAGCCGCTGGCCAACTTCGATAATGTGGTGACTGCGCTCAATATCATGCTGGATGATCATGCCTATGGATTGTCGCGCCGTCGTGTGACGGTGAGCACTTCCGGTCTGGTCCCTGTAATGGATCGCCTGCGCGACACCTGCCCGGTGGCTTTGGCCGTGTCCCTCCATGCGCCTAACGACGCACTGCGCGATGTGCTGGTGCCGATCAACAAGAAATACCCTCTGTCCGAACTGATGGCTGCCTGTCGGCGCTATATCGAGAAGGCGCCACGTGATTTCGTGACTTTTGAATATGTCATGCTGGATGGCATCAACGACAGCATGGCGCATGCGCGTGAACTGATAGAACTGGTCCGGGATGTGCCGTGCAAGTTTAACCTGATTCCTTTCAACCCTTTCCCGATGTCGGGTTACCATCGTTCCCGCCCGGATGCGGTGCGTCTTTTTCGCGACGCCTTGATGCAGGCAGGACTGGTGGCAACCACCCGCAAGACGCGTGGCGATGATATCGATGCTGCCTGTGGTCAGTTGGCTGGGCAGGTACAGGACAAAACCAAACGGACTCAGTACAAAATAGTGGAGGCTGCCATATGAAAAAAATGCTGGTGCTAATGTTGTTAGCATGGAACTTTGCAGCGTTGCCGGCATGGGCCGAGAAGCAATCTGATCAAACAAAACGAGCCCAGATTCATACTGAACTTGGTGCCGGCTATTTCGGCATGGGCAAGCTTGGTGTTGCTCTGGATGAGCTTAATACGGCTATCCGCGCCGATTCCAAGTACGCCCCTGCCTACAATATTCTTGGCTTGATTTATATGGAGCTGAGAGAGTTCGACAAGGCGGATGAGAGTTTCAAACGTTCCCTCAGCATCGACGCGAGCAATTCGGATACGCATAATAATTACGGCTGGTTTCTGTGCCAGCGCAACCGCGTGGATGAAGCCATTGGTCATTTCATGAATGCATTGAAAAATCCGCTCTATACCACGCCGGAAAAAGCTTATCTTAATGCCGGCCAGTGCTCATTGAAAAAGGGTGACGACCAGGGCGCGGAAGATTATTTTCTGCGTGCAATCAAGTTCCAGCCTGCTCCGCCCCAGGCGATGTATTACTTGTCGGATATCCAGTTTCGTCGCGCGAAGTATAACAATGCCCAGTTTTATCTCGAGCAGTTCATGAAGAGTGGGCCAACTCCGGAAGGCTTGTGGCTGGGAGCTCGCATTGCCCATCGTACTAACAACCGTGACGCTGAAGCAAATTATGGGTTGCAGTTGAGAAAGCGCTTCCCTGATTCGCGCGAGGCGATCGCCTATCGCAATCGTCAGTTCGATAATGCGGATGCGGCAGAGGTGCGGCAGTGACGGATATTGTTGAAGAACATGCGTCCGCTCCGTCATGGGAGGGTGCGGGCGCCAGTCTCAAGCGTGAACGGGAAAATCAGGGTCTGAGCACGTTTGACGTGGCGCGTGCATTGCGTTTGAGCGAGAAGCAGATTGTAGCGCTTGAGATGGATGATTATGCGAAGCTACCCGGCCGAACTTTTGTGCGTGGTTTCATCAGGAACTATGCGCGTCTGATGCAGCTTGACCCTGAGCCATTGATGGCACACATTTCGATTGGGCAAGTTGAGGAATCGCACCAGATTCAGGTGCCTTCGCAAAAAATCAGTTTTTCCGAACATCAGGATAAACCCTGGCTGAAATGGCTGATGATGGCTTTTGTTATTGTGGCTGTGATTTCCTGGTCTGTGTTGGAGTGGCTCGGACCTGAACAGCCAAAATCGGTCGCGCTTTCCCGCACAACCGTGCCCGTTGCTCCTCTTCCCCAGATTGTGTCTGCGCCGCCTGTTTTTGCTCCTCCGCGCATGCCTGAGAAAACTGCTGAGACTCTGCCCTCTACTCCGGTTGTAGCGGCCGAGCCGGCGATACAAGCGGGCAGTGCAACGGTTCCTGCCACTGCTCTGGCTCGGTTAAGCATGACTTTTTCTGGTCGTGCCTGGGTCGAGGTGCGCGATAAGAGTGGAAAGATAATTCATTCGCAGAACAATTCGTCTGGTGCTGATCAGGTCGTGGAAGGCGAAGCGCCTTTATCCCTGGTGATTGGCAGTGCGCCTAATGTGAAGTTGATGTACAAAGGTCAGTTGGTTGATCTGTCTCCATTCACCAAGACCGATGTGGCACGCCTTACCCTGGAGTAAGCATGTTCAAAGTTGAGATTCCCCGCCGCAAGAGCCGGCAGATCAAGGTGGGCAATGTGCTGATTGGCGGTGACGCGCCGATTTCAGTGCAAACCATGACCAATACCGAGACCACCGACGTGGATGCCACCGTCGCGCAGATCGAGCGTGCAGCCAAGGCGGGTGCGGATATCGTGCGCGTATCTGTACCCAGCATGGAGGCGGCAGAAGCTTTCGGTTTGATCAGGAAGCGCTCTCCTGTGCCGTTGGTGACTGACATCCATTTTGATTACAAAATTGCCCTGCGCGTGGCGGAACTGGGCGCCGACTGCCTGCGCATCAATCCCGGCAACATCGGCCGCGAGGACCGCGTCAAGGCCGTAGTGCAGTCGGCCAAGGATCACGGCATTCCGATTCGTATCGGCGTCAATGCCGGCTCGCTGGAAAAGGATCTGCAGAAAAAATACGGTGAGCCGACGCCAGAAGCATTGGTGGAATCCGCGCTGCGCCATATCGAGATTCTCGAGCGCCTGAATTTTCCTGATTTCAAGGTCAGCCTCAAGGCGTCTGAAATCTTCATGACGGTGGAAGCTTACAAGCAGCTTGCCAGCCAGATCGATCAGCCGCTCCACCTGGGTATTACCGAGGCAGGTGGTCTGCGCTCCGGTAGCGTGAAATCGGCGATTGGCCTGGGCATGATTCTGGCATCCGGTATCGGCGATACCATCCGTGTTTCCCTGGCCGCCGACCCGGTGGAAGAAGTCAAGGTCGGTTTCGATATCCTGAAGAGCCTGCACCTGCGCAACAAGGGGGTGAATATCATCGCCTGCCCTTCCTGCTCGCGCCAGAATTTCGACGTCATCAAGGTGGTCAATGCGCTGGAGCAGCGCCTTGAGGACGTGCTGGAACACCTTGACGTCGCGGTGATCGGTTGCGTAGTGAATGGACCGGGCGAAGCACGCGAGGCGGATATCGGACTGGCTGGCGGTGAACCGAACCTGCTTTACCTGGACGGAAAGCCCAGCCACAAGATCAACGATGATGAAATCGTCGATCAGATAGAGCGCGAAGTACGCGCAAAAATCGCGGCAAAACAACAAAAAACCTGAGAACCATTTAAGCAAAATGAGCCAGATCCAAGCCATTCGCGGCATGAACGACATCCTGCCGGAACACGCCGCCCTGTGGGATTTTTTTGAGGATACAGTGCGAGACTGGCTGCACAGTTACGGCTACAAGTGCATTCGCATGCCCATCGTTGAACAGACCGGGCTGTTCAAACGCGCCATCGGCGAGGTGACCGACATCGTGGAGAAGGAGATGTATACCTTCACCGATGCGCTCAATGGCGAAAGCCTGACGCTGCGTCCGGAGGGGACCGCTTCTTGCGTGCGTGCCGTGCTGCAGCACAATCTGCTTTACAATGCGCCGCAGCGTTTGTGGTACATGGGGCCGATGTTCCGCCACGAACGCCCGCAGAAGGGACGTTATCGCCAGTTTCATCAGGTTGGTGTGGAATCCCTGGGTTTTGCCGGCCCGGATATGGATGCGGAACAGATTATAATGACGGCGCGCCTGTGGAAGAGGCTTGGCTTGCAGGATGTGGTGCTGGAAATCAACACACTCGGCAGCCCAGAAGATCGCACCCGCCATCGCGCTCGCTTGGTGCATTACCTGGAACAGCATCTCGACCTTCTGGATGAGGATTCGAAGCGTCGCCTGCACACCAATCCCCTTCGTGTGCTGGATAGCAAGAACCCGGCACTGCAGTCATTGATCGAAGCTGCGCCGAAACTGCTGGACGATCTGGATGAGGTTTCGCTCAGGCATTTCGAGCAGGTGCAGGGAATGTTGCGCGAGGCAGGTATTGAATACCGCATCAACCCGCGTCTGGTACGGGGGCTGGATTACTACAATTTTACCGTGTTCGAATGGGTGACAACGCGCCTGGGTGCGCAGGGTACGGTGTGCGCGGGCGGACGCTACGACGGGCTGATCGAACAGATAGGAGGGAAGCCGGCACCTGCCTGTGGTTTCGCCATGGGCGTGGAACGCTTACTGGCGCTGCTGGAAGAGCAGAAGTTTCAGCCACCTGAGCAGCCTGCTGACGTCTATGTAGTGCATCAGGGTGAAGCTGCGGACCGTTATGCGTTGCTGGCCGCCGAAGCGTTGCGCGAGCAGGGCTTGCACGTGATTTTGCATTGCGGCGGTGGCAGTTTCAAATCTCAGATGAAGAAGGCGGATGCAAGCGGAGCACGCTATGCTGTGATCATTGGCGATGATGAAGCGCTTGGCCGGCAACTAACGCTCAAGCCCCTGCGGACGCTTGGTGATCAGGCGCGCTTGAGCATAGAAGAAGCGGTTGATGTGATGAAAAGAGAGATTTAACCCTTTTGCTACAGAATGATTTTTTATAGGTGATTTATGGCTTACGATCTGGAAGAGCAGGAACAAATTGACGTCGTCAAGGATTGGTGGAAGCGGAACGGCAATACCGTGATACTGGGCGTGGCGGTTTTTGTGGCGATTGTGGCTGGCATTCAGGGTTGGCGTTATTATCAGCACCAGCAGGCAACGCAGGCTGCAGGCCTGTATGAGGCCCTCCAGGGGGCTGCAGAAAAACATGATGCCAAAAGCGTACGGGATATTGCCGGCCAGCTCATGGAACGTTTTCCTCGCACAGCTTATGCGTCACGCGCTGCACTAAGCGCTGCCAGATCAAACTATGAGAACGGAGATGGAAAGAGCGCCAAGGCCCAGTTGCAATGGGTGATGGAGCATGCGAAAAGTGATGAAGTCAAGGATGCCGCCCGGTTGCAGATGGCGGGCGTGCTGCTGGACGAGAAAAGCCATGATGAAGCGCTCAAGCTTTTGGAATCGAAACATGGCGCTGGTTTTGACGGCCTGTATGCCGACCTGAGGGGCGATGTGCTGCTGGCCTCGGGCAAAAGTGACGAGGCCCGCGCTGCTTACCAGCTTGCTTTGGAAAAAATGGATCCTGCCGGCGGTTATCGTGGGCTGGTGCAGCTGAAATTGGATGGTTTGGGGGGATGATGAATAATCGTATGACGCTGCAGGCTTCCCTGGTTGGTTTGCTGGTTTTGTCGCTGGCGGGCTGTGCTGGATTCGGCGAGTCCATTTCCACTGGATTTGGTTTGTGGGGAGGCAAAGATGGCGTAGAAAAACCTGCACCATTGACCGAAATCAAGTCGAGCATGTCGGTTGCAACTCAATGGAAGGCTAGTGTTGGCAGTGCCGACGATTATGTATTCACTCCCGCGGTTCTGGATGGCAGTGTTTACGCTGCCGGCCATGACGGGAGTATTGCCCGCTTTGATGCCCAGAGCGGCAAGCAGTTGTGGCGTTCAGTAGCGGGCAAAAAACTCTCTGCTGGTGTCGGCGTGGGTTCAGGTCTGGTCCTGGTGGCAACACGCAAGGGGGAAGTGCTGGCCTACGACCTGGATGGCAAGGCTGTGTGGGAATCAAGAGTTTCGTCTGAGGTGCTGAGTGCTCCCCAGGCGGCAGAAAACATAGTTGTCGTGCGTGCGGCAGATGGGCAGGTTTTTGGTCTGGATGCCCGCGACGGCAAGCGCAAGTGGGTGTATCAGCGTGCGCTGCCGCCTCTCGCAATTCGCAACCATGCCGGCGTGGTGGTGACGCGCGGTGGGGTGTTCGCAGGCTATGCTGGCGGGAAACTGGTGGCACTTTCGCTTACCAACGGTGTTCTGGGGTGGGAAGCTAGCGTTGCACAGCCACGTGGCGCCACTGAACTGGAACGTATCGCCGACGTGGCCAGCCTGCCGGTGGTAGATGGCAACAACATTTGCGCTGTAGCGTATCAGGGACGCGTGGCCTGTTTCGAAATGGCCAATGGCAACCTGATCTGGGCGCGTGAAATGTCTAGTGTTTCCGGTTTATCGGTGGATGCTTCCTTGCTATATGTCAGCGATATTCGTGGAGCGGTACATGCTTTGGACAAAAGCAGTGGAGCCAGCATGTGGAAGCAGGACAAATTGCTGAATCGCCGCCTGAGCGCGCCGGTTGCGAGCGGCAAGCATGTTGCAGTTGCCGACCTGGAAGGCTACGTGCACTTCCTGTCGCGTGAAGATGGCAGTTTTGCTGCGCGAGTGGCTACTGACGGTAGTGCGATTGCGGCCACGCCTTTGCTGCTTGAGCAGAATCTGCTGCTGCAGACGCGTAATGGCGGCCTGTTTGAACTGGCTACCCGATGAAACCTACACTGGTCCTGGTGGGACGGCCTAACGTCGGAAAATCCACCCTTTTCAACCGCCTCACCAAGAGCCGTGATGCGCTGGTGGCCGATTTGCCCGGCTTGACCCGGGATCGTCATTACGGCCACGGGCTGGTGGGCAGCAAACCCTATCTGGTCGTGGATACCGGTGGTTTCGAGCCGGTCGCCAAAGACGGGATCATGCACGAGATGGCGAAGCAGACCCTGCAGGCGGTGGATGAAGCCGATTGCATCGTTTTCCTGGTAGATGCCCGTCATGGACTGACGCCGCAGGACAAGATTATTGCGGACGGCTTGCGCAAGACTGGCCGCCCGGTATTTCTCGCTGTCAACAAAGCCGAAGGGATGCGCCGTGATGTGGTGGCGGCAGAGTTTCATGAACTGGCGCTGGGAGATCCGCTGGTGATTTCCTCCGCGCACGGCGAAGGTGTGCGTGAGCTGGTTGAGTTGGTGATGGAGGGCTTCCCAGACGAACAGGAAGATGAAGGACGGGAAGAGGATCATCCCAAGGTTGCCATCGTCGGTCGCCCCAATGTGGGCAAGTCCACGCTGGTCAATCGCCTGCTCGGTGAAGAACGGGTTATCGCCTTTGATCAGCCAGGCACAACTCGCGATAGCATCTACATGGACCTGGAACGCGATGGACGGCGCTACACCCTGATCGATACTGCCGGTGTGCGCAAGAAGGGTAAGGTATTCGAGGCGATCGAAAAGTTCTCAGTCATCAAGACCCTGCAGGCCATCGAAGATGCCAATGTGGTGGTGCTGGTGCTGGATGCACGTCAGGATGTCTCCGAGCAGGACGCGCACATTGCCGGCTTCATTCTGGAGGCGGGCAGGGCATTGGTGGTCGCAGTGAATAAATGGGACGGACTGGACGAAGCCCGGCGCGAGGTGATCAAGAGCGATCTGGCGCGCAAACTGCAGTTTCTCGAATTCGCCAAGTACCATTATATTTCAGCCCTGCAGGGCAGTGGCGTAGGCGGGCTGTTCAAGTCCATCGACGGCGCTTTCGCTGCGGCGATGAAGAAAATGTCTACGCCCATGCTGACGCGCGTGCTGATGACTGCAACAGAAAAACACCAGCCGCCCAAGGTCGGCCCGATCCGGCCAAAACTGCGTTATGCCCACCAGGGAGGGTCCAATCCGCCACTGGTGATTGTGCACGGTACCGCAGTGAGCGGCGTGGCGGACAGCTACAAGCGATATCTGGAAAGCACTTTCCGCAAAGCCTTCGAACTTGAAGGCACGCCGCTCCGGGTTCAATTCAAACAAGGCAGTAATCCCTTTGCCGGCAGGACGCCCGCGCCGAAAACCGAAGCTGATGAAAAAGCTGCGCATAGTAGAAGACGGCGTAACAGGAAGACCTACGGCAAGAAATATTGATTGTTGCTCGTTGCCTTTTGTCAGCGATGCAGCAATCTTATCCTCGCATTTGATTTTTTTGCTGCCCGGTCTCCGGAGGGTGTGGTAAAAAGCCCTATCGAAAATATTTCAAATTGCCTGCCCTTAAGCCATGACACAATCCAGCCCGCGTGAAATTGTTACTCCCTATCGCCCCATTCCCCTGGATGTGCCGGAGGGGATGAAGCCCAATGAGTTTTTTAACAGCACGGAAAATCTCAACGATCTGGAGCACAACAACGGGCTGTTGCTGAATCCGGAAAATCTGCTGCTTTATCGCAAAGCGCTGGGGCATAGCACCGAGTTTGATACTTCGATCATCTACAACACTTCCAAGGTCATTCTCAATCCGCTCGGACGACCGGTGCGGCGAACCCAGGTGCCGGATGATGTCAGGCACGTGTGGAACCGGATGAATCAGGTCATCATCGACTACATGCTGGAGCAATATCCTGATCCTGCGCAGCATCTGGTGCTGGCTGGCGAGGCGAGCCTCGACGCTACATGGCCGCTTACCTCGCCAGGTGTGCCCAGCATACGCATGTTGCATAACCATTTCATTGTTTTCCCCATGGATGAGTTGCGTAATGCCAAGCTTGCCGACAGCAAAAACCCCAACCTCACTGATGGCGGCCAGCACTCGTTGTTCGAGATGTACATGCACGACGTTTATCGGGAATTCATTTGCAAGGCGCTTCATCTGGAAGTCTTGCGCCCGGTGAGCGATGATGCTGCCCGCTTCGATCTGACTGGCTTTCCGCAGGGGCTTCCAAGCTGGGAAATCCCCGGCGGAGCGGCGACACTGGAGGATGTACGTTTCTGGCACGAGTATGATCTGGTGCTGAAAGGCTTTATCGATTTTTACCGAACTTTTTTCTCGCAGGTCTCGACTCGCAATGCGCCAATGCCGAATGATGCATATTTTCCGGATCAGATCGAAAACGTGCTGCTTTTCAACAACGATTTCCTGAAAACGGCGAAGAAAGTTCGTGACCGTTGCATCACCGATGCAAAATACGCCAACGCGATTCGCTGGCAACCGGCGTTCAAACAGCTGATCTACCGCAATGATCAAGGCAAACTGATCGTGACCATCAGTCAGAATTCCATCGGCAACGCAATTACCGAGTTGCTCGGAGTCGTGGTGAGCCGAGTGGCTGATGCCGAAGCTTATGAAAAGCGGGAACCCAAATTGATCGAGCGTCTTCTCGAAGTCAGGCGCCGTCTGGTCGAAGCGGATCTGGGTAGCGGTATCGCCACCGAGTATTGGCCAGCAGCTTAGCATCCTGAAAGCTGATTCATTGAGAATTGGCGCATGTAAATTCTGTCTCGGCAAGCCCGATTATCGGTATTGTTTTTAGGTCTGATCAGTGCGTTAATGGTGCTTTACATGTTTTTCAAACATTGACGCCCGATCCTCTATCCGCATGAACCAGCACAATACCCTGCTCTCCCAGGCGCAGAACCAGTCGGCTCGACTTCAAGCGCTGTGGCAGCTCGCCACGAATCGTTCCAAGTCCGATGAAGAAAAAGCAAATCTGATGCTGAAGCTGGCACGGGATACGCTTGTAGTGGATGCCGCACTTATCGGTGAACTGGTAGGCGAGCATTTTGTCATCCGCTGCCGGGTGGACGATCTCGGAATATTCAATGCAGATGGCATATGTCCACTGGAGGTGCTCTGTTCTGAAACGGTTCACAGCGAGCAGAGTACTTTCTTTTACCATATGCAGGAGAGCGAGCAATTTCGCGTTTCAGGTGAGGTGTGTTCATCGGGTTTGCAGGTCTATGCCGGTATTCCGATCTTGGTCGGAGATGAACTGTTTGGTACCCTGGTATTTCTGCGCCGCCACAAACTTGATGAGCAAGAGTTCAGCAACGACGACAAGGCATTCATGGAATTGCTGGCTAACTGGTTTGGCCTGATGCTGCTGCGCACCAAGCAGACACAGGCACTGGAAACCCAGGCATTGACAGATGCGTTGACCGGTTTACCCAATCGGCGCGCTGCCGAATTGCGGTTTGCTGAAGAAATCGCCCGTGCCAGAAGGGATCATTGCGGTTTTTCCATTGCAATTGGCGATCTTGATCGATTCAAACTGATCAACGATAACTTTGGTCATGATGTAGGCGATGAAGTATTGCGCCAATCTTCCCTGGTCATGCGCGAAGCGCTGCGGGAGGGAGACTGGATTGCACGCTGGGGCGGTGAGGAATTCATCCTGTTTTTGCATCATTCTAGTGGTGATGAAGCATTCGCTGCGGCAGAGCGTGTCCGGCTTGCTATAAAGGCCAGCCCTTGTGTGACCGATTCAGGTAGTGTTGAGGTGACTTCAAGCTTCGGTATTGGCGAATTTCAGCCGGGGAATACTGACATGTCGCATACGCTTTCCGAAGCGGACGGCTGCTTGTATGAAGCAAAGCGGCGCGGGCGGGATTGCGTAGTAGCTAGCGAGGGCAGGGAAGGCACAACATTGTGGCGAGCAGGAGTGTTGCAGCGTGCCTTGCTCGAACAGCGCGTGGTGGCGGCCTATCAGGTGATGGTTGATCTCAGAACCGGCATGCCTGTTGCCGATGAAGCCTTGGCAAGGCTGATGTTGAGTGATGGTTCGGTGCTTCCGGCGAACGAGTTTATTGAAGCAGCTGAGGGATTGAATTTGATCCACCTCGTGGATCGCACAATCGTCCAGCAGTCCATGTCGCGTTGCAGTACCGCGCTTGAGATTGGCTTTGATCCAAATTTTGCGCATTTTGTTAATCTTTCGCCACAGTTTCTTGCTCACAAGGATCTGGTCGAGAAGATGCTTGATTATGCAGTAGCCTTGTGTCCTTGCAACATCGAATTTCTGGGCAATAAACCCATCGTTTTCGAGATCACCGAGCGGCAATTGTTGTCCGATTTCGAGAGCATGCGACGGGATTTGCAGCCACTTCTGGATTTCGGTTTTCGCCTCGCTCTGGATGATTTTGGCAGCGGCTACTCTTCTTTTCTTTATCTTGCCGAGCTGCCGGTCAGCTTCCTTAAGATTGAGGGCTGGATGGTGCGGAATATACGCAGCAATGTACGAGTGCGGCATATGGTGGAGAGCATGGTTTCCCTTTCACAGCGCCTGGGAATCACAACCATTGCAGAATTCGTCGAGGATGCTGATACTGCGGAAATGCTTCGTGAGATGGGAGTGGACTGGGGGCAGGGATATTATTTTGGCAAACCGGAATTATAGTTTTTGCCCTGGCATTGAAACATTCTGTTATTCCCCCCATCTAAAGCACTAGGTTTGCTGGCAATTGCTTGAAAAATCAATTAAAGTAAATATTTATAACAACCGAATATTGCGTTTGGAGCAAAAAATGAGTGCTAAAGGGCAAATGTTACAAGACCCATTCCTGAATATCCTGCGAAAAGAACATATTCCGGTTTCCATTTATCTCGTTAATGGTATCAAGCTGCAGGGACACGTAGAGTCATTTGACCAGTATGTTGTGCTGCTCAAGAACACCGTTACCCAGATGGTATACAAACACGCCATTTCCACCGTCGTCCCTGCACGGCCGGTGAGCATTCCTTTCGATCACCCCTCCGATACACAGGGAATGCCTGAATAAGTTCCTCAAGTATGTTTGATCGTCCCAGTGGCGCAGATGTCGCAGTGTTGGTGAGCCTCGATTTTGGTGTTACGGATTATGCTGAAAGTCTGGAAGAACTGAGGGAACTGGCCGCAAGTGCGGGTGTCCAGGTTTCGGTGGTGGTCGAAGGCAAGCGTTCACGGCAAGACGCTGCATTTTTCGCTGGTAGCGGTAAAGTGGACGAAATTGGTGATGTGTTGCGAGAAACTGGCGCTGGCATGGTTATTTTTAATCATGAGCTATCTGCCGGCCAGCAGCGCAATCTTGAGCGGCGCCTGCAAACCCGGGTGATTGACCGCACCACCCTGATTCTCGATATTTTCGCTCAACGTGCACGCAGTCATGAAGGCAAGTTGCAGGTAGAGCTTGCTCAGCTGGAACATCTGGCTACTCGCCTGGTGCGCGGCTGGACCCATCTGGAACGCCAGAAGGGGGGTATCGGATTGCGTGGGCCCGGTGAAACGCAGCTCGAAACCGACCGGCGCCTCCTGGGCAAGCGGGTCAAGCTGCTCAAGGAAAAGCTGGTTAAGCTCAAGCGTCAGCATCAGGTACAGCGGCGCGCCAGGGCACGAGGCAAGGTTTTATCGGTTTCCCTGGTCGGGTATACCAATGCCGGAAAATCCACGATCTTCAACCGGTTGACGCATGCAAACGCCTATGTGGCTGATCAGCTTTTTGCCACGCTAGACACCACTTCACGCCGCTTGTATCTGGGCGATGCGGGCGAGGCAGTGCTTTCCGATACGGTGGGGTTCATCAAGCATTTACCTCACTCGCTGGTGGCGGCTTTCCGCTCCACCCTGACCGAGGCGGTTGAGGCTGATTTATTGCTGCATGTGGTGGATAGCGCCAGCCCCAACCGAGAACTGCAAATTGATGAAGTCAATGCTGTGCTTGAGGAAATCGGAGCTGACGCACCGCAGATCATGCTGTTCAACAAAATTGATATCAAGGGCCAGGCGCCGGGCGTGGAGCGGGACGAGTATGGTAGAATCTCCAGCGTTCACGTCAGCGCGCTGACTGGTGCCGGGATGAATTTAATTCGTGAGATCCTGTCTGAGTTTGGTGAAAACTTGCGAGCAGAATCTTCGATGCCTGACGAAGCAATAACGGGTAGCGCGACAACTCATTGAGTTTGGATGTTAACTACATTAATTAGGAATTTAATTAAAATATGGCTTGGAATGATCCCGACTGGGGCAAGAAAAACAGTGGCGGCCCGCCTGATCTAGATGAGTTGTGGCGCAAATTCAATCAGAGACTGAACAGCATGTTCGGTGGCAAAGGGCCATCTTCTGGTGGCGGTGCTCCCACTCCCATCGGACCGAAGGCTTTCGGCGGCATGGGCCTGATCGCGGCTTTGGCGCTTTTGGTCTGGATAGGCAGCGGCTTCTACATCGTTAATGCGGGTGAGCGGGGTGTGGTACTGCGTTTCGGCAAGTTCCTGGAAACCACTCAATCCGGCCCGCGCTGGCATCTCCCCTATCCTTTCGAAAGTGTGGAAGTGGTAAATGTTGAACAGGTGCGCACGGTAGAAGTGGGGTACCGCAACAACGTCAAGAGCAAGATTCTGAAAGAATCCCTGATGCTGACAGATGACGAGAACATCATCGACATCCAGTTTGCCGTACAGTACATCCTGAAAAGTCCGGAAGAATTTCTGTTCAATAATCGACATCCTGAAGACGCTGTGCTCAACGCTGCAGAAACTGCGATTCGCGAAATCGTGGGCAAGAACAAGATGAATTTCGTGCTGTATGAAGGGCGCGCCGAAGTGGCGGCCCGGGCGACGAAACTGATGCAGGAAATCCTCGATCGTTACAAGACCGGTATCAACATCAGCAAGGTGACGATGCAAAATGCTCAACCACCGGAGCAGGTGCAAGCCGCTTTTGACGATGCAGTGAAAGCTGGCCAGGACAAGGAACGGCAGAAAAACGAAGGCCAGGCGTATGCCAACGATGTTGTGCCCAAGGCGCGTGGCGCAGCCTCGCGCTTGCTGGAAGAGGCCGATGGTTACAAGCAGCGCGTGATTGCCAGTGCCGAGGGTGATGCCTCACGTTTCAAACAGATCGTGTCGGAATACAATAAAGCGCCGGTAGTGACCCGTGATCGTATGTATCTGGATGCGATGCAGCAGATGCTTTCCAGTACCAGCAAGGTGCTGGTGGACCAGAAAGGCGGCAATAATCTGCTTTACCTGCCTCTGGATAAACTCATTCAGCATTCCGCACCCGATACATCTGTTGCCAAACCAATACCCCAGCCGGAATCTGCACCTTCCGCCGACAGCACGTCGCGCTCACGTGATGCCTTCCGTAGCCGTGATCGGGAGACACGTTAATGAAAAAACATTTGAGTGGTTTATTAACAGGCCTGCTGGCACTGCTGGTTCTTTCCAGCCTGACTGTTTTTACCGTGGATCAGCGTCAACAGGCCATTGTCTTTCAGCTGGGTGAAATCATTTCTGTCAAAAATCAGCCCGGCCTGTACTTCAAGATTCCATTGCTACAGAACGTCCGTTATTTCGATACCCGCCTGCGTACGGTGGATACCGTCGAGCCTGAGCGCTTCCTGACTTCGGAAAAGAAAAACGTGCTGGTGGATTCCTTTGTCAAATGGCGCATTATTGACGTCAAACAACATTACGTCAGCGTTGGCGGCGATGAAGCACGAGCCGAAACGCGCCTGATGCAGACGGTCAATGACAGTCTGCGTGCCGAGTTCGGTAAACGTACGGTACACGAAGTGGTGTCTGGCGAGCGCGACAAGATCATGGAAATCTTGCGTCAGAAGGCAGACCAGGATGCGCGTAAAATCGGTGTGCAGGTAATGGACGTGCGGCTGAAAAGGGTGGATCTGCCGCAGGAAGTGAGCGAATCGGTTTACCAGCGTATGGAAGCCGAGCGCAAGCGTGTTGCCAACGAACTGCGCTCACAGGGTTTTGCCGAATCTGAAAAAATTCGTGCTGATGCTGATCGCCAGCGCGAAGTGATTCTGGCCGAAGCATATCGCACTGCACAGCAGACCAAGGGTGAGGGGGATGCCAAGGCGGCTGCCACCTATGCTGCGGCATATGGCCAGAATCCCGAGTTTTATTCGTTTTACCGTAGTCTTGAAGCTTATCGTCAGAGTTTCAAGAGCAAGTCTGACGTGCTGGTATTGGAGCCCACTTCGGAATTCTTTAAATACATGAAATCATCAGGCGGTAAGGCTGCAAAATAATGCAGGTGAATCTGCTGGCGGCCTTTGCCCTGATGTTGATTCTGGAAGGATTGCTTCCCTTCATGGCGCCTGCCGCATGGCGCGAAACATTCCGTAAAATGATTGAGCTATCTGATGGACAGCTGCGTTTTATCGGGCTTGGTTCGATGCTGGGCGGTTTATTGATATTGTTGCTGGTTAAATAATGCAAACCTGGTTACTACCCGAATACATAGAAGATATTCTCCCTCCCGAGGCCAGACGCATCGAGAGTCTGCGCCGCCACCTGCTTGATCTGTTCCATGTGCATGGCTATCACCTGGTCATTCCGCCGTTACTCGAATATCTGCCTTCCTTGTTGACCGGCACCGGCCACGATATGGATCTTAAAACCTTCAAGGTGGTGGATCAGCTTTCCGGTCGTATGATGGGACTGCGTGCGGACATTACGCCGCAGGCTGCAAGGGTGGATGCGCATCTGCTGAATCGCCGCGGTGTGGTCAGATTGTGCTACGCGGGAAGTGTATTGCATGCCATTCCCGATGGCATGATGCAGACCCGTGAGCCATTGCAGATAGGCGCTGAACTCTTTGGCCATGCTGGCCTGGAAAGCGATATCGAAATACAGCAGCTGATGCTGAAAGCGCTGAACCTGATCGGTGTAAACGGTGTTCATCTTGATCTCGGGCATGTGGGAATTTTTCAGGCGCTGATGGAACATGACGCCGTTTCCGATGAACTTGAAGCAGCTCTTTTCCAGGCTCTGCAGGGCAAAGACGTGCCGACCCTGACAGAACTGGCGCAATCCCTGGCTAAGCCGACTCGCGATGCAGTGTTGCAGCTCCCGCAGCTTTACGGCGGCATTGAAATTCTGGCGCAGGCGCAGCAGCGTCTTCCGGATTATCCCGAGGTGCGCGCGGCGCTTGATGCGTTAAACGCAATCGCCGCTAGTCTGGGTGGCATGGTGGATAGTATCGCTTTTGATTTGGCTGAGTTGCGTGGTTACCATTATCATAGCGGGGTTGTTTTTTCAGCATATCTGCCGAACCAGGCGCATGCAGTTGCCAAGGGTGGGCGCTATGATGAAGTTGGTAGCGTTTTTGGGCGTGCTCGACCTGCAACCGGGTTCAGTATGGATCTGAGGGTGTTATGTGGCGCCTTGGGGCCGGCAGCGGCGGCGCCTGCCATACTGGCTCCTTATGATGGTGATGAAACTTTGCAAGAGAAGATAGACGCCTTGCGTAGTCAAGGTGAAGTTGTTCTGATGGACCTGCCCGGCCATGAAGATTGCGAGGGAGAGTTGAATTGTGATCGCAAACTGGTAAAACATGACAAACAATGGCTGGTAGAAAAAATCTAGTTTAGGGGTTGGAAAGCATGACAAAGAACGTAGTGGTAATCGGCACGCAATGGGGGGATGAAGGCAAGGGCAAGATCGTGGATTGGCTTACAGATCATGCCCAGGGCGTGGCGCGTTTTCAGGGCGGGCACAACGCTGGCCACACGCTGGTGATCAATGGCGCCAAAACCGTGCTTCACCTGATTCCGTCCGGAATCCTGCGCCAGAATGTCGATTGCTACATCGGCAACGGTGTGGTGGTTTCTCCGTGGGCGCTGATGGAAGAAGTGGACATGCTGGAAAAAGCCGGGGTGCCGGTATGCAACCGCCTGAAAATTTCCGCTGCCTGCCCAGTCATCATGCCGCATCACGTAGCGCTCGATCAGGCACGTGAAATTGCCAAGGGTGCCAGCAAGATCGGCACTACAGGCCGCGGTATCGGTCCCGCCTACGAAGACAAAGTGTCACGCCGCGGTATTCGCATCCAGGATCTGTTCCACCGCGAGCGCCTGGCGGCAAAACTGGGCGAGATTCTTGATTATCACAACTTCGTGCTGAAAAATTATTTCAAGGCGGATATTGTGGATTTCCAGAAATCCCTGGATGACGTTTTGTTGATTGCCGAGCGCATCAAGCCCATGGTGGCGGATGTGCCCAACCTCCTGTTCGAAGCCAACAAGGCAGGAAAAAACATATTGTTTGAAGGCGCACAGGGTGCGTTGCTGGATATTGATCACGGCACCTATCCCTTTGTGACATCGAGCAACTGTATTGCTTCCAACGCGGCCACCGGTAGCGGTGTGGGTCCGCAGATGCTGCATTACGTGCTGGGTATCACCAAGGCCTACACCACCCGTGTTGGCGCCGGCCCATTCCCTACCGAATTGTATGACGCGGTGGACAAACTTGATCCGAGTGGCAAGCACATGGCTGACCGTGGTCACGAATTTGGTGCCACGACCGGGCGTGCGCGTCGCTGCGGCTGGTTCGATGCTGCTGCACTGAAGCGTTCGATCCAGATCAATGGCGTGACTGGCCTGTGCGTCACCAAGCTGGATGTGATGGACGGCATGGAAACAGTGCGTCTGTGTACCGGTTATAAGGTGGATGGCGGCATGACCGATATTCTCCCAGTGGGTGCTGAAACTCTGGCCAAATGTGAGCCGATCTACGAAGATATGCCGGGCTGGCAGGATAGTACGGTTGGCGTGAAGAATTATGACGCGTTGCCGGCTAATGCGCGTGCCTATCTGAAACGTATGGAAGCGATTTGCGGTGTGCCGATTGACATTATCTCCACTGGTCCTGACCGGGAAGAGACGATTGTGTTAAGGCATCCGTTTGAGTAAATAAAAAGGGCGGGTTCCGAAGAACCCGCCCTTTTTGATTTGGTGCCCAGAAGAGGACTCGAACCTCCACACCTTGCGGCACACGGACCTGAACCGTGCGCGTCTACCAATTCCGCCATCTGGGCTTCAAGAAACGCGAATTTTATAGGAAACGAAACTTTTGTCAAATCAAAATAGCAAGGCCGCTAAAAAAGGCGGCAAAACTCAAGATCCACATTTCGAGCGCGAAAGCCGGAATTATGAAAAGCCCTTGCCTAGCCGGGAGTTTGTTCTCCAGTTGCTGGAAGAGCAGGGCGCCCCGATCAGTGATGAGAAACTGATCAAACTGCTCGGTCTTGACGAGGAAGAAGCCGACATCTTTTCCCGCCGCCTCAGGGCGATGGAAAGGGACGGGCAGATCATGCGCAACCGCAAGGGGGCGATCTGCCTGATGGAGAAACTCGATCTCATCAAGGGCACGGTACAGGGACATGCCGACGGTTTTGGCTTCCTTGTTCCCGAAGATGGTAGCCCGGATCTGTTTTTGTCCGGCAAGCAGATGGACAAGGTGCTGCACGGCGATCGCGTCATGGCGCGGCAGATCGGCGTGGACCGGCGCGGTCGGCCGGAAGGCAGCATCGTCGAGGTGCTGGAGCACGTTAACGCGATTTTGGTGGGGCGGCTTCACGTTGAACACGGCATCCTGTTCGTGACAGCGGAAAACAAGCGCATCAGCCAGGAAATCCTGATAGAGCCCGGCTCCGACAAGGGCGCCAAGCCCGGCCAGGTGGTGATGGTCGAAATGGTTCAGCAGCCCTCGAAGCATAGCCGCCCCATCGGTCGCATCGCCGAGATATTGGGCAATTATGCCGACCCCGGCATGGAAATCGAGATCGCCCTGCGCAAGCATAATCTGCCCAATGAATTCCCGGTGGACGTGGCGCAGTCGGCGAAGAAACTCAAGCCCAAGGTGCAGAAGAAGGATTATGAAGGCCGCGAGGATATCCGCGATCTGCCGCTGGTGACCATCGACGGCGAAACTGCGCGCGATTTCGACGATGCCGTATTCTGCAAACCGCTGGGCAAGGGCTGGAAGCTGCTCGGCAAGGGTGGCTGGAAGCTGTACGTGGCAATTGCCGATGTCAGTCATTACGTCAAGCCGGGCGAGCCGCTGGACAAGGAAGCCATCGAGCGCGGCAACTCGGTGTATTTCCCGCGCCGGGTGATCCCGATGCTGCCGGAAGAGCTTTCCAACGGACTGTGTTCGATCAATCCCAATGTAGAGCGGCTGTGCATGGTGTGCGAAATGGACATCAACAGCAGCGGCGAGGTCAAGAAATACCGCTTTTATCCAGCGGTGATGAATTCGCACAAACGCTTCACTTATACCACTGTGGCCGAGATGCTGGCCGACCCAAAAGGCAAGGCTGCGAAGGAAAACGAGGAACTGCTGCCGCATATCCTGGAACTGGAAAAGCTGTTCAGGGTGCTGGTCAAGGCCCGTGCGAAACGTGGTGCGATTGATTTCGAGACCATCGAAACCCAGATGATTTTCAATGATCAGGGCAAGATCGACAGGATTGTGCCGGTTCACCGCAACGACGCACATCGTGTGATCGAGGAATGCATGCTGGCCGCCAACGTGTGCGCTTCGGAATTCCTAAAGAAGCATAAGCATCCGGCACTTTACCGTATCCACGAAGGACCGACCCCGGAAAAACTGGTGAATCTGCGCGAGTTTCTGGCAGATTTCGGCCTTGATCTGGGCGGAGGCGACGACCCGCACGCCAAGGATTACGCTAAACTGTTGCAACAGATCAAGAACCGGCCAGATGCCCAGTTGCTGCAGACAGTCATGCTGCGCTCCCTGCGTCAGGCAGTCTATAGCCCTGACAACGTGGGGCATTTCGGTCTGGCTTACGAGAACTACACGCATTTTACTTCCCCGATCCGCCGCTACCCCGATCTGCTGGTGCATCGTTCCATCAAGGCAGCGCTTCTGGGTGAAAAATACAAGCCCGGCAAGTGGGACGAGCTGGGCATGCACTGCTCAATGACCGAGCGCCGTGCCGACGAAGCCACGCGCGATGTGGACAACTGGCTCAAATGCTATTTCATGCAGGACAAGGTGGGTGAAGTCTTCACTGGCAGCATCAGCGGTGTGACCGGCTTTGGGGTATTTGTTGCGCTGGACGATATCTATGCCGAGGGACTGGTGCATGTGACTGACCTGGGTGACGAGTATTTCCACTTTGATGCGGCCAGACACCAGATGTTGGGCGAGCGTTCCGGAAAGCGTTATCGCCTTGGCGACCGGTTACAGGTCAAGGTGATGCGTGTGGATCTGGAAACCAGCAAGGTGGATTTTTCCGTGGTCAAGGAAGAAGGTCCTCTGGTCGCTGCATCACCGGCCAAACCCCGCTCTGCCAAGCCTCGTGCCGCAAAACCACAGCCATCGGGGACGCGGCGTAAGCCAAAAGCCAAAACAGGGCAGGAGTAATGACGCAGTCTGTTCTGATTTACGGCTTTCATGCCGTTACCAGCCGTTTGCGCCAGAATGCCGGTAGCGTGGAGGAAATTTATCTCGACCAGGGGCGCCATGACCCGCGCAGCCGCGATTTGCTGCAACTGGCCGAAGCCAATGGCGTGAAGATTATGCAGGTTCCGCGTCAGCGGCTCGATGGCATGGCCGGCGACAAGCATCAGGGTGTCGTGGCTAAAGTCTCTGCACTGGTCGCTTTGCCTCACACGCTGGACGGGGTGCTGGAAAATTTATCAGAGTCGGCCCTGTTGCTGGTGCTGGATGGAGTGCAGGATCCCCATAATCTGGGCGCCTGCCTGCGGGTGGCTGATGCCATGGGGGCGCATGCGGTGATCGCGCCCAAGGATCGTGCCGTGGGGCTGAATCCGACAGTACGCAAGGTTGCATCCGGCGCGGCGGAGACGGTGCCGTTCATTACGGTGACCAATCTGGCACGCACCCTGCGCGAATTGCAGGAACTGGGTATCTGGGTGGTGGGAACTGCGGGTGAGGCGGAAAAGGATCTCTTCGGCATGAAGCTCGACGGCCCCGTAGCAATGGTTCTGGGTGCAGAAGGGGAAGGCCTGAGACGCCTGACGCGGGAAAACTGCGACGAACTGGTGCGCATCCCCATGTTCGGCTCGGTGGAGAGTCTCAATGTTTCGGTAGCGGCAGGCATCTGCCTGTTCGAATCGCGCCGCCAGCGAACTGCCTCACGTGCCCAGGTGATAGGCCACAAGTAACCTCTATGCGCAGCGCCATTTTCAGGGCGGCCTGATGGGTTCTGTGGTATCTTTTCGACCCTCAATGAAACCATGGTTGCCTGGAATGAAGAAACACTGGATTCCTTTTTTGCTGGCATTTGTACTGCCCCTGATTTTGATTTTCTGGTGGTGGGGCGGGTTTAATCAGGCCAGTTTTGAACTGGCTCAGCGCGGTCCCTATCACTATGCCTACATGCCCCAAAAAGGCGATTACTATAAACTCCCGGAAAAACAGCAGGAAGTTCTGACTCGTTTGCAGCAGCAGGGAGTACAGGCGGGTACCGCCATCACTTTGCTTCTGAATGATCCCCGCACCACGCCCAAGCGTGACTGGAGTGCGCAGGTGGGTTATCTGGTTGAAGCCAATGTCAAGGTAAGTGATCCTCTTGCCTTCGGGATCGTGCCTTCCAGGCAGGTGGTGCTGGTCAAGGTCAAGGCACAGCCTCTGCTGGCTCCGGGTAAGGCTTATTCCGCAATGCTCGATTATCTGGATGAACATCATATGAAACTCAATTTGCCAACGGTTGAGTTGTATCAGGACGGAATTCTGACCGTGGAAGTTACTCAGTAAAGTGCCCGTGATGAGTTTTTCTGCTTTGCTTGGTGCGCTATTGCTGGAATATTTTCGCCCGCTGACACGAAATCTGCGGCTGTATGACTGGTTTTTCAGTTATGCGAATTATCTTGAGCGGCAATTTAACGCCGGCGAGCATCACCACGGTGCGCTTGCATGGGTTCTGGCACTTGCTCCATTTGTGCTTCTGGTAGTGTTGATATCCACGTTGCTGCAGGCTATGAGTGGCCCGTTGGGGTGGATGTGGAGCCTCATTGTGCTGTACTTCCTGATGGGGTTCGGCACACTGGGAGCCAATGCAGCAGCAGTCGTCTCTGCGCTGCGCAACCAGCAGCTTGATCAGGCGCGGTCGCTGCTTGAACAATGGGTGGGGCGTGAAAGCTCAAATCTTTCTGCAACCGAAGTTGCTCGTCTCGGAATTGAAGAAATCCTGATCACGGCATATCGCAAGCTATTTGGTATCATTCTCTGGTTTATGTTGTTGGGCCCCGCGGGAGCGTTGCTTTATCGTTTGGCCCAGATTCTGGCACAGAAATGGGGTGGGCTTAATGAGCAGGAATTCGGAAATTTCGGAAACTTTTCAGTTCGTGTCTTTGCCTGGATGGAGTGGCTTCCGGCCCGTCTGACAGCCCTCAGTTTCGCGATCATGGGCGATTTCGAGGATGCCATGTACTGCTGGCGTTCTCAGGCAAAGCAATGGATGGAGGAGGGGCTTGGCATCGTGCTTGCCAGTGGCGCAGGTGCAATAGGTGTCAGGCTGGGAGAACCTGTTGAGACCTTCGATGGAATTGAATCTCGCCCCGAAATCGGGCTGGGTGATGATGCCGATGTTGATTATATGGATAGCGCGATCAGCCTGATTTGGCGTACGCTGATGTTGTGGCTGGTAGTATTGCTGTTAATTGCTCTGGTGCGTTGGACTGGCGCCTAATTTTACTTTGATGGAAAGACACTTAAATGAAAATAACAACCATAGATTTGATGCGCCACGGTGAGCCAGTGGGTGGCAAGAAATATCGCGGCCAGAGTGATGATCCCCTTAGCGAGGAAGGCTGGAAACAGATGCGGGCTGCCGTGGGCGAGAACCATCCCTGGCAGCACATAGCTACTTCTCCGCTGGCGCGTTGCGCGGCGTTTTCTCACGAACTGGCAGAGAAATGGCAGATTCCGGTCAGTGAGGACAAGCGCCTGATGGAACTTGGATTTGGCGAGTGGGAAGGCAAGACGCCGCAACAGTTGATGGAAAATGATCCGGATACTCTGTTGCGCTTCTGGCGTGACCCCTTGCATCATCATCCCATTGGTGCTGAACCGCTGACCGAATTTGCCGCACGGGTGAGCGCGGTGTGGCATACCCTGGTCAAGGAATACAAGGGTGAACACGTCCTGGTTGTGGCTCATGCCGGAGTGATTCGCATGATCATGGCCTATGTGCTGGGAATGCCGATGGACCATATTTTCCGTATTCAGGTCAGCAACTCGGCCATTACCCGGATTCATATCGAAGGCGAGGGTCCTACGGCATTGCCGAGCCTGGTATTTCATAACGGCCAGTTGTAAGGACCTATGCTGCGCCTGATCTGCGCAGCCTGTTTGCTGTTGATTACCCCGCCAGCCTGGGCGCAGCAAGTCTCTGCCCAGGATGACAGGGGGGTGACCGTCAGCCTCTCGCAACCGGCGCGACGGATTGTCAGCCTGGCACCCCATGCAACCGAATTGGCATTCGCAGCGGGAGCGGGCAGTTTCGTTGTTGGCGTGACTGCGTTCAGCGATTATCCTCCTGCAGCGAAACGCATCCAGCCCTTGGGCGATTCGGGCAAGGTGGATATTGAGCGCATCCTGGCCCTGAAACCCGATCTTGTGCTTGCCTGGCAAAGTGGCAACCATAGCGGGGACCTGGCTCAACTGGAGCGCCTGGGTGTCAGGATTTTTGTTACCGAACCCCGGCATTTGCAGGATATCCCTCGATTATTGCGCGCAGTCGGTCGGCTTGCCGGGACTGATGTGAAGGCAAAGCGGGCCGCAACCGGATTTGAACAGCGCATGGCCAGGCTGAAAAATAAATTCGCTGCTCGCAAACCGGTCAGTGTTTTTTACCAGATATGGGATGCTCCACTCATGACTGTGAATGGGGAGCACTTGATCAACGATGTCATCGAGCTTTGTGGCGGACGGAATATTTTCGCCGTACTGACGAATCTGACGCCGACCATTTCAATGGAATCTGTGGTGAGCCTGGACCCGGAAGTGATTTTCGCCAGCGGCGGTTTGTACCAGAACGAGCAGGTGTGGAAAAGCTGGCGGCGTTTTTCTGGCATGCGTGCCGTTCGCAAAGAGCAGATGTATTTTATTCACCCTGATTTGATACAGCGTCAGACACCGCGAATACTGGAAGGCGCAGAACACTTGTGCGAACAGTTGGATCGTGCCCGCTAGTTTACTTTGCTCTGCCGCAGCACGTGGGTTTCGTGGATAAACGCATGGCTCGGCATGGCAAGCTCGCCGCCGCGTTCGAGTAGCTCATGCTGGATGCCTGACAAGGTTTCTCGCAGCGCCGGCGAAAGTGTTTCCGTGAGTAGCAAACCCAACTGGATGTTGAGTCGTCTATCGCGCTCATCGCGGGTTGTTTTTGGCGAGGCAAGAGCCGTCAGCAAGGTCGGTAGTGTCATCGTCTCTGGTACGGGCGGTGATTTTAGTGTGGCGCATAAATCTTTCCATTTGAACTAATAAAAAAGTGGATTTGACGCGAGCCAATGATTCAGGCATTTTCTTCTGAATTTCAGGGAGTGTGACATGGATATTCATAGTAAACCCATCAACGAGCGCATCGAGTGGCTTTGGGATCTGGCAAGCAGGCATTCTGCTGCATTCAGTAATCCGGAGATGTTTCTGGCGCGTGAACGCTATCTCGCTAAACACACTTCAGACATTGTCGTGCTCAAATGCATGGATGGGCGCATCAATATTCCCGTCGCCACTAATACCCCACCTGGTATCCTGACTCCAATACGCAATCTGGGTGGCATGTTCAATCTGGGCTGGCCTCATCTCGGAGAAGTGCTTGCCAATCACGTTCATAGCGTTGTTTCTACCGGGCGAAGGGTGCTGGTTCTGATCACTTACCATTTTTCAAAAGGAGACAAGCACCGTGGTTGTGCCGGGTTTTGCTACGATACAGAGGCTGCCATTGCGCATACTTATGCCATCAAGCAGCAGGTAGAATATGTTTTTGGCTTGGGTCATGGCACTGTTTATCCGATTGTGTGTGGTTTTGAGACGGATGAAGATGCGCTGATCCTGCATGGTGCGAACGGCGATTTGCTGGATGTGGCACAGCTCACGCCACAGGATGCAAACACCCTTGAACTGCGTCTGGAAAAGCTTTTCCCGGACATGCCGGGTCAGGTGAGACGGGATCTGCTGCCTCTGATTTTGGGCAATATCGCTCATGTTGACGAGGTCAAGCACACTGTCCGTGCGCTCAATATTGAGCACCGAGAATGGATGATGTGCGTCGGGCGCGGCTTCGATTTTCTGCACATGCCTAATCTTGCCTTGATTATAGGACCCTATAGCCCTGATCTGGCCGATCCGATTCGAAAGGCTGCGGGAATTATTGAGTCCAACATGAAGGCCGGACGCATCCCGGACGACGGATTCCTTCTGTTGGCTTCCTCCCCCTATGCCGAAATCGGTGTTGATCGAGCGCGCGCTCAGTTAAAGGCGCGCTTTCTATCGCAGTTTGCTGCCGATGTGATACGCACCGAATTTCCTCAGTTGGCGAGCAAGATGTTCATGCATACTGCGGTGCTAAATTGGCGTTCCCGCGTTCTGGAAAGTATTGACCAAAATGAAGCTGGGTAATTGCATCAGAGATGAGCGGAATGACGGGGGCAACCTTATAATTCTGGATTGTGCTGTTACAAGCGGCTATTGTTCTTAACCAGATCATTTGAATTAATCACGCATGAAAATCGCTATTGCCCAAATCAACTGCATCGTTGGTGATCTGAGCGGCAACGCCGCGAAAATTCGCGAATATGCTAATCGTGCCAAAGAGATGGGCGCGCAAGTGCTGGTCACGCCTGAATTGTCCCTTGCCGGCTATCCGCCTGAAGATTTGCTGCTGCGCGATGGCTTCTATAGTGCCTGTGACGCGGCGCTATTCGAACTTGCCCAGAGCATTGATGGGATCGCGGTGGTCGTCGGTCATCCGCAGCAGGATAATGGTAAGTATTTTAATGCGGCTTCGGTGTTGCAGTCCGGCAGGATCGTGGCCACTTATTACAAGCAGCAACTACCGAATCACTCGGTTTTTGATGAAGTCCGCTATTTTTCTCCCGGCACCGAGGCTTGCTCGTTCGTCGTTGATGGCGTGCAGTTCGGCATCAATATCTGTGCCGATATCTGGGAGGAGGGCGCCTCGGTATGCGCCAGCCAGGCTGGCGCCAAGGTGTTGCTGGTATTGAATGCTTCTCCCTATCACATGAACAAGCAGATTTCACGCTATGAGGCGGTGCGCGAGCGCATCGGAGAATGCGGATTGCCGGTGGTTTATGTCAATCTGGTCGGCGGCCAGGATGAACTGGTATTTGACGGTGCTTCTTTCGTCATGGATGCGAGTGGCAATCTGGTGCACCAGTTACCCGCATTTGAGGAAGCGCTGCGGGTAGTGGAGTTCGAGAATGATGCGCCGCAGCTGGGCGAAATTGTTCCGGAGCACGCTCTGGAAGAGAATGTATATCGCGCCCTGTGTCTCGGGGTCAGTGATTATGTCAATAAAAACGGTTTTCCGGGTGTGTTGCTGGGACTTTCTGGCGGTATCGACTCGGCTCTGGTGCTGGCGATTGCCGTGGATGCCCTAGGGGCGGACCGTGTTCGTGCCGTGATGATGCCCTCGCAGTTCACGGCGGATATCAGCCTTCATGATGCGGAGACGATGGCAGGCACACTGGGCGTACAATACAGCGAAATTTCCATCAAGCCGGTGTTTGATGCCTTTCTAGATAGTTTGGCCGATGAGTTTGATCGTTTGCCATTTGATACTGCCGAGGAAAACATTCAGGCGCGCATTCGCGGCACCTTGCTGATGGCGTTATCCAACAAGTTCGGGTCTATCGTGCTTACTACCGGCAACAAGAGCGAAATGGCGGTCGGTTATGCCACACTTTATGGCGACATGGCCGGTGGCTTCGCGGTGCTGAAGGACGTGCCGAAGATGCTGGTGTATCGCCTGGCGCGTTACCGCAATCAGATAGGCCCTGCCATTCCGGAGCGTGTTATTGTCCGTGCGCCCTCGGCCGAGTTGCGCCAGAACCAGACCGATCAGGATAGCCTGCCGCCGTATGAAGTGCTGGATGTCATACTGGAAGCTTATGTCGAGCACGACATGTGTCCACATGACATCATTGCAATGGGGTTTGACGAACACGACGTGCGGCGTGTGATCAAGCTGATTGACCTGAGTGAATACAAGCGACGGCAGGCACCGGTAGGCGTGCGCATCACGCCGCGCGGATTTGGCAAGGACCGGCGTTATCCCATCACATCGAAATACCGTCCGTGGAAAGAATAATCAGGAGACTAAAACATGAAAAAAATCGAAGCCATCATCAAACCGTTCAAACTCGACGAAGTACGCGAAGCCTTGTCGGAAATCGGCGTGACCGGTCTGACCGTGACCGAGGTCAAGGGGTTCGGGCGCCAGAAAGGCCATACCGAGCTTTATCGTGGGGCCGAGTATGTGGTGGATTTCCTGCCGAAGGTGAAAATCGAGGTGGTGGTTACAGCCACCCAGGCGGATGCGGTGCTGGACGCCATAGTCAGTGCTGCGCGCACTGGCAAGATCGGCGACGGCAAGATTTTTGTGTCCACGGTGGAAAAAGTGGTGCGTATCCGTACTGGAGAAACCGACGAAGCGGCGATTTAAAGTTTGCTGCCGGAGTCAGGATCAACCTCGATGTGCCGAGGGCGATCCTGAAAGAGTCTTACCAGAGTTTCCACCAGGGCTTTGCTTCCTGGGTTATTTCTCCAAGATACTTGCTGTTGGGGTGGTTTTTGACCAGCACCCTGCGTGCGTCGTCACGCAATTCAATCAGGCCCAGAGCGTCATAGGATTTGACCATGATGGCCAGAGCTTCTTCTGTAGCCGGGGCCTGAGGGTAATGTTGCAGGGCTGCCTGGGCACGATTCACTGCTGCCACATGGGCGCCGCGCCGTGCGTAGTAGCGTGCGACGTGTACTTCATTCGAAGCAAGCGCATTGACCAGGTAATTCATGCGTAGTGTCGCATCTGGTGTGTATTTGCTGTTTGGAAAGCGGGTTACCAGTTCCTTGAAGGCGTCGAACGAGTCCTTGGCTGCCTTGGGATCGCGCTCCGAGAGGTCCTGATTGGCGATGGCGCCCAGCAGTCCCAGGTCTTCATTGAAATTGGCCAAGCCTTTCAGGTAGTAGGCATAGTCTACATTGGGGTGATTGGGGTGCAGCTTGATGAAGCGATCGCAGGCGGCAATGGCAGAAATCGGTTCATTGTCCTTGAAATAGGCATAAGCCACCTCAAGTTGGGACTGCTGGGCATAACGGCCATAGGGGTAGCGCGCTTCAAGGGTTTCGAAATACTTGATGGCCTTGGTGTAATTGCCATCGCCCATCTCGCTCTTGGCTTCCGAGTAGAGCTTCTGGGCCGACCAGCCCTTGGTTTCATCCTGGGTTTCAGGGAAAAGACCGCATCCGGCCACCAGAACCAGCAAAATTAACGCTAAACTACGCTTCATGACTGAATCCATCCAAAAGTTGACCGATTATAACCGAAACGACCCCCAACTCCAGCCTCTTCAACTGGAGATTCCCGCTGACTGCAGCGGCCTGCGTCTGGATCAGGCTCTTTCGAACTTGCTGCCGGAATATTCCCGCAGCCGCCTGCAAAACTGGATCAAGGAGGGCCATGTCACCTTGAATGGCGAGGTTGTCTCAACCAGAAAGACCGTGTGGGAAGGTGATCAGGCCGAGGTGCGAACGCAACTGGCAGCGGAAGAACTGGCTTTTCAGCCCGAGGATATCGCGCTCGACATCGTGTACGAAGATGATGCGTTGCTGGTGATCAACAAGCCCGCCGGGCTGGTGGTTCACCCCGGCAGCGGCAACTGGCAGGGTACCATGCTCAATGCGCTGTTGCACCACGCCCCCCGGTTGGCGGGCATTCCCCGCGCCGGCATCGTGCACCGGCTAGACAAGGACACCAGCGGCCTGCTGGTGGTGGCAAAAACGCTCACTGCTCAGACCGATCTGGTGCGCCAGTTGCAGGCACATACGGTGAAGCGCGAATATCTTGCCGTTATTCAGGGGCGACCAGAAAGAGATGGCAGTGTCGATGCGCCGATCGGGCGTCATCCTTCACAGCGTACCAAAATGACCGTGATTTCAGGTGGCAAGCCAGCCATGACCCATTTCGTGGTGGAAGAGTGGTTCGCGCATCATTCACTGGTTCGCTGCCAGCTCGAAACCGGACGGACGCATCAGATCCGGGTGCACATGCTGCACATCGGCCACCCAATGTTCGGCGACCCGGTGTATGCAGGCAAGGGCATGAATACCACCCCGGCATTGCGTGACATGATGAAGAAATTCAAGCGTCAGGCGCTGCACGCCACACGCCTCGGTCTGATTCATCCGGATAGCGGAGAGGCTATGGAATGGAGTGTCGACATACCCGCCGACATGGCGCAGTTGCTGAAGGAATTGCGCAGCAACGCCGAGGAATGAGCAGCAGATGGATTTTCTGATTCCCGACTGGCCGGCGCCTGATCATGTTCAGGCAAGGGTGACGACGCGGCGCGGCGGGGTGAGCGCCGCCCCTTATGCCAGCTTAAACCTGGGCGACCATGTCGGGGACGATCCCGCGGCTGTGGCCGCAAATCGAGCTGAACTGCGTGCATATCTGCCAGCAGAGCCGCTGTGGTTGAAACAGATTCATGGCTGCGGCATCGCCACTGCAGATCAGGTTGCGGGTATACCCGAAGCAGATGGCAGCATCAGTCGTCAAACGGGCCGTATTTGTGCCGTTCTGACGGCTGATTGCCTGCCTGTTCTTTTTTGTGACCGGGCAGGCATGGTCGTCGCCGCTGCGCATGCCGGTTGGCGTGGCCTGGCGGATGGTGTGCTGGAAGCGGCAGTGGCAGCCATGGTTGTCGAGCCTGGCGAAATTCTGGCCTGGCTCGGCCCGGCCATCGGCCCGCAGGCGTTCGAAGTGGGTGAGGAAGTGCGGCAAGCATTTATGGCGCAGGACCCCGCAGCCGCGTCGGCCTTTGTGCCTTCGCCTCAAACCCCTCATTCTCCGGCCAGACCCGGCAAGTGGCTGGCCGATATCTATTCGCTGGCGCGGCAGAGATTGGCGCGGGCAGGAGTGAAACAGGTTTTTGGCGGTGATTTTTGCACGTATACCGATGCGGAACGTTTTTATTCCTATCGACGCGACGGCGCGACTGGCCGTATGGCTTCTCTGCTGTGGCTTGACAGCTGACGTATAATCTCCTTTTTTGAAAAAATAACACCCATTTTATGTCCACACTAACCTGGATCATTGTCGCCAGCCTGCTCGGTGGAGCCTTAAGTGTTGCCGCTGCCGCACTGTTTGCTTTTTCTGCACGCGCTTCGATGGTGCCGCTGTTGGTGAGCTATGCGATTGGCGCCTTGCTGGGTGCAGTATTTCTGGAGATTCTGCCGCACGCCTTCGAGTTGAACAGTGATGTGCATACCATGGCGGGAACGGTCCTGTTTGGCATCCTGCTGTTTTTTACTTTGGAAAAATTGGTGCTGTGGCGCCATTGCCACCATACCGACGAGTGCGAAGTACACGGCATTCATGACGGACATACCGATCACGGTCGAAGCGGCATGATGATCATGGTGGGGGATACTTTCCACAATTTTGTAGATGGTATTCTGATTGCTGCCGCCTTCATGGTGGATGTGCAGGTGGGCATCGTGACTTCGCTGGCCATCATCGCGCACGAGATTCCACAAGAGGTGGGCGATTTCCTGATTCTGCTGCATTCCGGCTATACCAGGCGTCAGGCGTTTACCTTCAATCTGCTGTCGAGCATGGCAACGCTGGTGGGTGGTGTGCTGGCATATTTTGCCCTGCAATCGATGCAGGGAGTGGTGCCTTATTTCCTCGGCATTGCCGCGGCCAGCATGATTTATGTGGCGGTGGCGGACCTGATTCCTGGCCTGCACAAGCGTCCGGAAATCAAGGCGACTATCCAGCAGGTGACACTAATCGGGCTTGGTATCGGTACCATCTGGCTGGTCGGCGTTCTGCTTGGCAGCCATTGAACGCCTGCGCTGAGGCGTGCCGAAGAGCCAGAGAAAAATGGCCAGCGGCACCAGTCCATAAAAAAGGAAAGTCATCAGTCCGGCGATAAAGCTGGTTTCGGTGACAGACATCATCACTACTACATATAGCCAGCCGATGGCGACGATGTACATCTAGGTTTCCTCAAACACGGTTTGCCACAGCGCCTTTACCCCAGACACGAAAGGTGCCGCCTGCTCGGCTGTGATGCGGGCATATTCGGAACTCTGCAGGCGCAGTGCATGCTGCCACTGGCGAAAATGGCGGTAGGCGTCGCGTGCGCTCTCGGCCTGTTCGACCGAAATTAAACCCAGTTCCGCAGCAAGGCTGAGCAACGCCAGATTGCCGATATTGCGCGTCAGTTCCGGGTGTTTGTGGGCATGGGCGAGGACCAGATACTGCACCGTAAATTCCACGTCGATGATGCCGCCACGGTCATGCTTGAGGTCGAACTGGCCGCTGTTGTTGGGATGGGCGTCGAGCATTTTCTGACGCATTTCCAGCACTTCTTTTTTCAGCGCCGCAGTATCGCGTTCGCGAATCAGTACTTCATGGCGAATCTGTTCGAAACGCGCGCCGATTTCCGCATCGCCGGCGCAATACCGGGCGCGCGTCAGGGCCTGGTGTTCCCACACCCAGGCCTGGGTGTGCTGATACTGGGTAAAGGCGTCGACCGAGCTGACCAGGAGCCCGCTGGCGCCGTTGGGTCTGAGACGCAAGTCCGTGTCGTAGAGCATGCCGGCGGGGGTCAGGCTGGTGAGCCAGGAATTCATGCGCTGCCCCAGCTTGGCATAAACCTCCGCGGCTTCCTGTGCATCATCGTCGTAGAGGAAAATAATATCCAGGTCGGAGACATAGCCGATTTCCTTGCCGCCCAGCTTGCCGTAACCGATGATCGAGAAACGCGGCTGATCGCGGTGCCTGACGCGCAAACCCTGCCAGCACAGGCGCAGAGTTTCATCCAGGATCATGTCCGCCAGATCGCTGAGGTGATCGGAGAGCCGTTCGAGCGGCAACACCTCAGCCAGATCCTGGGCAACCAGGCGGAAAATCTGGGTCTGCTTGAAGTGGCGCAGGATATCCATCTGTCTTTCGGTGTCGCCCTCGGCGCCATCCAGCAAGGCGCGCAGTTCGGCTTTGGCTTTTTCGCGGTCCGGGGCCGCGTGAAGCGTGCGAATATCGAGCAGTTCATCCAGCAGCACCGGGTGCTGGGTGAGATAGTCGGAGACCCACGGGCTGGTGCTGCACAGCCGGGCAACCTGGTTTAGTGTCTGCGGATATTCCAGCAGCAGGGCAAGGTAGGCGGCACGGCGGCTGATGTTTTCCAGCAGCCGGAGAATGCGCTCCAGTGTTTCGTCGGGGTTGGGGAAGGACGCCGCAACTTCAATCAGCGGCGGCAGCAGGGCATCGAAACGGCTGCGGCTGGTATCCGGCAGCTGTTTGTAGCGATTGCTCTGGCGCAGGCTGGCCAAGCGCTGGAATGTTCCGCTCCCATCCTTGTAACCCAGTTCCTCGAGCCGGCCAGCAGCATCGGTATCTTCCAGCGACCCCTGCCACAGTCCGGTTAAGGGATGGCTCTGCTGCTGGCTGTGCGGTGCGGCGAACACCTGTTCGAAATGACGCGTCACTTTCTGGCGATGAACATTGAGCGCCGCAAAAAAATCATGCCAGTTATCAAAATGCATGGCTGATGCAATCAGCTGGCGGTCACTTTCGTTGCCGGGCAGGGTCTGGGTCTGGGCGTCCTCGAGATATTGCAGGCGGTGTTCCAGATTGCGCAGAAAGACATAGGCTTCGCGCAATTCATAGACGGCCTTGGGCTGCATCAGCTCGCGCTGGGCGATCAGGTCCATGGCTTCCAGGGTGGAGCGCGTCTGCAAGGCTGGTTCCTTGCCGCCGCGGATCAGCTGGAATACCTGGGTGATGAATTCGATTTCGCGGATGCCGCCGGGGCCGAGTTTGATATTGTCGTCAAGTTCGCGGCGCTGCACTTCGCGGCGGATTTGCGCATGCAGTTCGCGCATCGAGGAAAAGGCGCCGAAATCCAGGTACTTGCGGAACACGAAAGGGCGCAGCATGTCAGCCAGCTCCTGATACTGACTGCCGCAGATGGGGCGGCCCTTGATCCAGGCATAACGCTCCCATTCCCGGCCCTGGGTGAGATAGTAGTTCTCCAGCATGGCAAAGCTGGCCACCAGCGGCCCGGAATCGCCATAGGGCCGCAGCCGCATGTCGACGCGAAAGACAAAGCCATCCTGCGTGTTCTCGTTCAGGGCGGTGATCAGTTTCTTGCCCAGCACGGTGAAATACTCGTGGTTGCTGACATGGCGGGGGCCGGTGGTTTCACCTTCTTCCGGATAGGCGAAAATCAGGTCGATATCCGACGAAACATTGAGTTCGCCACCGCCCAGCTTGCCCATACCAACGACGATCAGATCCTGAAGGGTGCCACTTTCTTCACCGATGGGCTGACCATACTGTGCTTCCAGCCAGAGCGTCAAATGTTCAAGCGCACAAGCGGTTGTGATTTCGGCCAGTTGCGTGGCGTTGTCCATGACTTCGCGCAAGTCAGCCAGACCGCCGATATCGCGCACGATCAGGCGCAGCATGACGCGCTTGCGCAGCATTCTCAGGGCGGATTTGAGGCTGGCTTCGTCGCTGATTTCGGCAGCGGCAAGCGCGGCTCTCATCGATTCGGCATTCCAGGGGGTATGCAGATCGCTTTGCAGTTCGCTTTGCAGTTCATCCAGCAGGGGCGGGTTGCTTTGCGCCAGACGCTGCAAATAGCGGCTGTGATGTAACCCGGATTCGATGAGGGTCTGGTCGGATATGATCGATGGCGAGCTCATGATGAGTTTCTTGGTCTTGTATAAGATATATGATTTGGGTTGTGGAAAGCGCTGGCGTAAAGCGATATTATTAGCCGTTATTGTATCCCTAACCCGTTGAGGAGAAGAAAAACATGGCGTCGATTGAATCTGTGCTGCACGAAACCCGCGTGTTTCCGCCGAGTGATGAATTTCAGGCTCAGGCCAATGTTTCCGGGATGTCAGCTTACAACGCGCTGTGTGCTCAGGCGGCGGAGGATTATGAGGGGTTCTGGGGCGGATTGGCGCGTGAGCACATCGAGTGGAAAAAACCTTTTACTCAAGTGCTGGATGAAAGCAAGGCGCCGTTTTACCGCTGGTTTCACGATGGCGAGATGAATGTCTCCTACAATTGCCTCGACAAGCACCTGCCAACGCAGGGCGACAAAACCGCGATCATTTTCGAGGCGGACGACGGCAAGGTTACGCATGTCAGCTACAAGGAACTGCACCAGCGCGTGTGCCAGTTTGCCAATGGCCTGAAGTCGCTCGACATCGTCAAGGGCGACCGCGTCATTATTTACATGCCGATGTCGGTCGAGGCCGTGGTTGCCATGCAGGCTTGCGCCCGGATTGGCGCGATTCATTCCGTGGTGTTCGGTGGTTTCTCAGCCAAGAGCCTGCACGAGCGCATTATCGATGCCGGCGCCAAGGCGATCATCACAGCTGACGAGAGTATGCGCGGCGGCAAGGCGATTCCGCTCAAGGCTGCGGTGGACGAGGCGCTCGCCACGGGCGGTTGCGAATGCGTCAGGAAAGTGGTGGTTTACCGCCGCAGTGGCGGCGCAACCAAATGGGATGCCGACCGTGACCTGTGGTGGCACGATCTGGTCCAGAACCAGGCCGCAAGCTGCGAGCCGACCTGGGTGAGCGCGGAAGATCCTTTATTCATCCTTTACACTTCCGGTTCGACCGGAAAACCCAAGGGCGTACAGCACTCGACCGGCGGTTTTCTGCTCGGTGCCATTCTTTCCATGAAATGGGTGTTCGACTACAAGCCGAACGATATTTACTGGTGTACCGCCGACGTGGGCTGGATCACCGGCCATACTTATGTGGCCTATGGCCCGCTGGCGATGGGCGCTACCGAAGTGATTTTCGAGGGGATTCCTACTTACCCTGATGCCGGTCGTTTCTGGAAAGTGATCCAGGATCACAAGGTCACCACCTTCTACACCGCGCCTACGGCGATTCGCTCGCTGATCAAGCTGGGCGGTGATTTGCCCAAACAATACGATCTCTCCTCGCTGCGCCTGCTGGGCACGGTGGGTGAGCCGATCAACCCCGAAGCCTGGATGTGGTACCACGAGGTGGTGGGGCAGGAGCGCTGCCCCATTGTCGATACCTGGTGGCAGACCGAAACCGGCAGCCACATGATCGCGCCGCTGCCCGGCGCAGTGGAGACCAAGCCCGGTTCATGCACCTTGCCGTTGCCCGGCATCATGGTCGATATCGTGGACGAAGTCGGCCATCCGGTTGAGAAGGGCCATGGCGGATTCCTGGTGATCAAGCGGCCTTTCCCGTCGCAGCTGCGGACACTGTGGGGCGATCCTGAGCGTTTCAAGAAGACCTATTTTCCCGAGGAACTGGGCGGCAAGTATTACCTCGCTGGCGATTCTTCTCACCGCGACAATGACGGTTATTACTGGATCATGGGCCGCATCGACGACGTGCTGAACGTTTCCGGGCACCGACTCGGGACCATGGAGATCGAATCTGCCCTGGTGGCCAATCCGCTGGTGGCGGAGGCGGCTGTGGTGGGCAAGCCACATGAAATCAAGGGTGAATCCGTGGTGGCCTATGTGGTGCTGAAAGGTGCCCGGCCTGAAGGCGATGCGGCCAGGCAGATTGCTGCTCAACTTCGTGACTGGGTGGGCAAGGAAATCGGGCCTATTGCCAAGCCGGACGAAATTCGTTTTGGTGACAATCTGCCCAAGACGCGTTCAGGCAAGATTATGCGGCGTCTGTTGCGCGCACTGGCGAAGGGCGAAGAGATTACGTCCGACACGTCAACACTTGAAAACCCAGCGATCCTGGAGCAACTCAAGGCCGCAGTCAAGTAAGCGATACCCGGCGTATAATTGAACCGCAGTGGAATCTTTCCTCTGCGGTTTTTTTATTCCAAGAAGCTATGCTCAAAACCACCGCCCGTTGGCTGCACCGTTTTCTTGTCTCAGCACTGATTCTGAGCGGACTGTTTTTTGCCGGAATCGTATTGGGTCTGCGCTACTGGCTGCTGCCCAATATCGCCGACTACCGCGAAATGATCGCCAGCTCTATCAGCCAGGCAGCAGGGCAGCGTGTCACCATTGGCATGATGAATGGTGGTTGGGATGGCTTGCGGCCACATCTCAACATGCGCGAAGTTGATGTCTATGATGCAGCCGGAAATCCTGCCCTGCGTCTGGAGCACATCGAAGGGACGCTGGCCTGGTGGAACCTGGTGAGGGGCGAAATCCGTCTCCATTCGCTGGAAATAGACCGGCCCAATCTGGCGCTGCGCAGGACTGCCAGGGGCGAGATCTTTGTTGGCGGCGTGTGGGTAAACCAGCCCGGCAGCGAGAGCGGTTTTGCAGACTGGTTGCTGCGCCAGCATCGCATTATCGTGCGTGGGGCAACCCTGACTTGGCAGGACGAGCTGCGGCAGGCGCCCTTGCTGGAATTGAAGCAGCTTGATCTACGCCTGGAAAATCGTGGCAAGCGGCACCGCTTTGGCCTGCACGCTGCACCTCCTCCGTTTCTTGCCTTGCCATTTGATCTGCGTGGTGATTTGAAAGGGGATAATCTGGGCGATATTTCGGGCTGGTCAGGCACGCTTTATACCCGGCTTGATTACACCGATGTCAGTCAGTGGAAAAGCTGGGTGGATCTGCCTTTTCAATTGGAGCGCGGTAACGGTGCTGTGCGCCTGTGGCTTAGCCTGGATGGTAAAAAACTGAAAGGTCTGACTGCCGATCTGAAACTCAACAATGTACTGGCGCGCTTGCGCCCTGACTTGCCTCAACTGGATATGGCCGAGCTCAGCGGACGCCTGAATTTTGCGGACATTGCGCCGGGGCAACTGGTTCAAGGCAGCGGTTTCGGTTTTCGTCTCCACGATGGCACGGCTTTTGGGCCGGCCAGCGCCAGCGTGAAAATGCTCCCTGTGCGTGGCAAGAAACCTGCTCAGGGTGAGCTGAAAGTCAGTGTTCTTGAGCTTGCTCCCTTGGTTGAGCTTTCCAGTTATTTGCCTGTCGGCGATGAAATGCGTGCGACTTTGCGGCAACTGCAACCAAAGGGATCGCTACGAGAAATCACCGCGAGCTGGGATGGATCATGGCCAGATTTGAAGCACTATGCGGCCAAGGGTGAGTTTTCCCATCTTGCGCTTCGCCCCTATTCACTTGGTTCAGGTGCTGAATTGCCCGGTTTTTCCAATTTGAGCGGGTATCTGGATTTAAATGAAAAAGGCGGGAGTCTGAATATAAATTCACGTCAGTTCAGCCTGATATCCCCTGGAGTGTTTGATCATGCTCTGGAACTGGAGACGCTGACCGCTCAGCTTGGCTGGAATAAAAAAGGGGGGCAGCACGAATTCAAATTAAGCAACGCCTCGCTTACCAATGATCATTTTGCCGGTACGGCTTTTGGTTCTTTTCGCGCCAGCAGTGAAGGGCCGGGTCAGATTGATCTAAGCGCCAGGTTCAATCGTGCTGATGCGCGTTTCGTCAGCCACTATATGCCGCTGGTGGTGGGGCAGGAGACGCGAGACTGGCTGGCGCGTTCTCTCAAGGCGGGTCATGCCAGTGATGTGCAATTGAAGTTGAAGGGTGATCTGGCTAAATTTCCCTTCGAGGATGGCAAATCGGGCCTGTTTGAAGTGGCGGTCAAGGCTAAAGGTGGTCGGCTTGAATATGCGCCGGGATGGCCTGAGATCGAAGGTATTGTCGTTGATCTGCTGTTTCGCGGAAAACGCATGGATATTTATGCCCATGCGGGCCATACCTATGGCATGCAGTTCGGCAAGGTCCATGTCTGGATACCGGATCTGCTGGTTATGGAAGAAATGCTTCTTGTCGATGGCGAAGCACAGGGGCCGACTCAGGATATGCTGAAATTCATCGACCAAAGCCCGGTCAATGCCATGATTGACGGCTTCAGCCAAGGCATGAGTGCTGGTGGCAATGGAAAATTCAAACTGGGCCTGAAAATCCCCCTGCGTCGTCTGGACGATATCAGTGTCACTGGCAGTTACCTGTTTCAGAATAACAAGGTAATGCTGGGCGAGGGCATGCCAGCGCTGGATCAGGTCAATGGCGAGCTCCAGTTTACCGGTTCGTCGGTCGTCATTCCCGGTCTAAGCGCACAACTTCTTGGCGGGCCGGCAAATATCAAGGCGGTTACCAGGCAGGGTGTGATCCAGATCGGCGCCAATGGCAAGGCAACGGTAGAGGGGTTGAGTAAAGCTTTCCCGCACCCGATGCTGCAGCACCTGCAGGGAGGTGCAAGCTGGAATGCTTCGATTGCCTTGCGCAAGAAGCTGGCCAATGCCGTATTTACTTCAAATTTGAAGGGGCTGAGCAGCAGTTTGCCTCTGCCTCTCAACAAAAGTGCATTGGACAGCGTCATGTTGCGACTGGAGCGCAAAACGTCAGTCCTGGATCAGGATGTCATCAGTTTCAGCTATGGCAATGTGCTGACGGCACAACTGGCGCGCAGCCAGCAGAATGGGCAGATGAAGGTGCAGCGTGGCGCCATTCGTCTGGGTGGCGGCGGCCCGGTTGATTTGCCAAAAAATGGCATCTGGTTGAATGGTTCGCTGCCTTATCTTGATATTGATCACTGGCGTGAGTTATCAAACGGGAAAGGAAGTAATGGCGAGGGGTTTGCAGTCGATGGCGCCAATTTGAAGCTGTCGGTGCTCGATGCTTATGGTAAACGCTTCAGGGATATGAGTGTGAATGCCTGGAGACTGGATGGTGGTTGGCAAGCTGCGCTTGAAAGTCAGGAAATGAGCGGTAGCGTTAACTGGAAACCAGGCGGAACAGTGAAGGTGAGTGGGCGTTTTAAATCGCTTTCCATTCCCTCGGCTGCACCACCCAAACTGAGCGAGCCGGGCACGGCTGCTGAAAGTACAGAATTTCCATCTTTGGATATTATTGCTGAAAACTTCAGCATTCGTAATAATCAGCTGGGTCGCCTGGAGCTTGTTGCCGCGCCGAGCGGGCGTGACTGGCGCATCAACAAGCTGAAATTGAATACGCCCGAAACCTCTCTTTCGCTCGATGGTGTCTGGCAGGACTGGCTGCAGCAACCGAAAAGTCAGTTCAACCTGCAGCTCGAAACCAGCGATATCGGCAAACTGCTGGCGCGTGTGGGTCATCCTGATAGCGTCAAGGGTGGCAAGGCAGAGCTGAAAGGGCAACTTTCATGGAATGGCAGCCCGGCGGACATTCATTATCCATCCCTGAGCGGCAATTTGTCGCTGGAAGCGCACAAGGGACAGTTTCTGAAAATTGAACCCGGGATCGGCAAGCTGTTGGGCATCCTGAGTTTGCAAGCGCTGCCACGGCGTATTACCCTTGATTTTCGAGATGTATTTAGTGAAGGTTTTGCCTTTGATGATATTTCAATGAATGTGAAAGCCAGTCAGGGGGTTGTCAGCAGCAGTGATTTCAAGATGGATGGACCTGCAGCCAAGGTCAGTATGCAGGGAGAAACCAGTCTGGCTAGCGAAACTCAAAAATTGCGGGTACGCGTCGTGCCGGTACTGAGCGATACGGTTTCCGGCGCGGTGGCGTTACTGGGTGGACCCGTGGTAGGCCTGACCACACTGTTGGTGCAAAAGGTGCTCAAGGACCCGATCGGGCAAATCATCGCTTATGAATACAGCATTACCGGAACATGGGATAATCCAGTAGTGACAAAATTAAAGAGAAGTGGCGGACAGAATAAAACATTGGAAGGTGAATAGCCTTCAGTGCTTGAATTTGAAGTTTTCAGGCAGCATTGTTGAAACAGATGCGAGTCAATCATAAATCAAGAGGAACTCATGAACAGCAAGGCAAAATCCAGTTTCGCGAAACCCAAGGCGCGTACCACCGTCCTGAAAACGGCACCGATACCCGGTACCTGCCGGGTCGCGGCGATACAGATGGCTTCCGGGCCGAATGTTTCCGCCAATCTGGCTGAAGCCGAACGCCTGATCGCCACAGCCGCAAGTCAGGGTGCAAAACTGGTGGCCTTGCCGGAATATTTCTGCATCATGGGTCTGAAGGAAACAGACAAGGTCGCGGTACGTGAAGCGGAAGGCAAGGGGCCGATCCAGAAATTTCTAAGCGCCCAGGCCAAGAAGCACAAGATCTGGCTGGTGGGTGGCTCGGTTCCGCTCGAAGCCTCGGTGCCCGGCAAGGTGCGAAACAGTTGCCTGATTTATGACGATAAGGGCAAGCTTGCCGCGCGCTACGACAAAATTCACCTTTTTGGCCTCGATCTGGGCAACGAACATTACCGTGAAGAGGAAACCATTGAGGCCGGCGATCAGATTGTCGTGCTGGAAACGCCATTTGGCCGCATTGGTTTGTCAGTCTGCTACGACTTACGTTTCCCCGAACTTTACCGTGCCATGAAGGATGTGGACCTGATCGTGCTACCTTCCGCCTTTACCGATACAACCGGAAAGGCGCATTGGGAAACTCTGGTTCGTGCCCGTGCGATCGAAAATCTGGCATATGTTGTGGCACCCGCCCAGGGCGGATATCATCTTTCCGGACGCGAAACGCATGGCAACAGCATGATCGTCGACCCCTGGGGCGTTATCCTGGACCGCCTGCCACGCGGCTCCGGCGTCGTGATCGCGAATGTCAATCGCGGCTATCAGGCCAGCCTGCGCGCCAGCCTGCCTGCCTTGCAGCACCGCACCATTCACCAATGCTGAAGAACCCTACATGACCGTACAAACACAATCGCAGCAAGCCCCGATCGAACCCGGCACCCTGTTTGCCACCGCAGAAAGCACGCTGCTTAAACCCTACCATCTGGATGAAGCCCGGTTGCAACAGGTGTTCGGCCAGATCATGACGCATCAGGCCGACTATGCCGACCTGTATTTCCAGTACAGCCGCGCGGAAAGCTGGAGTCTGGAAGAAGGGCAGGTCAAGTCGGGCAGCTTCGATATCGATCAGGGTGTCGGAGTGCGTGTGGTAAGCGGCGAGAAAACAGCTTTTGCCTATTCCGATGAAATTAGCCTGCCCGCACTGACCCAGGCCGCTGAAACCACACGTGCCATCGCCAGGCAGGGCGGAGAGGGGCGCGTTCATGCGTTGCAGCGCGCCACGGGGCACGGCCTGTATTTGCCGCACGACCCCATCGCCAGCCTGAACGATGTGCAGAAGGTCAAGCTGCTGGAAAAACTGGAACGCATCGCCCGTTCGCTGGATCCGCGCATCACTCAGGTAATGGCTGGACTGGCCGGCGAATACGAAGTGGTCATGGTGGCCCGCAACGACGGCCTGATGGCGGCCGATGTGCGGCCGCTGGTGCGCCTGTCCGTGCAGGTCATCGCCGAACAGGACGGTCGTCGCGAACAGGGTAGTGCGGGCGGTGGCGGACGCTTTGATTACGCCTATTTCAGCGATGAAATTCTGGAACATTATGCGAAGGAAGCCGTGCATCAGGCACTGATCAATCTGGATGCCCGCCCGGCACCGGCTGGCGCCATGACCGTGGTGCTGGGCGCTGGCTGGCCCGGTATTCTGCTGCATGAGGCCATCGGTCATGGACTGGAAGGCGACTTCAACCGCAAGGGCAGCTCTGCTTTCAGCGGGCGCGTCGGCGAGCGGGTGGCGGCCGATGGTGTGACCGTGGTGGATGACGGGACTATCGCGCGGCGCCGCGGCTCTCTCAACGTGGATGACGAGGGTAACCCGACCCAGTGCACAGTGCTGATCGAAAACGGCATTCTCAAAGGCTATCTGCAGGACTCACTTAACGCGCGTCTGATGGGGGTCGCGACGACTGGCAATGCACGGCGCGAGTCCTTTGCCCACATTCCCATGCCGCGCATGACCAATACCTACATGCTCAACGGCGACAAGGATCCGCAGGAAATCATCGCTTCGGTCAAACACGGCCTGTATGCCGCCAATTTTGGCGGCGGACAGGTGGATATCACCAGCGGAAAATTCGTTTTTTCCGCTGCTGAGGCCTACATGATCGAAGATGGAAAAATCACTTATCCGGTAAAAGGCGCCACCCTGATCGGAAATGGTCCGGATGTGCTGACCCGGGTCTCGATGATCGGCAACGACATGAAACTGGACCCCGGCGTGGGCACCTGCGGCAAGGAAGGCCAGAGCGTTCCGGTCGGCGTCGGGCAGCCAACACTGCGAATCGATGGGCTGACTGTAGGAGGCACGGCTTGAGGCACTTGGCAGTCGCAGTTCTGGCCTGCATTGCTTTTTTTGCGAATGCCTCTCCGGCTGTCTTGTCATTCGAACCGGACACGCTCCACTATTTTGAAAATTTCGATCCTGATAAAAAACCCTGGCATCCAGGCCAGGCGCTGAATATCGAAGAAGTTTTCAAGAATTATCAGTATTTTGAAATCCGTTTTTTGAAGCGGGCAAATGAAATCGAGGTCCGGCGTTATATACAAAATCAGCGGGATCGCGCTGAACGCTATCGCATCCTGCCGGATGGGGCGCTGAATAAAATCAGCGAGTGATACAAAGTGGTGCGGGCGCACCAATTCTGAACATGTCCGGAGCATGTCTTGACATTTTTGTGGCGCGGAGAGAATATCACTTGCCTCGAACAATAATAGCTCTCCAGCGCTGATTTTTGTGAGCTCAGTCTATGCTGCCGTTTATACACATAGCATGAGTTCTGCGCCTGGAACGTAAATTGCGTGAGTTGTATCGCTGATTTCAGCAAAACGTTTTTCATGACCCTAATTCGTCATGAGGCGGCAATAAATTTAATGCACAATTTGTTTTTGGAGTGAATATCATGGCTGAAGCTAAAATTGAGACCAAGGCTAAAAAACCTGTTGCTACGAGTGTTAAAACTGAAACCGTGAAAACGGTCAAGCAAGCAACTGCGGCTAAGCCGGTAAAGGCTGCAACACCCAAAGCCGCGCCAAAAGCAGTAGTCAAGAAAGCTACTGCGGCCAAGCCTGCGACAAGCCGTGCAGGCAAAGCTAAAAGCCTGAAGAACGTAACTCCGGAACAGCGCTACCGGATGATCTGCGATGCGGCATATTTCAAGGCAGAAAAGCGCAATTTTTCACCTGAGAACGAGACTCAGGATTGGCTGGATGCAGAAGCTGAAATCAACCGCCTGCTCGGCATGTAGGCAGGTAACTGCCGTTTACTGCGGGTCGGTGGATGGGGTGGAAGTGCCTTTGAGAAATTCATTAAACTCGCCCATGGAAATTTCTTCCACTTCCATCCCTTTGCGGGCGAGTTGTCGCACATCATAGTGCTCATTGTGATTGTCTGATCCGCCTTCAGATTTTTCTGTCGCCGTGCTTTCACTATTGGGTGCGGCCAGAGTTGGTTCACCGTTCGAAATGTCCTGTGGGTATCCCGGTTTTTCATCGAACTCGTAATCAGCCTGTTCCGGACCGGGCGTTTCAGTGTTATCGGTTTTGAAGCGCCAAAAAACGGCGGGAACCTGGAACCCCAGTCTCTCGCGCAAATGGCGTTTAATTTGGAATTCCAGAATATTGGAAAAGCGTAGTTTTTTCTGCGGTATCGCCTGAATCAGTACAACCGGGTTGTTTTCGCAGTCGATGGTAAAGACTCTGAAGGAGAGAACATCGCGCGCCTGAAGAAAACAAATGACTTCGTCATTGATGCGCTTCAAGGTGCGTTTGTCGATGCCGCTATATTTGTCGCCGGAGAGAAATGAGAACATGCGTGCTGGATCTATCTGGTAATTGATGCTTTCGGTTTACTCTACCACTTCATAGCCGGCGTCATTGATCGCGTTTCTGAATTGACCTGCTTCTGTCCTTGACGGGTCATAGGTGATGGTCACTTTGCCGCTGTCCAGTGTGATTTCGATATCTTTTACGCCAGGGATAGGCTCCAGGACATTCTTTACGCTACCCACGCAGCCCATGCAGGTCATGCCTTTGACGGTGAGGATGATTTTTTCCATTGGGTACTCCATAATTCTGATGATAATTGTGGATATTGGTTGTTATTTAATAGCCAGTCAAGCCTGGGTGTAATAACTTAATTTTTCGATTCAACCATTCTGGATGTTTGACAAGAATGATCAAGATTTCCACTATGCTTGCGGGCCACGCAGTTCCTTTTGGGCCGCCCGGCCATTTCAGCGCCATCCACAAAACGCCTGTCGCGGGTAAGGTTCGAGTGGAAGCTAACGGTTTGGTTTGTGATCAGCAGGGCGACAGGGCTAGGCATGGCGGACCTGAGAAGGCGCTGCATCATTATCCTCTGGATCACTATGCTTCCTGGCGGACGGAGCACCCAGAACTCGCAATTCTTCTGCAACATCCCGGGGCATTCGGAGAGAATTTCTCAACGCTTGAAATGAAAGAGGAACATGTCTGCATCGGCGATATCTACCGTGCCGGAACAGCGCTGTTGCAGGTTTCTCAGGCTCGTCAGCCATGCTGGAAACTCAATGTGCGCTTTTCCGAACCAAAAATGGCGCGCATGGTGCAGGAATCTCGCCGCACCGGTTGGTATTACCGCGTACTTGAGGCCGGCGATATTGAAACCGGCGATCCGCTGGAACTGATTCAGCGCCCCCATACCGATTGGCCGCTGTCGCGCCTGCTGCATTGCTTCTATGTGGATGCACTGAACTACGATGCACTGCGCGAAATTGCTGAGCTGGAATTGCTCGCCGAGTCGTGGCGAAAAATTGCTGTCAGGCGGCTGGAACAGCATGTGGTGGAGCCGTGGGAACGTCGGCTTAATCGACCAGCGGGATGAATTATCTGACGCTTAATTTTTGGGCTTCCATTTTTTCAGAAGCAGTGAATTACTGACCACCGATACCGAGCTCATTGCCATTGCCGCTCCTGCAATCACCGGACTCAGCATGCCGAATGCCGCCAGCGGGATGCCCAATATGTTGTAAATGAAGGCAAAAAACAGATTCTGGCGGATTTTCCCCAGGGTGGCGCGCGACAGGCTGATGGCATCTGCCACGCTGTTCAGGTCATTGCGCATCAGGGTGATGTCTGCCGCCTCAATCGCTACGTCGGAGCCTGCGCCAATGGCGAAGCTGATGTCTGCCGCAGCGAGGGCGGGCGCGTCATTGATGCCGTCTCCCACCATGCCGACCACAGTCCCTTGTGCCTTGATTTTCTGGATTTCTTCCGCCTTGTGCTGCGGCAGCACCTCGGCGCGGAAGTGCGCTATCCCGGCCTCGCGGGCAATGGCCTGCGCCGTGGCGAGATTGTCGCCCGTGAGCATGATGACTTCGATACCAATTGCCTGCAGTCGTGCGATGGCCTGGACCGAACTGACGCGGAGCGGGTCAGCGATGGCAATGTATCCCAGAACGGCAGACGTGTTCGCCACAATGACGACCGTTTGGCCCTTGCCCTGCATTGTGGTCAGTATTTCCGCATCCGGAGTCAGGCCGTTTTCAGCGATGAAAAGAGGGGAGCCCAGATAATGGGTTGCATCGTCAATTTCAGCGCTCACACCTTTGCCGGAAATAAACTGGAAATGTGATATGGCGGGGAGTTCCAGTGCTTCTGTCTTTGCCTGAACCAGTATGGCCATAGCCAGAGGGTGTTGCGAACCCTGTTCCAGCGCAGCGGCAAGGCTTAGTAAATCCTTTGGCGAGAGGGGCGCAATTGGCAGGATGTCGCTGATCGTAGGTTTGCCTTCTGTCAGCGTGCCGGTCTTGTCGACCACCAGAGTGCGGATTTTTTCCGCCCGTTCGAGTGCGGCGGCATTTTTCACCAGGATGCCAATCCTGGCACCGATGCCTGTGCCAACCATGATGGCTGTGGGCGTGGCGAGGCCAAGGGCGCATGGGCAGGCAATCACCAGTACGGCGACCGCGTTGACCAGCGCGATGGTGAAACTGCCGCCCAGCCACAGCCATAGCGCAAAAGTTACCAGGCTGATGGTGACAACCGCAGGCACAAAAACACCCGATATGGTGTCCGCCAGACGCTGGATTGGCGCCTTGGACCCTTGCGCCTGCTCCACCATGTGAATGATGCCGGCAAGCAGTGTGTGGGCGCCGACGCCAGTCGCGCGGCAGCGCAGCATGCCTTCCTGGTTCTGCGTGGCGGCATATACTTTGGCCCCCGGTGTTTTGCCGACTGGCATACTTTCGCCGGTGAGCATGGCTTCGACCACGCTGGAGTGGCCGTCGATGACTTCGCCATCCACCGGGATGTTTTCACCAGCGCGTACCTGGAAGATGTCGCCTGCCTGAACGAGTTCGATTTCCTCTTCCACCATGACACCATCGCGCTCTACCCATGCTGTGCGAGGTTGAAGCTTGATCAGTTCTTCTATGGCGGAGGAAGTTCTGGCCTTGGCGCGGGCTTCCAGCAATTTTCCCAGCAATACCAGGGTGATCACCGCCGCTCCGGCTTCGAAATAAACGTGCTGCGGCAGATCCCATACGGTAACGATGGCGCTGAACAGCCAGGCCATGCTGGTGCCAAGCGCCACCAGCACGTCCATGTTTGCGCCACCGCCACGCAATGCATGCCAAGCGCCGACATAAAAGCGTTTTCCGGCCCAGAACTGCACGGGGGTAGCGAGCGCAAATTGCAGCCAGCGCGGCAATATATCAGCGTGCTCATTGATCAGCATGAAGGGCATCTGGGCCAGCAGCGGCAGGGTCAGTGCAGCGGCAATCAAGAACATGCGGCGTTCGGCCTTGAATTGCGCTTCCTTGCGTGCTTTTTCCGCAGCGCGGCTGGTTCCGACGATTTCGTAAGCGTCATATCCGGCCTTGCGTATGGCGTCAGCCAGCGTGGAGATTGTTGCCAGGGCTGACTGGTAACGGATATGGGCCTTCTCCGTGGAGAAATTGACCGTGGCTTCCACGCCATCGAGCTTGTTCAGTACTTTCTCGATGCGTGCAGCGCATGCGGCACAGGTCATGCCAGTGAGCTGCAATTCGGTGGTTTTGAGAGGGACGGAGAAGCCGGATTTTGCGATTGCGGCAACAAAATCTGCCGGGGTGTTCAGCTTTTCGTCATACTCAATGCGTGCTTTTTCAGCTGCAAGGTTGACCACCGCTGTTACGCCGGGGAGCTTGTTGAGGTTCTTCTCCAGTCGGGTGGAACAGGCGGCGCAAGTCATGCCCGCAATAGGCAATTCGATGTGTTTCATGTCACGTATCAGGAAAAGCTAACTGGCCCGGGCGCTTGGACCCGTTAACATTTCAGCATCGAACACCAGGTGTTTGATGCAAAGCCGGGAAGTCGTCATGATAGAACCTCCTAAATTAAGGCTGAAAATGTTGCCTGTTCTACTCCAGGCGCATCTGAGGAAACAGGATAACGTCTCGAATGCTCGGGCTGTCGGTCAACAGCATGATCAGGCGGTCGATGCCGATGCCTTCTCCAGCTGTAGGCGGCAGTCCATATTCCAGGGCGCGGATGTAGTCTGCATCGTAGTGCATGGCTTCTGCATCACCTGCTTCCTTTTGACGCACCTGTTCCATGAAACGTTCCGCCTGGTCTTCGGCGTCATTGAGCTCGGAAAAACCGTTGGCCAGTTCGCGACCTACGATAAATAGTTCGAAGCGGTCGGTAATGCCCGGATTCTGGTCATTGCGGCGTGCCAGAGGAGAAGTCTCGGCTGGGTAGTCGATGATGAAAGTGGGCTGGATCAGCAGGTGCTCGGTTGTTTCTTCGAACAGGGAAAGCTGCAGGCCGCCCACGCCATCGGTAGGGTGATGGGCTGCCTTCATTTCCTTAAGTGTGGAAAGCAGGAAGCTGCGGTCGTGCAACTGCTCATCGCTGTATTTTCCGGCGTGATATTTCTGTATGGCCTGGATTACGGTGAGACGGTCGAAAGGTTGTGCCAGGTTGATGGTGTGCCCCTGATACTGGACTACGGCATGACCCAGTACCGATTTCGCTACATCGCGCAGCATGTCTTCGGTGAGGTCCATGAGGTATTTGTAATCACGATAGGCTTCGTAAAACTCGATCATGGTGAATTCGGGATTGTGGCGCGTTGAAAGCCCCTCGTTCCTGAAGTTGCGGTTGATTTCGAAAACCTTCTCGAAGCCGCCAACGACCAGGCGCTTGAGATACAGCTCGGGTGCAATGCGCAGGAACAATTCCATGTCCAGGGCGTTGTGGTGGGTAGTAAAGGGGCGTGCCGAAGCGCCGCCGGGAATGGGATGCATCATCGGTGTTTCCACTTCCAGGTAGCCGCGTTCGACCAGGAAGGTGCGGATGCCCTGAATCACCTTGGAACGCACCATGAAGGTCTTGCGCGTTTCTTCGTTGGTGATCAGGTCGAGGTAGCGCTGGCGGTATTTCTGCTCCTGGTCGGTCAGGCCGTGGAATTTTTCTGGTAGCGGGCGCAGGGACTTGGTGAGCAGGCGCAATTCGCTGGCGCGCAGGGAAAGTTCGCCCTTGTTGGTCTTGAACAGGGTGCCCTTGGCGGCGATGATGTCGCCCATGTCCCAGCGCTTGAAAGCTTCATGCACCTCTGCGCCGACACCTTCGTCGTTGATGTAGAACTGGATGCGACCACCCATGTCCTGCACGGCAGCAAAGCTGGCCTTGCCCATTACGCGCTTGAGCATCATGCGCCCGGCAATGGAAACTTCTATGTTCTGGGTATCGAGGTCTTCCTTCAGCACGTCGCCATAAAGAAACTGAAGATCCGCTGCCATGTGGGTGCGATCAAAGTCATTAGGGAAGGCGATGCCGTCCTTGCGCAATTCGGCCAGCTTGGCGCGTCGTTCGGCAATGATCTGGTTCTCGTCCTGGAGAGGAGTGGGTTGTTCGTTGGTCATGATGTCAATCTTGGGTTAGTTAAGTGCTAAATGGCGAGGTGTTGCCTGGCTGGCGCTGAACTGAGCAAAGTGGGCTAGACTAGACCTTGAGCCTTAGCATGCGCTGCATTAATGCAGCACTGGCACGGCCGAACGCTCCATTAGAGGTAAGGTCTTGTTGTGCGCTCTGGGAATCGCCCTTCGTTTTTTTTTCGACAACCGCGGCAGCCACCCGATGAAATTCGGCGTGAAGGCTGAATATCTCATCGTGGACTTCCTTCGGCAGCAACATTCTTTCCCCTTCCTTTTGGAGCCATTGGCCAAACTGGCAAAGGTTTTCGTTTCCTACCGTGCTGGCGTCAAGTTCGATCCTGCCATTGATGAAGTCACGGAAACGTGCTTTCCATGCAGCATGATCAGCAATTGCTTGCTCAATCTCGTGTTTGAGTGCCATTTTTTCCTCCTGCAGACAGGTTTGAAACCTAATGCAAAACTCCCGGCTAGTCGAGCATTATCTGCTCAATGAGCCGTGTTACACGCCTTGTTTCAAACTGGCGCTGATAAAATCGTCAAGATCACCATCCAGTACCCCCTGGGTGTTGCCAACTTCGTGGTTGGTGCGAAGGTCCTTGATGCGAGACTGGTCGAGCACATAGGAACGGATCTGGTGACCCCAGCCGATATCGGTCTTGGAATCTTCCATGTTCTGCTTTTCCTCATTGCGTTTGCGCAGTTCCAGTTCATACAGGCGCGCTTTCAGCATTGCCATGGCTTCAGCCCGGTTGCGGTGCTGCGAACGGTCATTCTGGCACTGCACCACGATGTTGGTAGGCAAATGGGTGATGCGGACCGCCGAGTCGGTCTTGTTGATGTGCTGTCCGCCAGCGCCGGAAGCACGGTAGGTGTCCACCCGGAGGTCGGCCGGATTGATTTCCACTTCGATTGACTCATCCACCTCGGGATAGACGAATACGCTGGAAAAAGAAGTATGGCGGCGGTTGCCTGAATCAAAGGGGGATTTGCGCACCAAACGGTGCACTCCCGACTCCGAACGCAGATAGCCAAAGGCATACTCGCCACTGATCTTGAGCGAGACGCTTTTGATGCCGGCGACTTCGCCTTCGGATTCTTCCAATACTTCGATCTTGAAGCCTTTGCGCTCGCAGTAGCGCACGTACATGCGCAACAGCATGGAGGCCCAGTCCTGCGCCTCGGTGCCGCCGGAGCCGGCCTGAATGTCGAGGAAGCAGTTATTGGGGTCCATCGGGTGGGAGAACATGCGGCGGAACTCCATCTCCCCGACGATTTTTTCCAGCTCGTCCGCGTCATTGCCGATACTGGTCAGAGAGTCATCGTCATTTTCCTCCCGAGCCATATCGAAGAGTTCGCTCGAATCATGCAAGGACTGATCCAGTCGGGTCAGGGTTTCAATAACGTTTTCCAGTCCGCGCCGCTCCTTGCCCAGTTCCTGAGCACGTTTGGCGTCATTCCAGACGGCCGGGTCTTCCAGTAGCTGGACAACTTCGGTCAGACGTTCTTTCTTGACCTCGTAGTCAAAGATACCCCCGAAGGTCCTGGCTGCGCTTCATCAGGTCGGCCAGATGGTTTTCGATGGCATTAAGCTGTTCTGCTTCCATTTGTGTATCTTTTCATGAATTCCAAAGCGCGAAATTATACCAGAAGGTGCAGGCGCTATTATGGCGGCGGCACGCGTAATAAATAGGCATAATTAACCTAATCATGATTATTCCCGCTACTGATTCCCCTGCTTGTGCCAAGATCTATGGTGAGCCACTTGTTGAGCTGCCGCAGGATCTATACATTCCGCCCGATGCGCTGGAGGTTTTTCTTGATGCTTTCGAGGGGCCGCTGGACCTTCTTCTGTACCTGATCCGGCGCCAGAATCTCGATGTGCTCAATATCCCGATGTTGGAAGTGACCAGGCAATACATGCAGTATGTAGAGTTGATGCGCGAGAAACAGCTCGAACTGGCTGCCGATTACCTGCTCATGGCGGCCTTGCTGATCGAGATTAAATCGCGCATGTTGCTGCCACGGCCGGTTGCGAGCCAGGAGGAAGAGCAGGACCCTCGCGCTGAACTGGTACGGCGCTTGCTCGAATATGAACGCATGAAGCTTGCAGCGCAGGAGCTGGATGCGCTGCCTCAGGCCGGACGCGATTTCGCACTGGTTCAGGTTTGGCTGGAACAGGCTGCCCAAAAGCGACTCCCGGAAGTGAATCCGGACGATTTGCGCCAGGCCTGGCTGGGCGTGGCTGCACGTGCCAGAGCGTGTCGCCACCATCGTGTGACACGAGAAGAACTGTCGGTGCGTGAGCACATGAGCCTTATCCTGCGTCGCCTTCATGGAAGCGACTTTATCGAGTTTGAAGCGCTGTTTGATTTCGACAAAGGCCTGCCGGAGATAGTGGTGACTTTTCTTGCGCTGCTGGAACTGGCACGCGAGTTGCTGGTGGAAATCAGTCAGTCGGAAGCTTTTGCAGCGATCTATGTTAAGCTGACCGAAGCGGGCGGTGAATTGGAATGATGTCCCTGAATGAGATCAAAACCATATTGGAAACTGCCCTGATTTCCAGTCAGGAACCCCTGTCCATGAATCAGCTTGGCAGGCTATTCGACGAAGAATTGGGTTCGGAAACGTTACGAAAATTACTCGAGGAACTGCGTCGCGACTGGTCTGGGCGTGGTGTGGAGCTGGTTGGCGTGGCAGGTGGATGGCGCTTCCAGACCAGACCGGAGTTCCAGAAGTATCTGGAGCGGCTCAATCCCGAAAAACCACCACGTTATTCCCGGGCTGTGATGGAAACCTTGGCGATTATTGCTTATAGGCAGCCAGTGACGCGAGGTGATATCGAAGAAATTCGTGGGGTGGCGGTTTCAACGCATATAATTAGAACGTTGGAAGAGCGCGGCTGGGTTGATGGCGTTGGACATAGAGACGTACCGGGCCGACCGGTCCTGTTTGCAACTACACGAAAATTTCTGGATGATCTCAACCTGCGTTCGCTGGGTGAATTGCCTCCATTGGAAGAATTGGCCGCTTTGAATACTGCGGCCGGAATTGAAGAAGATGTCTGAACGATTACACAAAATGCTGGCTCAAGAGGGCCTTGGATCGCGGCGCGAAATGGAAGAATTGATTCGCAGCGGGAAAGTAACGATTAATGGCCAGGTGGCCGAAATCGGTGCGCAAGTGGGTGAAGATGATCTGGTCAAGGTCAATGGTCGCCCGGTGCGCTTCCGTATGGCATCCAAGCTGCCGCGTATCCTGCTTTATCACAAGCCTGAAGGTGAAATTGTCAGCCGCGACGACCCGGAAAAACGTGAGAGTGTGTTCGACGTCCTGCCGCAAATCCGTGGCGGCAAATGGATCGCGGTGGGGCGGCTGGATTTCAATACTAGCGGCTTGCTGATCTTCACTACGTCAGGCGAACTGGCGAATCACCTCATGCATCCCCGTTTCGAGGTGGAACGTGAATATGCAGTACGCACGCGCGGTGAGTTGACGCCTGATCAGTTGCAACAGTTGCGTCAGGGCATTGAAATGGAAGATGGCCCGGCCAAGTTCGAGAACCTGGTGGACGAGGGTGGGGAAGGTAGCAATCACTGGTATCGTGGCGTACTAAAGGAAGGCAGGAACCGTGAGGTGCGGCGCATGTTCGAGGTGATGGGGCTGACCGTGAGTCGCCTGATGCGCGTTCGCTTCGGTATCCTGAGCCTGCCGCCCCGGGTCAAGCGCGGTCGCTGGCTTGAGCTGGAGTCCGCTCAAGTGGTGGAAGTGCTGCACTGGGCGGGCATTGCCTTGCCGGAAGCGCCGAGATCGGCAGAAGGGCGCAAGGCTCCGCCCATTGACAAGCAAGGCGTGGAGCGTAAATCACGATCACAGCCTCCACGCACACCGCGGGTAACGAAAAAGACACCCTTCAGGCAATCGACCAAAAGGACAACGGGTCGTTAGGCCTTGAGTGGCGGTTGATTCGGCAACACCAAAAGGGTAATCTAATAGCATAGATTCATAAACAAAACGGAGACTGTCTCATGTATACCGAAATCGAAGATAACGAAGCTCTGGACGTCGTAACGCGCGAGAAATTGGTGGCTGACCTGAAAGTGGTGATCGCGGACACCGAGGAGTTGTTGCGTGCGACTGCTAACCAGGCTGGTGAGAAGTTCGCGGAAATCCGCGTCAAGGCTGAAGAGAATCTGCGTAACGCGAAAATTCGTCTGGCACGTGCTGAGGCTGCTTTAGTCGAGCGCACCAAGGCTGCGGCCAAAGCGACCGATGATTATGTTCGCGCCAATCCATGGAGAGCCGTAGGTATCGCCGCAGGTGCAGGGTTCATTATCGGCCTGCTGGTGGGTCGTCGCTGATCTGATGGCTGTCGGCCCTACACCCGATCGCGGCAATCAGCCCGGCCTATTTGATTCGGTCAAGGGTCTTGCTGCGAGCGGTGTGGCTATTGTTCGCACCCGCCTGGAGCTCCTTTCCACCGAGGTTGCAGAAGAAAAAGAGCGCTTCCTTTCCCTGTTATGGCTTGGATTGGCGGCGCTTTTTTTTATTGGCTTGGGGATTGTTTTCGCTGCAGTGTTGCTGACTGTTGCATTTTGGGAAAGCCATCGTCTGCTGGTGCTTGGCATCCTCACGCTACTGTTCCTGGGGGCCGGGATTGCCGCTTTGTCCATGGCTCTAAAGCAAGGCCGTGATGGTCCAAAACTGTTTTCTGCCAGCCTTGCCGAGCTTTCTAAAGATCAGGATCATTTACGCCCGTGAGCAAACGCTTGATTGAACTGGCCGAACGCCGTGAGCGTCTGGTTGCCTTGGCAGCCTCGCAACGTTCAGAGTTTTCCAGCAATCTCGCGCCTTTGAAAATCGGCTGCACCATAGCCGACAAGGGCATTATGGCAGTGCGTTACCTGCAGCAGCATCCGGCGCTGGTAGCCGGAGGCGTAGGGCTGCTGGTTGCATTAAGGCCGCGCAAGGCGATCGGCTGGCTGAGGCGTGGCTGGTTCGCATGGCGCATGGTGCAGAAGCTGCGCCAGCGACTGGGCGGTGTTTAGCCGGCAATTCGGGTGAGTATGCGTCTGCCATATGTTATTTAAGCTGACTATCTCTTGTTGCATACCCCGTCTCTCTTGTCGTCCCGCTCGTTGTTTTTCTCCATCACTTTTTGAAAGCGGGGGGCGCCTTTAGTGTTCACCCAGATCCGTATATTCCATGAGTATCCCTCTGCCGCACTACTTTATCGTCGTGCGGCAGAGGGTATTGAACGTGTGGCGGCTGAGGCGATAGCCCTAAGGGGGGTTTTTCGCATTGTTCTTGCCGGGGGAAGCACACCTCAAGGGGTTTATCGGCATCTGAGCCATATCAAGGCCGAGTGGCGTGCCTGGCATGTCTATTTTGGCGATGAGCGCTGCTTGCCAGTGGACCATCCCGAACGAAACAGCGCGATGGCCGACCAGGCCTGGTTTGAACAGGTGGGTATTCCGCCTGGTCAGATTTACAGAATTCCGGCTCAACTCGGTGCTGAAGCGGCAGCGGCACAATATTCAAGAGTGTTGGATAAGTTGGAAAGTTTCGACCTGGTGCTGCTGGGGCTGGGTCAGGATGGGCACACGGCCAGCCTGTTTCCCGGGCAGGAGTGGGGTAGGGTCGAAATGCAGGCAGCGGCGGCAATCGCCGTCCACGATGCGCCCAAGCCTCCCTCGGATAGAGTTTCTCTCAGTGCCTGGCGCCTCAGTCGTTCCACAAGGGTCTGGTTTCTGGTGACAGGAAAAGACAAGCGAGAGGCCTTGCAGTCGTGGCGCAGGGGCGAGGGTATTCCTGCCGCCTCAATCGTGCCAGCAAATGAAGTGGATATCTGGCTTGCCGCTGTGTACTAAGGAAGTTTGGGTGTAAAAAAGGGGGCTTGAGCCCCCTTTTTTGTTATTGCAATAAGTTATTTGCTAATCGTGGTCAGTGGGTATTTTTTCTGTTCGATACCCAGTTTTGCGTGATCACTTGCCTCTTTTGCATTCTTAATCACTTCAGCACTGTCGTTTTTCTTGGCAGCTTCCTTGGCTTGCTTTAATGCATCTGCAGCAGTTGTCCACAGGGCGTCTTTTTCCTTGGCGGCCTTGATATCTGCTTCTGCCTGGGCAAGAGCCTGCTTTGCTGCATCCGATAGCTGTGTTTTAGGCGCCTCAACTTGGGCTGGTGCCTTGGCAGCTTCCGGTTTGGCTGGTGTGGTGCTTGCGCAACCAGCTAATATCAGCAAGCCTGCAGTAACGAACGTGAACATGATTTTTTGCATGAAATATCGACTCCTCTGGTTTTTTAGTGAATGTTGTTTCCGTTTTTCAGGCCGGAACGCAGGTATGGGCTTCTTGGGGGCACATTTCAAACACTCCGGCGCAGGGGGTAACATAATGGTTTGCGGTCAATTCGTCAAACGGCGCTGGTAACCCTGGCAGGTCAGGATGCCCAAGTCCGGGCATGAGCTCCAGTTTACCGTGCCAAGTCAAACCCGTATAATGGCGTCTTTGTAAATAAGGATAAAAAAATCATGCGTGTCGTTCAAAAAGCGCTTACCTTTGACGATGTCCTGCTGATTCCCGCCCATTCCGCCGTTCTACCCCGTGATGTCAGCCTGAGCACCCAGCTTACCAAGGAAATTACACTCAATTTGCCGCTGGTTTCCGCAGCCATGGATACAGTTACGGAAGGACGTCTGGCGATTGCACTGGCACAAGAGGGCGGCATTGGTATCGTTCACAAGAACTTTACTTCCAAGGAACAGGCCGCTCAGGTTTCGATGGTCAAGCGTTTCGAGAGTGGCGTGGTGAAGGATCCCATTACCATTTCTCCTTCGATGACAGTGCGTGATGTCCTCCAGCTTACTCGCCAGCACAAGATTTCCGGATTGCCGGTAGTGGAAAATGGCCTCGTGGTAGGCATTATTACCAACCGCGATCTACGTTTCGAGAGCAATCTCGATCAGCCGATCAAGAACATTATGACGCCGCGCGAGCGCCTGATCACGGTCAAGGAAGGCGCTTCGCGTGAAGAAGCGCTGGCGTTGATGCACAAACACCGTCTGGAGCGTGTGCTGGTCATCAATGACGATTTTGCGTTGCGCGGTCTGATCACGGTCAAGGATATTCAGAAATCGACTGAACATCCACTGGCTTGCAAGGACAGCCTGGGCCGTCTACGTGTCGGTGCGGCCGTGGGCGTTGGTGCAGGTACCGAAGAGCGTGTTGAATTGCTGGCGGAAGCTGGTGTGGACGTGATTGTGGTTGACACCGCACACGGTCACTCTCAAGGCGTGCTGGAACGTGTGCAATGGGTCAAGAAGAATTTCCCGCAGGTTCAGGTGATTGGCGGCAATATTGCTACCGGTTCTGCTGCGCTTGCACTGGTTGATTATGGCGCTGATGCAGTCAAGGTGGGCATCGGCCCCGGCTCGATTTGTACTACGCGCATCGTTGCAGGTGTCGGCGTGCCGCAAATTACGGCGGTGGACAACGTGGCACAGGCGCTGCGCGATACCGGCATCCCGCTGATCGCAGATGGCGGTATCCGCTATTCCGGCGATATTTCCAAGGCTATTGCTGCTGGCGCGCATCTGGTGATGCTGGGCGGCCTGTTTGCCGGCACCGAAGAGGCGCCGGGCGAAATCGAATTGTTCCAGGGACGTTCCTACAAATCCTATCGCGGCATGGGCAGCCTGGGTGCCATGCAGCAAGGCTCGAAGGACCGCTACTTCCAGGATAACGAAGCTAATGCCGATAAGTTGGTTCCCGAAGGCATCGAAGGTCGCGTCCCATACAAAGGCAGTGTCCTGACCGTGATTCACCAGCTGATGGGCGGTTTGCGCTCAAGCATGGGTTATCTCGGGTGCAAGAATATTGCCGAGATGCACGCCCGTGCGGAGTTTGTGGAAATCAGCAATGCGGGTATTCGTGAATCGCATGTTCATGACGTGCAGATCACCAAGGAAGCGCCGAATTATCACGTTGATTAAGACGTGAGGTATAGGGGGAGGGGTGAGGCGCAAAGCCTGCTCCGCCTTATTTTCCCCCCTCACGCCTAACTACTCACCCCTCACGGAATTGCCATGCACCAGAAAATCCTTATTCTCGACTTCGGCTCTCAATACACTCAGCTGATTGCCCGCCGAGTGCGTGAATCCAGCGTCTATTGCGAACTGCATCCTTACGACGTCAGCGCCGAGTTCATCCGTGAATTCAAGCCGCAGGGCATCATCCTCTCGGGCGGTCCATCCTCGGTGTATGAGGAAGAAACGCCGCGCGCTCCGGACGTGGTATTTCAGCTTGGTGTTCCGGTTCTGGGCATCTGCTATGGCATGCAGACCATGGCGGCCCAACTGGGCGGCAAGGTGGAAAATGCTTCCCATCGCGAATTCGGCTATGCCGAGGTGCGGGCACAAGGCCATTCCACGCTGCTGCGCGATATTCAGGACCGAGGCAACGAAGAAGGCCACGGCCTGCTCGATGTGTGGATGAGCCATGGCGACAAGGTCACGGAACTGCCAGCTGGTTTCAAAGTGATCTGTTCCAACGCTTCAACGCCGATCGCCGGCATGGCCGATGAGACACGCCACTTCTACGGTGTGCAGTTCCATCCTGAAGTGACCCACACCCTGCAAGGCAAAGCACTCTTCGAGCGTTTTGTGCACGACATCTGCGGTTGTGGATACGACTGGAACATGCCGGATTACGCGGAAGAAGCGATCGGCAAGATCCGTTCCGAAGTGGGTTCGGACGAGGTGATTCTGGGCCTTTCCGGCGGCGTGGATTCCTCGGTCGTGGCGGCACTGCTGCATCGCGCCATCGGCGACCAACTGACCTGCGTCTTCGTGGATAACGGCTTGCTGCGTCTCAATGAGGCCGAGCAGGTAATGAAGACCTTTGCCGACAACCTTGGTGTCAAGGTCATCCACGTTGATGCCAGCGCGGAATTCATGAAACACTTGGCCGGGGTGAGCGATCCGGAACAGAAGCGCAAGATCATCGGCCGCGAATTTGTCGAGGTGTTCCAGAGCGAGTCGGCCAAACTGCCGAACGCCAAGTGGCTGGCGCAGGGAACGATTTACCCGGATGTGATCGAATCGGCCAGCTCCAAGACCAAAAAAGCGCACACCATCAAGTCGCACCATAATGTCGGCGGACTGCCGGATACGCTGCACCTCAAACTATGCGAGCCGTTGCGAGAATTGTTCAAAGACGAGGTGCGCGAACTTGGCGTTGCTCTGGGATTGCCGCACGACATGGTGTACCGCCATCCTTTCCCTGGCCCCGGCCTTGGGGTGCGCATCCTCGGCGAAGTGAAGAAGGAGTACGCTGATCTGCTGCGCCGTGCCGATGCCATCTTCATCGAGGAATTACGCGCTTCTGGCTGGTACGAAAAAACTTCGCAGGCTTTTGCCGTATTCCTGCCGGTGAAAGCAGTCGGGGTGATGGGCGACGGCCGCACCTATGATTACGTCGTAGCCTTGCGCGCAGTGCAGACTCAGGACTTCATGACTGCGCACTGGGCCGAGCTGCCCTATACGCTGCTGGGCAAAGTTTCCAATCGCATCATCAACGAAGTGCGCGGCATCAACCGCGTGGTCTACGATATCTGCGGCAAGCCACCGGGTACGATTGAATGGGAATAACCTGGCAATTTCAGGTGGCTGAAAAACCAGCGCTGGCGGGATCGATATTGTGGCTAGCATCGGAAAAATTCATCCGGAACGATAATGACCTATTGTCTTGCAATCAAGGTTGATGAAGGTCTGGTGTTCGCGTCTGATTCGCGCACCAATGCAGGGGTGGATCATGTCAGCACTTATTCCAAGATGCACAGCTTCAGTTGGGCCGATAACCGCTTTTTCGTGCTGCTATCATCTGGAAATCTGGCTACTACCCAAGCAGTTGTAAAGCGAGTCAAGGCGGATTCAGAGGACGCTGGCGGGGCCAGTTTGCGTACCGTATCGGATATGGATGCCGCAGCTAATTATTTGGGCAAGATTTCAACCGATATTCAGCGCATCCAGGTGGAGCGCGACACGGCAAAATCCAATTTCGAAGCTACTTTTATTTTCGGCGGGCAGATTGCCGGCCAGGAACCCGCCATCTTTCTGGTCTATCCCCAGGGTAACTATATTCACGAGTCGGCAGAGCACCCGTTTCTTCAGGTGGGCGAGACAAAATATGGCAAGCCGATTCTGGACCGCGCCATTAGACCCAATACCCAGCTCGAACTGGCGGGGCGCTGCGCACTGGTATCGATCAATTCGACCATTCGCAGCAACCTGACGGTAGGGCCGCCGGTGGAATTGCTGATATTTGCAAAGGATAGCCTGAATGGGGGCCGTCGCCTGGCGTTGACCGAAAATGATCCATTTTACCGCGCACTTTCCGATGCGTGGAACGAAGGTATCAGGCATGCGCTTAACGGCCTTCCTCCCTTCGATTGGGAGGATGAACTCAAGACTGCCCAGATGGTGCAGGAAGCGGGATACCCGCAATCGATGGGCTGAACAGGCTCTATTGCGTCCAGACTGTTTAGGCAGCCTGTTTTACCGGGGATGGCTCCACCACGAAGTAGCTCGAGTTGAGCTGTGCGGCAAGGTCTGCCAGGGCTAATTCAAGTTCATCGATAAATACGTGCAGCGCCTGCTGTTCGAGTTGATCCAGATCGGCCTGCAGCACTTTTTCCTTGGCGGCAGCTAGAATATCCATGGCCTTGTCATTGCGTGGCAAGTGCTGCAAGGCGGTTTCCACCTCGCACAGGCAATGGTAAAAGGCACGCGGGAAGTCGCGGGTCTGCAGGAGAAACTTGAGCACTGGCAGGCGCCGCACCCGTGTCTGCGACTGGCGGCGATACATCTGGTAGGCGGAAAGCGATTTCAGCACGCTCATCCATTGAATGTTTTCAAATGGCTTCAGCTCTGCCTTGTTTGACAGGAGGCTTGCTGTGCGCACGTCTATGATGCGGATGGTCATCTCGGCGCGTTCGAGGTTGCGACCGATGCGCAGGAAATCATAGGCCGCGTTGTGGCTCATGGTGCCCGACAGCATGCCGGTAATCTGCTGTGCGCCGGCAATAATGCGCTTGAGATAATCGTAGCGCCCACGTTGCGTCAGACCGCTTTGCAAATTGCCTTTGGCGAAAATATGCAGGTCGTTAATGTATTCCCATGTTTCGCGCGGCACTACGTCACGAACGATGCGGGCGTTTTCGCGCGCGAACCACAGTGAGGATAATGTCGAACCTGGGTTTTTCGTGTCGCCGGTAAGAAATTTTACGACATTGCGCTCACTGCTTTCTGGATAAATCTTGTCAAAAAGATCTTCGCTGCCGGTCAGCGTGATCAGGGGGCGCCAGCCGGGTGACATCCCTTTTGGGGTATCCAGGACCAGGTTGGCATTGACCATAACGATACGTGCGGTATTTTCTGCGCGCTCGATATAGCGCGCCAGCCAATAAATCGATTCTGCAACTCGCGATAACATGTTCTAAGCCTCCCCAGTGTCGACGATCCAGGTGTCCTTGCTGCCGCCACCCTGAGATGAATTGACCACCAGAGAACCCTTGCGCAGGGCCACGCGCGTCAAGCCGCCAGCGGTGGTGGTGATTTGCTCGCCGGACAGGATGAATGGCCTCAGATCCACATGGCGCGGCTCCACATGGAGATCGACCAGGGTCGGCGTGGTGGACAGGCTTAATGTCGGTTGCGCAATGTAGTTGCGCGCATTGTGTTTTATCAGACGGGCAAACTTGTCGCGTTCTTTCTGGCTGGCGTGCGGCCCAACCAGCATGCCATAGCCACCGGACTCGTTGGCGGGCTTGACCACCAGTTTGTCGAGATTGGCGATCACGTAGTCGCGCTCGTCCTTGTTCATGCACAGGTAGGTCGGGACATTCTCGATAATTGGATCCTGGTCCAGGTAGTAACGAATCATCTTGGGCACGAAGGCATATACAACCTTGTCATCTGCGACGCCGGCGCCGGGTGCATTGGCGAGTGCCACCTTGCCGGCCCGCCATGCCCGCATCAGGCCGGGTACGCCGAGGGTTGAGTCGGGCCTGAAGGCTTCGGGATCGATGTATTCGTCATCGATCCGCCGGTAGATGACGTCGACTTGCTGCAATCCGTAGATCGTCTTCATATAAACGCAATCGTCTTCTCCCACCACCAGATCGCTGCCCTGTACCAGCTCGGCGCCCATCTGCTGCGCCAGGTAGGCGTGTTCGAAGTAGGCAGAGTTATAAATGCCGGGTGTCAGCACCACCACCTCAGGATTCTCGGATTTGCGCGGCGACAGCGAGGTCAGCATGTCAAAGAGCTGCGAAGGATAATTATCCACCGGGAGGATGCTCTGATTCTCGAACAGCTCGGGGAATACGCGCTTCATCACAAGGCGATTTTCGAGCATGTAGGACACGCCAGAAGGTACGCGCAGATTGTCTTCCAGCACGTAGACAGTGCCATCCTTGTCGCGCACCAAATCGGAGCCACAGATATGTGCCCAGATATTGAGGGGCGGATTAATGCCCACACATTCCGGGCGAAAATTCTTGGAGCCTTCCAGAACTTCGCGCGGGAAAACTTTATCTTTAACGATGCGCTGTTCGTGATAAAGGTCATCGATGAACATGTTGAGCGCTGTAACGCGCTGCTTGAGTCCCGCCTCAATGCGTTCCCATTCTGACTTGGCAATCACCCGCGGGATGATGTCGAACGGCCAGGCGCGATCGATCGATCCGCCTTCCTCGCTATAGACGGTAAAGGTGACGCCCATCGTATGGATGGCAAGCTCGGCGGCCGATTTGCGTTCCTCGATGTCCTTGTCTTTCAATGAGCTTAAGTACTTGCACAGTGCCGCTGCAGCAGGCCGCGCCCGACCGCCGCCCTTTACAAGTTCGTCGTAAAAATCATTAGTCTGATAGGTTTTCCAGCGTATGGGCATAAATATTTTTGTCGTTGTTATCGTCGACCGGATGGAGCTGGCCAACGGAAGTCAGGATGGCGAGTCGACTCAACAAGATATAAAGCCAACTGCATGAAAGGACGCTTTTATCCTACTATTTTATGCTCGTGGCGTCCAGTTGCGAAGTTGAGGCGAGTCAATGAACAACATGATTACTAAGGCTGGCGACAGGGGGGTTGAGGAGATAGAATGGAGCGATCCTGTCTGGTTTTTCCAGGCCTCAATTCATTCCGGGTTTGCATGACAAGCGTATTTTCAGAATCTCAGCAGAACAATCCGGATCCGTGGTATCCGACCTCCCTGGATAGCTATGACGAAATGCTCGATGGCGACGGGCAGATACGCCCCCAGTGGGAGTATGTGATCCGTGCATTGCGCACCCTGGGCATACCGGAACTCGAGCGACGCGGTGCGAAGGCAGCCATTCTGTTGCGCGAGAACGGCGTTACCTACAATGTGTATGGTGATCCGGCCGGGCAGAGCCGGCCATGGCAGCTCGACCCGGTGCCGCTGCTGGTTTCCAGCGAGGAGTGGGGGGGCATCGAGGCCGGGTTGCAGGAGCGGGCGGAACTGCTGAACATGATCCTCGCGGATATCTATGGTCCCCGCGAACTGATCCGTAAAGGGATGTTGCCCCTTGAATTGCTATACAACCACGGCGGATTCCTGCGCGCCTGCGATCAGATTGCGCTGCGCGGTAAACATCAGCTGGTGGTTTACGCGGCAGACCTGGCGCGTGGGCCGGATAATCGCATGTGGGTCCTCAGCGACCGCACTCAGGCACCCTCCGGGGCCGGCTACGCGCTGGAAAACCGGGTCGCCATGACCCGCGTGTTGCCCAGCCTGTTCCGCGATTCCCACGTGCATCGCCTGGCGCTGTTTTTCCAGTCGCTACGTGCTGGACTGAACACCATCGCGCCACCTGGCGCGGAAAACCCCCGTGTCGTCGTGCTGACCCCGGGCCCACTGAACGAAACCTTTTTCGAGCATGCCTATCTGGCCTCCTACCTCGGATACCCGCTGGTCCAGGGCGATGACCTGACAGTGCGCGATGGCTACCTGTGGCTGAAATCGCTGAATGGACTGGAACGTGTCGATGTCATTTTGCGGCGGGTCGATGATGACTTTTGCGATCCCCTGGAACTGCGTGACGATTCACGTCTTGGTGTACCGGGGCTGGTCGAAGTGGTACGGCGTGGCAATGTCTCCATTGCCAACCCGCTTGGCAGCGGCGTGCTCGAGAACCCCGGCCTGCTAGCTTTTCTGCCCGGCATCGCCGAACATTTTCTGGGACGCCCGCTGCGCCTGCCGACCGCTGCGACCTGGTGGTGTGGTCAGCCGAAGGAGCTCGACTATGTGCTGACGAACCTCGACAAGCTGGTAATCAAGCCGATCTATCGAAACCCTAGCCTGCGCCCGGTGTTCGGCCACCTTTTGAGTCAGCAGGAACTGGCTGACTGGCGCGATCGCATACGTTCAAGTCCGACATTTTATGTGGGGCAGGAACAGGAAGGATTTTCCACAGTGCCATCCCTCGTCCCCGGGGGACTGGAGCCGCGCCATGCGGTCCTGCGCAGTTTCCTGGTGGCTCGTGCCGACGGCTATGTGGTGATGCCGGGCGGTCTGACCCGCAGTGCGCCTCATAAGGATGAAATGCTGGTCTCCAACCAGGCCGGCAGCATCAGCAAGGATACCTGGGTGCTGGCTTCGGAGCCGGAGAGACCGATTGAACTGGTCATCAAACCAACCGCGGAGCAGGTCGCTGCCAGCCAGAGTGGCGCACTACCGAGCCGGGCGGCGGACAATCTGTTCTGGGTCGGGCGCTACGCCGAGCGGGCCGAAGGCACGATACGGCTGTTGCGCTCAGCGATCAAGAAACTGCATGGCGACCCTGATCGCAGCGGCAACGAATACACGGAGAGCTTGCATAGCCTGCTGCGTGCCGTAACGCAGCTGACCGGTACCCGCCCAGGTTTCCTGGCAGAAGACGCGGAAACCCTGCTGAGTGAACCCGAAGCTGAATTATTGTCAGTAGCGCTGGACGAGACACGTATCGGCAGCCTGGCCAATACCTTGCGCTGTATGGTGCAGACCGGGTACGCAGTGCGCGATTTATGGTCATCCGATACCTGGCGGGTAATGGACGATCTGGAGGAGCACCTGCTCAGCGCCAAGAGACTGGTCCAACCTACGCTGTGGCAGGTTCAGGATGTCATGGACCAGCTGATAACTTCGCTTTCCGCCTTTAGCGGTTTGGTGATGGAAAGCATGACGCGCGGTAACGGCTGGCTGTTTCTGGATACAGGGCGACGCCTGGAACGGAGCATGCTGCTACTCTCCCTGTTGCGCACCACTCTGGTCGAACAACGCCGGGCAAATGTCGAAATCCTGCTGATCGAAGCCTTGCTGGATACCAGCGATAATCTGATCTGCTATCGTCAGCACTACCGCAACAACATGGAACTCGCCGCTTTTCTTGAATTGCTGCTGCTGGATGAAAACAATCCGCGCTCGCTGGCATACCAGACCGCGCGTCTGCAAGAGCATGTAGGCAAGCTGCCGCGTGAAAAATCGGCCGCGCGACTGAGCCTGGAGCAGCGGCTCGCGCTGGAGGTGGCGTCCACGCTGCGCCTGGCCGTACTGGATGAACTGACAAGGGTTTCCGAGAGCAGGACCCGGGAAAATCTGGAGCAGTTGCTCGCCCGTCTCAATTTCTTGCTGGTTGCGCTTTCAGATGCCGTGACAGCAGCCTATTTCCGGCACGAAAGCGTGCCACATTCTCTCACGCCACTGAGGACGACATAACGCCATGCACTATCGTGTCATCCACAAAACCGAGTACGATTACTGCGAATCCGTCGGGCTTTCCTACAATGAGGCCCGGTTGTTGCCGCGCTTCACTGCAAACCAGTCCTGTCAGGCCGCCAGCCTGACAATCGACCCGCCACCAACGGATTACAGTGAGCGAGAAGATTTTTTTGGCAATCGCGTCGCTTTTTTTTCCATCCGTGAGCCGCATCAGCGCTTCATCGTAACGGCAACCAGCGAGGTTCAGATTGCATCACAGTTTGGGCAACTGGATTTTTCTCAGGGGACTGATTGGGAAAATGTGCGGCTGTCGCTTCGCCAACAGCGCGATCCGCAAACACTGGACGCCCTGCAATATGTTCTGGATTCGCCATTCGTGGCAGCAAATGCGGAACTGGCGACGTATGCGCAGCCCTCTTTTCCGCACGGCCGGCCATTGCTGGAAGCCGTGCACGATCTGATGGGGCGCATTCATGGCGACTTCACCTACGATCCCCATTTCACCACCCTTGCCACGCCGCTGGCGGCAGTGCTCGAACACCGGCGCGGCGTGTGCCAGGATTTCGCCCATCTCGCCATCGGCTGTCTGCGATCACAGGGCCTCGCCGCGCGCTATGTCAGCGGCTACATCGAGACATTGCCGCCACCCGGCAAGGAAAAGCTGGTAGGCAGCGACGCCTCTCATGCCTGGTTCTCTGTCTTCATACCAGAACTTGGCTGGATGGATTTCGATCCAACCAACAACCAGATTCCGGTGGATCAGCACATCATCGTCGGGTGGGGGCGCGATTATGGCGACGTCACTCCGCTCAAAGGGGTTATCTTTGGCGGTGGGGAACACGAACTGGCGGTGTCGGTCGATGTGAGGAACCTTGGTGACTAACCGCAGCGCTTTCCCCCCGCGGGTATAACAGAAAACAAATGTTGGTATGAGCAAAAAATATTCTCGCCGTGGAGGTGGTTCATGCGCGTTGCAATCATCGGATCCGGGCCTGCTGGCTTCTACGCTGCTGAGGCGCTGCTCAAACGCACGGATGTGGAAATCCATGTCGATATGTTCGAACGCCTTCCTACCCCTTATGGGCTTGTGCGGGGCGGTGTAGCGCCGGACCATCAGAACATCAAGGCGGTTACCCGCGTTTACGAAAAGACTGCCGCACGGCCCACATTCAGGTTTATGGGGAATGTGTGCCTGGGCCGCGACCTGACGGTGGAGGATTTGCGCCAGCACTACCACCAGATTGTCTACGCAGTGGGAAACGAAGCCGACCGTCGGCTGGCTATTCCGGGTGAAGGCATACCGCGCTGCACGCCTGCAACCGTCTTTATTGGCTGGTACAACGGGCATCCGGACTACCGTCACGCAAAAATCGATTTGTCTGTGTCCCGTGTCGCAGTGGTGGGCAACGGCAACGTCGCCATCGACGCCGCCCGGATTCTGCTGCGTACGCCCGCCGAACTTGAAAAGACAGACATTGCCGCACATGCGCTGGAAGCACTGCGCAACAGCTGGGTGCGCGAGGTTTTTGTTCTTGGGCGGCGAGGGCCAGAGCAGGCCTCGTTTACGCCGCCCGAACTCAGGGAACTCGGTGAGATGGAAGATGCCGAGCCAGTCATCGACCCAGGCGAGCTTGCGGGTTGTGCTTTCGCGGAAGCCACAGATCATTCGCAACAGGAAAAGAATCTGAAGATTCTCCAGTCCTTCTCAATGCTGCATTCTGGCGCGAAAACCAAGAAACTCCATCTGCGTTTCCTCGTCTCGCCGACCGAAGTCATCGCTGGTGCTGACGGCAAAGTGGTCGGCCTCGCGCTCGAGAAAAACCGCCTTGAAATTCAGCCGGACGGAACGGTGATCGCACGCGGCACCGGCGAGATGGAAATCCTCGAGGTCGGGATGGTGTTGCCTGCGATTGGTTTTAGCGTCGAGCGCATTGCCGGTATCCCATACGACGAAAAGGCCGGCGTCATTGCCAACGAAGACGGGCGTGTCGTTGACCCCATCAGCCGTAGCGTGATTGCCAACGAATACGTCGTCGGCTGGGCGCGCACCGGGCCGCAAGGGTTGATCGGGTCACACAAGGCCGCGTCCGCCCACGTGGTCGAATACATGATGGCCGATGGCGCTGAACTTGCGCTCAGGAAGCTTCCTGAGCGCGAAGCAATTGTTACTTTGCTTCGCAAGCGGGGTCTGAAAATCGTCTTTTTCGACGACTGGAAACGGCTCGATGATGTGGAGGTGGCAAGAGGGGAGAGGCGCGATGCCCCGCGCGACAAGATTGTCGACGTCGAGGCGATGCTTGCGGTGCTTGCTCAGCACTAAGCTTTGGGCTGTTCTGGGCTGGGCATCCAGGCCCCTCCCTATGTCATGACCACGATTAGGACTGGAATGCGATATGGTTCAGTTTCGCCCGACAGTCAAGGTGTCCCTTGTCCGGCTTGATGGTCATTTTCAGGTCTGTGATTTGAGGAAGATCCTGTTTCAGTTCCTCTCGTTGAAATGTGCTTCCGTCCGGACTGAAATTGTATTCATGCCGCAGAATTTCGCGGAATTTGGCGCCTGAATCGGTGGAAACCTCAAAACAGATTTCCTGCGTGCGCGCGGTTTCTTTCTCTTCTATTTCATAAACGATGGCAGTGATGTTCTGGGGCGTATCGAATTTGAAAATCAGGGTCTGCGGTCCAGTGGACCCAGCCACCCATTGCGAGCTGCCCGGCCCCGTGCTGCCGTCAACGATATTGTCCAGGGGGAAATTTTCCGATTCAGAAGTGGCGATGACCTCTGCGTTCTGAATGATGTCGATGGTGTTGGCCGGAGCAGGCATGGCGGTCCCCGTTGCTGACGGAGTAATTCTTTTTCTTAACTTTTCGTGCATTTTATTCTCCAGATTGTGTGATCGACCTGTCCAGACGGATCGAAATCATCTAATGATTCAGGCAAGCAGGTTGACTTGTACATTCACCCGCATCGTTGGCGTTACCCCGCCGGACCCTGTGAAACTGCCAGAAACTGGTGGCACTGTTTCAGGGTTGCGCGCAACCGCAACGGCAATATGCTGGTTACTGGTCACTACGCCTGCAGTTGGATCGAAACCTTTCCATCCCGCACCTGGCAGGTAGATCTCTGCCCAGGCATGAGTTGTCGCATTGCCAGCCTCTGTCGCTGCGGCATGTAAATATCCGCTAACAAAACGACTGGCTAAACCAAGGCAGCGACAAGCCTCAATGAAAAGCGTGGCGTAATCGCGGCAAGATCCGCTGCGCAGGGCCAGCGTCTGGGCCGGTGACTGGACGCCAGCTTCTTCTCTCGTCTGATAACTAAACTGGTTGCTGATCGCCTGATTCAATTTCACCAGCATGCCAAAGGTTTCCATGCCGTATAGTTCAAGCTGCAATAGCCAGTCATTTACAGTTCGTTGATCGTTGAAGAAAGCCAGCTGTTGAAAAACTGCCAGATCCATTTGTTCGTCCACCGCATACATGAAAGGGTAATTCACCGCATAGTCTTCGACCAGGAAGTCAAAAGGTGCTTGCTCGTAATGCTGGATAAGGACTTCACTGGCGATGACCAGTTTGTCCGAGCGCTCCATGAAATCAACAACGGCCAGCGAGTTATCAAATACGTCACGTTGCCATTTGATATTGTATGCAGGCGTGATTTCCAAACTTGAACTCTCGATTCGAACGTCATGCCCTTCACGCGGGCGCAGCAAGAGCCTGTGAGGGTTGAGCGTCACCTGGGTTGGGAAAAGATATTCCGTCAGATGTTGAATACGCAATCGCTGCATCCTGGAACCTCTCAGTAGGTTTTACCACGTGTTTGTTCGCAGCTGCCTGCGATCGATCTTGAATGATAGCGGTGTTCCCTAAAATGTGCCGCTGACTTGGCTTATTTTTCAGTCATGATATCCATGACGAATCGCGTGTGCGGCTGCCACCTGAGGTCGAGGGTATGAGGGTATTCCTTGTTGATCTCCTCCAGTGGCAACTCGCAGGGGTGGTCCGGGGCAGGTTTCTCTCCCGGGGTATGGCCGTGATTCCAGAAGCGGCTGACGCGCCGCGCTTCGGCCTCGTACGCATTGACCGGGAAAACGTCGTAATTCCGGCCGCCAGGGTGGGTAACATGGTAGGTGCATCCGCCGATGGAACGGCCATTCCAGCTATCGACAATGTCGAATACCAGCGGTGCCTGCACGCCAATGGTCGGGTGTAATGCTGAAGGTGGTGCCCAGGCACGGTAGCGCACGCCGGCCACCATTTCGCCTTTAGTGCCGGTACTGCGTAGTGGTACGCGCCGGCCATTGCAGGTGATTATGTAACGGGAGTCGGTCACGCCGCTGACCTTGACTTGCACCCGCTCTACAGAAGAGTCGACGTAACGTGCGGTGCCGGTACTGCTGACTTCCTCGCCCAGGACATGCCAGGGCTCGATACCCATGCGCAGTTCGAGCTGAATATCCTGCACCGTGACCGTGCCGTAATGGGGAAAGCGGAATTCCATGAAGGGCTCGAACCATTCCAGTTCCAGGGGATAGCCGGCGCGCTGCAGGTCGCGCACTACGTCTTGCATGTCGGTACGTACATAGTGCGGCAGCATGAATCTGTCGTGCAGGGAAGTGCCCCAGCGCACCAGTTCGTGCTGGTAAGGTGTCTTCCAGAACCACGCAATCAGGGAACGCAGCAGCAGCATCTGCACCAGGCTCATGCGGGCGTGAGGCGGCATCTCGAAAGCGCGTAGTTCAACCAGCCCGAGGCGGCCGGTGTCGCTGTCCGGGGAATACAGCTTGTCGATGCAGAACTCGGTGCGGTGGGTGTTGCCGGTGACGTCGATAAGCAAATGGCGCAGCAGGCGATCCACTAACCAGGGTTCAGGCACCTCGCCCTCCGGCATTTGCTGGAAGGCGATATCCAGTTCGTAGAGGTTTTCGTGGCGCGCCTCGTCGACGCGCGGTGCCTGGCTGGTGGGTCCGATAAACAGGCCGGAAAACAGGTAAGACAAGGCCGGGTGATGCTGCCAGTAGGTCACCAGACTGCGCAGCAGGTCGGGACGGCGCAGTACGGGGCTGTCGGTGGGCGTCGCGCCGCCGATGGTGACATGGTTGCCGCCGCCGGTGCCGCTGTGGCGCCCGTCGAGCATGAATTTTTCGGTGCCCAGCCGGGTCAGGTGAGCCTGTTCGTAGAGCGTGGTGGTATTGCGCACCAGCTCGTCCCAGCTCGCTGCCGGATGGATGTTGACCTCGATCACGCCTGGGTCGGGGGTGACGGGCAAGCGTATCAGGCGCAGATCGCGCGGCGGCTGGTAACCTTCCAGTATTACCGGCATGGAGAGCGCTGCAGCGGTCGCTTCAACCGATGCCACCAGATCGAGATAATGTTCGAGTTCGGTGGTGGGCGGCAGGAATACGTGCATGCGCCCGTCACGCGGCTCTACGCACAGCGCTGTATGCGGAATCCACACAGGTTCCTTCGGTTCGTCGCCAGCGTCTGCCGCCTCATGTTCATTAATCTCCGGGTGCTGGTCATCGACCTCAACCCGTTCGCTGTAACGGCGTGCCACTTCGCCCGCGACATCTCCAAGCGGACCCACTGGTTCGAACAGACTGCGTTCGTGCTCTTCATCCCGCGCGTCCAGTTCCACCCAGGGCAGCGAACCCAGCGGCAGACGCAGGCCCATGGCTGAGTCTCCCGGAGCCAGGTACATCTCGCCGCGACGGAATTCCCATGGACTGCTGGCCCAGGAATCTGTTCTGCGATCCCAATGCAGCGGCAAGGTATAACCCACCGGTGCGCCCAGATCTCCGCCCAATAATCTGGCCAGGCGCTTTCTTTCCAGTGGGTCTTTCAGGTTGGCCTTGAGCGGGTCGAGGTTGGCTGGAACCAGCCCTTCCTGTAACAGGTAATAGAGGGGGTCCTCATAGCCCGCTATGATGGTGGCCGCACTCACGCTCAGCCGCTGCGCGAGTTGCCGCATGAATTTATCGGCATGTTCGCGTGCAAAGCCGTAGTCCTGGTTCACGTCCGCCAGCAGTTCCGGCTTGCGCCATACCGGCACGCCGTCCTTGCGCCAGAAGCACGCCAGCTGCCAGCGCGGCAGCGGCTCGCCTGGATACCATTTCCCCTGTCCGTAATAGAGCATGCCGCCTGGGCCAAAGGCGTCGCGCAGGCGGAGCATCAGTTCTCTGGCCAGCTTGCGCTTTTCTGGGCCGTCCGCTGCGGTGTTCCATTGCTCGGATTCCATGTCGTCGATGGAGACGAAAGTCGGTTCGCCACCCATGGTCAGACGCACGTCGCCCTGTTGCAGTTCGATGTCGATCTTGTGTCCAAGCGCTTCGATGGCGGTCCACTGCGCATCGCTGTAGGGCTTGGTGACGCGCGGGTCTTCGTGGATGCGCTGCACGCTGTTGTCAAAGCGGAACTCTGTCTGGCTCTCACCCGCGAAACCACCGCTCACCGGTGCTGCGCTTACCGGATCTGCAGTGCATGCCAGGGGAATATGCCCTTCTCCGGCAAACAGCCCGGAGGTCGGATCGAGGCCGATCCAGCCCGCACCCGGTATGTAAACCTCAGCCCAGGCATGCAGGTCGGTGAAATCCTGCTCTGGCCCGGAAGGGCCGTCCAGCGATTTGACGTCGGCAGTCAACTGCACCAGATAGCCGGAAACAAAACGGGCGGCCAGACCCAGATGGCGCAACATCTGCACCAGCACCCAGCCCGAGTCGCGGCACGAACCAAGTGCCCTGGACAAGGTTTCCTCGCAGGTCTGTATACCTACTTCAAGACGGACGGTATAGCTGACGTGTTGATACAGCCGCTGGTTGAGCGCAACCAGAAAATCCACGATCGGTGTTGGCGAGCGGTCGACTTCACCCAGAAATATATCCAGCAGCGGCCCCCGCTCCATGACCTCCAGATATGGCCCAAGCTCTTTGCTGAGTTGGGCATCGTAGGAAAAAGGATACTTCTCGGCATATTCTTCGACAAAGAAATCAAATGGATTGATGACCGTCATGTCGGCAACCAGATCCACCTCGATCGAAAGCTCGCGCGTCTTTTCCGGAAACACTACCCGCGCCAGATAATTGCCGAACGGATCCTGCTGCCAGTTGATGAAATGCTTCTCCGGCTTGATGCGCAGGGAATATGATTCGATCGGCGTGCGCGAATGCACTGCCGGTCGCAGTCGGAATAGATGCGGCCCAAGCTGCACCGGGTGGTCATATAAATACTGGGTTTTGTGCTTAAGCGCTACACGAATAGTCATTGCTTTTTCCTGATTGTGGCTGTGCCTTCCTGGCCTGTAGATGCGGAATTTTTCGCATCACGATGTGTTTGGTGCATAGCAACAATGCATACCAGGCTTTAACAATTCACTGTGGTCAGTGCTTGGTGAACAGAGTTGTCCCGCAGTGATGTATCAATGCGCCGGTTTTATGCGATTCCCGGTGACTGTTGTGCAACTTTGGTGCAGCGAAGGCTTTTCAGCGATGCCCTGCATTGAGGTAGACCATTGAACTGGACGGAAGACGGTGGCTTACAGAGGCAGTGAAAGTCGTAAAGTAGCTTCTGGCCTGTGATCCAACAAGGAATTGCCCACGCAGCCGTTTTTACTGTATCTGGCCTGGCGCGACTATTCGCCCTCAGGTTTCCTGCTTGTTCCGCCAGTTAACAGGGTTTTGAGCCCGACGTAAGGTTTTTCTTCCACTGGAGCTGGAGTCGAGGCAGGGGTTTTACGAGCTACTTCGCTTTCCAGTTTGCTGACCCGCTGTGCGAGTACAGCCTTGTCTTCTTCCAGACCGGCAATCTGCCGGCGCAGACGGGAAGCCGTCCATTGCCCCCTGACGACCGCCGGAGACGATAACAGGGCGGCAATGATCACGCCCAGACCGAGTGCCAGCAACAGTACCATTGCGAGAGAACTGTCAAATCGCCAGATAGCGAAAGTGACAGTTACCGGTACATTATTCTGCAAAGCGAACATGACAGAACCGATGGCAATGGTGATACCGAAGATCAGTATAAGCTGCATGATTGACTTACTCCTTTTGGTCAGGCTGATGGCCAGTACACCAGTGCGGTTAAACCCGTAATGCGCTGCACGATGCCAAAAATCTTCTTTAGATCATAGCATAACCCCAGTAGGCCGAGGAGGCAGCGATATGACGTGTTTCCAGAAGAATGGGGTCAATCAAAATGGAACGTGTAGAGCACATCGATGGCGTTATCAAAGCCTGCCCGGGTGACGATGGATATGCTGGGGGTCAGGGTGTAGGTAAGCTTGGTGGTGCCCGCCACCGCCGTCAGCCCTTGTTCGTAACTGAGGAAAGCACGCGCCGAGAGACGTTTGCCGACGGTGATGATCTGGCCTGCCAAGGGGTCGCCATTTTGTGCCTGGTTCAGGGACAGTTCGTCCACACCGAGAGCCTGGGCCAGCTGGCCGGTGATGCCGCCAGATTGTCCGCCCAGAATGCTCCCGGCTGCCGTGAGCAAGAGGGAGGTATCGGTGCCGCCCGCATCGGGCGCGCGTCCGAGAACGATCCAGGAAAGTTTTTCCGGGTCAGGCACGTTGGGAGTGGATACCAGCCGCACGACCGGACGGCGCACTGTGCCCGTTACCGTCACACCGGCTTCCACAGGCAGATTCTTGCGCAGGGCCAGCACATTCAGACCCGGATCGTCGAGCGGGCCCTGAAAATTCACAATGCCGCGCTCAACCACCAGATTCTGCCCATAAGCCTGGAAAGTGGCATTGTGGGTGGCGATAGTGCCGCTGGCCCGGAGTGGCTGGGCAGGAAATCCGCGCAAATGAAGTTGCCCTGCCAGACGTGCTTCCAGGCCCGAGGCGCGGAGGAAGAATTGATCGCCCAGGTCCAGAATGGCATCGATGGTAATGCGCGGCCCGCCGCGGGCAGACGCCTGGTGCCCGATAACGACCACATCGTCGGATAGTTGAGGTCGGCCAGCCGCAGGCTGAGTGATCAGGCCCGCATCGGCAGTGATTTTTCCGCCCAGGGTGAGGATATCCTGCTCGAAGCTGATGTGGCTCTTTCCGGAGGCGATAATCCAGCGATCCGTACGTTGTGCGAGAGGCAGGCGGCTGGCATTCAGTTCCAGATTGCCGCGTTTTCCCATAGGGTCAATCATGCCGGATAAATTGATGCTGCCAGGCACCTTTGCCAGTTTGAGCTGTAACAGCAAACGGTCACGGGGTGGAGGATTATGCGGGGCAACAAAGCTGAGCTGGTCGATGTGCAGCCGGGTCTGATCGAGTCGGGCTGTTAATTTCCCCTGTTGCAGCCGAATGCCTTGATCCAGCCAGGCCACTGCCAGATCATTGCCGTTCAGCAGACCGCGCAGATGGGGTTGGTCAAAGGTGCCAGCCACATCCGCCGCCAGGGACAGGCGGCCGCTGCTCTTGATGTTGCTATCGAGAGCAGGTCCGACCCAGGAGAGATCTGGCACCTTGACATCAATTTTTCCGTTGAGCGGCGTTTCAGGCAGTACGGTCCAGCCTGAAGTGCTTCGTGTCAGGGGCAGGGCGATATTGGCATGCCAGTCGCCAAGGCGTGTTCCGCGCGCTTTCAGTTCAGCAGAAAGGCGGTTATCACTGGCTCGCGCGTTAAGCTGAAACTCCTGTATACCCAGGGGAAGCGGTTGGTCTCCCGGCAGCATCCAGTCGCCGCTTTCGCGCCTTATCCGAAGTTTGCCAGCCAGATTTGGCGCAGCCGAGATGTCCCAATCACCGGCCAGGCGCAGGGTGTTCTGGGTTTCGCTTGCGGCGCTGATGTGGCGCAATCCGATAGTATTGAAGCTGCCACGGCTATTCCAGCTTCTGGGGGTCCATTCCGTGCTAGCGAGTTGTGCCCTGCCACCTGCCACGGCAAATTCGGCTTTGCCAAGCGAGATGCGTTCACGTCCAAGCGTGACGGGTGCAGCGGCGATCAGCTGGAAGGGTACCTGGCCGGTGGCAGTGAGTTTTGAAAGTACGCCTTGCCATTGCACATTGCGCCAGCCTTTTGCCGCGTCAGTAAGTCCGCCCGAAGCATGTAGATCCACGACCGTTTCCGGGCCGAGTTGCGTTTTTGCGCTTAACTCGTGGCGCGAACGGCTGCCCTGAATGGCAAGCGTCAGGGTTTGCAACAAGGCGTCCGCTTGCCTTTGATAGCCAGTGGCTTCCCCATTGAAATTGACTGCTTCTCCATGCAGGCTGCCACTGGCACTGAGACTGTCAAGATGGTGTTCTCCAAAAATAATCAGATGCTTGCCTTGCATATTGAATGTGATTTCCGGATTTTTTGTGCTGCCTGCCAGCGTGGCGTGGGCGTTGAGCGCGCCGCCGAATCCGGGGCCGAGCTGTGCCAGTGCCGGAGCGGCAAGGGTCAGCTCCAGCCGTTCTCCAGGTGTGCCGTAACTACCCCCGGCATTGAGGCGATTGTCGCCCAGTCGCAGTTCGGCTTCGCCGCCGACCCGGTTCATGCCGCTGAAATCGACCTGGCCGCTGCCACTTACGATGTGGCCTGCCAGTTGGCTGTTGGCTATAGTGAAACTCAGCGTGCCGTTGGCTTGTGGAGTCAGTTCTCCAGCAAGTTCGAGCTTGGCATTCAGATCTGAGCTCGGTGCCTGCAGGAAAGCAGAAAGATCGAAGTGCTCGAGTTTGCCTTCGAAGGCAAAGGGTCGCTTTTCGTTGAGGCCCAGCTGGCCCTGGCCGGTAAGCGCTGCTTTTCCGTGGGCGAGGCGCAGGCTGTCCAGGGTCAGGGTGTCGTCGCTGTGCAGCAGCTTGGCATCCAGATGCAGTTTGCCGTCAGCAAGACTGATCGTACCCCGCTGGGTCTGGGCATCGCCGCTGAGCGTGGCCTTGCCTGCGAGTCGGGCAGGTCTCAGCCTTGTGTCAATCGCCGCGGGGTCCAGGCGGCTGATGGTCAGATCCGCTGTCCCCGTTGCTTGTTTCAATTGCCAGGAGACGTGGCCGGAAATGTTCCCGCTACCACCCAGGATCAGGTTCAGCGCATCAAACTGCAAACTTTCGGCAGAGATCGTTGCTCGGGTGCGTATTTTGTGCAAGGGTAGGCCGCCGCGATCGAGAGGGGCAGGGGATACGTTATCCGCTGACACTTCCCCTTCAAGCTTGCCGGCGGCGTTTTGGTGCAGTTGCGCTTGTAGCGCGAGCTTGGCCTGAGGCGCATCGGGCGAGAAAGCGCGCGGATCAAGGCCGCTCACGGAAAGAGTCAGCGCGGCAAACGGGAAAGGGGTGAATGGTTTCAACCGGGCTTCGCCCTGGCCGGTGAGTCCTGCGCCGCTGCCTTGCGCCATGAGCGTGAAGCTTTCCAGCTTGCCGCTGGCACTGGCAGTAATACGCGCCTCTGGCGATCCATGTCCGGCAAGATCCGCACGGGCTTGAAGTTCGAACGGCCGTACGCCGTCCATCTGTGCTGATGCACTCAGATCGCCGTATTCCAGACTGGTACGCAGTGCATGCAGGCGGTGCAGGCGACCATTGCTTTCCAGTCGCGCAGTCAGTTGGTCTGCTGCAAAATCCGGCTTGCCGCCTGCCTTGCTGAACACCTGCAATGCAGCAATTTCAATCTTGTCGAGGGAAACGGGCAGCGGCAGGCGCAAGTCCTGTGGCAGGGTCAGCGGTTCGTCCGATGGGGGTGATAGCACTTCCATGCTTTGCACCGTCAGGGTGGCGATATCCAGCCGCCCCGCCAGCAGAGCGGCAGGCCGCCAGTCGAGACGGGCAGTGTTCAGGGAGACGCGCGTATCGCCGTCCTTGTAGCTCAAAACTTGTGCGCCCATCGGCCCCAGCAACGTTCCACTCGTGCCCTGTATGGCAAGGGTGCCGCCACTGCTGCTGGACGCCAGGGAAGCCAGCCACTGAAGACCGGATGAAGTAGCCAGCAGCCAGCCGGTACCGGCAGACAGGGTGATAATAGGAAACAAAATGGCAAACAGCCATATCCGCCGGAATCGTGCCGGAGGCTTAGGAGATGGTGTTGCGCGTGCCTGATGGTTGCTCATCAGAATGCCACCGCAAGCGAAAAATGCAGCCGCAAGGCTTCAGCCTTTTGACCCCAGGCAAGATCCACTGCCAGCGGACCGACCGGGCTGCGCCAGCGTGCGCCGGCTCCGTAGCCTGTGGACAGGCGCATGTCGCGCCAGGTATCGGCTGCATCGCCAGTGTCGGCGAACAGGGCCGCACCCCAGTCACCGCTGAACCAGTGAGTATATTCAAGACTACCCGTAGCCAGCGTGCGCCCGCCCACCACGGCAGAGCCTTCTTGCACGCCCAGGCTCTGGTGAGCATAGCCACGTACAGACTGTGACCCGCCAGCGCGGAACAGGTATTCCTGTGGGATGCCGAAGCGCGACTGAGCTGCGGTGTATCCGGCCTCGCCGCGCAGCGACAGGGTGTCGCGCTTACCCATTGGCCACCACACCTGGTAGCGCACGAGGGTACGCAGGAAATCCTGGTCCGACAGCAGCTGTTTGCTGGCGCCGCCGATGCGCACTTCAGTCACGTCTCCGCGGCGTGGGTAGAGCGGGTTGTTCACCGTTCGGCGAATCCAGTGCCAGTCCGGCACCAAGGCCTTAATGCTTTCCTCGGCACTGTCTGACGGTTTGCGTTGCTCGCGTTGCCAGTTGATTCCCAGTCGAGTTTCGATCTGTCCCTGAGTGCGGCTGCGTGCCACGCTCAGCGCATGATTTGTGGTTTCCAGCCCCTGAATATCGGTGGTTTCGGCACGTGCTCCCCAGGAGAGACGGTAGCCAAGTGCATCCGGCAGTGTGTCGATAGTGGCGAACAGCGTCTGACGGTTCTGTTCCAGGCGCAGACCGCTAGCGAGATTCCATGCGTGGTCAAGCAGGTTGTAATCGCGGTAAGTAATCTCTCCGCGAGCGCCGTTGTTGGAGCTATAACCTGCACCAAATGAAACATGACGCGCTTTGGCTTCTCTTAACACCACTTGCACCGGCACAGCTTCGTGCAAGGCTGGATCCGGATCGATGCTGACGATGACCGAATTGAGGTGTGGGAGGTTCTGGAGGCTTGCCTGAAACTCGAGCAACTTGTCCTGACGGTAAGGGTCGCCAGTGCGGAATGGCGCGTGACGTGTTACCAGCTTCTTGTCATAGCGTTCGAGGCCACTGATCGCCAGTTCGCCAAAGCGGAAAGCCGGCCCCGAATCCAGCACCAGCGATAGCCGCGCGTTGGCGCTATTGGAATCCACTTCGGCCCGGCTATCCTCAATGCGTGCCGCGGCATAATCCCTGCGCGAAACTCTGGCCAGCAGGGCAGATTTGGCTTCCTCCCAGTCCGGACTGCGAAAGGGCTTGCCCGCAGGCAGGCGCCAGGCAGCTCGCAATTGTTTGATCAGGGCTTGCTGCTCGGGTCTGTCGGAAGAGATGGCTCCACGGAATTCAATGTTGACTGCGCTCACCAAGGTGCGTTGGCCGAGGGCGATTTCCAGCGCCAGCAGGCCGGTATCTCCAGCAGGGCGCAAGCTTAGCGTCGGTGTGAAGTAACCCTCGGTAGCCAACAGTTCGCCAACTTCCAGTTGAGCCCGGCGCAGAAAGGTTGCTCTCGCAGTATCATCCGGCAGTGCCGCGATGGGTAGTTCGAAGTGAGTTTTCAGTAGCTCTTGTACTGACTCGGGCGCGATAAGAACGACAGAGGGCTTATCGCTGGCGTCATGTGTCTGTTGGGCCTGAGCAGGTCCGCCGCTCAGAACAGAGGCAATGGCAAGAGCCATCAGGCACTTCTTCATCGCTTTGTCTGCGCCCTGACGAGTAGTGACTGTTGCATCTTGCATCCCAGCGGTAGTTAAAGAAGTTTCGGCCAATTAGATATGGCTGAGGAGTACCGAATTCAATGCTTATGATAGCATTGAAGGCGTTGATTCACGGGGCATCAGTATATGCGAGTAAGCCTTTTATGGCCGTACTGGGTACGGCCTGATTACACCTTGTAAAGTTCAAAATCAAAGTGCTCAAAATCAGAATTGATACCGAGAGACAGATGCTCGAATTGCTGGATGAGTCCCGGCTTGTCAGGTGCTATCCGGTTTCTACCGCGAAAAACGGGGTAGGGGAGATGTCTGGGAGTTTTTGCACGCCGCGCGGCAGACATGTGGTGCGTGCCAAGATCGGTGCGGGCCTGCCGGAAAATACCGTGTTCGTGCGCCGGCGCCCTTCGGGTGAGATTTACACCGCTGAATTGGGGAGGCAATTCCCCGAACGTGACTGGATACTAAGCCGCATTCTATGGCTTTCCGGCTGTGAGCCCGGTTTCAATCGTCTGGGTGATGTCGACACCATGCGTCGCTATATTTACATTCATGGCACACCGCATGAAGGGGCCATAGGCAGCCCGGTTTCTCATGGCTGCGTCAGAATGCGGATACTGGATATGGTTGAGCTGTTTGAGCTGGTGCCGGTCGGGACGCCGGTGGAGATTGTGTAGCAAGCTGTTGCGAAAGGGTGGCGAGCCTGACCCCCGGCACTTGCAATAAATAGCTGTGGCTGCTGGCTTCCGCCTCTGACCAGGTTCACTACCTTGCAATGCGGGGAGGCCCGCCATAAAAAAGTAAAGGCTTGGGTGTTAAACCCAAGCCTTTTTGTTCTGGCGTCCCCAACGAGATTCGAACTCGTGTTACCGCCGTGAAAGGGCGATGTCCTAGGCCTCTAGACGATAGGGACTAAAGCTTTACTTCTTTGTCAGCTGGGTAGTCGTTATGCCCGTAAGCAACAAGATAAAACCGACTGGAACCCACGCCAACCAAAATCCAATTATTTCACTATCCCCTGATGGCAGATTATAAAAACCTACCGCCAGACCAACAATTGTACAAAAAAAACCGAGGTAGGAAACTGCCACACCAAGCTGGTTCATCTTGTCCGCTTTGTCGCTAGAAGCAAAAAGTCTGCGCATTATAGGGAGACATTCTGGAGGCGTCAAGCCATTTTGATTGTCGATATACCCACTGGTTAAGCAGTCTGCGTGCCATTATGGTGACTTCTGAAGCGCTCAATCCTATGGGGCCCGTGCCGTTTCTGACCAGTTCGTCTGCTGCCAGGCCATGCAGGTAAACCGCCAGCAGTGTGGCTTTGTCAGCGGGGAGGCGCTGTCCCAGCAAAGCGCCGATCATGCCGCATAGAATGTCGCCCATGCCTGCACTGGATAGACCCGGGTTGCCGCTGGGGTTGATATGCCAGGTATTGTCAGGAAAAGCGCAGATGGTGCCCGCACCCTTGAGAACAAGCAGGCAGTTGAGACGGCTGGCCAAAACCTGGGCCGAACCGACGCGATCCTGCTGGATTTCGTGATTGCTGCAATCCAGCAACCGGCCTGCTTCAGTGGGGTGGGGTGTGAGAATGCTGTCGGCCTTGCGGGTTTGGAGCAAACTTTGCAGTTCGATATGGCTGGCGATCAGGTTAAGTGCATCAGCGTCGATCACCAGCTTCAGATCGCTTTTCAGTGCCAGTTCAAGATACCCAAAGGCCCGCGCTGATTGACCCAGTCCGGGGCCGATCACCAGGCAGTCGAGTTCCATGCTCAGCAATTGCTCCGGTCCACGCAGCATCAGTTCCGGCTGGAGAAGGTCTACGGCGGGGGAGTTTTCGGCCAGCAGGCCGAGATAAACCCGCCCAGCGCCAAGCAATAGTGCGGCTCTACCTGCCAGCAGCGCCGCGCCGGTCATTGATTCTGCACCACCCAGTACGCCCACGCTGCCAAGCATGCCCTTATGGCTGTTGCGTGGGCGTGGCTTGAGATAGCCGGAAATTTCGTCTACGCCGGTTAGTTGCCCTTTTGCAGGAGGCATTAGCTCTGGAGGGAGGTCCAAGGTGTCGAGATGAATCTGGCCGCAGTAATCCGGGCCGTAGGCTGTAAAGAGGCCGGGCTTCAGGGCAATGAAAGTGAGGGTATGGTCAGCTCGCACGGCTGCGCGGAAGGGTTGGCCGGTTTCACTGTCGAGACCGCTGGGGATGTCGAGCGACAGGATCGGCGTTTCCATTCGGTTGATCTGTTTCACCAGTTCCAGATATATACCGCCAAGATCACGTTCCAGACCAATTCCGAACAGGCCGTCAATAACCAGGTTCCAGTGTCCATCAGCGGGAATGGCAGAAGATGTTTCACCAGCCGCATTGCGCCAGGCCTGAAGCGCTGCGGCGGCATCTGCAGGCAGTCCGGGCGCGTCACCTGCCAGTACCACGTTTACCCGGTAGCCATGCTCCTTCAGGTGACGCGCCGCTACCAGGGCGTCTCCGCCATTATTTCCCGGACCAGCGAGAACCAATACTGAATAGCCGTTGCCTAATAAATGTATAGCCAGTTTGGCTGCTGACTTGCCGGCGCGCTCCATGAGCGCAGGGGCAGGTGAGAGTGCCAGGGCCGCCAGTTCGATGGTCCGGATTTCGTGGCTGCTGTAAAGAGGCTGGCTGTTGGTCAATCCTGCAACGAGCATGGGTGCGTCTCCTGTCCGAAGTGTCTAGTTTATTATGGGCCGGATGCAAGGGGAACACCCGCTGAGGAGGAATCATGGCAAATGTGACTCATGAAGGCGCGCATGTCGCGTCTTGCACCAATGATGATGTATGCGAAGTGGTCCAGTGCGAAGTATGCATGACAGAGGTTCCTGCCAGCGTGTCGCAAAGCGTCGAGGGAACCGATTATGTACACCATTTTTGCGGCCTTGAGTGTCTCGGGCTGTGGAGAGCGAAAGACGAACACATACATTAGGCTCGTTATGGTGGGCGTGATTATGTGACTGCGTAATGGCAGTATTCACTGTCACACCCTGAAACTTGTACGAACCCAAAACTTGCATAAATACAGAGGCTACGGGCGGCTATCTTTAACTCTGTTCTGAATTGTGAATACCCGAACGGATTTATGTGTGTTTATAATCCGTTCTCATGAAACGTCTTTCAATCGCCTCTTTATTGCTGGGTGCCTGCCTGTCGGTATCTTTTCCTGTATGGGGCTCTTCCGGGATGTTCGACCAGAGCAAAGTGATGGTCGAAAATGCACGCCTGAGTGATGCGGAAGAGATGTTGAAGCAATGGCTGGACAGCCACCCTGAGGATCAGGAAGCCCGCTTTCTGCTGGCGCGGGTGCTTGCCTGGCAGGAAAGACATGCCGAGGCGCTGGAGCAGTATGAGCATCTGCTGAAGAAAGATCCTGACAATGGCGATTTTCTCACGGGCCGATCCATGCTGCCGGTGACGTCGCGTCCTGAATCAATAAACGACCAAGAACATTCGTTTGGCATTCATTTTCAGCGTTGAGACTGTTTCCAGTTTGGCTTTCTGGACCGGGGCGACAGTTCTGGGCCTGACAGGTGCTTTGCTGCTATGGTTCATATTCCTGCGACTGTGGTTGCTGGCGCGTCAAAAACAGCGCAATAGAACGTTACAGCGCTGGCGCCCCTTGTTGATGTCCAGCCTTTATCAACAACCTGAAGGGCTGCCGCCTCTTTCGCGCTTCGACCTGCCGCATATGTTCGAATTGTGGAATCATCTATATGACTCTCTGGATGACGAAGCCAGGAACAGCCTGAGCTGGATGGCGGGACAAGTACACATGCCGGCAGCGGTCAGCCGAATGCTGCGCAGAAAAGATTTTTATGCCTGCCATCTGGCTATCAGAACAGCAGGGAATCTGCGACTTGCAAGCGCGTGGGACGCGTTGCGGGAGCTGCTGGCGAGCGGCAGTCCTGCATTATCTATCGCGGCAGCCCGCGCCCTGACCCAGATCGACACCCTGCGCGCAATGCCGTTACTGATGCACTCCCTGATCGGACGCACCGACTGGCATCCGGGAGCAGTGACGGAGATTTTCCACATTGCGGGTGCCGGGCAGGTGGTGCCCAATCTGCTACAGGCGATTTTGGACGCGCCGGTGGATAAAACTTGGCAATTGATTCGCCAACTGGCAGAAATTGCTCCCGACGAAACACAGTTGATTGTCAGCAGTGTTTTCACCCGTCCGGATGCCGATGTTAAGCTGCTCAATACCTGTCTTGATGTGCTGAATACACCAGAAGAACTGGAAAAGGTGCGTTTACTGACACGTCATGACAACTGGCACGTGCGAGTACATGCGGCGAAGGCACTCGGCAGACTCGGTGCGCGCGAGGATGGTGCGCTGCTTGAGAATATGCTGGGAGATGGCCAGTGGTGGGTGCGCTATCGTGCAGCACAGGCCCTGTCACGACTGCCGGGAATGAACACCGGCGAATTGCTTCACATCAAGGACACCCAGACCGACCGCGACGCGAGGGATATGCTGCATCAGGTCATGGCTGAGCAGGCGTTACGCGAGAGTGATTTGGCGGCACAGCATGGCTGAGCAGATTTTGCGGATCGATTCTGCGCTCGGCCACTCAGCAGGACCCGTTCCAGCTGATCTGGCAGAAGGTCTGGCTAGCGATAATGCGCCGCTAGTATTGCAGCATGATTCAGTGTTTGCCTCGCTACCACCCCCGCCTCCAGCTCCAGGTCCGGACTTCAACTGGGGAGTGGCGCTGGATTCTTTTCAGGGGACATTGACGGATGCTGTACCACTGCTGCAATGGTTTTTCTTACTCTATTTTATTGCGCTGAATGGCGGTTATCTGCTGCTCAATCTGGCGTCCCTGTTTATGATCAGAACTTATCTGCGTGAACAGGACGCTGCCTCACCATATCTGAACTCTGGGAAACACGAAATTCCAATCAGTATCATCATGATTGCTGGCAATGACGTAGCGGCAGCCGTGGCCAGAGTTCATGCCATGCTACAACTCGATTATTCAGAATTTGAAGTCATTATTGTCAACGACGGTTCTTATGAACCGGTGCTGAAGGCGCTGGTTCGTGAGTTTTCTCTGGCGCCATTCCCTGAAGCCTATCGTGAACGACTTCCCGGCAAACACGTAAAAGCCGTCCACGCTTCCACGCTATACCCCGGTCTGCGTTTGCTTGACAAGGAGAGCGGTGGTCGCGCGGATGCTCTTAACGTCGCCCTCAATTGCGCTCGTTATCCACTTTTTTGCATCATGGACCATGATTTTATTTTGCAGCGTGACAGCTTGAGCAAGATGGGGCGGGTGTTTCAGAATAAGCCAACTGTCGTGGCCGCATGTGCTTCGGTCGGAGTGGCCAATGGCTGCACCTTGCACGGTGGTTATATGGCTGGTATCGGGCTGCCACGCGCCTGGCCTGCGTTATTCCAAATTATTGAAGATTTGCGAAACGTCCGGTTTGCCCGGATGTTCTGGTCTCGGCTGAATGCCATGCTGATCACAACCCGAGTTTTCGGCGTTTTTCACAAGGAAACTGTAATCGCCGCCGGAGGTTTCCGTACGGATGCGTTGAACGAGGACATGGAACTGGTAGCGCGAATTCACCGTTTGTTGCGCCGGGAAAACAAGCACTACCACATAGCTTATGTACCCGATGCGCTATGCTGGGCGGATGCAGCGGAAAACTGGAAGCTGTTGAAACTGCAGTGCATGAATCGGCAAGTCAGTCTTGCACAGGCGCTGGAAATGAATCGCCAGTTGCTATTGGGTCGCGGGGGCGGTGCTGTGGGCTGGTTGGGTTTTCCCTTTATATTCCTGTTTGAGGTGATGGTGCCTTGGCTGGAAGTGCTGGGTTACTTGATCATGACTCTGTTGTGGCTATCCGGACTGATTTCATTTCAGGCGCTCTGGACCTTTTTGCTGGCAGTCATCGGCCTGGGTGTGATGCATTCCACAAGTGCTTTACTGATGGATGAAATGACTTTGCGAACTAACCGAAAGTTGTCGCATGCACTCAAATTGTTTGCCGTCGCGCTGTTGGAAAATCTTGGCTATCGTCAGCTGACGGCATTCTGGCGCGTGATCGGTACGGTTAGGATGCGCGGTCAAGTGCGGTGTGCCAACAGCTTGAGTGCGCCGGACAGCAACACAAGGCAGATCACCGCCTAATAAAGCGGGACGTTTTTGGGGTAAAATCACGGATTTCCGTATCTGCCCGGATGCTTACAATAATGTCTCGAACCACTTCATTGCGCGGCCGCAACGCACTTTCCCCGTTTCGTTACGACAAACTGATGCGTTCTCTGGTGGCAAGTGCTCCCGCCATCTCCCATGTTTATGCCGAATACTGGCACTTTGTTGCAACAGAACGTGCGCTGGATGCGTCTGAGCATGATCGTCTGGCACAAATACTGAGCTACGGCCCGGCAGTCAAGGAAGAACAGCCCGAAGGTGATTTGCTGCTGGTGACGCCACGTTTTGGCACCATTTCGCCATGGTCATCCAAAGCGACGGATATCGCCAGGCATTGCGGACTGGAAATGGTTGAGCGCATTGAGCGCGGCATCGCCTTTTATGTGCAGAAACAAGATAGATCGGCTTTGATGGCAGATGAAAAATCCGCGCTTCTGCCGCTGATCCATGATCGCATGACTGAAATGGTTCTGACTGATTTTGCGCAGGCAGAAAAGCTGTTTCATCATGTAGAACCGCAACCGCTGCGTGTGGTGGATATTCTGGGTGGCGGCTCGTCAGCACTGGAGCAGGCTAACCGCGAATGGGGACTGGCGCTGTCTGGAGACGAAATCGACTATCTGGTGGAGAGCTTCACCCGTATCGGGCGCAACCCCACCGACGTCGAGCTGATGATGTTTGCACAGGCCAATTCAGAACACTGCCGCCACAAGATTTTTAATGCTGACTGGGTAATTGACGGCAAGCCACAACCCCATTCGCTCTTCGGCATGATTCGAAATACCCATGCCAAAGCACCGCGCGGCACTGTTGTCGCCTATTCTGACAATTCCTCGGTGATCGAGGGTGCAGAAATTGCGCGTTTTTATCCTGACGCAGATGGCAAGCGTTACCGTTACGTCAGCGAAAAAACTCATATTCTGATGAAAGTGGAAACCCATAATCATCCCACCGCTATTTCACCTTTCCCCGGCGCTGCTACCGGTTCGGGCGGCGAAATACGCGACGAGGGCGCGACCGGAACTGGTTCGAAGCCCAAGGCGGGACTGTGCGGATTTTCCGTATCCAACCTCAATATTCCCGGTTTCACCCAGCCGTGGGAAGGCAGTTACGGTAAACCTGGTCGCATCGTTTCGGCCCTGCAGATCATGCTGGAAGGACCGATCGGCGCGGCAGCCTTCAATAACGAATTCGGCCGCCCCAATCTGACTGGATATTTCCGCACTTTCGAAGAAGAAGTCTCCGGAGAAATGCGCGGCTACCATAAACCCATCATGCTCGCCGGTGGAGTGGGTAACATTACCGATCGACACTCATTCAAGGGCGAGGTCACACCCGGTGCACTGCTGATCCAGTTGGGTGGCCCCGGCATGCTAATCGGCCTGGGCGGAGGTGCGGCTTCCAGCATGGATACCGGCGCCAATGCCGAGAATCTGGATTTCGATTCGGTGCAGCGCGGCAACCCGGAAATGCAGCGCCGTGCTCAGGAAGTCATTGATCGCTGCTGGCAGATGGGCGCGACAAATCCGATTCTTTCCATCCACGACGTCGGCGCGGGTGGTATATCCAATGCCCTGCCGGAACTGGTTCACGGCTCTAACCGGGGCGGGCGCTTCCGTTTGCGCGATGTGCCTTCGGAGGAGCCTGGCATGTCGCCGATGCAGATTTGGTCCAACGAGTCACAGGAGCGTTATGTCCTGGCCATTGAGCCCGAGAGTCTTGAAACCTTTGCTGCCATGTGCGAGCGCGAGCGTTGCCCCTTTGCCGTGATCGGCGAGGCGACGGTCGAGCAGCAGCTGGTCGTGGAAGACGATCATTTCGGCAACAAGCCGGTGGACATGGACATGAACGTTCTGCTCGGCAAGCCGCCGCGCATGACCCGCAACGTGGCCCATGCTCAGCGTTCGCTGGCAGCATTTGATGTGGAAAAGCTGGAATTGAAGGACGCAGCCTACCGCGTGTTGCGCCTGCCAACTGTAGGGGATAAAACTTTCCTGATCAGTATTGGCGACCGCACCGTGGGCGGTTTCACTGCACGTGACCAGTTTGTCGGGCCGTGGCAGGTTCCTGTTGCAGACGTGGCAGTGACCACCATGGGGTATGACACCTATATCGGCGAAGCTTTTGCCATGGGTGAACGCACTCCGCTGGCCTTGCTGGACGCACCCGCATCCGGGCGCATGGCGATCGGTGAGGCGGTGACCAACATTGCTGCAGCCCTGATCGACGATATCGGCGATATCAAGCTCTCTGCCAACTGGATGGTGGCGGCCGGGCATCCGGGCGAGGATGCGGCTCTTTACGATACTGTCCACGCGGTCGGCATGGAATTCTGCCCTGAATTGGGCGTGAGCATCCCGGTGGGCAAGGATTCGATGTCGATGAAATCCGTGTGGGAAGAAGATGGCATCAAGAAGTCGGTGACCTCGCCGCTCTCGCTGATCATTACGGCCTTCGCGCCAACGCCGGATGCGCGTCGTACTCTGACTCCCCAGTTGCGTGCTGATGTGGGCGACACTGATCTGATTCTGATCGATCTTGGCCGAGGCCGCGCCCGTCTCGGCGGATCCGCCCTGGCCCAGGTTTATGGCGGAGTGGGTAATGATGCACCGGATGTGCTGGTCGCCGGGCACCTTAAGGCTTTTTTCGAGGCGGTGCAGAAACTCAATCGCGACGGCAAGATCGTGGCCTATCACGATCGTTCTGACGGCGGTCTGTTCGCCTCCCTGTGCGAAATGATGTTCGCGGGCCATGTCGGCGTCACGCTGGATATCGATGAGCTTTGCTACGAGCAGATTCGCAGCGATGTGGAGGAGAATGGCAATGCCGAGCCCGAGATTCCGGCAGGCAGCTATTCCAGCCGAATTTTTGGTGTGCTCTTCAATGAAGAACTGGGTGCCGTCTTGCAGGTGCGACGCGCGGATACTCCAGTAGTAATGCAAACTTTCTTCGACGCCGGAATGCGCAGCGAATTCCACGTTATCGGCTCGATCAATCATGAAGACCGCCTGCACATCCTGCGCAATGAGGTGGAAGTATTCAGCGAAAGCCGTGTGGATTTGCAGCGAGCCTGGTCGGAAACCACCTGTCAGTTACAGAAACTGCGCGACAATCCGGAATGCGCGCAGCAGGAGTTCGACCGTATTCTCGATCAGACTGATACCGGACTGCAGGCGTCCCCCTCTTTTGATACCAACGACAACATTGCCGCGCCCTTCATTAGCAGCGGTATTCGCCCCGCTATGGCGATTTTGCGCGAGCAAGGTGTGAATGGTCAGGTGGAAATGGCTGCTGCCTTCGACCGTGCCGGTTTTACGGCGGTGGACGTGCACATGAGCGACATCATCGCCGGACGCGTTTCACTGCGGGATTTCAAAGGACTGGTGGCGTGCGGCGGTTTTTCCTATGGCGATGTGCTGGGGGCTGGGGAGGGTTGGGCCAAATCCATCCTGTTCAATGCCCGCGCCCGTGACGAGTTCGAGGCTTTTTTTCAACGTGGCGATTCCTTCGCCCTCGGGGTTTGCAACGGCTGTCAGATGATGAGTAATCTGCACACGATTATTCCTGGTGCGGAAAACTGGCCCCATTTCGTACGCAATAAGTCGGAGCAGTTCGAGGCGCGCTTTGTTATGGTGGAAGTGCCGGAGAACCCGTCACTATTTCTGGATGGTATGGCCGGTAGCCGTATGCCCATCGTGGTTGCCCATGGTGAAGGTTATGCCGAGTTTGCTTCGGCTTCCGCCATGCAGAATGCACAAGTCGCATTGCGCTATATCGATCATCACGGCCAACCCGCGCAAAATTACCCTGCCAACCCGAACGGCTCGCCGCAAGGAATCACCGGCCTGACCACCCCGGATGGCCGCTTTACCATCATGATGCCTCATCCGGAAAGGGTATTCCGCGCTGTACAGCATTCCTGGCATCCCGATGGTTGGGGCGAAGAAGGGCCATGGCTGCGCATGTTCCGCAATGCACGAAAGTGGGTGGGCTAAAAGTGACGCCGAGCAGGCGATTAAGGTTTTCGTTGTATTGTCGCCGACTTCTCCGTATAATTCGGCCACCCTTAGGCGCGTAGCTCAGCTGGTTAGAGCATCACCTTGACATGGTGGGGGTCGTTGGTTCGAGTCCAATCGCGCCTACCAGCTTTTCCTAAAATGCGGCCATGCCGCATTTTTTGTTTCCGGACTTTATTTTTATGCCTGTTATTCGTTTACCTGATGGTTCCGAGCGCAAGTTTGATCAAGCGGTGACGGTGGCCGAGGTGGCTGCCAATATTGGTGCTGGTCTGGCGCGCGTGGCGCTGGCCGGCAAGGTCAATGGGAAATTGGTGGATACCTCCTTTCTGATCGAAAACGATGCCGAACTGGCAATCGTGACCGACAAGGATGCGGAAGGTCAGGATGTGATCCGTCATTCTGCTGCGCACTTGCTGGCTCAGGCAGTCAAGTCTCTGTTCCCGGAAGCGCAGGTCACGATTGGGCCAGTGATTGAGGACGGTTTTTTCTACGATTTTTCCTACAAGCGCCCGTTTACGCCGGAAGATTTGCAGGCTATCGAGAAAAAGATGGCGGAAATCGTCAAGGCCGATCTGAAAGTCGAGCGCAAGGTTTTGTCGCGTTCCGATGCAATCAGCTTTTTCAAGAATCTGGGCGAGCATTACAAAGCACAGATCATTGAATCCATTCCCAGTGAAGAAGATCTTTCGCTCTACACCCAGGGCGATTTTACAGACCTGTGCCGTGGCCCGCATGTGCCTTCGACTGGCAAACTCAAGGTATTCAAGCTGATGAAAGTGGCCGGCGCCTATTGGCGTGGCGACTCAAAAAACGAAATGCTGCAACGTATTTACGGTACGGCATGGGCAAAAAAAGAAGATCAGGAAGCCTATCTGCATCGCCTTGAAGAAGCCGAAAAGCGCGACCATCGCAAAATTGGCAAGATGCAGGATCTGTTTCACATGCAGGATGAGGCGCCAGGCATGGTGTTCTGGCACCCCAAGGGCTGGGCGATGTGGCAGGTGATCGAACAGTACATGAGGCAGGCGTATCTGGATAACGGATACAAGGAAATCCGCTGCCCTCAAATCATCGATCGAGTGCTATGGGAAAAGTCGGGTCATTGGGAGCATTTCAAGGCGGGCATGTTTACCACGGAGTCGGAAAAACACGAATATGCGATCAAGCCGATGAATTGTCCCGGCCATGTTCAGGTATTCAATTCCGACCTGCGTTCTTATCGTGAGCTGCCGCTGCGCTACGGTGAGTTTGGATCGTGTCATCGCAACGAACCCTCTGGCGGGCTACATGGATTGATGCGGGTGCGCGGCTTTGTGCAGGACGATGGCCACATCTTTTGTACTGAAGCACAGATTGAATCCGAGGTGACTGCTTTCAACACTCAGGTATTGAAGGTTTATAAGGACTTTGGTTTTCACAATGTGGCGGTGAAGTTGGCGCTCCGGCCTGAAGGCAGGGTTGGTTCTGACGAGATATGGGATAAGTCAGAAGATGCCTTGCGCGCTGCCTTGCGTGCATCTGGCATGACGTGGGACGAGTTGCCGGGTGAAGGTGCTTTCTATGGCCCGAAAATCGAGTTTCACATCAAGGACGCTATTGGCCGCTCCTGGCAGTGCGGTACGATACAAGTTGACTTCTCCATGCCGGGCCGTCTGGGTGCTGAGTTTGTCGATGAAGATAATACGCGCAAGGTTCCGGTGATGTTGCATCGGGCGATGCTGGGCTCTCTAGAGCGTTTCATCGGTATTCTGGTCGAGAACCATGCTGGAGCACTGCCGCTTTGGCTGGCGCCAGTCCAGTTGGCTATACTGAATATCTCAGAGTCCCAGGCTGAATATGCAACCCAAGTCGCAGAAGAACTCAAGAAAAATGGTTTCCGTGTTCATCCGGACTTGAGAAATGAGAAGATTACCTATAAAATTCGCGAACATAGCATGCAGAGGCTGCCCTATCTCCTGGTTGTAGGGGATAAGGAAGTGGCTTCTAACCTAGTTGCCGTGCGGACCCGTACAGGCGAAGACCTTGGCCAGATGACGCTGGAAGCGTTACTGGAGCGGTTATCCAGGGATCTGGCCGAAAAGGGTAGCGCGGCATAGTTTTTTAATTGATTTGGAGATTTAGCTATCGCTCAGGGAAAAGAAAGCCGGATCAACGGTGAAATCACCGCTCAGGAAGTCCGGTTGGTGGGTGTTGAAGGAGAGCCGCTCGGCATCGTAAGTTTGTCCACTGCCATGCAGATGGCGGAAGATGCGGAGATTGATCTGGTCGAGATCGCGCCTACAGCGCAACCGCCAGTTTGTCGCTTGATGGATTATGGAAAATTCAAATACAGCGAGAGCAAGAAACAGCACGAAGCCAAGCTGAAGCAGAAGCAGATCCAGGTCAAGGAAATTAAATTCCGCCCGGGAACCGACGAGGGGGACTATCAGGTCAAGTTGCGCAATCTGATTCGCTTTCTCGAAGAGGGCGACAAGACGAAAATTACCCTGCGTTTTCGCGGGCGTGAAATTACCCATCAGGAACTGGGGATGCGCCTCCTGAAACGGGTGGAGGCCGATCTGGCCGAGCACGGTGTGGTCGAACAGTTTCCCAAAATGGAAGGCCGTCAGATGGTGATGGTGCTTTCGCCGAAGAAAAAGTAGCAAACAGATACCCTTAATCGGGTAGAACAAGTGGTATCCAGGCCAACAAGTGTCTCCGTCGGGGAACGCCCAGATCCATGTTATAAAACTAGGAGTTGTAAATGCCTAAGATGAAAACCAAGAGCGGCGCCAAAAAGCGTTTCAATGCTCTGGGTGGTGGTGGCGTCAAGCGCACCCATTCCCACTTGCGTCATATTCTGACCAAGAAAACCACCAAACGTAAACGCCAGTTGCGCGGCACGACCATGGTTGCAGAAAGCAACATGCGCCAGGTTCGCGCCATGATGCCGTACGCATAAGGAGACCGTAAAATGCCAAGAGTAAAACGTGGTGTAACGGCTCGCGCCCGTCACAAAAAAGTATTGGACATGGCCAAGGGTTACCGCGGCCGCCGCAAGAACGTCTATCGCGTCGCCAAAGAAGCGGTGATGAAGGCGGGGCAATATGCCTACCGTGACCGTCGTCAGCGCAAACGTCAGTTCCGTGCTCTGTGGATTGTCCGTATCAACGCAGCAGCTCGCGAACTGGGCATGACGTATAGCGTGTTCATCAACGGCCTCAAAAAGGCTGCGATTGATATGGACCGCAAAGTGCTGGCCGACCTGGCCGTGTTCGACAAGCCTGCATTTGCCAGGATTGCCGAACAAGCTAAAGCCAGCCTCAGCGCTTAAGCAGCAAAACCTAAAAAAGGAGGCTCAGGCCTCCTTTTTTATTTGAACCGCCAGTGTGAGACAGTACGACCCAAATATGGAAAAACTGGAAGAAATACTGAACCAGGGTTTGTCGGCATTTGCAGCCATTGACAACCCTGCAGACCTGGATCAGGTCAAATCGCGCTTTATTGGAAAAAATGGTGCTCTGACAGAGATTTTGAAGGGCCTCGGAAAGCTTTCAGCAGAAGATCGCCCCGCTGCAGGCGCGCGCATCAATGAGGTCAAAGACAGGCTGGAACAGGCCCTTGCTGCACGACGTGATGCGCTCCGCGAAGAGCAGCTGCAGGCGCAGCTAGCCAAGGAGTCTCTGGATGTAACCCTGCCCGGACGTGGGGCAGGCCGTGGGGGTATGCATCCAGTGACGCGGACCTTGGAGCGTATCGAGGCCCTTTTCCATTCCATCGGCTTCGAAGTAGCGCAAGGCCCGGAAATAGAGACTGATTTCTATAATTTTACTGCGCTCAATATTCCGGAAAATCATCCGGCACGTGCGATGCACGACACATTTTATGTGGATGCCCGGCACGTCTTGCGCACCCATACCTCCCCTGTGCAGGTGCGCTACATGGAAGGTAATCAGCCGCCGCTGAAAATTATTGCGCCGGGGCGCGTGTTCCGTGTCGATTCCGATGCAACTCATTCGCCGATGTTCCATCAGGTGGAAGGTTTGTGGGTGGATGAGGAGATCAGTTTCGCCAATCTAAAAGGTGTGGTGCAGGATTTCTTGCAGCGTTTTTTTGAACGCGATGATCTGCAAGTACGCTTTCGCCCTTCGTTTTTCCCATTCACTGAGCCATCGGCTGAAATGGATATGAGCTGGAAAGGTGGCTGGCTTGAAATTGGTGGTTGTGGCATGGTCCACCCCAACGTTCTAAAACACGTGAATATCGACAGCGAAAAATACATCGGCTTTGCCTTTGGTCTGGGGGTTGAGCGTTTGGCGATGTTACGTTATGGAGTCAATGACTTAAGATTGTTTTTTGAAAACGACCTTAAGTTTCTTAAGCAATTCAACTGATTGACCCATGGGGAATACGGTGAGCAGGGAGACGCCTCCACAGCTCGAAAACCCGTTGTGACCCGTGTTCTCGGTGTTAATAAAAGATATGAAATTCTCGGAAAACTGGTTACGAACTTACGTTAATCCCGCTCTTGATAGCGATCAACTGGCCCATGCCCTGACCATGGCCGGCCTTGAAGTGGAAGGACTGGAGTCCGTAGCGCCTGCATTTGAAAATATCGTGGTAGCGGAAGTGCTGTCACTGGAAAAGCATCCAAACGCCGATCGACTTAATGTATGCCTGGTCAATGTAGGTACGCCTGAGCCGTTGCAAATCGTTTGCGGCGCCGCAAATGTTCATGCTGGCGCACGTGTGCCATGTGCCCGGGTCGGTGCCGAGTTGCCAGGCATTTCGATCAAGCAGGCCAAGGTCAGGGGTGTGGAATCTTTCGGCATGCTCTGTTCCGCCAAGGAACTGGGTCTGGCAGAGGAAAGCAGTGGACTGATGCTATTGCCTGCCGATGCGCCTGTTGGCGTTTCTATTCGCAGCTACCTTGAACTCGACGACCATTTGTTCACGCTCAAGCTGACACCCAACCGTAGCGATTGCCTCGGGATGCTTGGGGTGGCGCGCGAAGTGGCGGCCGTGACCGGATCAAGACTCGAGCGGGGCCAGAATTTTGAGCCTGTTAAGGCCACTGTAGCCGATAAGCTGGAAATTGACGTGGCGGAATCTACCGCCTGCCCGCGCTATTGCGGCAGAGTGATGCGTGGAGTAAACCTGACAGCGACCACGCCTGACTGGATGGTCCGTCGCCTGGAACGTTCCGATGTGCGAAGCATTAATTCCATAGTGGATATTACAAACTACGTCATGCTGGAATTGGGGCAGCCGCTGCATGCCTTTGATCTGGCCAGGCTCAAGGGGGGCATTCAAGTACGCTTTGCCCGTCCTGGGGAACAATTGACACTGCTTAACCAGCAGAACGTAAAGCTGGACCCGGATATGCTGGTGATCGCCGATGAATCGGCTGCTCTGGCCTTGGCAGGGGTCATGGGAGGAGAAAGTAGCGCAGTATCAGATGGTACAACAGATATTTTTCTTGAGAGTGCATATTTCAATCCCGATGTAATTGCCGGAAAAGCGCGTCGTCTGGGTCTGTCAACAGATTCCTCCTATCGTTTTGAGCGTGGTGTGGACTTTGCTGCTACCCGTACTGCTCTGGAGCGAGCCGCTGAATTGATTCAACAGATCTGCGGCGGCGATGCAGGTGAAGTAACAGAAATGATCGGAAAATTGCCTCAACGTGAAGCCATCGTGTTACGCGCCGATCGTGCGAGGCGGGTGCTTGGCATCGATCTGGGTGTGGATACGATTTCATCGATTCTGCAACGTTTGGACTTCAAATTTACTGAATTGAATGGCGTTTTTCGTGTGATACCGCCAAGTTATCGCTTTGACTTGTCTATTGAGGTGGATTTGATTGAGGAACTGGCCAGATTGCACGGCTATGATCATATTCCTGCCTTACCACCGTGTAGCACACTGAGTTTGCTCCCTCAAGACGAGTCGTTGCAGGGGCTGGGCCAAATTCGCCAGTTGCTGATTGCCCGTGACTATCAGGAAGTGGTGACCTACAGTTTTGTAGACAAAGAATGGGAAGCTGATCTGGCCGGAAACGAAACCCCAGTTGTGCTGCAGAACCCCATTGCGAGTCAGCTTGGTGTGATGCGATCCACGTTGTTTGGAGGCCTGCTGGATGTGTTGCGATTTAATCTCAACCGCAAGCATGAGCGGGTAAGAATATTTGAAGTCGGTCGCTGTTTTGCTGCAGGCGAGAGCGGCTATGCTCAGCCGCAGCGCGTTGCTGCCTTGAGTTTCGGCAGCGTAAAAGCGGAGCAGTGGGGCGAGACTTTGCGTCATGCTGATTACTTTGACATCAAGTCGGATCTCGAAGCGCTGTGCTATCCAATTGAACTCGGCTTCGTGGCGGCAACTCATCCAGCGCTTCACCCCGGGCAATCGGCCAAGATACTGCTGAACGAAGAACCAGTTGGCTGGATTGGGGTTTTGCATCCGCGCTGGCAGCAGAAATACGACCTGCCTCAGTCGGCGGTCATGTTCGAAATCGATCTTGCTGCACTGATGCAGCGAAAAATACCTGTATTTAGCGAAATTTCCAAATTTCCCACTGTCAGGCGTGACTTGGCCGTTGTTGTCGATGATGCCGTAAATGTTCAAGAATTGCTGGATGGCATGAGAAAACATCTTCCTGTGATGGTTACAGATCTCAAGTTGTTTGACGTATATCGTGGCAAAGGTATTGATTTAGGTAAAAAAAGTCTTGCATTCAAGGTGCTGATGCAAGATACTCAGAAAACGTTAACTGATGATGAAGTTGAAACGGTAATGGCAAATATCAAGGATATTCTTGCTACGCGTTTCAATGCAACACTCCGAGTTTGAGGAATAATTGATGACGCTCACCAAAGCAGAACTGGCAGATATGCTGTTTGAACATGTCGGCCTGAACAAGCGTGAAGCAAAAGACATGGTCGAATCTTTTTTTGAAGAAATTCGCATGGCGCTGGAAAGTGGGGATGGCGTGAAACTTTCCGGTTTTGGCAATTTCGAATTACGTGACAAGCCACAACGTCCAGGCCGTAACCCAAAAACCGGCGAAGAAATTCCAATTACTGCTCGGCGTGTCGTTACATTTCATGCCAGCCAAAAACTCAAAGCATTAGTGGAAGAGTCATATGCAGGAACCAGCGTCCAAAGCTGAGCTTCCTCCTATCCCTGCGAAACGCTACTTCACCATTGGCGAAGTAAGCGAGCTATGTGGCGTAAAGCCACATGTGCTTCGCTACTGGGAGCAGGAGTTTACCCAGCTCAAGCCAGTGAAGCGGCGTGGTAATCGCCGATATTACCAACACCATGAAGTGTTGCTGATCCGCCGAATTCGCGATCTGCTGTATGAGCAGGGGTTTACCATTAGCGGAGCTCGTAACCGCCTGGATGAATCGCCTGTTATCAAAAATGAAATTGCCGACGAGAAGAAAACTGCAGTTCATGCGTTATCTTCCGATTGTAATCTTGCGCATATCCGCAGCGAAATTAAAAGCGTTCTGGAATTGCTGCGCAACTAGCCAGCATTGTCCTTTTTGGCTATAATTGCGGCCTTCGGGGCGTAGCGCAGCCTGGTAGCGCACTTCGCTGGGGGTGAAGTGGTCGGAGGTTCAAATCCTCTCGCCCCGACCAGAATAAAATGGGTTAGGCTTAAATGTCTAACCCATTTTTATTTCTTGAATCAGGTTTTCGTTATTGATCGCGACTGATCCAATAGCATTTCAGGAACAGGCATGCACTGTTCATTCAGCCTGTTTTTTTCGGCTTTATGTAGCCTGCGCCGGTCAGCAAAGAAATCCGATAGCAATTTTCCACATTGAGCAGCCTGGATGCCTCCCGTGACCTTGGTGTGATGATTCAGTCGCTGCTCCAGGAAAAGGTTGGTAATGCTTCCGCAGGCACCGGTTTTCGGGTCATTGGCGCCGTAGAACAAATGTCTGATGCGGGCATGCATGATTGCCCCGGCACACATCACGCATGGTTCGAGGGTTACATATAAATCGCAGTCTACAAGACGATAGTTTTCAAGGTGTTGCGCTGCATCACGCAGGGCTCGAATTTCGGCATGGGCACTGGGGTCGTGTTGGCTGATTGGCGCATTGAAACCGCGGCCAATAATCTGATTTTTATAGACAATAATAGCGCCAACAGGCACCTCTCCGAGTGTCGCCCCCTGACTAGCAAGCTCAAGTGCCTGAGCCATAAATGAATCTAATTGTTCTGGAGAGTGATCATCTGTCATATACATGGATAAGTTTGCTTTTTGTCACCATATTTTAAATCTATTCATAAATGGTGATTTATGATTGAATACACGGTCTAGATTAACACAAGCATGGGATAAGCATGGCGGATCGCCGATTACAGGTTTTCTATACGGTTGCCAAGCAACTCAGTTTTACCAAGGCAGCAGAACTGTTGTTTATGACTCAGCCTGCCGTGACATTTCAAGTCAAGCAGCTGGAAGAACATTTTAATACGCGTTTGTTCGAACGCAGCCACAGCAAGATATCCCTTACACCCGCTGGTGACCTGGTTCTCGAATATGCAGAGCGGATTCTTGATCTGACGGCAGAGATGGAAACCCGAATGGGTGAGATGACGGGACAGATCAGTGGAATTCTGATGCTGGGAGCCAGCACCACAATCGCAGAGTACATGTTGCCGCGGAAACTGGGAGATTTCAAGGCTCGTTATCCTCAGGTTCAGGCACGCTTGACGGTTGCCAATTCAGACACGATCGAAAGCAGGGTTGCGGACCATACTCTGGATGTTGGCCTGATCGAAGCGCCATCGCACCACCCACAATTGAAAAGCATTGTGTGTTGCGAAGATGAGCTGGTCATGATTTGTTCGCCCCAGCATCCTTTAGGCAAACTGTCTGAAATTGCGCCCGCACAGTTGGCTGAGCAACCCTATATCAGTCGTGAATCGGGATCAGGCACACGCAATGTGGTGGATGATTATTTCCGTCAGGCTAATGTTTCCCCGGATGACCTTCATATTGTGATGGAACTTGGCAGTCTCGAATCGATAAAGGGCGCGGTGGAGGCGGGCTTGGGCGTTGCCATTGTGTCGCGCTCGACCATCCTGAAGGAGCTCAAGCTCGGCGATCTGGTGGCCGTTTCACTCAATCCTCCACTGATTCGCCCATTGTCAGTTGTATATGCGGATGGAAAATTCCGCTCACGCCTGCTACAGGCATTTCTGGATTATGCCGTAGATAGACTAAAAGATTAAAATAACCATCTAAGCAATAGATTATAAATAACAAATGCTAATACGCGGCGGCGCCTCCCTGAAACCCCAGGAACAAAAAGTGCTTAAATTATTTCGCTCATTGAGTGATGTGCAGCGGCAGACTGCGACATCATTCATGGAATTTCTGCTAAGTCAGGGCGAGGCTGCGACTACCAAGCAACCGCTGCAGCCTGATCTGATTCCTCGTCCGGAGAAGGAGAGTGTGGTCAAGGCAATCAAGCGTCTGCGAGCGACTTATCACATGCTGGATCAGAACAAACTGTTTAATGAAACGTCCCAGCATATGACTTCTCATCTGCTGCATGGAAAATCTGCAGCACAGGTGATAGACGAGATTGAGGTGATGTTTGCACAGCATTATCAGCGCTATCTTGATGATACTGCGGGTGATACATAAATCGGTTTAAGCAATTCCTGCTTGCAGGCTATCCCAAAATTTCCGCAAGACACTGATCAATCGGGCAAGGTTTGCGAATGCCGTAGCCCTGCGCGTAATCCACACCAAGCTCTCTCAGCTTTTCCAGAATGTCGTCGTTTTCAACGTACTCGGCAATAGTCTTGATTTTCATAACGTGGCCGACCGTATTGATCGCTTGTACCATGGCGTAGTCCACCGGGTCATCGACCATGTCCTTTACGAAAGCGCCATCAATTTTCAGGTAATCCACCGGCAACAATTTCAGGTACCGGAAAGAAGACAAGCCACTGCCGAAATCATCCAGCGCGAAGCGGCATCCCCGGGCTCTGAGTCCCTTGATGAGGGCTGCAGCATGATCGAGATTAGCCACGGCAGCGGTTTCGGTGATCTCAAAGCAAATCTGGCGTGGTGGTACCCGATGCAGGGCAAGTTGATCACTTATGAATCGCTCAAGGTTTTCCTCACCCAGTGAAGCGCCTGACAAATTGATGCAAAAAACCTTACCAGGTTGTTCCGGATGCTCGTGCAGATGCTGTCCGATGATAGCCAGACTATTCTGGATTACCCAGCGGTCTACAGCCGGCATCAGATTGTAACGTTCCGCGGCGGGAATGAAATCCAGTGGCGGCACCAGTTTGCCTTCCTCGTCCAGCAGTCTCAGCAGAATTTCGCAGTGATGCTCTTGTGTATCGTCCAGTGGTGCAATTGCCTGGCAATACAGAGCAAAGCGGTTCTCCTCCAGAGCCTGGCCGATGCGTGACACCCATTGCATTTCGCCGTGGCGCCGTGCCAATTCAAGGTTTCCGGGCCGGAATATCTGTACCCGGTTGCGTCCTTTTTCCTTGGCGGCATAGCAGGCGGCATCCGCCTCACTCATGACTTCCTCGATGCTCACACTATCGCTGTTGATGATGACAAGTCCAATGCTGACACCCAGATCGAAGGGGTGCCCCTCCCAACTGAAGCGGAAATCCTTGACCACTTGGCGCAGGTTTTCCGCAATTATTAGTGCCCGGTCGATCGGACAGGCTTCCAGCAGCACGCCGAATTCATCCCCACCCAGGCGTGCAAGGGTATCAGACTCGCGCATGCTCTCCTGCAACAGATAGGTGAGCTGGCGCAGGAGTTTGTCGCCTACTGCGTGTCCACAGGTATCATTAATGACTTTGAACTGATCCAGGTCGATATAACAGAAGGCATGCTGCTGACCGAGATTCTTGGCGCGCACCAGCAGCTCTGCCAGGCGTCGCTCGAACTCGCGCCGGTTAACCAGGCCGGTCAGGGCATCGTGAGTGGCATGATAAGACAGCAGATGCGACGTATGGCGCATCTGCGTGACATCATAGAACACCATGACAGCGCCGACGATAATGCCTTCCCGGTCACGAATTGGTGCTGCCGAGTCCTCAATGATGTATTCCTTGCCGTCTCGCGCCAGTAGAACCACATTGCTTGCCAGTCCAACCACCTGACGTTCTCGCAGGCACCGCTCCACCGGGTTGGGTTCAGGCCGGCGTGTTACGCCATCGATCAGCACGCATACCTCGGCTAATGGCAAACCGTACGCATCTTGGGTCTTCCAGCCGGTCAGTTGCTCTGCTACAGGATTGAGGTATTCCACCCGTGCGGTACTATCGGTAGTGATTACCGCATCACCGATAGAATGCAGCGTCACCTCGGCGAGCTCCTTCTGCTTGAACAAGGATTTGGCGGTTTGGCGCACCTTGGTCATGCTCCAGGCAACCAACGCCAGAGTAACTGCCAGCATTATAATAAGGCGCAGCATGTGTGTTTCGGCTTCACGCATTGCCTGCGCTGAATGTTCGTCAGTAACCTGGCTCACGGCACTCGCAATAGCAAGCAGGGAATTGATCGCTTCAGTCGAGCTGCCCACCCATTGGCTGCCGCTAAGCGTGTAGGTGCCAGTATTGACATCTTGATAGGCCTGGCGGCGTACTGTGTCGTAACGGCTCAGGAAGACTTGTTCCATCTCCTTCACGGCATCAACGATACGAGGATCGGTGCTCTTCAACTCGGCCAGCGACTGAATGTCGAAAATGCTGCGATTGACCACGCCTCTGTTCGCTTTCATTTCATCCAGCACGGCTGGCGGTAAAGGAAGTCTTGCGCTGATGTAATAGCCGAGAGTGCCGCGCTCGCGCCCAGCATGCTCGCTTGCCAGCCACACCCAGCGCTTCAGCGCGAGGTTGAGCTGGGCCACATGGCGTGGCGTATCCAGTGGCAGAAATGCCGCCTCACGCAGGCGCGAAGAGACACCGATGAAGTGACTGATGGTTTTTAGCCATTCTGGTGCGGTATAGGTGCAGGTTTCGCCTTTCAGGCATGAGTCAGCACGAGCGCGTGCCTGAATTAAGATTTCGTGTTCCCTGGTTGCCTGCTGGATGGCGCTGGAAAACTCGGAATTCGGTGTGCCGCGTACGGCCAAATCGCGGGCCAATCCAAGTGCCTTGTCCCAACTGGTATCTCCCTTTACACGCAACTCAACAATATTTTTTAAGCTTGCCTCGGAAACCGGAACATGCCCCCCCATGGAACTGGCTGTCAGGCCACGTTCAATTGCCTGGAAGCCAGCAGCTTTGATCAGGTGATCCGCCATTGCATTGGCCTGACCCATGTCTTGCACAGCACGGTACTTTGTATAGGAATTCCAGGCCAACTCCCCGGTAAGCACCAGAACGAAAGTAGCCAGAACAATGATGGCAATATTGATGATCTGGTAATGTGAAAGCGTACGTGGCATGTGATTAAGCGATCATGTTATGGCTGAAAAAAACCAGAGCCCAACCCCAAGGGGCTCTGGTTTTTTTAGAGGGCTTCCGAAGCGTAATCGGCCAGTCTGGAGCGCTCACCTCGCAACAGCGTGACGTGACCGTTATGTTCCCATCCCTTGAAGCGATCCACGACATAGGTCAAGCCGGAACTTCCTTCAGTCAGGTAGGGGGTGTCAATCTGCGCGATATTGCCCAGACAAACCACCTTGGTGCCAGGGCCTGCGCGGGTAATCAGGGTCTTCATCTGCTTGGGGGTGAGATTCTGGGCCTCATCGATAATTAGAAACTTGTTCAGGAACGTGCGTCCACGCATGAAATTCAGTGCTTTGATCTTGATTCTGGAGCGGATCAGGTCCTGGGTTGCGGCACGTCCCCATTCGCCTGCTTCTTCGTCTGTTTTGTTAAGCACGTCCAGGTTATCTTCCAGCGCGCCCATCCAGGGACTCATTTTTTCCAGCTCGGTACCTGGCAGAAATCCGATATCTTCACCCACGGGCACGGTGACCCGGGTGACAATGATTTCCGAGAAGCGTTTCTGATCAAGCGTTTGATGCAGGGCGGCGGCCAAAGTCAATAAGGTTTTTCCGGTGCCGGCCTGGCCCAGCAGGGTGACAAAATCGATGTCCGGATTCATTAGCAGGTTAAGAGCGAAATTCTGCTCCCGGTTACGGGCATTGATGCCCCAGATTGCGTTCTTGGTGTGGCTGAAATCCTTAAGGGTCTCCAGCACCATGGAGTTGCCTTGCTGTTCCTTTACGATGGCGTAAAAGGGATTGGGGTCTTCCTGAAAAACCAGTTCATTGACAAAAAGGCTGGCGCATAGCGGCCCGGTCAGTTTGTACAGGGTATGACCGCTTTCCTGCCAGGATTTCATATCCTTGCTATGACGATCCCAGAAATTCTCTGGCAGTTCGCGAGTTCCGGTATAGAGAAGGTCAGTGTCCTCAAGCACCTTGTCGTTAAAGTAGTCTTCTGCGGCAAGGCCCAAAGCGCGGGCCTTGATACGCATATTGATATCCTTGCTGACGAGGCTGACCTTGCGCTTGATGTGCAGGCGCTGCAGGTGCATCACTACGGCGAGAATCTGATTGTCGGCCTTGCCTATCGGGAAATTTACCGGCAACTCACCGGTGATGGCTTCGGTTTGCAGAAATAGCTTGCCAGTCGCGCTGCTGCTGCCATGGCCTTTTAGCGGGATGCCTTGCTCAATGGCGTCTTTGCAGCTACAAACGATTTCATCCAGAAAACGACTTGCCTGACGGGCATTGCGCGCAACTTCTGAGACCCCTTTCTTGTTATTGTCGAGTTCTTCAAGGGTCATCATCGGCAGGTAAATGTCGTGCTCCTCGAAGCGGAACAGACTTGTGGGGTCGTGCATCAATACGTTGGTGTCCAGTACAAAAATCTTGATTGAATTTGCCGACTTTCTGGAACCCATATGCACTCCCTAAAAATTAAGGTATCAGGTTAAATAAACAACGTTTCATTCAGATTACACGTGAAATTTGTCTGCAGAATCAATTGCATTTTCGAGCAGAGTGGCGACGGTCATCGGGCCAACTCCACCGGGTACCGGAGTAATCCAGCCGGCTCGTTGGGAGGCGGTGGCAAATTCAACATCGCCACAAATTTTGCCATCTGGCAGGCGATTGATGCCCACATCAATCACAATGGCGCCATTTCTTACCCATTCTCCCTTGACCAGACCGGGTTTGCCCACGGCGACAACCAAAATCTCGGCTTCATTGACATAGGAAGCCAAATTGCGGGTAAAGCGGTGCGTGGTCGTCACGGTACAGCCAGCCAGAAGCAATTCCAGTCCCATAGGGCGGCCTACGGTATTAGAGGCGCCCACCACGACCGCGTTCTTGCCCTTTAACTCCTCACCGGTACTTCGTAGCAGAGTCATCGCGCCACGCGGGGTGCATGGCCTTAATACAGGTATCCGCAGTGCAAGGCGCCCAATATTGTACGGATGAAAACCGTCCACATCCTTGTCTGGGTGGATGCGTTCGACAATTTCTTCACTATCGATGTGCGCAGGTACCGGCATTTGTACAAGAATGCCGTCAATAGCCGGGTCGGCATTGAGTTTGTCAATCAAACCGAGCAGTTCTTCCTGGGATGTGGAGGCCGGCAAATCATAGGAAACAGAATGGAAACCGGTGGTGTCACAAGCACGTCGCTTGTTACGGACGTAAATGGAGGATGCGGGGTCGTCACCAACCAGAATAACAGCCAAACCCGGACGCCGTTTTCCGGCGCTCACTCTAGCTTCTACGCGTTGCTTGATTTGTTGCAGGAGCTGGTCCGCTATTGCTTTGCCATCAATAATCTGTGCTGACATGGTATGGACTTTTAATTCATGTAAAGGTTGGATTAAGCGACACTTTAAAGTGGTTTTGCTCCAGATGCAAAGCTCTGGATACGAAGTTGACGTATCGTTCTATGCCATGTATAGTGCGCGTCTTCGGGGTGTAGCGTAGCCTGGTAGCGCGCCTGGTTTGGGACCAGGATGTCGGGAGTTCGAATCTCTCCACCCCGACCAGGATTTGTCCGACAATCTGCCCGTAGCTCAACCGGATAGAGCACCAGCCTTCTAAGCTGGGGGTTACAGGTTCGATTCCTGTCGGGCAGGCCAGTTTGGTCTGTTTCATCAGTGGTGGCTGTAGCTCAGTTGGTAGAGTCCCGGATTGTGATTCCGGTTGTCGTGGGTTCGAGCCCCATCAGCCACCCCATAAATTCATGAATAAAATAAGCCACTACATGTGGCTTTTTTGTTGTCTTTTTTCCTGGCTCAAAACATAATTTTTTCACCCGGCTACTGTCTCGGCGATATTTAAATCGTCCTTATGATCCTGTTTAAGAATCATTTTGTTTATCCACAATTCCATATCCTGCGGAGAGAGTGGACGTGAGATCAGATATCCTTGTATCTGATCGCATCCTTGTTGTTGCAGGAAATTTCTTTGGGTTTCTGTTTCCACGCCTTCTGCAATGACATTCATTTGCAGGGAATGAGCGAGCGCAATGATGGCTTTTGTGATTGCAACATCATTGGGGTTGGTGGCGAGGTCCACTACGAAGGAGCGATCGATCTTGAGTGCGTTAATCGGGAAGCGCTTTAGGTAGGCCAGCGAGGAATAACCTGTTCCGAAGTCATCGAGTGCAATCTTGATGCCCAGCCTGGATAAAGCGGCAAGCGTATTACATGTTGCCTCGCTATGATCCATGAGCAGACTTTCTGTCATTTCCAGTTCCAGCAGATTGGGTGCAATACCAGTGAGATGCAATGCATTTTCAATTCGTTCCGCAATGTCCTTTTCCCTGAACTGGCGCGCAGACAGGTTGACCGCAAGCATGAATGCAGGTAGCCCTTGTTTTTGCCATGTCTGCATTTGCGTGCAGGCGGTTCGCAGTACCCAGTCTCCGACTTCTCCAATCAACCCCATCTCTTCCAGTACAGGGATAAATTTTTCCGGGTCGATTTGAGGGAATTTTTTATTCTGCCAGCGCAATAAGGCTTCTACTCCGACTATCAGGCCAGTGGCAAGATTCACTTTGGGCTGGTAGTGGAGATAGAATTCTTTCTTATCAAGCGCTGCGCGCAGAGCTGTTTCCATTGACAGGCGCTCATGAGCGCAATTGTTCATTTCCTTGCTGTAAAAGTGATAGTCATTGCGACCGGATTGCTTGGAGAGATACATGGCCACATCGGCATGTTTGATCAGTGTGTCGATGTCACTGTCGTCGAGTGGGAACAGGGTGATGCCGATGCTGGTGGTCACATATACAACATGGCCGCTGAGCTCAAACGGGATGGTCATTGCCTGGATGATTTTCTGAGCAGCCACGGCTGCATCATTGACGTGATTGAGTTCTTCCAGGATCACGGTAAATTCGTCACCGCCAAGGCGGGAAATGATGGCGTTCCCGCTATCGCCGGGTAGCGCTTCGTCGACGATATGGCGGCTTACTGTATCTGCTGCACGCAGGGTCTCAGATAAACGTTTGGCTACAGCTTGCAGCAACAGGTCACCAACGGCATGGCCCAGGCTGTCGTTAATCATCTTGAAGCGATCAAGATCGAGAAACATCAATGCTGCCAGTTTCTCGTGTCGGCGTGCGCGAACGACTGCATGGGCCAATCGATCTCGAAACAGCGCGCGATTGGGGAGGTGGGTAAGGCTGTCGTAATGGGCATTGAATACCATGGATTGTTGCGCCTGCTTTCGCTCCGTGATGTCGCGCAGGATGCATATCAGTTTGCCATTGGCGGATTCATTGGTACTGCTCAGCGCGTATTCGACCGGGAACAATGTTCGATTGCGGCGGCGAGCCACGCCCTCCACGGTTTCCCCTGTCTTGGCTTTTTCATGGGCGAGTATGGTGTGCCCTGGTTCGAAGCCGGGCATGAGGGTCTGAATATGCTTGCCTATGACGTGTTTGGCGCGATAGCCAAAGCTTTTCTCTGCCGCAGCATTGAAGGATTCAACAATTCCCCCCTGGCTCATGCTGATGATGGGGTCGAGTGCATGATCCACCACAATACGCAGCCGTTCCTTCTCCCGGTGCAGCGAAATATGGGCGTGGCTCAGGGCGCGCAACGGCAAGATGCGCAGGATAATAAAAAGTGTCAGACCTAGAACAAGACCCAGAAATGCAACCACTATGGTTCTATGCAGGAGTGGCAGGGTGGAGCGCTGAACTGCTACGACGCCTACCGGGTTTCCGGAGTCATACACAAATTCTGTATATGCAACGGATGGTTCGTCGATATGTCCTGGGCTCCTGGCAAGTACATTTCCCTCCAGGTCGAGTACGCTGCGGATTTCAGGCAGTTCAGATGAGGATAAGCTTGTATTAACCAGACTGGACAGGCGATGCGCCTCAAAACGCCACACCAGCGGATTACGGTTGACCATTTCGGTTACCCGAAGCGAGTGGATCTTGGCAGTGGCGGTAATTTCACTTAACTGGGAGCGGTGATTAATCCACCAGTAGGAGGTTGGAAGCAAGATTGTGACGATGGCCGCAAACATTGCGGCAACCATGGAAATGGTCGCTGAAATGGAGTTGGGCTTCATTTATTCCCGCACCGGTAATTGACCATTGGCTTCAAGGATGAGTTTTCCAGCAGGAGAGAAAATGAATTCGACAAAGGAGCGAATGTCGAGTGATGCATTTCGCCGCAGGATCAGAAACATCTTCTTGTGATAGGGATAACTTCCGTTTGCCAGATTTTCCAGGCTGGGTTTTACGTCGTCGAGGGCGATGAGTTTGACTTTGCGTTTCTCTGAAAGCACCAATGCCAGAGTTGTCGAGCCAATCGCGCCCGGCAGCTTTTCAAGAGCACTTGCTGCCTCCTGATCTGTATCCGGCACCAGTAATCCAACGCGTTGTTGGGCATGGTTCAGGGCTTGAGCAATCTCGGGGGATACGCTCTGTAATGCGGCATGATCGCTATCGGTCGTGGGGCGCAATATGAGGCGTACGGGTGTGCCGTCGGCCCAGGTTCTTGGGGAGCCCAGATATAGCTTGGCCAGTTGATTCAGGCTGAGAGAATCAAGAGGCGTGCCAGGTGCTGCGGCTATAACAAATGGTGTTTTGGCATAGGGATGGGCAAGCAAAGTCCCTTGTTCAGAGATCGTAAGCGTCCGACTGCTGATGCCAATATCCAGCGCCCCTGCTTGGATTCCCTTGATGGAGCCACTACTGCCCATGCTGGGGTAGACCTTAGCTGTTATGCCTGGATGATTCAGACTGTATTCAGTGACAAGGATGCGCAGCGTAGCAAGGCCCATGCCCGACCCGCCAATGCGGATGAGGGAATCGGCGGCAGCGACTGCAGGCGCAGATAAACAAAATGATGCCAACACGCAGATAAGGCGATTGCAGTTCAAAAACATGAGCATACGCTCCATAATTTTTTATTTTTGTGCGCACAGTCGTCTTGGAATTGTTCAGGTGCTGTGGCAAACCCGGATAATTCTACGTCATAATTTGTTCTGCTGCACTGTGGTTTATTGACGCAATTGTTCTTCCCTGAGCAGGAATACGTGTTCATCTCCGGCGCTGGTTTCAAGCCAGCTAAACGGCAGGTCCGGGAAGGCCATTTCCACTGCATCGCGGTTGTGGCCGATCTCGACCACCAGTACGCCACCGGGATTGAGGTGTTTGGGTGCTTCACGCAGGATCACGCGGGTCGCATCGAGGCCATCTTCGCCGCTACCCAGGGCCAGTTCGGGCTCGTGCTTGTATTCCGGCGGCAGTGCTGCCACGGAGGGCGCATTGACGTAAGGCGGGTTGCTGATGATCACGTCGTAACGCTGTTCCTCGAGATTGCTGAACAGATCGGACTGCACCAGCCGGATATGTTCTTCAAGCCCATAATCAGTGACATTGCGTTGTGCCACTTCAAGCGCATCCGGAGAGATATCTGCCGCATCAATGTCTGCATTGGGAAATGCATGTGCCATGAGGATGGCCAGGCAGCCCGAACCAGTACATAAATCCAGCGCGGAAGTCACGGTCTCAGGGTCATCCACCCACGGAGCAAGCTGCTCTCTCAGTAATTCGGCAATGAAGGAGCGCGGCACGATAACGCGTTCATCCACATAAAAGCGGAAGTCACCCAGCCAGGCTTCATGCGTCAGATAGGCAGAGGGAATGCGTTCCCTGGTGCGGCGCTCCAGAACATGCAGCACGCTTTCCAGTTCCTCTGAAGTCAGGCGTGCATCAAGAAAGGGCTCCAGCGTATCGAGAGGCAGGTGCAGGGTATGCAGGATGAGATAAGCGGCCTCGTCATAGGCGTTGTGTGTGCCATGGCCAAAAAAGAGGCCGGCTTCGTTAAAGCGGCTGACTGCGAAACGCAACAGGTCACGCAGAGTGGAGAGCTGGGATTTTGCTTCTGTATACATGGAAGTCCTTAAGGTGTTAGTTTCCGTCGTCAATCGCCGCCTCCGCCACCATCCCCGCCACAGTCACCGCCGGAATCGTTATCAAAGGAGAAAAATGCGCCGCCTCCGTCGTTGCCTTTTGAACGCTGCTTTCCTGTTCGAAAGTACAGGAAGCCGATCAGGGCAGCCAGTGCTGCGATGAACAAGATAAACGGGAGCGCCATAGGTTTCAGGCCAGCAGCCTGACCAACGTGCGCTGGTAAATTTCCTTGAGTGGCTCGATATCAGCCACTGCGACGCATTCATTGAGCTTGTGGATGGTAGCGTTGAGCGGGCCAAACTCCACCAGTTGGGTACAGATGTCAGCAATGAAACGCCCATCGGAGGTGCCGCCAGAGGTGGAAAGTTCGGTCTCGACGCCGGTCACTTCGCGAATGGCGGAGCTGATGGCCTCGACCAGATTGCCTCTGGGAGTCAGGAATGGTTTGCCCGAAAGCTCCCACACCAGTTCGTATTCCAGTCCGTGCTGATCAAGAATGCCGTGCACCTTGTTTTTCAGGCCATCAACCGCGCTTGCGGTGGAAAAGCGGAAGTTGAACATGACTTCCACTGTGCCTGGAATCACGTTGGTAACGCCTGCTCCTCCGTGAATATTGGATATTTGCCAGGTAGTGGGTGGAAAATACTCATTGCCCTGATCCCACTGGGTGGCAGCGAGTTCCGCAATAGCCGGGGCGGCCAGATGAATCGGATTTCTGGCCAGGTGCGGGTAGGCGATATGTCCCTGGATACCTTTAACCGTCAATTTTCCCGAGAGCGAGCCGCGACGACCATTTTTGATCATATCGCCCAGTGTTGATGCGCAGGAGGGTTCGCCCACGATGCAGTAATCCATGAGTTCGTTGCGGGCCTTGAGCGCTTCGACCACTTTGACCGTGCCATCGACTGCTATACCTTCCTCATCTGAGGTGATCAGGAGTGCGATAGAGCCGGCATGCTCAGGATGCTCGCTGACAAAAGCCTCGATGGCGGTAATGAAGGCGGCAAGCGATGTCTTCATGTCGGCAGCACCGCGCCCGAACAGCATGCCGTCGCGAAGGGTAGGGGTAAAGGGTTCACTTTCCCACTTTTCCACCGGCCCTGTGGGCACTACGTCGGTATGGCCGGCAAAGCAGATGAGCGGGGATGTGGTACCGCGCCTGGCCCAGAAGTTGTCCACGTTGCCGAATCGCATCTTTTCGACTTTGAAGCCCAGCTTTTCCAGGCGTTCGATCAGGATTTCCTGGCATCCGGCGTCGTCAGGTGTCAGTGAGCGGCGTTCGATCAGGGCTTTGGCCAGTTCCAGTGTGCTGTTATTCATTGCTTGCTTTCAAATAGGGATTGATAAACGGCTTCGTCAAAACCGAGAGTGAGCTTGCCGTCTTTTTCCAGCACCGGGCGCTTGATGATGCTGGGCTTTTCCAGCATCAGCCGGATGGCGCCAGCATCATCACTGACAGCAGCCTTGGCATCATCAGGTAGCTGGCGCCAAGTGGTGCCCTTGCGGTTCACCAGTTTTTCCCACCCGACCTGCTTCAGCCAGGTTTTCAGCAGTTCCTCGCTGATACCCTGCTTTTTGAAGTCGTGGAAGGGCAGCTCGATGCCATGTTCTGTCAGCCAGGTACGGGCTTTCTTGACGGTGTTGCAGTTGGGTATGCCGTAGAGTGTCATGTGCAATGTTTTGTCTATGGTGATATCAGGGATTCCATGATGCAGGAGTCAGGGTTTCCCTGTAAATAATTGAATTCGTGTGATTCCAAGCAATTGTCTACTAAGATGATTCATAAGTTTGCATCTCAACCATAAATATTGGAGGAGGGTATGCTTCGTTTATTTATTGGCCTGCGCTCCCGCCTGATGTTGCTTATTCTGGCGGCTGTGCTGCCGGCCTTTCTGCTGGTGCTCTATTCTACCTTCGAGCAGCGGCGGACTGCAGCAGAATATGCAGAAACAGATGCGCTGAAGACGGCCCAGTCGGTTGCCGAGGCGCACCGGTCAACCGCTTCATCCGTGCGCCAGCTATTGCAAGGTCTTTCAACCCTGGCAGAAATCCCGGATATCAAGTCGGCCGGTCCCTGTAACAAGATGTTGAAAAACATTCTACGTTTCAGTCCGGATTACGCCAACGCGGGTGTCGCGCTCAGCAACGGCGATGTGGTGTGCAGCGCGCTGCCGTTGACTGTGCCACTTAACGTGGCGGATCGTGTCTTTTTTCAGCGCGCGGTCGAGACCCGGGAGTTCTCCATCGGCGACTATCAGGTAGGTCGTATCGCTGACAAGCGCGGCATTCATTTTGGTTATCCGCTCCTGACAGTCGATAAGCGGATATGGGGAGTGGTTTTTATTCTTCTCGACCTGGATCGACTGAATGAGCGCTTGGCAGAAACACCTAACATTGATAACGGGGATGTCATTTTCTTGCTGGATGGAAAAGGGACAATTCTGGCGCGCCATCCAGAGCCTGATAAACACCTTAGCAAGTCGATAGAAAAGCTGCCGCTTTATCAGAAAATTCGTCAGTCACAGGGTGAAGGCACGTTTGACACGGATGGTCTTGACGGCATCAGGCGAATTTTTGCCTTTACCCCGCTATTCAGCAGGCCGGCTTGTTGCGCCTACGCAGTGGTGGGCGTTCCTGCCGAGGCTGTATATGCGAAATCCAATCGCGCATTTGTCCGCAATATTTCGCTAATGTCCGGGATGGGGTTGCTGGTATTAGCACTTTCCTGGGTAGGTGGCAATATCCTGGTGCTGAAACGAGTTCGTGCGCTTACCAGTGTTGCGAAAAGAATGGGCCAGCACGACCTCACTGTCCGCTCCGGCCTGCCGCATGACGATGAGGAAATGGGACAGTTGGCGAGTTCGTTCGACGAGATGGCGGATAATCTGGAGGAATGGCAAAAACATGCATTGCAGTCCAGGCATGAAATCGAGAAGCTGGGCTACCGCAATCAGCTGATTCTGGATTTGGCCGGAGAAGGGATTTGTGGTGTGGACAGAGAGGGTTTGATTACCTTTGTCAATCCAGCAGCGGCAGCCATGCTGGGTTACCGGGTTGATGAATTACTTGGCTTGCCCCTGCATCAAACCGTGCATTGCAAGAAGGCTGATGGCACGCTGAATCCGCATGAAAGTTGCCCGATGCATGTGGCGATTGAAGACGGGCTTAGCCATCATTGCAGTGATGAAATGCTCTGGTGCAAGGATGGCAGCGGATTTTATGTAGATTACACACTCATCCCCATGAAGGAAGGTGAGAAGGTTATCGGTGCCGTGGTGACCTTCAGAGACATCACTGAGCGTAAAAGCCATGAGGAGCAGTTGGCGCATCAGGCCACGCACGACTCTTTGACCGGCCTGGCTAATCGCACCATTCTCAATGACCGCATCGGTCTGCTGATTGAGCGGGCGGTAAGGGAAAAATCCGCCATAGCCTTATTATTGCTGGATCTTGACCGCTTCAAAGAGATCAACGACAGCCTGGGTCATGGTGCAGGTGATGAGCTGTTGCAAGACATGGCGACGCTCCTTTCTGATCTGATGCGAGACAGCGATACGGTGGCACGCCTGGGTGGAGACGAATTCGTCATTCTGGTGGAAATGAATACGGCTGACAGTGCGATACCGGTTGCCCAGAAAATTCTCGAGGCTCTGAAAGAACCTTTCAGTATTTCTGGTAGGGAGGTGTTCGCTAGCACCAGCATCGGCATCAGCCTGTATCCCAAGGATGGCGCCAGTGGCGAAGAATTACTGAAAAATGCCGATGTGGCCATGTATCTTGCCAAGAAGCAGGGCCGCAATACCTTTCGTTTTTATAACGAGGGCATGAACACAAGTTCGACCGAGCGTCTGAATCTGGAAACCAGCCTGCGGCATGCGGTGGATAACGGTGAATTGCTGCTCTATTACCAGCCGCAGGTAAACCTGCATAGCGGCGAGATCATTGGTGCAGAAGCATTGATCCGCTGGCAGCATCCGGAAATGGGGATGGTTTCGCCAGCAAAATTTATCCCGCTGGCTGAGGAAACCGGCCTGATTTTTCCGATCGGTGAATGGGTGATGCGGACGGCCTGCTCCCAACTCAAAAGCTGGCAGGATGCCGGAGTGATGACGCCAACCGTGGCGGTGAACCTTTCGGCGCATCAGTTCAGGCAACGCCAACTGGTCAAGATGACGACCGGGGTGCTGCTGGATTCGGGGATCGATGCGCGCTACCTGGAACTGGAAATGACCGAAAGTGCGGTCATGGAGGATGCGGACCGGGTAATAAGAGTTCTGCGGGAGCTGAAAGACACCGGGGCCACGATTTCAATCGATGATTTCGGCACTGGCTATTCTTCGCTCAGCTACCTGAAGCAATTCGCCATCGACAAGCTTAAAGTGGATCAGTCCTTTGTCAGGGAAATCACTCGTGACCCTGGCGATGCCGCCATCGTGGTTGCGGTTATCACCATGGCGCACAGTCTGGGATTGAGTGTGATTGCCGAGGGGGTGGAAACGGAAGGGCAACTGGAGTACCTGCGCAACCATGGCTGCGACGAGATGCAGGGCTACTTCTTTAGCCGTCCGGTCCCGGCAGGCGAATTTGAGCAAATGCTGCGGAGCGGCCGAAAACTGGTGCTGAATGGCCAAACTGAAGCTAGTCGGCAACGCACCCTGTTGCTGCTGGACGATGAATCCAATATTACCGCTGCCTTGACTCGTTTGTTGCGTCGTGAGGGTTATCAAATTCTGGTCGCGCATAGCCCGGCCGATGCTTTTGAACTGCTTGCCGTCCATCAGGTCGGCGTGATTCTATCTGATCAGGGAATGCCGCAAATGAGCGGTATCGAATTCCTGAGCAGGGCCAAGCAGCTTTATCCCGAAGCGATGCGGATTGTGCTCTCCGGTAATTCAGACCTGAAACTGGTCGTCGAGGCTTTCAATCAGGGCGCGATTTACAAATACATCACCAAGCCATGGGACGATAAGGAAGTTATTGGTGCCGTAAGAGATGCGTTTCAGGAACAGGAAGCGCGCCTTTCCGGAAAAATTCACTTCTAGAACCACCCCTCTCAGTCCCCACTTGTGCGAGCATCCGCTGCGCAGGATTGCCTGCTTACCCCGCTTCAGGGGGGAGCCTATAAGCCTCCCCTGACAAGGGGAGGTTTGGAGGGGTTGGTTTGTAAAGATTCAGGTATTACATGGTGTTGCGCGCTACGCTAGCCACACAGTCTGCAGACTGCAATGAGAAGAAGTCCCTTGGCGGCTTTGTATAGAGCGGGCAACATTATTTTCAGGCGGCTGTCGTCCACGCCGCCCATGGCCAGCGCCAGCAATGCCAGACCGAGGAGGGTGATGCCGCATTCACGGGCCGCTTCCTGCAGTTCTCCGGAAAAATCCGCAATGACTTCCTCGTCGCCTTTCCGTAGCCATAGTAGCGACGTGTCGTCCTTTTCGTTGCTGACCAGAGCTATTGCATCTCCATCCTGAAGCATCCAGCCTTCAATGATTTCTCTGGAAGGAAAAATATTGCCGGAGATTGGGTCGGGGAGGGTGAGGCCGCCGAAATACGCTTCGCGCAGGCTTGCGTGCCCGCCCGGCATGGCCGCAAGTTGTTCCGCGAGGTCGCGATAGTAATCAAGCATGGGGTGCATCAATATTGATCTGCAGCCACAGTTCCAGCAGCGCCAGATGCCACAGCTTGCTGCCCTGGATGCGGGTGAAATGGGATTCCGGTTCGGCCAGCAGTTTCTCCACGTAGGCGCGGTTGTAAAGCCCGCGTCGGAGGCAGGCTTCCGACATCAGGATGTCGCGCATGAATTCGAGAAAATCTCCGCGCACGTATTTCAGTGCCGGCACAGGGAAATAACCCTTGGGGCGGTCGATCACCGCATCCGGAACCAGGCCACGGGCGATGGCCTTGAGCGGAAACTTGCCGCCTTCCTTGAGTCTGAGAGAAGGGGGCATCCTTGCGGCCAGTTCCACCAGTTCATGGTCGAGGAAGGGGACGCGCGCTTCCAGTCCCCAGGCCATGGTCATGTTGTCGACGCGTTTGACCGGGTCGTCCACGATCAGGGTAGTGGCATCGAAACGCAGCACCTGATCCAGAAAGCTGTCGGCATCGGGTTTTGTCAGTTCGCGTTCAACCAGTTCTGCGGTGACATCCGGCACGTGATAGGCCGGGGAAACCATTTCCAGATACTCGGCATGGTCGCGGTCGAAATAATGTTCGCGGAAACGCTCAACGGCAGGGCCTGAGGCGGCCTCCATGCGCGGATACCAAAAATAGCCGCCAAATACTTCATCTGCGCCCTGGCCGGATAGCACCACTTTCACCTCTTTCGACACTTTCTCGCCGAGCAGGTAGAAGGCCACCGCATCCTGGCCCACCATCGGCTCGGCCATTTGTGCCACTGCTTCCGGCAGGCGTTTCAGCACTTCCGCATTGGGAATGAGGTATTTATGGTGGCGGGTCTTGAAGCGTTCCACCACTTGGTCGGAATACTCGAATTCGTCCGCCTTCTCGGCGCCTTCGCCGACATCCTCGAAACCCACCGAGAAAGTCAGCAGGTCGTCCACATGGTCGGCCAGCAGGCCTACCAGCAGGCTCGAATCCAGCCCGCCCGAGAGCAGCACGCCGACCGGCACGTCAGAAGCCAGGCGGTGGCGCTCCACGGCGCGAGTCAGCACAGTACGGGTGGCTTTCAGCCAGTCCTGCTCGGACAGTTCATGCGCCGGGCGAGTGGCGTTGAGATGCCAGTAACGACGCTGGGATACCTGACCCTCGGCAGTGATGGTCATGGTCGTGGCTGGAGGCAGTTTCTTGACGCCGTTCAGGATAGTGCGCGGTGCCGGTACGACTGCATGCAGGGTGAAATGGTGGTGCAGGGCGATCGGGTCGATGGAAGTGTCGATGCCGCCAGCCGCGAGCAGGGCCTGGATGCTCGATGCAAATCGCAGGCTGGCGCTGTCCAGGGCGTAATAAAACGGCTTGATGCCGAAACGGTCGCGCGCCATGAACAGGGTGAGATGACGCATGTCCCAGATGGCAAAGGCGAACATGCCGTAGAAGCGCTCGACGCATTTTTCACCCCAGGCATGGTAGGCCTTGAGGATGACTTCGCTGTCGCCTTCGGAAAAAAACTCGTAACCTAGTTCGACAAGTTCTTTTCTTAAGGCTTTGTAATTATAGATAGTTCCGTTGAATACCAGCGCCAGCTTAAGCGTCTTGTCGACCATCGGCTGGTTGGCAAAATCGGACAGGTCGATGATGGCGAGACGACGATGGCCAAAGGCCAGCGGTCCATCGGTTACGATGCCTTCGTTGTCGGGCCCGCGTCGTGCGAGTTTGCTAGCCATCTGCCGAATGATGGCGATGTCCGATGGCGCGCCGTCAAAGCGCAATTCTCCGCAAATGCCGCACATGGTGATGTTTCCTACGTGGTCTGTGCTTGGTGCCTAAATATTCAAGAACAGGGTGAGGCAAGTTTGATTCCACTCCGGCTCATGGCTGTGAGGTTTTGACTGTGGCGCAAAGCATGGCGGTGTGTAGTAAGGTAAGGCTGATCAAGCCAGCGACAGTATCCTGCAAGTATCATGTAGCCGTGCGGGAGAAAGTTCCAGTCCGTTGGGCCAGCACAAAGCGCCAGCATCGATGAACAAACGCCTGAAATACGCTTCATCTCGCAGTGGTTCCAGCAAGGGACCGGTACGTTGCAATAGACTACGGCCATCAAAAATGCCTTCCTTGCCGTCAGAGAAACTTAGCGCCACCTGAAAGTCGCCCTGATAGCGGGCCTCGATCAATTTAATCATCCTGATCTGCTCCTTGAATACGCTCCATCGGTTCAAAACGCTGAGCATGTTCCCAGTTGGCGAGCAACTCAGCCTGGTGTAGCAAGCACCATTCTTTCACTATAGCCGCAGCCTTCTTGGGCAGTCGTCCTTCTGTCACTTCTCCGCTGCGAATCTCTACCAACGCCTCAAAACCCTGGTATTCAACATGAATGTGAGGTGGCGGATGATCATCGTGCCACATGCGCACGATGATGCCGAAAAAAATAGACAGAATGGGCATTGTGTAGTTCCTTTAGTTCAGTTTCGGCGTTCCCGGACAGACATACGACACAATGCACGTAGGTTATTGCGCCCTACGCGGGAAACTGGGCATCAAGTTCCCGATGTAATGGGCTTACCAATCCTTCCAGCCCACGATCATTAGGCACTGCAATCTCTTCCTGTGGGTCTACGTGGAATGCCTTTAACAGCACCAAATTAAATCCCGCGCAGCAACTCGTTGATGCCGACCTTGGAGCGTGTTTTTTCGTCAACCTTCTTCACGATCACAGCGCAATACAGGCTGTAGCTGCCATCTTTTGATGGCAGGTTTCCGGACACCACCACCGAGCCGGCAGGCACGCGGCCGAAGTGGATTTCGCCGGTTTCGCGGTCGTAGATCTTGGTGGACTGGCCGATGTACACACCCATGGAGATCACGCAGTTGTCTTCCACGATCACGCCTTCCACCACTTCGGAGCGCGCGCCGATGAAACAGTTGTCGCCGATGATGGTGGGATTGGCCTGCACAGGCTCGAGCACGCCGCCGATACCGACGCCGCCACTCAAGTGCACATTCTTGCCGATCTGGGCGCAGGAGCCGACGGTGGCCCAGGTATCGACCATGGTGCCTTCATCGACGTAGGCGCCGATGTTGACGTAAGAAGGCATCAGCACCACGTTCTTGCCGATGAAGGAGCCCTTGCGTGCGGCAGCAGGCGGTACCACGCGGAAGCCGCCTTCGCGGAAATCCTTGGAGTTGTAGTCGGCGAACTTGGACGGCACCTTGTCGAAGTAGTTGGTAAAGCCGCCCTTGATGAAGAAATTGTCTTCGAGACGGAAGGACAGCAGCACTGCCTTTTTCAGCCACTGGTGGGTAACCCACGTGCCATCAATCTTGGAAGCCACGCGCAATTGGCCCTTGTCGAGCATTTCCAGCACGCTGTCGACAGCGTCCTTGACCTTGGTTTCGACGTTGCGCGGGGTGATGTCGGCGCGGCGTTCAAAGGCTTCTTCGATGATGTTTTGCAGTTCTTGCATGATATTTCCTAAGGGTTTATTTGGCTTTGTTAACGAATTCTCGAATTCTCTGTGCGGCTTCCAGGCACTCCGCCAGCGGGGCGACCAGCGCGATGCGCACGAATTGTTCGCCGGGGTTGGTGCCGCGTGCTTCTCTCGCCAGAAAACTGCCCGGCAAAACCGTGACATTATAATCCCGGTACAGGCCCAGCGCGAAATCGGTATCTGCGATGGGCGTTCTGGCCCAGAGATAGAAAGCGGCATCCGGCTCTTGAACCGGTAGCGCTTCCTGCAGGATGGGCGTCACGGCAGCAAACTTTTCCCGGTACAGGCGGCGGTTTTCGACGACGTGCGCTTCATCGTTCCAGGCTGCGGCGCTGGCTGCCTGCACGGCCGGGTTCATGGCGCAGCCATGGTAGGTGCGGTAGAGCAGGAATTTTTCCATGATGGCCGCATCGCCCGCCAAGAAGCCGGAGCGCATGCCCGGCACGTTGGAGCGCTTGGACAGGCTGCTGAACATCACCAGCCGTTTATAATCATGCCGCCCCAGACGGTGGGCCGCTTCCAGCCCGCCCAGTGGCGGGTTGGCTTCATCCGGATAAATTTCGGAATAGCACTCGTCTGAAGCAATCACGAAGTGATAGCGGTCGGAAAGCTCGAACAGGTGTTTCCATGCCGCCAGATCCATGACCTTGCCGGTGGGGTTGCCGGGAGAGCAGGCGTAGACCAGCTGGGTATGCTGCAAGACGCCTTCCGGAATGTTGTCAAACTCCATGCTGTAGCCATTTTCCGGCAGGGTGTTGAGATAGTAAGGCGTGGCGCCCGAGAGGTAGGCAGCACCTTCGTAAATCTGGTAGAAGGGGTTGGGTGAGATCACCACCGGTTGCGTCCGGTTGGTGTCGATCACCGCCTGGGCAAAGGCAAACAGGGCTTCGCGGCTGCCGTTGACGGGCAGAATCTGCCTGGCGATATCCAGCGCCGGAACCTTGTAGCGGCGCGTGATCCAGTCGGCAATCGACTGGCGCAACGCCTCGCTGCCCTGGGTTGTGGGATAATTCGCCAGCCCGGCCAGATTGTCGGTCAATGTCTGGGTAATGAAAGCGGGTGTGGCATGCTTGGGCTCCCCGATGGAAAGATTTACCGGCGCATGTTTTTTACTTGGGGTGGTTCCCTGAAACAGTTCGCGCAGCTTCTGGAAGGGGTAGGAGTGCAGGTGATTTAGGTTGGGATTCACTTGATGTCTTATTTGTATGTTTTTGTTTTTAAATGAATGCATTAAAAAAGTGTATTCATTTAAAAGCGTAAACTGGAAATTATAGAAGTGTTGAGCACGGTTGCAAAACAGAAAATGCTGGCGATCTCCGGATTGCTCTCCGGCGCGGTGGTCTGGGGGCTGATCTGGTATCCCTATCGCCTGCTCGCGGAGGCGGGTATTCCCGGCTCGCTTTCCAGCCTGCTGACGTACATTGTGGCCCTGGTATTGGGGCTGTTCTTTTTTCGCGGTGCTTTCAGGCAGATTTTCCAGTCAGGATGGCTGCCCATCCTGATTGGCATCAGCGCGGGCTGGACCAATCTGGCTTATGTGCTGGCCGTGATCGATGGCGAAATCATGCGGGTGCTGCTGCTGTTTTACCTTTCGCCTTTCTGGACCGTGATCTTTGCTCATCTGCTGTTGCGCGAAAAGCCCATCCTGGCGGGCTATGCTGTCATGGCGCTTTCTCTGGCGGGTGCGGTGGTGATGCTGTGGCGCCCGGAGTTCGGCATGCCGCTGCCGCAGAACCGGGCCGAGTGGCTGGGACTGTCTGCCGGACTGATGTTCGCACTTTCCAATGTACTGGCGCGCAAGGCGCATCATCTAGGTGTTCAGACCAAATCCGTGAGTATCTGGGTCGGCGTGGCGCTGCTTTCACTGCTTCCGATTCTCTGGGCGCCATCCGAGGCTGTGGCTCTTGGCACCCTTGCATGGAGCGGGTGGCTTTGGCTGCTGGTGATTGGGGTGGCGATTTTCTGCATCACGCTGACGGTGCAATTTGGCCTGGCCCACACGCCTGCCAACCAGGCGATCGTGATCTTTCTGTTCGAATTGGTGGTGGCCGCGTTTTCGTCCTATTTTCTCGCTGGAGAAATTATGTCGGTTCAGGAATGGCTCGGCGGAGCGATGATCGTCGCAGCCAGCCTGTTTTCAGGAAAACTTGAGAAACAGCATGAGGATACGAATGAAGGTCACTGAATTTCTTCACGCATCACTATTGGTTTCTGATCTGCCTGCAGCGCGGTTTTTTTATGAAGCGGTGCTGAAATTGACGCCAAGTCCCAAGCGCCCTGAAATGGCTTTTGACGGGGTGTGGTACGAAATCGGCTCCCAGCAGATTCACCTGATTGCTCTGCCCAACCCCGATCCGGTCGTTGGCAGGCCAGAACACGGCGGGCGCGACCGCCACATTGCGCTGGGTGTGGACGATCTGGATCAGGCAAAAAACGCCCTGGATCAGGCTGGAATCTTCTACACCATGAGCCGTTCCGGGCGTCCCGCCCTGTTTTGCCGCGACCCGGATGGAAATGCAGTCGAATTGGTCGGCTGACCGGTTCATTGCGAGCGTAGCGAAGCAATCTGTAACTGGTTGACTTTCTAAAGCGAGATTGCTTCGCTATGCTCGCAATGACACCTTACCCTGGCTGATCCGTGATGAAAATCGGGTCCTCGAACAAAGATTTGATGACAACCTTGCGTATTTCCGGCCGATCCGGGGTGACATAAAGCACAGGGGTGATCATCTCCTCGAAAATGCCTCGCAGGCTGCGCGCGCCGACCTTGTATTCGAAGGCCAGATCAGCGATCTGTTCGAATACCCGGCGCTCGATACTGAGTTCGACGCCTTCGTTTTTCAGGATTTCCCTGAACTGGTGGTAAATCGAGTTTCGCGGCTCGACCATGATTTTCAGCAGCATGTCCTTGGACAGATCCTTGAAGGTGGCAATCACCGGCAAACGTCCGGCGAATTCCGGGATCAGCCCGAATTCGAACAGGTCGGTGGGCTTCACCCGCGAATTCAGCCGGTCGAGCACCTTCTGGTTGTCCGAGTCGCCAATGGAAATGAAGCCGAAGGCATGGGTGTTGGCGGTGATAGTGTCCAGCCCGACAAAGGCCCCGGCGCAAATGAACAGAATATTGGTGGTATCCATGCTCTGCGTGTTTCCCAGCCTGACCGGAGCGCCTTCCATGATCTTCAGCAGGGCGTGCTGCACGCGCTCACCCGAAGTGGCACGCTGGCTGTCGGTCGATTTCAGCTTGTCGATTTCGTCGATGAATACGATGCCGCGTTGTGCCTTGTTCATATCCCCGCCAGCTCTGTCCAGAAGCCGTATCAGGACCGCCTCGATTTCCTCGTTGACGTATTTCGATTGCGCCAGGGAAGTGGCATTCGCGGTGACGAAAGGCACGCCGATGGCGCGCGCCAGGGTTTCGCACAGCAGTGTCTTGCCTGTGCCGGTCGGGCCGATCAGGAGAACATTGCTCTTGGCGATCTCGACCGGGCCCTGGATTGCTTTCCCGAACTTCCGGTAATGCGAGTAGACCACCACGGCGAGTATTTTCTTGGCCTCTTCCTGACCGATGACATACTGATCAAAATAGCTCACGATTGCGCTGGGTGTCAGTTTCTTGCCCGTCGTGGTCTGGCCGTTCGGTATTTCCATCTGGATTGTTCCGGGGTTGCTGTAGGTAAGGCGATTATGCGTTGCCGAAGACTGCCGGACAAGCCCGTTTGTGGCCTTGATTACACATAAAATCTGCCGGCCCTGGCCCTTAGTGAATGCCCTGTTGTGCCATATACTATGCGTCCATGAACAACATCATCCTTCTCGTCACCTGCTTTATTGCCGGCATCCTGCTGCGGCGCTTCGGGCGTATGCCGGAGCACGCGCCATCCACGCTCAACAGCTTCATCATCCATGTTTCGCTGCCGGCTCTGACGCTGCTTTATATTCATGATCTCAAGCTGAGTGGGGATGTGGCTTTCATCGCGGCCATGGCATGGATCCATTTTGCTTTGGCAGCAGGTTTTTTCTGGCAGGTGGGCAAATGGCTGGCGCTGCCAAGCCCCACGGTGGGTGCGCTGATGCTGACCGGAGGTCTGGGCAATACCTCCTTCCTCGGCCTGCCGATGATCGAGGCCTATTACGGCAAGGAAGCTATCGTCACCGGCCTGATCGCCGACCAGCTGGGCAGTTTTCTGGTGCTTTCCATCCTCGGTATCACTGTTGCTGGGTTGTATTCTTCCGGCGCACCCAGTGCACGCACCATCCTGAGACGCATTGTGCTGTTTCCACCTTTTATTGCGCTGGTTATCTCCGTGGCACTGATTCCCGTGGACTACCCCGAATGGTTCACGCTACTGCTGAAACGGCTGGGCGACACCCTGGCGCCGCTGGCCCTGCTGTCGGTCGGTCTGCAACTGAGGCTGGGGCATATCGCCGGCAATGGCCGCAACCTCGCGCTCGGACTGGCATTCAAGCTGTTGCTTGCGCCGCTAGCGATCTTCCTGCTGTATGTGCCGCTGCTTGGTGCAAGTGGCCAGCACATCCAGGTCACCCTGTTCGAAGCCGCCATGCCGCCCATGATCACCGCCGCCATCGTGGCTGCCGAGCATGACCTCGATCCGGAACTGGCGAACCTGATGGTGGCGGTGGGGCTGGTGCTGTCGTTCTTTACGCTGGGTGGATGGTGGTGGATGATGCAGGGTATCTGAGCGCCTGATGTTCTGAACAACATTTCACGAAAAAATCTGGAGATACAAGTGGGGTTGAATTCATTTTTTGGTTCCTTGTTCAGCAAGGAAGCCGATGAAAAATTGCCTGCCAAAGTTGAAAGTGAAAGGCAAGAAGCGCCCAAGCCTGAAATCCCTGAACAGGCCAAGTCAGACGCAGTGGCAAGGGAAGAAGCAAACGCCATTCTGTATCGCGAGGAGATACTGGACTCGCGCGGCAGGTTATGCGGCTATCGTTTTTCGATGAAACCACTTGTAGAGCAGGGCTACTTCTCTGAGCAGCAGTTTTTCAATGCGCTCCAGTCAGCGGAAATTCCAGTTTTTGCCCAGCGAAGAATGGCAGTGGTTCCCATCAGCGCCGATGGCGTCGTTTTTGGGCGTCACCAGTCCCTGCTTGCACCTCATATGGTTTTTCTGCTCGACGCTCGGCGTTCAGGCGTGACAGTTGAAGGCCTGCTGGGGCGCCTGAGCGCTATTCGCGGGGCAGGCTGCAAGACGGCACTGGCCGGCATCTCGCTCGCCGATGATGAACGCCCGCTGCTGGAGGAGACCGATATTGTCTTTCTCGGGCTGGAGGACTTCTCGCTGGCCCAGTTCCAGAAACTGGCACAGAATCTTCGCTCCATAGCGCCCAAAGTCGCCCTCGGGGTGGAAGGTATTCAATCCTGGGCCGAGCAGCGCATGTGCGCGTCATGGGGTTTCGATTATTTTCTCGGCGAATTCCTCGCGACAACGGACGAGCAGGAGGCAGAGAAAAAGATCGACCAGGGCCGCCTGACGGCCATCGAACTGCTCAACCTGCTGCGCAGCGAAGCGGAAGTGTCGGACCTGGTGGAAGTCGCCAAAAGAGATCCGGGAATCTCGTTTCAAATGCTCAGAATGGCTAATTCACCCGCTTCCGGGCTGGTTACGCCGGTTTCCACGCTGGAGCAGGCCATTGCGGTGCTGGGACGGGAACAATTGTATCGCTGGCTGGCGGTTTCCATGTTCCGCATCGGTAATGTGCGCGGAAGAGACGAAGCCTTGCTGGAAGTTGCCCTGACACGTGCCCGACTGCTGGAAACGCTCGAAGCGCCAGCGCTGTCAAAAGCCGGGCGCGACGAACTATTCCTGGTCGGCATGCTGTCCCTGTTTGACGTGCTGCTGGGTATGCCGATGCACAAGGTGCTGGAAAAAATGCGCCTCTCCGATAGCGTGCTTGACGTGTTGTTGCGCAGTGCCGGGCCTCACGGCAAATTCCTGATGCTCGCGCTGGCAATCGAAAAAGGCCGGATGAGTCAGGCGGCAAACCTTGCGGCTGAGCTGGGGATTGCCCCGAACACCCTGGACATCACCAGCCAGGCCGCATTCACCTGGGCCCAGGATGCGCTGGCCCATGATGGCTTGAGTTAAAACTCTCGCAGCTTTATTTCAATTTCTTCAGTGCTGTCCGGCAAAGCGGTAGGCATTCTTGCCTGCTTTCTTGACTGCGTACATGGCGTTGTCAGCCTGGCTCAGCAGTTCTTCTGCCGTTTTACCATGTTCGGGATAGAGCACGATGCCCAGCGAAGCGCCAATGCGGCATTCATGGCCAAGCAGGTGGTAGGGGGCGGCCAGGGTGGCGAGGATTTTCTCGGCGACGTGAGCGGCATCCTCCGGGCCGCGAATGGCGCGCAGGATGATGGTGAATTCGTCGCCGCCCATGCGGGCTACGGTGTCCGATTCGCGCACGCATTCAAGCAGGTGTTCTGACACAGCCTTGAGCAGGGCGTCTCCGGTGTCGTGGCCGAAAGTGTCGTTGACTGCCTTGAAGCCGTCCAGATCGACGAACATGAGCGCGAATAGACCTTCGCTGCGTTTGCTCTGGGTGATTGCCTGGGTGAGGCGGTCGAAAAACAGGGCGCGGTTGGGCAGTGCGGTCAGGGCATCGTAATGCGCCATGGATTCGAGCTTTTCTTCCAGCAGCTTGCGCTCGTTGATATCGTGCATGATGGCGATGATGGCTCGGATATAGCCGGCCTCGTCCTTGACTGGCGTCATCGAGAGGTGTCCCCAGAATACCCGGCCACCGTTGCGCACAAAGCGCCGGTCGCTTTCGTAATGGGGAATTTCGCCGCTGGCGAGAGCGACGAAAAGCTGCCTGTTCTCCGTGATGTCATCGTCGTGGGAAATGTCGTTGTAATTGAGCGAGGACATCTGTTCACCGGAATACTCAAGCATCGAGAGCCAGAAATCGTTGAACTTGGTAAAACGGCCCCACAGATCAAGCAGGGCGATACCGCCTCCAGCATTGTGGAAAATGGCTTCCAGCTCCGCGTTGCCGAGCGCGACTTCTTCTTCCAGGCGCTTGCGCGCAGTCAGGTCGTTCGATATGGCGATAAATCTTTCCGGATGCCCGTCGCGGCCCGGAACCGGATGAATATTCATCCACAGGTTGATGGAAGTATCGTCCTTGTGGCGATTGATGATTTCGCCGCTCCAGGTTTCTCCCTTGAGAAGCGTGTTCCACATGGTTTCGTAGAAGGCGCTGTCGTGAAAACCGCTTTTGAGCAGCGAGGGCTTGTTGCCGATGACCTCTTCCGGCGCATAACCCGTGATCTGGGAAAAAGACGGGTTGATGTATTCGATCCTGCCGTCCCGGTCGGTGACGAGCAGCGCTTCTCCTGACGAGGCGATGGCCCGGTTTTGCCAGGCATTCTGTTTGCGCAACTCGTGGGTCTGGCGCAGCCACTGATTTGCAAGATGGCTGACGAAGAGTGTAATCGTCATGGACGGGAGGGCGAGAAGATTGAATTGCAGTAAATCGAAGCCGGCAAAAGTCCCGAATACGGCAACCAGCAGATTCGGAAAAAGCAATAACAGGAGGTTGCCTGCCAGATTGATGCCCCATCCGAAAATGAATGCCATCAGCGGGGGAGCGAGGAACCAGAAAAGAAATCCGGCCGTTCCCTGAGCCGCACTACCCGCCAGTTGCGTCAGGATGTACAGATATATTCCCTGTGTTGCCATCAGTAGCGCATAGAGCAGCCAGGGAAGGGCGCGCTGGGATAATCCTGCAAGCAGGGCTACCGGGTAGACGGTCATCAATCCGCCCATCACAAGGTGCCAGCCCAGCGTATTCGGTGCGCGTGCCGGGGCGATGCTCCAGGCCCAGGCCCACAGTCCCCACAGCAGAAATACCGCTGTGAATCCAAGTGCAACCGTGCAACCGTGCAAGTCCTCGAATCTTGCGAGGCTGTACTCGTCCGGCGCCTTGGAAAACCGTTTGCCGCGAATCAGGGTACGCATGCCAGAAATTTTCAGCTTTCGCCGTGTTGCCGCAAGTGGCTTTGCTGAATGCTGCGGCGATGGAAGCGGAACAGGGTGCGCTCCAGCCATTCTTCCATTTCCTGATTCAGGTGCGTGAATTTTGCCCTTACCCTGGTGCAATCCGCCATGCTTTCCAGATTGACTACGCTGGCGGGAACGAGCACAGGTTGCGGCAGCTTCGGACTGAGATGGAGGGAAACCAGAATCAGCTGGCCTGCTTGCGGGACGACTGCGTCGCTCCATTCCACCGAGTCGGCGCGCAGGATGACGGGATGCGGCGCGGGCATCTCTGCCTGCTGGCGAGCAAGCTGCACGATCATGTTCAGGGCCAGGTCCAGCTTGGCTTCCAGTCGTTCCATGGCTTTCCCGGCGGCGGAGGCAGTGTCTCTGTCCGCCTCCGCAATGGGCGCCTCGATCACCGCCAGCGCCCGCATCAGGGCGACTGCATCATGCTGCCATTGTTCAACTTGATGAGGAGAGAGGCGCTCCAGTGCGGCCCAGCTCAGCGGCAGGTCGGCTGCGTAGAAAACACCCTGTGGTTCAAATTGATCTGTCATGGCCAAAGTATAACAACCTGCTGCCATCTCTGGCGAGCAGGGCGCTGCCATAGGCCGCTTCGCTGTGGTGCGCGTTTTGTAGCGGCACGCCCAGTATGCGGGCACGAATCGCGTTGAAAGCGGGGTTATGTGCTCCGCCTCCTGCGCTTCGAACGGATTTTAATGGCGTGGCGCCCAGTTCCTGCAACAACCGGTAACCATGGGTCTCGATTCGGGCAATGCCTTCCAGCAGGCCGTGCAGGAAACAGGCGTCATCGTATGGCCGGGGGGTGAGGCGCGGCGGGTAAGCCGGGTCGTTGACGGGGAAGCGTTCGCCAGGCTGGAGCAGGGGGTAATAGTCCAGCCCGCTGGGTTGCTGTGTATCAATGCGCCGGCTCAGGCTTTGTAGCCTGGCGTCATCAAAAAATGACCGCAGCACCGTGCCGCCGCTGTTGGACGCGCCCCCTGTCAGCCACAGCTGGCCGAAACGATGGCTGTAGATGCCATGCTGCGCACTTTCCACGCGCTGTTTTGAGAGCAGTTTCAGGGCCAGGGTGGAGCCGAGCGAGGTGACCGCTTCGCCCGGCTGAGTTGCTCCTGCGGCAAGAAAAGCGGCAATGCTGTCGGTGGTGCCTGCGCGTACCACGCAATCCCTGGGCAGGGCGAAATGGTGCGCAATGCGGCCGCTGAGCGGGGCGATAATTGCGCCGGGCTCGACGATACGCGGCAGCAGGGTGGCAAAGGGCAGCGCCTTGATCCATTCCGGGTAGTCAAGCGCTTCGGGGTCGCCGCCTGATTTCAGGGCATTGTGGTAGTCGCTGATCCCCATCTTGCCGTGCAGCAGGAAAGATAGCCAGTCTGACTGGTGCATGAGGCTGGCGGCAGAATCGAACCCCGGCTGCTGACTGAGCCACATCAATTTTGCCAGCCCGGATGTTGGCGTGGCGGCGACATGATCTGGAGGCGCCCTTCGGGCCAGTGTTTCAGCTTCCCGGCTGGCACGCGAGTCGTTGTACAGCAAGGGGGCGCTCAGCGGATCGCCGGCAGCATCGCTCAGCAAAACCGTGCCGGAGGTGCCATTGATGGAAATGGCGCCGAGAACATTACGTAGCGCAAAAGGGATTTGCGCTATCAGTTCGAACAGCGCGGTACGCCACAAGGAGCCGGATTGTTCGCCGTGAAAATTGTAGCGGCACTGGGCGAGGATTTCCCCTGTATCATCAATCACCATGGCGCGGGCGCCTGTGGTGCCGAAATCAATTCCCAGAAATGCGCGATCTTTCACACTTTACCTACGGGTATTGGAATTTGCCTCGAATGTCGCAAAATCCACGCGTGGTGCAGGCAGCCATCCCGTCTTGCGGTGCTCCGCCACGACATTGGTGAAAATGCCACCGCGCACATAAAATTTTGCCGTCAGCCGCATGAAGCGCGGCTGGGTGGCGGCTGCGAGGTCATTCAAAATGAGATTGGTCACCGCCTCGTGGAATGCGCCCTCGTTGCGGTAGGACCACATATACATTTTCAGGCTTTTAAGTTCGACGCATTTCTGGTCGGGTATGTAGTCCAGAATCAGGGTGGCGAAGTCAGGCTGGCCTGTCTTGGGGCACAGGCAGGTGAACTCCGGAATTTCCATGTGAATGTGGTAATCCCGTTCCGGGTGTGGGTTGTCGAAGGTTTCGAGTTCCTTGCTTGGTTGGGTTGGCATGGCTGGTTCCAGAGGGGAAAATGGATAGCATTATAACGCGTTGGCCGCATGGAAAATGATCGACTGGAACTCTACTTTGGGATGAGTTTTTTTGCGGCAATTCCCGCAGCTTATAGCTTTGGCATGCGAACCTTGGTTATCATGCATGTTACCTCTGGTTAGCTTGGCAGAATGCGTTCCCCGACACGAGAGTCGTGTGCAAATGTTAATAACTTAGGAAGAAAACTGGATGGTTGGCAACACACAGGATGATATTTCGCAAGGCAGGGAAAAGCGCGCATTCAAACGCAATACGATTTTCCTGGCGGGGGAGTGCGTCATCCCGCGGCAGCCTGTTCACGCCATCGAGATTCTGGATTTTTGTCCTGGTGGGGTTTTCCTCACTTTTCCGCAGACGCCTTCCCCTCTGCCGGTTCGTGGTCAGATCATCGAGATTCGCAGCACCATAAGCGCAGACAACGGTGTTCAAACCTTGCGTTTCCAGGGGCGCATCGCTCGCATGGATCATGAGGGTGCCGGCATTGCTTTTATCAATCCAAGTTTTGAAGCGCTGCATCTGCTTCACGAATATGCCAAGAACCACCAGCTCGAGCAGGCTCATAGCACCGGGCAAAAACCAGAAGGCGCAGAAACTCCAGGTGAAATTGATGCAAAGGCCGAAGTTCTCATCGGAGAGTGCAGCCAGTTGGTCAAGGAATACCTTGAACCAATGGCGAAAGCTTTTCTGGAACAGGCCACTGAACGCATATATAACCTCGCTGGAGAGGTTCACGGCATGGCCGAGAAGAATGCCTATTACAACGCATTGAGCACTTTCAACAAGGACGGTGCGGCGTTTGCAGGCGAATTTCTGCGCATGATGCAAAACCGGCTAATGCAGAAACCTTTACTGGCCAGCGTTGCCAAGAAGGACTCTCAAGCGTCAGGAGCTGGCGGGGAGTCGTCGCTTTCCCTGGTTGATGAAGATGTTTTCGAGGACTGGCTGGTCTTCACAGACATGGCTCGGGCGGCAGAACTCGAACACAAGGAACAGCTCACTGCACTGGAGCGGCGCCTCAGCGTCATTTTCAAGCAGCCTGTTGACAAGGAAAACAACCCCTTCGGCCCGGGCACGATTAGTCAGATATTTCTGGAAGCGCTTGGAACTCTCGCTTTTGACCGCAAGATTGCGTCAGATAGCTGCAAAGTCTTCAAAAATGTGCTTTGCGAGCAAAGCGGCGAACTGTATACCGAGCTTAATCGCCGCCTGATCGACAACGGAGTCTTGCCTGTCCTTCGTCCTCCTGCCAGGCAAGTCCAGGTGGGGCGCTCCATGCAGAGAGGCGCGACAGAACACACTCTGCAGTCTGATGCTGCGGCCTTTCCGCAAGTCGAGGTGGCGCAAGAGGAGAGTATTACGGGGCTGGCGGTGCCGCCGGTGACCCCCGCAGAAACCTATCTTCCGTCAGGCAATCCACTGCCGCCGATGGAGCAGACTTCGCCACTTGTGCCGTCCTTTGCGCCTGGCAGTGTCTCCCATGCGGGAACCACGGCTCCTGCGGGCGCCGATCCTCTGACAGCGCCACTTTCTGCCGCGCCGCAACTCTCGCAGGACTGGTATAACCTGATGCAGGGTCTGGGCAGATTGCAGCAGCAACTTATGGTGCCAGCTGCGCACTCTGTCCGACCACAGCCGGCACAGCCCCAGGCATCGTCTGTCGAGGGCGGGGTGGCCACCCCTGCGTCATCCCATATTCAGGGGAGCGTCCCTGAGGCGTTGCCTGTTGAGCCCAGTCATTTCACTACTGACGAAGTGCTCTCGGCGCTCTCGCGCATCAGTTTGGAAGCCCCGGGCATGCAGGCAGGTGAAAATTTTCACCAGGATCTCATGAACAAGCTTCAGTCAGCGCTGGCTGAAGCTGCTCCAAGTGCCGAAGCCAAGGCGGTGCCGAGCCGTGAAACCAATATTCTGGAAATTGGCGGCAATCTGTTTGACTCGGTTTTAGGGGACAAGCTGGTAGCCAATACGGTCAAGCCGTGGCTTAACCAGCTTTCAGTTCCACTGATTAAAATGGCTTTGCGCGATGATTCGCTGTTTTACGACAAGTCGCACCTTGCTCGTCAGCTGATCAACCAGATTGCCGAGCTGGAATTGTTCAGTGCGGCTTCCAAGGTCGAAAATGCGGTCAGAAAAAAAATTGACGGCCTGCTCGCGGAAATCTCCGAAGCCGATGAGGTTACGCCAGATCTGCTGCAGAAAATGCTGAAAGAAGTTGGACTATTGGTGCATGTCCAGAACAAGGCTTATGAAGGGAACATCCGCGACCTTGTGATCAGTTGTGAAACCGAGGATCAGCGCGCAAAGATTGAAAAGCCGGCAAATAAAACCAGCAAGCTGGGTAAATTCCTGACCGGGCTGCAACACCTGACCGGCGAAGAACCGCCAGTCAAGAAAGATGAAACCCTGGAGGAATTCAGAAAGCGCGTACGCCGGTTGAAGCCCGGCAACTGGATGATGATGGGGCATGGCGATAAGCAAAAACGTATCCGGCTGGCCTGGGTGGCCAAGGATCTGGATAAATTCGTTTTCGTCAACGTTCAGGGATTGAGGGAAGAAACGCTCAGTCAGGATGAACTTGCGCAGTATCTGCAGAGCGGCGAGGTTGAGGTTCTGGACGACGGCGATGAACAGCTGGTCGACCGCGCACAATCCACCATGCTGCAAAAGATGCATCGCCAGTTGTTGCATGAAACCACGCACGATCAATTGACCGGCCTCATCAATCGCCGTGAATTCGAAAAACGCCTGGCAGAAACCCTGGCCAGGGTGCGCGACTCGGGCATGCCGTCGATATTGTGCTATCTCGATCTGGAACAATTCAGCGTGGTCAACAACACTTTTGGCTACGAAGGCGGTGATCGGGCACTGATCGAGACATCCCGTCTGCTCAAGCAGGAACTGGGCGAGGATGGCTTGCTGGCGCGCATCGGCGGCGACGAATTTGCCATGCTGATCGAGAATTGCAGTCTTGACGATGCGTTGCGAATGACTTCCCGTCTGACTGGCGCTTTTCGAACCTACCGCTTTGTTTCCGATGAAAAAAGCCTTTCCCTCTCCTTCAGCGCCGGGCTTGTGGCGATCGGCCCCGAGTCCGAAAGCATCGAAATGCTGATGCAGGCAGCCGAGGCGAGTTGCCGCATTGCACGCGCCAAGGGTACCAATTACGTACAGGTGTACAGTGCCGACGAAGCCAGTCTGGCGCGTCATGTCAACACCGTCAAATGGGTAAGCCGGATTGATGAGGCGCTGGACAAAAACAGCTTCGAATTGCGCTGCCAGCCCATCGTCAGCATCGGCACAAGCGGCGTGGCCATCCATCACTCCGAGGTATTGCTGCGTGTGCCGGATGACAACGGAAAACTGACGTCTCCGGTCGATCTGATCATGGCGGCCGAACATTTCCGCCGCATGTCCAGCGTTGACCGCTGGGTGGTCGAGCATGCTTTCCGCTGGATGGCGGAGCGTCGCGACAAGCTGGATGAACTGGGCGGGCTGGCGATCAATCTGTCTGGCGCCTCCCTCAATGAAGAAGGCCTGATTGATTTCGTCATCGGGCAGGCTGAAACGCACAAAATTCCGATGAATAAAGTCTGTTTCGAAATCACCGAAACGGTAGGAATCTCCCACCTTTCCAGCGCTTCGGAATTTATCAGCGAATTGAAGAAACAGACCAGTTGCACTTTTTCGCTTGACGACTTCGGGAGTGGCCAGTCCTCCTACGCTTACCTGAAAAATCTGCCTGTAGATTTTCTGAAAATCGATGGCACCTTTGTGGATAAGATGGACCAGAATCCATATGATTTCGCCGTTGTAAAATCCATTACCGAAATTGGCCATTTCATGGGCAAGAAAATTATTGCCGAACGGGTTGAGAGTGAGTCTGTGCTGAAAATGCTGCGTCAGATCGGAGTCGATTACGCCCAGGGATATTATCTTGGAAAACCCAGAAATATGAAGGTGTTGGGAAGTTAACTTCACGTGACATCGCACCTTTTGCCAATGAAAATTACCTCTTAGAACTCTTGCGTCTCACTCACATCAAACTGGCCGGCTTCAAGACCTTCGTCGATCCCACCACCATCCCGGTGCCGGGGCAGCGCGTGGGCGTGGTTGGTCCGAATGGCTGCGGCAAATCAAATGTGATCGATGCGGTGCGCTGGGTGATGGGCGAATCCCGTGCTTCTGCATTACGCGGCGATTCCATGCAGGATGTGATTTTCAACGGCGCGGCCACGCGCAAGGCGGTATCGCGCGCCAGCGTGGAGCTCAAATTCGACAACAGCCTGGGCAAGGCGGCGGGGCAGTGGTCGCAGTATGCCGAGATCAGCGTCAAGCGGGTTTTGCACCGCAATAACGAGTCGCAATATTTCATCAACAACCTGCACGTACGGCGCCGCGATGTCACCGACATGTTTCTCGGTACCGGTCTGGGGCCGCGCGCCTACGCCATCATCGAGCAGGGCATGATCTCGCGCATCATCGAGGCACGGCCTGAGGATTTGCGTATCTTCCTTGAAGAAGCTGCGGGCATTTCCAAATACAAGGAACGGCGCCGCGAGACCGAATCGCGTCTCAAGGACACGCGCGAAAACCTTGCCCGGCTTGAAGATGTGCGCCAGGAGCTGGACAAGCAACTGCAGCGCCTGGCGGCGCAGGCCGAGGTGGCGCAGCTATACCATCGCTTGCAGGCAGAGATGCAGACCACCCAGCACTTGCTGTGGCTGGTGAAGAAACAGGAAGCACTGCTGGCGCGCGAGCGTGCCCGGCAGCAGGTGGAAAAACTGCTGAACGAGCTGGAAGCGGAAATTGCCGCGCTGCGTAAAGCCGAAAACCAGCTCGAAACCGCCCGCGCCGGGCATTATGCCGCTGGCGATGCGCTTCACGCCGCGCAGGGCGAGCTTTATGCCGCCAACACCGAGGTGGCCAGGCTGGAACAGGCCTTGCAGCACCAGCGCGAAACGCAGCATCGTCTTGAGAAGCAGCTCGAAGTCTGGAACAGTCAGGAAAGTCTGTTGTGGCAGCAACAGCAGCAGGTCGAAGCGAACCTGGCTCACTGGCGCGAGGAGCAGGAAAACGCGCTGCTCAGAATGGAAGAAACCGCTCTTGCAGTCGAAGAAGCGCGAGATAAGTTGCCCCAGGCGGAAAGTGCATTTCAAGACTGCCAGCACCGGTTAAGCGTAATTCAGCGTGAGCTGGCCCAGGCCGAGCAAGCCTTGCAGATCGAAGAGGCGCACCGCAGCCATGCACAAAAGACCGCGCAGCAACTGGAGGTGCGTCACCTGCGCTTGCGTCAGGAAATCGCCACCCTGCCGCAGCCCGACGAGGCAGGCCTGTCCGGGCGTCAGGATGAACTGGCGGAGCTCTCTGTCCAGCTTGAACAGGCGCAATTGCATCAAGAGACCATGCTCGCGGAATTGCCTGCGCTGGAGCAAGCCCAGCGTACGGCCCAGCACGAGGCCCATTCCACCCAGCAACACGCCACCCGGATAGAAGCCAGACTGCATGCCTTGCAACAGGTGCAAAGTCGCCTCGAACACAACCACAAGCTCAAGGCCTGGCTGGACAAGCACAAGCTGGATGCGCTGCCGCGCCTGTGGCAGGAGGTCCGGATCGAGCCGGGCTGGGAAAACGCGCTCGAAAGCATACTGAGCGAACGCCTCAAGGCGATTGCCGTGCCAGATATGGCCGATGCAGAAGCCTGGCTGGTTGATGCGCCACCGGCCCCCCTCGCGCTGTATGAGGCGCGGCAGGAAACCCTGAATTCAGGCAATCCTGAACTCATACCCCTGCGTCAATGGGTACAAGGTCCCTCAGCGCTGCTGAACGAATGGCTGCATGGTGTATATGCCGTTGCGGATTGCGGCGAGGCCTGGGCCATGCGTCAGCGCCTGCAGGCCGGTGAAAGCCTGGTGTGCCGCGAAGGACATGTTTTTACCTGCTCCAGCGTAAATTTTTACGCGCCCCAGTCCGAGTTGCATGGTGTGCTGGCAAGACAGCGCGAGATCGAAGTGCTTGGTGAGGAGGTGGAGCAGGGCAGCCTGGACGTAAAGGCACGGCAGGCAGATTTTGCAGCGACTGAATCGGCATTGAAAGCATTTCAGGCCGAGCTTGCCAGCGCACGTCGGCAGTGCGCTGATTATCAGCAAGGCCATCACCGCCTGCATCTGGAAGTGGAGAGGCTCACGCAACAGCAGCAGCACCTCATGCAACGCCGCCAGCAAATCGAACATGAGAGCAGCGATATCGCGGCTCAGCTGGAAATCGAGGTGTTGCAGGCGCGCGAGCACGAATTAAACATCGAGATGCAGCAGGAGCAGGTTTCAGCAATGCAGGAACGCTTGCAGGATGTCAGACGCGAGCGGAACGAGCTTGACAGCAGCTTGAACCTTCAGCGCCGGGCTTTGCAGGCGGCCGAACGCACAGTACAGGAAGCGAATTTTCAGCAGCGCAACTGTGCTGCCAAGCTCGATGAGCAGGAACGTGCTTTGACTGCGCTTGCCAGACAGCGCGAGGATTTGCGCCTGCGCATCGCAGAGCTTGAACAGGAAACCGGCGAGCTGCCACTGATCGACCTTGACGGGCAGTTGCAGCAAGCACTGCAACTGCGCCAGGAACGGGAAAAAAACCTGGGTGCGGCGCGAGATGCGCTGGCTGGTATCAGCCAGACGCTGCAACAACTGGAGCAGCAGCGCCTGACCAGTGAACAGACGCTGCACCCCATGCGCGACCGTCTCGAACAGGCACGTCTCAAAGAGCAGGAGGCGCGGCTGGCAGAAGAACAGTGGGCCGAACAGCTTGCCTCGGCCGATGCCGATCTGGAAATTCTGGTGCCACTGCTGGAAAAGCGCACCAAGGCAGTGGAGCTGCAAATGCGGGCGGAGCGGCTGGCGCAGGAAATCGAGGCGCTTGGTGCCGTCAACCTCGCTGCGCTGGAGGAGTTGAACGGCAGCCGCGAGCGCAAGCACTATCTCGATGCCCAGGCAAGCGATCTGTCCGAGGCGATGGAGACGCTGGAACAGGCGATCCGTCGCATCGACCGCGAGACCCGCTCGCGCCTGCAGGAAACCTTCGATACGGTGAATCGCCATTTCGGCGAGCTGTTTCCGGCAGTGTTCGGCGGCGGCACAGCCCGCCTGGAAATGACCGGGGAAGAAATTCTCGATGCCGGGGTGACGCTGTTTGCCCAGCCGCCGGGCAAGAAAAACAGCTCGATTCAGCTATTGTCCGGGGGAGAAAAGGCGCTCACTGCCCTGGCGCTGGTATTCGCGATGTTCCAGCTCAATCCGGCGCCTTTCTGCATGCTGGATGAGGTGGACGCGCCGCTGGATGACAGCAATACCGAGCGCTTTTGCGAATTAGTGAAAAAAATGTCACAAAATACACAGTTTGTATTTGTCAGTCATAATAAAATCACCATGGAAATGGCCGAGCAGTTGGTGGGTGTGACCATGCAGGAATCCGGCGTTTCAAGAGTGGTGTCTGTTGATCTGGAAGAAGCTGTGCGACTCAAGGACGCTGCGGCACTATGAGCCATGCTGCGTTATAATCCCATGCGAATGATTGGAAACCGACCCAGATATGAATGAACTGCAAGTAAGCCTGTTGGCCATTGGCGTGGTTGTAATTTTGGCCGTGCTGGCATTCAACCGTTGGCAGGAACGCAAGTACCGGCGTCAGGCCGAGCAGCGTTTCGCGTCGCAGCACGATGATATTCTGCTAAATGAGGAAGCGTTTAAAGAGCGCGTCGAACCCATGCTGGAGGCAATGCCAGAGGCTGAAGTCGACGTGCCGGCTGAATCTGAGCTGGAATCTGATGCCCAGCCGGTCTGGAATCCTCCAGAGACTGAGGAAGACACAGTTACAGAAACGCCGTATCCAGAAGCAGAGCCTGCCGAAATGGAAGCTGAAGCGGTACCACTTGAAGCAGCGCCAAGCACGATCCAGGAACCGGTACCGCCCCTCATGCGCGAAGCTGCCCTCGAACCCGATGCGGCAACCGAATATATTGCGACCCTGAGCGCGAGTGACCCGATATCGGCACATGCCCTGGTTCTGGTGCTGCAACAGCTGAAATCCGTAGGCAAGCCACTGCGCTGGATGGGGCAGCGGCTTCATCGCAGCAACTGGGAAGAGATCATCCAGGCAGCGCCCAGTACTGAATTTGTCAAACTGGCCGCATGCATGCAATTGGCCGATCGCAATGGACCGGCGCGCAGCGAGGAACTGGATGCATTCTGCAACATGGCACAGGCAGTTGCCGCCAACCTCTATGCAGTGATCGACTGCCCGGACAAGCAGGCTGCATTGGCAACTGCTGCCGATCTGGACCAGTTCTGCGCCGATGTGGATGTGCTTATTGGCTTCAATATCATCTCCAAGGATGGCTCGCCTTTTGCCGGCACCAAGCTGCGCGGCCTGGCTGAATCGGCCGGCATGAAACTGATGCCTGACGGCAGCTTCCATTTCCTGAACGACGATGGCGCGCAACTGTTCTCGCTTGGCAATCTCGAATCCGCGCCATTCAGCGCTGACACAATGAAACTGCTTACTACGCATGGCGTGACCTTCCTGTTCGACGTGCCCAAGGCAGCGGGTGGAGTGCAGGCATTCAAGCAGATGCTGCTGGCGGCACGCCAGTTTATCGGGCCGTTGGGTGCCCTGATGGTGGATGATAACCGTCGGGAACTGACCGACGCTGGTATCGATAAAATCCGTCAGCAACTGGCTGCCATCTACGAGAAGATGGAGCAGCGCGGCATTCATCCCGGCAGCCCGCGCAGTAAAAGACTGTTTGCCTGATGACCGTGCCTCAGGCGGCTACAGAGCGTGCTCGCGTACTAAGCGAGCAAATTGAGCATCATAATTACCTCTACTATGTTCAAGACGCGCCCTCTATTCCTGACGCCGAATTTGACCGGCTGTTCGCCGAATTGCAGCAGCTTGAGGCTCAATATCCGGAGCTGCTGACGCCGGACTCCCCCACTCAGCGCGTAGGTGGGGCGCCGCTCCCCGAGTTTGATCAGGTGCAGCACCTAACGCCGATGCTGTCCCTCAATAACGCTTTCGAAGATGGCGATGTCACGGCATTCGACCGCCGTGCGCGTGAAGCGTTGGGACAGGATCAGATCGAATACGCAGTCGAACCCAAATTTGACGGACTTGCCATCAGTCTGACTTACGAGAATGGCTTGCTCGCACGTGGAGCCACGCGCGGCGACGGTTTCTCTGGCGAAGACGTGACGGCGAATCTGCGCACCATCAAGGCGATTCCGCTCAGTCTGCATGGCCCGCAAGTTCCGGCCCTGCTGGAAGTGCGCGGCGAGGTGCTGATGCAAAAGGCGGATTTCGCCAGATTGAATCATGAGCAGCGTGAGCGCGGCGAGAAAGAGTTCGTCAATCCGCGTAACGCGGCGGCTGGCTCCCTGCGGCAGCTCGATTCGAAAATTACCGCACGGCGGCGCCTGACCTTTTTTGCCTATGGCCTGGGCGCGATGGAAGGCGGACCGGTTTTCACCCGTCATGCTGAAGCCATGGATTTTCTTGCGTCTCTGCGCCTTCCTCTGTGTCCCGAGCGCAAGGTTGTGCAGGGCGTTAGCGGCTTGCTGGAATACTACGGCGCCATCGGCGCCAGGCGCGACAGCCTGCCGTATGAAATCGATGGCGTGGTATACAAGGTCAACTCACGGGAGCAACAGGCGCAACTCGGCTTCGTCTCGCGCGCTCCGCGCTGGGCGGTGGCTCACAAGTTTCCGGCGCAGGAAGCCCTGACCGAGGTGCTGGGTATCGACGTGCAGGTTGGTCGCACTGGCGCATTGACGCCGGTGGCGCGCCTCAAGCCGGTGTTTGTCGGCGGCGTGACGGTAACCAATGCGACCCTGCATAACGAGGATGAAATTCGGCGCAAGGACGTCCATATCGGCGACACGGTCTTTGTCCGGCGCGCCGGGGATGTGATTCCGGAAGTGGTCAGCGTGGTTGCAGAAAAGCGTCCTGCCCATGTCACGGCCTTTGTTATGCCCACGGCCTGTCCGGTTTGCGGCTCCCATGTTGTTCGCGATCCGGAAGAGGCCGTGGCGCGTTGCAGTGGAGGCCTGTATTGCCCGGCGCAACGCAAGCAGGCGCTGCTGCATTTTGCCAGCCGTCGTGCCATGGATATCGAGGGTCTGGGAGACAAGCTGGTAGAGCAACTGGTGGACAAGGAAATCGTCCACAATCCGGCGGATCTCTATCGGCTCGGTATGCCGTCCCTGGAAAATCTTGAACGCATGGCGGAAAAATCCGCTCTGAACATTCTCGGCTCCATTGAAAAAAGTAAAAAAACAACGCTTGCCCGCTTTATTTATGCCCTGGGTATCCGTAATGTGGGAGAGGCGACTGCCAAGGAACTGGCGCGACACTTTGGCAATCTGGAACGCCTGATTGAAGCGGATATGGCTGATCTGCAACTGGTGGCAGACATTGGCCCGGTGGTGGCGCAAAGCATTCTGGAATTCCTTGCGGAGACGCATAATCGCGAGGTGATCGAGCAGCTTCGCGGTGCCGGAGTGGAATGGCCGGAGGAAGTGGGCGCAGGGCAGGGGGCCGGCGCACTGCATGGCATGACATTTGTTCTCACCGGTACCCTGCCCAATCTTTCGCGCGAGCAAGCCAAGGAAGCGATTGAATCGCTGGGTGGCAAGGTGAGCGGAAGCGTGTCGAAAAAAACCCATTATGTAGTAGTCGGAGCGGATCCAGGCAGCAAACACGACAAGGCATTAGCGCTTGGTGTTAAGATTCTGGATGAAGATGGATTACTCGAGTTGTTGAAAGGATAATGTAATCATGCAAACAGTTACTAAAGCCGTATTTCCTGTCGCAGGCTTGGGCACACGCTTCCTGCCGGCCACCAAGGCCAGCCCCAAGGAAATGCTGACCGTGGTGGACAAACCCCTGATCCAGTATGCCGTGGAAGAAGCGATTGCTGCCGGCATCACAGATATGGTTTTCATCACCGGCCGCAACAAGCGGGCGATCGAGGACCATTTCGACAAGGCATTCGAAATGGAAACCGAGCTCGAGGCCAAGGGCAAGACCGAAATGCTGGAAATGATCCGCTCGGTCATCCCCAGTCATATTACCTGCATCTATATCCGTCAGGCCGAAGCTCTGGGCCTGGGGCATGCCGTGCTGTGCGCCAAGCCGGTGATCGGCAACGATCCTTTCGCCGTGATTCTGGCCGATGACCTGATCGATGCCGATCCACCAGTAATGAAGCAGATGGTGGACAAGTTTAGCTATTACCAGTGTTCAGTGCTGGGGGTGCAGAATGTGGCAAGGGAAGAAACGGGCCAGTACGGCATCGTGGATGCACAACCCTTGTCTGAACAGGTATTCAAGATCGATGGCATCGTCGAAAAACCTGCGCCGGAAGTGGCACCTTCCACACTGGGTGTGGTGGGCCGCTATATTCTTACACCCCGCATCTTCCATCATCTGGAGCGTATTCCGACCGGTGCCGGTGGCGAAATTCAGCTCACCGATGCCATTGCCGCTCTGCTCCATGAACAGCAGGTGTTGGCCTACCAGTTTGATGGCACGCGCTACGATTGCGGCAGCAAGCTGGGTTACCTCAAGGCGACAGTCGAACATGCGCTCAAGCACCCGGAATTAAGTGGTGAATTTTCAAGCTATTTGTCTTCGCTGATCCAGAAAACTTAATGCCTCCATCGGGCTGACGGAAGGATGTGACCTTGGATTCCTTTGTCATTACATGGCGTGAATTGCTGATTATCGTGGCGGTCGTGCTCGCGATTTATATTGCGGAAATGCTGCTGCTATTGCGCACGAATCGTGGTTTCAGGCGCTGGAAGCCCGAAGTCGATGCAGCGCAGCCAAAAATAGACGCGCTCGAGTCGGAAATTGAGCAGTTGCGGGAACAGATTCTGGCCATTCATCAGCAGCTTGAGGATCGCCCCATCCCTCAACCACAGTATGCCCAGTCAGCTTCGTCCCCTTCCTCTCTCTACAGCCAGGCCATCCAGATGGCGCAACAGGGTCTGGGCGTGGATGAAGTCGCTGCCGGTTGCGGTATTTCCCGTGGTGAAGCGGAGCTGATCGTGGCCATGCATCAGGCGCGCCCATGATCCACAACGATGTCCTGAGCCAGTTGCAACTGCTGATCAAGACTTCGGCTCCGCCGCTGCTGGAAGTCTCCCAGCAGCAACTTGCCTTGCCCCAGCTCACGCCTGGACAGAGAGTTCCTGCCCATGTGATGGCCAATCTGCCCAATGGCCGTTTCCAGGTGCTGATCGCCGATAAGGCGCTGGACATGAATCTGCCCAAGAATACCCAGCCTGGCGACACGCTGGAACTGATTTTTGTTAGCGGAAAACCACGTCTGACTTTTATCCTGGCAAGTGATCTGGCCAATGTCGCCACCACAAGCGCGGCCGGCAAGCCTCAGGTATCCCTGAGCGAAACAGCACGCTTTCTTGGTGGACTGCTGGAAAAAGCCGCTCAGCCAGAATCAGCGCAGGCAAAGGCGGTCAGTATTGCCCAGACAGCTCCGCTGCTTTCCGGTGCGCCGGGGAAAACGCTGCATTTTGCCCAGGTTTTGCACGGAGCCTTGACGAAAAGCGGGCTGTTTTACGAATCTCATCAGGCGCAATGGGTCGCAGGCCAGCGCCCTCTGACCGATTTGCTACATGAGCCGCAAGGACGTTTGTCTCCGGCTGCAGCCCATATTGCAGCACAAAATGTGAAACCTGCTGAAATGCAACAAACGTCAGCTCTCGTGCAGAATCAGGGTGACGCGCTGTCAGCCAAACCACTTGCCGCTACCCAGCTCGCCCACCCGGAAACCGTGCCTATCGTGCGTCAGCAACTGGACGCGCTGGATACGCGCCAAGTACTGTGGCAGGGCCAGGTATGGCCGGGGCAAACCATGGACTGGCAAATCGAGGAGCGCTCAGCCCGAGAGCAGGAGGGTGGGGAAGTCGAGCAAGCGGAGTGGCAAACCAGCCTGCACCTGGTGCTGCCTCAATTGGGAGAAATCAACGCCAGGTTGATTTTGCACCCGCAGGGTATACGCATCCAGCTCGGGGCAGCAGAATTCGCGACAGTGGAACTGATGAGCAAACAAAAAACTGCTTTGCAGCAGGGGATGGAGACATCCGGTTTGCGCCTGGCTGAAATCAAGATAGGGGCTCCCTGATTCATGAAACAGCCGGATGACCGCCGTACCGCCGTCGCTCTGGCTTACAACGCTGGCCAGTCAGCGCCTAAAGTGGTGGCCAAGGGTCGAGGTCTGCTGGCGGATGCCATCATCGAGCGCGCCAGGGAGGCCGGCGTGTACGTGCATGAATCTCCGGCCCTGGTATCTCTGCTGATGCAGGTCGATCTGGATCAGCACATTCCCCCGGAACTGTATCTGGCGGTAGCCGAGCTGCTGGCCTGGCTGTACCGGCTGGAGCACGGCGAAGACCCGGAACCCTCATCAAGCCAGAGAACGCACCTCCCCTGAAGCGGGCCAAGCAGGCAATCCGCGTAGCGGATGCTCGCACAAGGGGAGGCTGGGAGGGGTTTAAGACTGAAGCTGTTTCAGCAGTTCGGTTTCGAATTGCAATACAGCCTTGGTTTTGTCCAGCAGCACGCCGGAGATGAGAAAAGTATCCTCGGCACGTTCACCCAGCGTATTGATCTTGGCGGTATGGAGATGAACGCCATGGGCAAGGAATGCCCGGGCAATGCCGTAGAGCAGCCCGGGACGGTCGCCGGCAATGAGAGACAGCACCTGATAGAGCCCTTTTTCATCCGGCTTGATGCTGACCTGTGGGGCAATGGGAAAGTGCTTCAGCTGTCTGCTGACTCTGCCGCGCGAAGGTTCTTCCAGCGGTCTGGCCTGGCGTAACTCCTGTGCCAGCTCATATTCGATATAGTTCAGCAGATCGCGGTAGTGTGTCGCACGCTTTTCCTCGTCCAGTACCACGAAGCTGTCCAGCGCGTCGCCGTTCTGCGTGGTGTGAATCTTGGCTTCGACGATGTTGAACCCCACACGTTCAAAAAACCCGCAAATACGCGCAAAAAGATCTTCCCGGTCCGGCGTATAGACCATCACCTGCAGGCCTTCTCCACTGGGTGCCAGGCGCGCCCGGACAAAGGGCGTGCCTTCGATTTCAAGCCGCCCGAGAACTCGCGTATGCCAGGCTATTTCCTGCGCTTCGTGGCGCATGAAATAGCCTTCGTCCAGCTTGCCCCAGAGATTCTGGGCTGCGGATTCCGGTTCGGCGTGCTGGCGCAGAATGCTCAGCGCTTCACGCTGCCTTTCATCCAGTTGCTCTCCGGTGCTTGTTGCGCCGCACAGGAAACGGCAGGTGGCGTGATAGAGGTTCTCCAGCAGGCGGCTTTTCCATGCGTTCCACACCTTGGGGCTGGTGCCGCGAATGTCGGCCACCGTAAGCAGATAAAGCGCGGTGAGATGACGTTCATCGCGCATATTGCTGCCAAATGCGGCGATTACTTCCGGGTCGCTGATATCCTGTTTCTGCGCCACAGATGACATGGTGAGATGGCTTTCAACCAGCCAGCAAATCAGTTCGGTGTCTTCCTGGTTCAGACCATGCTTGCGGCAGAAACGCCGTGCATCTGCTTTGCCCAGTTTGGAGTGGTCACCGCCGCGACCCTTGGCGATGTCGTGGAACAGGGCTGCCAGATAGAGCACTTCAGGCCGCTCGAAAGTGCGGATCAGGCGGCTGCACAGGGGGAATTCGTGAGAATACTCGGGGACGGTAAAGCGGCGCAGATTTCGCAGCACCATCAGGGTGTGTTCATCCACAGTGTAAACATGAAACAGGTCGTGCTGCATCTGGCCGACAATGCGTCCGAAAGCCGGGATGTAGCGAGCCAGCACGCCATACTGGTTCATCCTGCGCAGAATATGGGTCAGTCCGGCAGGCTCGCGAATGATAGCCATGAAGCGCGCCCGGTTGACCGGATCGCGCCGGAATCCGGCATCGATCAGGGGCACGGCACGCCACAGGGCGCGCAGCGTCGGAGCACTGATGCCTTTCAGTTCCTTATGGCGCTGCAATAAATGAAAGCACTCCAGAATGGCGTCTGGCTCACGCTGAAAAACCGCTTCTTCACACGCTTCCAGGAGCTGATTGCGAGCCTGGAAACGATCGCTGATGGGGAGAGGAGGGGATTCAGGAGCTGAGCGCAGACGGGCGCCGAGATTCTGCAGCAAAATCTCGTTCATCAGGCTGACTGCTTTGGCGGTACGGTAATAGCGCTGCATCAGCAATTCGCTGGCAGACCGGTTTTTCTGGTTTTTAAAGCCTAACTGCTCGGCCAGAGGTGTCTGATAATCAAACAGCAAGCGATCCTCGCGACGTTTGGCCAGATAGTGCAGGCGAATCCGCAAACTTTGCAGATATTGCTCGTTGCGCTGGATCTGGCGCGCTTCCTGGGCGGTGATCAGGGATTCGGCCACCAGTTCTTTCCAGGTGTTGCCCAGCTTCAATGCCTGGCTGATCCACAGCACCGTCTGCAAATCTCGCAGTCCGCCGGGGCTTTCCTTGAGGTTGGGTTCGAGATTGCAGGCCGTGTCGTGAAAGCGCGCATGGCGCTGCTGCTGTTCGAGTAGCTTGGCCTGCAGGAAGGCGCGGCGATCCAGCGTGTCGTGCAATGAAGACAGTAAAAGCTCAAATACCTTGGCGCTGCCTGCCAGTTTGCGGGCTTCCAGCAAATTGGTCTGGACCGTGACATCCTTGGCGGATTCTTCCTGGCACTCGCTTACTGTCCGTACGCTGTGACCAACGTCCAGACCGATATCCCAGAATATGCCTATCATCTGCTCGAGTTTCGAGGCAACTTCAGGACTCGGTTCGGACTCCAGCAGAAGCAGCAAATCCACATCCGAGTGCGGAAAAAGCAGGCCATGGCCATATCCACCCACCGCAATCAGGGCTGCCGACTCCGGCATATCGCTGTCGCGCCAGATATTCTGCAATATGCCGTCAATCAGCTGCGCATGCTGGCGCAAAAGTGTGGGAGCCTTGTGCCGCTGAAAAAACTGATCGGCAAGCGTGGCGCGCCCATCCTGGATAAGGGCCCGCCAGTGAACAATATCCTGCCTCGGAATGGCAGCTGAAGACATGAAGTCAGGAAACAGCAGCGGGAATGGGCGGCATCCCGGGGGAGGCAGTCAGCACCTCGAAGCCGCTGTCGCTCACCAGAATCGTATGTTCCCACTGGGCAGAGAGGCTGTGATCCTTGGTGACGATGCTCCAGCCGTCGCCTAGCTGGCGAATGTCGCGCCGCCCGGCGTTGATCATCGGCTCGATGGTGAAAATCATGCCTGGTTCAAGCTTGGGGCCGGTTCCGGGTTTGCCGTAGTGCAGCACTTGCGGGTCTTCGTGAAAATTTCGTCCTATACCATGGCCGCAAAACTCGCGCACCACGCTGAAACCGTTGCTCTCTGCATGACGCTGGATCACATGGCCGATATCGCCCAGGCGCGCGCCCGGCTTGACGACCTTGATGCCCAGCCACAGGCATTCATAGGTGATCTCGCACAGGCGCCGGGCCTGAATGGAGGGCTCTCCGACATAGAACATGCGGCTGCTGTCGCCATGAAAGCCATCCTTGATCACCGTGACATCGATGTTGATGATGTCGCCGTTTTTTAATACCTTGTCGCCGGGTACGCCATGGCAAACCTGGTGATTGACCGAAGTGCAAATGGACTTCGGGTAGGGATTATGGCCAGACGGCGCATAGTTCAGCGGCGCAGGGATCGCGTGCTGAACGTCAATGGTGTAATCGTGGCAAATCTTGTCCAGCTCTGCGGTCGTGACGCCTGCTTTGACAAACTGCCCGATGTAATCGAGCTGCTCGCCTGCGAGCCGGCCGGCCACGCGCATTTTCGCGATTTCATCCGCGGTCTTGATGCTAATGCTCATAAGTTATACTGTTTAATGTGAAATGAGCAAAGAATAGAGGATCACAGCCTTTTGATCAATGAAAGCAGGGTAGGGGAATTGAATCGAGAGGATTGATTTCGTCTGGATGATGCAATCATCTGTTCGGTTTGTCATGACTTGCTCATCATTGCTTTCGGATTGTTAATGCTGCCTTTTCTTGTTAATCAAAGGGCAAGTATTATTTTACATTGCCTTTCAATTACGCCTTACGGAGATCAGTAATGGATGTTTTCTCGCAATGGCGTGACGCGCTTGCCGGCGTTCTCGACCAGACCATGGAACGACTTGCGCTTTACCTGCCGAACGTGCTCGGTGCGTTCCTGCTGCTGTTTGTCGGCTGGATCGTGGCGCACCTGTTGCGGGCAACCGCGGTGCGCCTGACCCTGATCGGTGAAAGCGCGCTGGCGCGCCTTTCTGCGAGCCGTGGTGCGTCGCCGAAGCGACTGTCCAGTGCATCAGCGAAGATTCTTGGTAGCGTTGTCTTCTGGGTGGTTTTGCTATTTTTCCTCACGGCCGCGACGCAGGTGCTTGGGCTGGATACCTTCACCACATGGCTCGCCCGCGTAGTCGATTATCTGCCGACCGTTTTTGTCGGCGCGCTCATTATCGTTGCCGGATTTCTGGTCAGCCGACTGGCGCGTGAAGTGGTGCATGCCGCTGCTGTCGGTGCCGGTGAGCGCCAGCGCGTACTGATTGGCCGCGTGGTGCAGGCCGCCATTCTGGTAACTGCCATCCTTGTCGGCGCGGAGCAGATTGGTATCAAGGTAACCTTCCTGGTTATCCTTGCGGCGGCGGCCGGCATCTCTCTGGTTGGCGCAGTGGCACTGGCACTCAGCCTGGGTGCCCGCGATTATGTCGCCAACCTGATCGGTGCGCACTATCTCCGTCAACGCTACAGTGTCGGGCAGCATGTTCGCGTCGCCGGCTATGAAGGCCGGATTCTGGAAATGACGGACACAGCAGTCGTGCTCGAAACCGCCGAGGGCCGGGCAAGTCTCCCGGCCAAGGTGTTCAACGAGCAGCCGATTGTTCTGGTGGTCAGTGGGGCGCGTGATGGCTAGCAGCGAAGAACTCAGCTACGCTTTTCTCGAAGCCCATCCAACAGATGCGGCGCGTGTGCTTGAACGGCTCACCCCTGAATCGGCAGCGGCGCTGTTGCAATCGGCGCCGCTGCGGCTTGCCTCGCCCGTGCTGCGCCAGATGCTTCCGCTTGCCGGTGCTCGCTGCCTGGAACAGCTGGAGGATAGCGAAACAATCGGGCTGCTGCGTGGTGTTGGCGCACAGGCAGGGGTTGCGTTGCTGCGTCACTTCGGCGCGGAACGCAGGACGCAAATGCTGGCTCAGTTGCCGACCGCGCTCACCATTGCTTATGAGCTTCTGCTTGGCTACCCGGAGGGTACCGTCGGGGCATGGATGGACCCGCATGCTCTGGCGCTGCCATCAGACATGAACAGTGGCGCTTCACTCGAGCGCGTGCGTCAAGCCAAAGATGCACCTGTCGCCGATCCCTATGTCATTGACCGCAACCAGCGCCTGATGGGTTATGTCGAGCTTGCCGATTTGTTGCGCGCGGATGCTTCGACTCCGCTAACACGGCTGATGCGACCGAGTCCGCACCGGCTGCCAGCGCAATCGCTGCTTGACGGGTTGAGAGAGCACCCGGGATGGCGAGAATCTTCTACGCTGCCTGTCATCGACCGCAGCGAACGGCTGGTCGGCGCGATCACACATGCCGCGATGCAGCGGGCGCTTTCGCTGGAGCACAGCACGCCTGCGCCGCGCAGCGCGGAAAACACGCTTGCCGGTGTCGCTTCTGCTTACTGGTTCGGCGTCTCAGCGCTGATACAGGCCGTCGTCAGTCTGCTACCTGGCGAACGCAAGGAGGGCAAGCCATGAGCAGGAAAGCCGCAGCGGCCATTGCTGCCCTCAACCTGCACTTTCTGCTAGATTATCCGCGTGAGGCGGCGCGGCGCATCGAGGCGATGCCGCCGGACGAGGTGAGCGCAATGCTGGCAGATCAGCCGGTGCACGCCGTGTTGCCGGTATGGCACAGTCTTGCCAGCGATGTGGAACAGGCGGTATTTACCGAGTTGCCGGAGTCGCGGGCCGTGGAACTGCTTGCAGAAATCGAGCCAGCGCGTAGTGCTGCACTGCTCAGCCGGCTCGATGAAGAAGTCCGCCAGCACTTCATCGGGCTGCTCAACACGCAGGTCGCTGCCGAAATTCGCAAGTTGATGCAGTATCCGCCCGACTCTGCGGGCCAGTTCATGGATCCGCGCGCACTCGCTTTTCGCGGAGAACTGACCGCCCACGAAGCGCTGGCGCGGCTGCGCCAGACCAGGCGGCGCGGACTGCGCGAACTGTATGTGGTGGATGATGACGGGCGGCTGGAAGGGCGCGTCGATATTCAGGATCTGGCGCTCGCCGACCCGGACGAAATGCTGGCGCGTATTGCGCGCAAGATCGTGGACGCGGTGCAGGACACCGCCTCGCGCGAAGATGTGGTGGAAAAAATGCAGCAGGACGCGGTGACCGACCTTCCGGTGATCGATTTCGACGGGCGTCTGGTCGGCGTCATTCATCAGGCCATGCTGGCTTCCGCCGTTCAGCAGGAAACCACGCTGGACATTCTGACCATGGTCGGCGCAAGCCGCGACGAGCGCGCGCTTTCGTCTGCCAGGTTCGCGGTGCTCAAGCGCCTGCCGTGGCTGCAGATCAATCTGCTGACGGCTTTTCTCGCCGCCGCCGTGGTGGGGCTGTTCGAAAGCACCATCGCCAAGTACACCGCGCTTGCGGTGCTGCTGCCGGTGGTCGCGGGCCAGTCGGGCAATGCCGGCGCGCAGGCGCTGGCGGTGACCATGCGCGGCCTGGTGCTGCGTGAAATCAGCCTGCGCCATTGGCCCCGGGTGGTGTTCAAGGAATTCAATGTCGGCCTGATGAACGGCCTTGCGATTGCGGCCACCACCGCGATTGGCGTGTACGTCTGGAGCGGGTCTTTAGGACTGGTACTGGTAATCGCAGCCGCAATGGTGATCTCGATGGTCACTGCAGGTTTTGCCGGGGCGCTGGTTCCCATCATGCTACAGCGCTTCGGCCAGGACCCTGCGCAGTCCTCCTCGATCATTCTCACGACCGTGACCGATGTGGTCGGATTCTTTTCTTTCCTCGGCATCGCGACGCTTTTTTCATCGCTGCTCTAGATCGAATGCCTATGCCAGAGTACAAACTAATCGCCTGTCTCGAATGCGATCTGCTGCACCGGCAGGTGCCGCTGGCGCCTGGCGGGGAGGCGCGCTGCACGCGTTGCGGAGCGCGCCTCTACCGGCGTGCGTCGCCCGATTCCAACCAGAGGGCGCTGGCACTGGCGCTGGCAGCCTGCATTCTCTTCATTATCGCGAATATCTATCCCATCGTCGGGCTGGAAGTACAGGGCACGCACACCAGCTCGACGCTGTTCGGCGCGGTGAAATCCTTGTGGGAGGAGGGCGCACGCGCGGTGGCGACACTGGTGTTCGTGACAACGTTTTTTGTGCCGGCAGCCGAACTGATCGGCCTGATCTGGGTGCTCGTCACGCTACGGCGCGGGGCGCGGGGATGGGGCACAGTGCCGATGTTGCACTTTATCGAAAGCGTGAAGCCGTGGGGCATGGTGGAAGTTTTCGTGCTCGGTGTGCTGGTGTCGCTGGTGAAGCTCGCGCATGTCGCGTCGGTCGAACCGGGCGTGGCGCTGTTTTCCTTCGGCGCGCTGATGGCAATGGTCGCCGCAGCGGCGGCAGCCTTCGACGCCGATGCCGCCTGGGCACAACTGGAGACTATCCGGTGAACGCGGCACCCACCGCAGCCGGGCACGGCCTGCTCGCGTGCGCGGTATGCCGTCTGGTGAGCCGCGCACCGCAGTCGGGCGACGCGCATTGCCCGCGCTGCGGGGCGGCGTTGCATGCGCGAAAACCCGCCAGTCTGGCACGCACCTGGGCTTTTCTGATCGCAGCGATGATTCTGTATGTCCCCGCCAATGTGCTGCCGATTATGGATACCAGTTCGCTGTTCGGCACGCAGCGCGATACCATTCTCTCCGGCGTCGTGTTCCTGTGGACGTCGGGGTCGTTCATTCTGGCAGCACTGGTGTTTTTTGCCAGCGTGGTGGTTCCGCTGGCAAAAATGATCGTGCTTGCGATTCTTGCCGGCTCGGTGCAAATGCGCTCCGTCAAACATCGCCGCATACGCACGCGGCTTTATCGCATGATCGAATTCGTGGGCCGCTGGTCGATGCTCGACATTTATGTCGTAACCATCCTGGTGGCGCTGGTGCAGGTCAGCACGTTCGCCTCGATTCACGCCGGGCCGGGTGCAGCGGCGTTCGGTGGGGTAGTGGTGCTGACCATGTTTGCCGCCGCAAGCTTCGATCCGCGCCTGATCTGGGATACACAGGGAGAAGAATCATAGGACAAGCACAGGACACGCAGGACACTACCGCCATTCCCGAAGCTCGGGTGACGCCGCACCGGCGCTGGTCGCTGCAACTGGTATGGCTGATTCCCATCATCGCCGCGCTGATCGGCGGCTGGCTCGGGATCAAGGCGATGCTCGATCAGGGGCCGACCATCACCATCAGTTTCAGCACGGCGGAAGGGCTGGAGCCGGAAAAAACGCGCGTCAAATACCGCAGCATGGACATCGGCCGCGTTACCGGCATCGCTTTCTCGGAAGACCGCAAGCGGGTCATTGCCACCGTGGCCATCAGCAAGCAGGCCAAGCCTTTCCTCGTCGAGGACACGCGCTTCTGGGTGGTGCGTCCGCGCATTTCGGGGACGCAGATATCCGGCCTGGGTACGCTGCTTTCGGGTGCCTACATCGGCATGGATGTGGGCGAATCGAGCGAGTCGAAGCGCAAGTTCGTCGGCCTCGATGTGCCGCCTATTGTCACCATCGACCTGCCGGGGCGACATTTTCAGCTTCAGGCAAGCGATCTCGGCTCGCTGGATGTTGGAGCGCCGGTTTATTTCCGCCGCGTACAGGTCGGCTCAGTCGTCGCCTACGAGCTCGACAAGGACGGTGTGGGTGTCAAGCTGCGCGTGTTCATCAATGCGCCCTACGATCAGCACGTCAAGGCGGACACGCGCTTCTGGCAGGCGAGCGGCTTCGACATGGTGCTCGATGCAAGCGGTATTCGCCTGAATACCGAGTCGCTTGCCTCGATGCTGCTCGGCGGCATCGCATTCCAGACCCCGGCAGAGTCTGCACAGGCAGCGCCAGCGCAAGGCGGCGCAAGCTTCACGCTTTATCCCGACCAGGGCAAGGCGTTGCGCCTGCCCGATACTGCCGAAGAAACCTACCAGATGGTTTTCGACGAATCCGTCCGCGGGCTTTCCGTCGGCGCGCCTGTGGATTTCCGCGGCGTGGTGATAGGCGAGGTGACCGCAATCCATGTCGATTTCGACGCAAAAAAGCTGGATGTGCGCATTCCGGTCGAAGTACGGCTCTACCCGGATCGGTTGCACGGTAAGGTAAAGCAGGGCGCGGTACCGCCCGGCGCGCTGATCGAAAAGCTTGTTGCACGCGGTTTGCGTGCACAACTGCGCAGTGGCAGTCTGGTCACCGGCCAGCTTGTTGTGGCACTCGATTTCTTTCCCGAAGCACCGAAGGCGGCTGTGCTGAAACGCTCAGGCCCTGCCGAGATTCCGACCACAGCCAGCAGTCTTCAGGAATTGCAGGCAACCCTGCTAAGCCTGGCACGCAAGCTGGACAAGCTACCGCTGGAAGGCACAGTAAGCGATGCGCGCAAATCGCTGCAAGCGCTTGAAAACACGCTGGTTGCTACTGAGCGTGCCGTCAAACGGGTCGATAGCGAGCTCACGCCGCAGGCCGGGCGCACGCTGACCGACCTGAGCCGCACACTGGTGAATGTGGAGAAAACCCTCGACAGCCTGCAGCGCGGTTTGCTTGCCGAAGATGCGCCCATGCAGCGCGACGTGCGCGAAACCTTGCGTGAGGTCTCTCGTGCTGCGGAAGCGATGCGCAGTCTTTCCGATTACCTTGAACGCAACCCCGGCTCGCTCCTGCGCGGGCGTGTCGAGGAGACGGTAAAGTGAAATTACGATCCGTATTGCTTATCTCGCTGGTAATGCTTGCAGCCTGTGCATCCCCTGTGAAGACGCGCTATCACATGCTTTCCGGGGAATCGCCGGCACCTGCAAAAGCCGTAGGTGAAACTCCTGAATATCGCGTTGCCATCGGCCCGGCGACCATACCGGAGGCGCTGGACCGGCAGCAGATCGTACTCAGTATTGCGCCGAATCCTTACGTAATTTCCGACAACGAACGTTGGTCCGAACCCTTGAAACGTGAAATTCCACGTGTCATCGCAGAAGCGGTCGGACAGCGCTTGCCCAGGGCGCAGGTCGCAGCGCATGTGCAATACAGTGGGCAGGGTGCGGATTACCAGGTACTGATCGATGTAATACGCTTCGAATCGGTGCCGGGAAAATCCATTACGCTCGAAGCGACATGGAGTGTTCGTAACCGCGCTGGTGAAAGGGTAAGTGAAGCGCGTTCCGTCTTTGTCGAACAGGTAGACGCCCCGGGAATTTCCCCACTTGTTACGGCACATGCAAAAGCACTCGACAATCTTGGACAAGAGATTGCCGCATCACTGGATTCTTTATATTAGCCATGAGCGCCCGCAAAGTGCGATCGCGGGTATGCAGAGTCGACTTTTGCTATGATAGCGACTTTTCACTGGCCAGGCCGGCGCCGCGGTCTGGGCCAGCGTACCCTATTTACGGAGTAGCACATATGGCCTCTTTGCAAGATCAGTTTTTGAAAGCCGGCCTGGTCGACAAAAACAAAGTCAAACAGGCCAACCAGGACAAGAGCAAGCAGAAGAAGGTCGAGCGCCGGACCGGTACATACACTGTCGATGAAGTGCGCCTGGCCGCACTCGAAACGCAACGCAAGAATGCCGAGCGAGCCCGCGAGCTCAATGCCCAGCGCGATGCGGCTGCCACCCACAAGGCGATCGTGGCGCAAATTGCCCAGATGGTGCAGCAGAATCGCCAGAGTAAGGGCACCGGCGATATCGCCTACAATTTTACCCGCGACAAGAAGATCGAACGGCTGTATGTGTCTGCCACGGTCCAGGCGCATATAACGGCCGGTCGCCTGGTGATCGTCTGCCAGGGTGGCGCCACCGAATTGGTACCCCGGGTTATCGCCGACAAGATCGCCGAGCGCGATGCCTCGCTCGTCGTTCGGGTGAACAAGACCAGCGCCGAAATCGATGCGGACGATCCCTATGCCGCCTTCCAGATACCGGACGACTTGATGTGGTAGTTCGGGTGGCCAAACTTGCTGAAGAATGGTGCATATGATGGCGCCTTTAGTGCATCGCTTTTCGGCATAGTAACCGTCTCTTTAAAGCTCCCAAAAGCACACCCGGTACTGTAAAGTGACTGGACACCAACGCTCCAGAGCCGCGGTTTGACACACAAGGTGACGGGACGCAGACTGCCGCGCATTCGCACCATATAGCACCACAGGAGAAGAGAATGTCCAAGAAACGGTTCCACTGCCAAGCGGTTACTCACGAAGGTATCAAAAGCATCAGCATCACCGATGACGCGCACCACTTCTGCATTACATTTGAAGACGCAGGCAATAGACTCACAGCCCTAAAAGAAGCCATCGCCATCGGCAAATATCCTATCACCATGGAACTGGTGGACTCCTGTGCCAAATTGATGCCCGGCCCAACCGTGAAATATCACGTCACACAACACGACGCCGAGAAATTTCTCCATTCGTTGGATAAAGCGTTGCACCATTGAGACGCAAGCACCCAAAAATGAAAGCCTCGCAGGGATGTGAGGCTTTTTGTTTGTAGAATTTTCAAGGTTGTAAATATGACCACGACAGCGTAGCGTGCAGATCGCGCACGCGCAGTGATTCAAGGCCGTGCAGGGTGTCCGAGTGCTCGAAAGGCGCTTGAGGCAAAGCGCCTCTTGATTGACCATCTGAAAAACCGCATTGACTGCGAAAATGCGCTGCCGGTTCGTCATGGTAAACGAGCAAAGGGAGGGTAAATTTTCTGGATGATTCACGTCTGTTACTCCTTCGAGTTCCAGGTCGCACACTTCGTATAATGTATATTATGTTAAATAGTAAATATTCCAGCATATCCTGGCTGCAGTCAGGGATAATTGCGCATGAATCCAATTGCCCCCTCCGCTTCATCGTCCGCAGAAAGCCCTGCCGGACACTCTTTTAACGAACTACCTTTGCCGCCCGGCATACAGGCGACATTACAGCAGCTTGGATATCTATCCATGACGCCTATCCAGGCAGCCAGCCTCCCTTTGGCGCTTGCCGGGCACGATCTGATCGCTCAGGCGAAAACCGGAAGCGGCAAGACGGCGGCTTTCGCGCTGACGCTGCTCACCCATCTGAACCCGCGCCGTTTTGCGGTGCAAGCCATGGTGTTGTGCCCCACGCGCGAGCTGGCCGATCAGGTGACGCAGGAGATTCGTCGTCTGGCGCGATTCGCAGACAACATCAAGATCGTCGCTTTGTGTGGCGGCACGCCCATGCGCCCGCAGATAAACAGCCTGGAGCACGGTGCACACATTGTCGTCGGTACGCCGGGCCGCATCATCGATCACCTGGGACGCGGTAGCCTTGCGCTGGATGCGCTCAACACCTTGGTGCTCGACGAAGCCGATCGCATGCTGGACATGGGTTTTTACGACGACATCGCTTATGTGGCGGAACATTGCCCGACACAACGCCAGACCCTGTTGTTCTCGGCGACTTTTCCGGAGGGGATCACTCGGCTGGCACGCCAGTTCCTGCGCAACCCGAAGGAAGTCAAGCTGCCGGAACAGCATGCGGAGAGCAAGATACGCCAGCGCTTCTACGAAGTGGATCACGAGGCGCGTTTGCAGGCTGTCGGCGCCCTGCTCCGGCACTATCGCCCGGTCAGCACGCTGGCCTTTTGCAACACCAAGCAACAATGCCGCGAATTGCTGGACGTGCTGCATGCACAGGGCTTTCATGCGCTGACCTTGAATGGCGACCTGGAACAGCGCGAACGCGATCAGGTGCTGATCCAGTTCGCGAATAAGAGTTGCTCGGTACTGGTGGCCACCGATCTGGCTGCGCGTGGCCTGGATATTTCACAACTTGAAGCGGTCATCAATGTCGATGTTACGCCCGACCCGGAGATACATATCCATCGGATCGGCCGCACCGGGCGCGCAGACGAGGACGGCTGGGCGCTCTCACTGTGCAGCACGGCCGACAAGCGCCGTGTTGCCGCCATCGCACAGATGATGGGCAGCGAACCGGAATGGCATGCGCTTGATTCACTGCAAGACAGTCATGCTTCACCGCTGGTGCCGCCGATGGTGACGCTGCAGATTCTTGGCGGGCGCAAGGACAAGATCCGCCCCGGTGACGTGCTGGGCGCTCTTACCGGCGAAGCGGGATTCACGCGCGAGCAGGTCGGCAAGATCACGGTGACCGATCAGTCCACTTATGTTGCCGTTGCGCGCAAAATCGCTCTTGATGCCGTGCGAAAATTATCGGCAGGCAAGGTCAAGGGCAAGACGGTGAAAGTGCGCGCACTGGAGGATTGACTTGCTTCCGGATTTAATCGGCCGGCGCGGCTGACCAGAGCGGTCGGCCAGTTGCTTCGAGATGGCTGAGGTAAGCGCGCAGGTCAAATTCCAGTTGATGGTAATCGGGTTCCATGTGCTGGCAAAGTTGATAGAAAGCCTTGTCGTGCTCGCTTTCCTTGATGTGCGCCAGCTCATGCACCACGATCATGCGCAAAAATTCAGGCGGCATTTCCCTGAACACTGTCGCTACTCGGATCTCACGCTTGGACTTGAGTTTTGCACCCTGCACCCGGGATTTTCTGGTGTGCGTGCCCAGTGCATGCTGAATGACATGCAGCTTGCTGTCGAACGCCACCTTGCTTAGCTGTCCGGCGTTGCGCAGATACGCGCCTTTGATTTCCAGCACGTAGTCATAGAGCGCCTTGTCAGTGCGTACAGAGTGCGCAAGCGGATATTTCTTCAGCAGTACACCGGCCAGCAGGTCTTGTTCGATCAGTCGCTGCACTTGTTCTGCCAATGCGACCGGGTAGCCGGCAAGGTAATTCGGCGGGGGCTTCGGGCGCATCGGGGTAAAACCCTAATCCTGTAGCGCCAGTTGAGCCATTTTCAAGGCTCCATCCTTCGTTGTGTGCCCTGCGACAAAGCGCGCCCGATGACAAAACACGCAGCCCGTCATGCCAGTGACTTTATCCAGCTCTTCGCCATCCAGCCCAGCCCAGGCGGCAGGCAGGGATTTCCGGTTGCTGAAGCTTCCCGCATAATCCGGCACGGTATGCACATGCCATTTCGTCTGGGTGTCCGGAGAAATCACGTACAGGAGATGCTGGTACTCGGGGGACCCCAATACGGCTTCCTTCCATGGTGCGCCGTTATCCAGCACCAGCAGGCGCCCTGCTTCCAGCAACATGCCTTGCTTCACAACGGCCCGGGCCGCTTCCAGCCCCCTGGCTTCGCGAACGGTGTTTTGCAGAACGCTTCCTGCCCAGCTGACAGCCTGTTCGAATGCCTTGTTCCTGGCTTCCGGCGAGGCGTCATCCTGCCAGCCGGGATTGAAGCCGCCAATGATCGAGGAAATGGACATCAAGGTCGCAAGTGGCGTTTCCTTGCTCAGGGCAACTCCGCAATCAATCGCATCCACGCCTTGCACCAGCAAGCGATCGACCCTGGACGCAGCAGCGACCGAGCCGCAAAGTGCCACGCCCAGTTCACGCCAGATCAGGCCGAATGAACTGAAAGGAATGCCGTTTTCCCTGGCCTCGCTGAAATCCAGTTGATGATGGTCGAAACGACAGCTCGCAGGGTCAAAAACTCGCCCCACATCGAAGATAACATCCGCTTCATCCAGCTGAGCCTGGTCGCGAGTGCGCAGAATGCTTAGCGAGGGACTTGCAAGCCGCAAAGCTGCTGCAGCCAGTACTTCGTCGGCATGAAACGAGCCTGAATGCGTGGCGGCAACCGTGCCGGGATTCTGAAGAATAGTATAAAGATTCGATACCTTGCTCATTGCTTGGGGGCATTCCATGGTTGCGAACAACGGCCCGCCTTATCAATCATGGGCTGAGCGCTGATCCGGTTTTTTCGGGCATGGGGAAGGCGAGCCCTCCCCTTTTGATACTAAGAGCCAATTCAGCAGGTTTCATGCCTCCTGAAACAGGCGCTTAGGGTGTATTGGCCTTGGGTGGCCGCTTGTGGAACTTCCTGGCCGGCCTCTTGCCTTGCGGCCTGTCGCCCTGTGGTCTATCACTTTGTGGCCTGTCGCCTTGTGGCCTGTCGCCGGATTTGGGCCGATCATTGCTTGCAGACGGGGACCGGCGAACGTTGGGTTCACGAGCTTCCACACGGTTCACGGAAGCCAGCGTGATTTCCAGCTCGTTAAGCTCATCCCATTCGGCATCGGTTCGCTGCCGTTCCGGAATGGCCAGAAGCTCTTGCTGGCGGCGGCGGGGAGAAATTGGTTGTTGATCATTCATGGCGCCATTATCCCCTATCACTCATGTTATGAGCAATTTATCCTTTTCGCAGGGGGTCCAGCAACGAGGACAGGCCATTGTGGTCCAGCTCCTGCATCAGCGCCAGCAGACGGCCGATTTCGCCGGATGGAAAGCCTTCGCGAGCAAACCAGTTGAGATACCGTCCGGGCAGGTCCGCTATCAGGTGGCCTTTGTATTTGCCATAGGGCATGGCGGTGGTAAGCAGTCGTTCCAGATCTTCGGAGTTCATCGTCAATTATAAGAGCCTATTAATGATGCTGGCGCGAGGCATGAAGCTTACTGAAATAGGCTCCAAGTCCAGACGCGGTTTAACGCAATGGAACTGTGCGTTTATAATTGCTTCTTTCACACGCAACCTCAGGAGTTACTTTGTTTAAACTCATTGGCGTCTTGATAGGGTATTACTTTTTCGGGATTCTCGGAGCATTTGCTGGATATTTCCTGGGAAGTATTATTACCCGTTATCGCGCATATGGCATGGGTGCGGTTAACCCGCTCAGTAGCGGTCAGCGCCAAGCCGTTTTCATTGAAACGGTTTTTATTTTAATGGGAAAACTTGCCAAGGCAGATGGCCATATCTCCAGGGATGAAGTTGCGCATGTCGAAGATTTTATCCAGAAACTGGGCATGTCTGCCGAGCACAGGCAGCAAGCCATTGCGCTTTTCAAGCAAGGATCTGCCCCGGATTATGATGTTGAGCCGAATTTAAAGCGCTTCATGTCCGTTTGCGGGCATACCCACAGTCTGAAACAGGTGTTGCTGGTCTACCTCATTGTGATGGCGCTGTCCGACGGGCGCATTGATCCGGCTGAAGAGCGCCTGCTGATAGATATTGCGCGCCACCTGGGTTATGACCAGGCCGCATTCAAGCGCATGCTGGAGATGGTATTAAACCAGTCGCACTTTGCCGGCGGCCAGGCGGACTCTGCCACTGCTCTGGAGGACGCTTATAAAGCCTTGGGTGTGAGCAAGGAAAGCAGCGACCAGGAAGTCAAACGGGCTTATCGCAAGCTGATGAGCCAGTACCATCCCGACAAGTTGATGGGTCAGGGTGTGCCGGAAGACATGATTGCGGTGGCGACCGAGCAGGCCAAGGAAGTGCAGCTTGCCTACGACTTGATCAGCAAGAGCCGACAGCAATAATCGGGGGGCGAAAGAGACAAATTGGCAGGCTTCGCCGTTTAGCCTGTAAAATAGCGACATCCCCTTGTGTTTCGTTTCGGCCTGGCCAGCTCGTCTGAGCCGGGATTTTTGTTTTTTGCGCCAGCATCTGTTTCAGGATTTATCATGCCCAAAATATCCGCCAAGATTATCGTCGCTGCATTCATCTTTCTGCTCGTCGGCCTGGCTGCCGCCTACGCCGTTCCCAGCATTGAAATTGCAGTGGTGATGGGCATCCTGCTGCTGACGGTCTTTCTGTTTTCATTCGAGATTGTGGGCGTGGATGTGGCGGCGGTGAGCATCATGGTTTTGCTCGGCCTGATCAGTTCCTTCAGCGATGTTCTGGGCCTGGCCCAGCCTCTGGTGCCGACATCGGAACTGTTCCGGGGGTTTTCCAGCAACGCGGTGATGTCCATCATTGCCGTGATGATTATCGGTGCAGGGCTGGATAAGACCGGGCTGATGGGCAAGGTGGCTGGCGTTATCCTGAAGCTGGCCGGCCAGAAAGAGGTCAAGATCATCCCTGCTATTTCCAGTGCGGTCGGCTTTATCTCCAGTTTCATGCAGAACGTGGGCGCCGCCGCCTTGTTCCTGCCGGTGGTCGGCCGGATTTCAGCCCGTACCGGCCTGCCCATGTCCCGGTTGCTGATGCCCATGGGCTTCTGTGCCATTCTGGGCGGCACCATCACCATGGTCGGCTCCAGCCCGCTGATCCTGCTGAACGACCTGATTCTTACATCAAACAAGGCCCTGGCGCCCGAGCAGCAGATGGCGACCTGGTCGCTGTTTTCGGTGACCCCCATCGGCATCGCCCTGCTTGCCAGCGGTATCGTCTATTTTGTGCTCGCCGGCCGTTTCGTTCTGCCCGGCGGCAAGCACGATGACGTCACCAGCGGCACCAATGCCATGCAGTATTTTCAGGATCTCTACGGACTCAATTACGGCCTGTTCGAAGTTGTGGTGCCAGCCGGCAGCCCGCTGGTTGGCAAGACGCTGGATGAAGTCGAGACTGAGGCCCGCGTACGCATGATCGCAGTTGCGCACGGCAGCAATGATTTGCGCGTTGGCCCCGGCAGCCTGGACCGCGATGTAGGCATCGGAAGCAACACCGTACTCGGCATTCTGGCCTCCCCGGATCGTCTGCAAGCCCTGGTCGAGGCCAATGGCCTGGTACTGCGCGACAACCTGGAAATTTTTGCCGAGCCGCTGGCCGCCACCAACGCCGGTATCGCCGAGGTGGTCATTCCGCCAGGCTCCGACCTGATCGGCAAGAGCGCCCGCGACGTGTGGATGCGCAAAACCTACGGTATCGCCATGGTGGCCCTGCACCGGGGAGGCCAGACGCTGCGCAAGGGCGATGGCATCCGCAACCTGCCGCTGCAGGCCGGCGACGCTCTCATCGTGCATACCACCTGGGCAGCCCTGGCCCGCCTGGAACGTGACAAGAACTTCGTGGTTATCACCACCGAATACCCGCACGAGGAGTTGCGTCCGCACAAGGTTGTCCCAGCGCTTGCATTCTTCGGCATTGCCCTGTTCATGCTGCTGTTCACCGACGTGCGCCTGTCCCTTGCCCTGATGGCTGGAGCGATCGGCATGATCCTCTCCGGCGTGCTGCGCGTCGAGGAGGCCTACCACGCGGTGAGCTGGAAATCGGTCTTCCTGCTTGCCAGCCTGATCCCGCTCGGCCTGGCGGTGGAGACCAGCGGCACGGCTGCCTGGATCGCCCAGCAGACGCTGAGCCTGCTGGGTGGCCTGCCAATCTGGGTGCTGCAGCTGGCCATCGCCGTGCTCGCCACCTTGTTCACCCTGGTGATGTCCAACGTCGGCGCCACCGTGCTGCTGGTCCCCCTGGCAGTGAATATCGCCATTGGTGCCGGCGCCAATCCGGCCGTGTTCGCGCTGACCGTGGCGCTGGCCACTTCCAACTCCTTCCTCCTGCCCACTCACCAGGTCAACGCGCTGATCATGGGTCCGGCGGGCTACAAGGTGGGGGATTTCATCCGTGCAGGCGGCATCATGACGCTGCTGTTCCTTGCTGTCATGATGACGATGCTGAACCTGATCTACTGACGCCCATTCCGGATGACTTGCGCCATATCGGCAGGCCCGCCGGTTTTTGATCATTTGCTTTACAAACCCCTCTGGCACCCTCTATATTGAATACTGTTACATTATTCAATATAGAGCCATGACTCAATCCACACGCGGCGGCGCTCGCCCCGGCGCAGGCCGCAAACCTTCTCCCGACCCTACTACCACTATCCGGGTGCCGATCAGCCAGAAGGCGGCGATACTCGATTTCGTGCAGCAGCGGCAGGCTGGATTCCGCATTCCATCCGGCATGGAAATTTTCGCGTTCGCGGAACACCCGCCCAGGCAGAAATTCCCCCTCATGGGGCATTCCGTCCGGGCCGGGTTCCCCTCCCCCGCCGACGATTATGTCGAGAAGCGCATCGACCTCAACGAAGAGCTCATCCAGCATCGGGAGGCCACCTTCTTCCTCAGGGTCAAAGGGCAATCCATGGTGGATGCCGGCATCGACGACGGCGACGAGCTGATCGTGGATCGCGCCATCAAGCCGGAACATGGCCGCATCGTGATCGCCGCCGTGGATGGCGAGCTCACCGTCAAGCGTTTTTTCCAGCGAGCCGGCGTGGTCAAACTCATTGCCGAGAACCCGAAATATCCGGATATCGAATTCAAGGACGGTCAGGAGATGCTGATCTGGGGCGTGGTCACCAGAATCATCAAGTCGGTATGACTAATGTAAAACAGAACACCAGCTTCGCCCTGGTCGACGGCAACAACTTCTACGTCTCCTGCGAGCGGGTTTTCAACCCCGGGCTGGAAGGCAAGCCCGTGGTGGTGCTGTCCAACAACGACGGCTGTGCAGTGGCGCGATCCGCCGAAGTCAAGGCGCTGGGGGTCAAGATGGCCACTCCCTGGTTCCAGATGAAGGCGCTTGCCAGGCAGCACGGCATCATCGCCCTGTCGTCCAACTACACGCTGTATGCCGACATGAGCAACCGCATGATGTCGCTATTGAGACAGTTCTCGCCCCGGCAGGAAATCTATTCCATCGATGAATGTTTTCTCGGGCTGGATGGATTCAAGCAGGATCTGACCACCTACGGGCAGGAGATCCGCCAGCAGGTGAGGCAATGGATCGGCATTCCCGTCTGTGTCGGCATCGCGCCTTCCAAAACCCTCGCCAAGCTCGCCAACCATGTGGCCAAAAAGCAGCCGGCATGGAACGGCGTATGCGACCTGGGAAGCCTGCGGGAATCCGAACTGAACGAACTGCTGGGCGGCATCGAGGCAGGCGAGGTCTGGGGCGTGGGCAGGCGGCTGCGCGAACAGCTGGCCGCCATGAACATCCACACCGTGCTGGCGCTGAAAGAAGCCGACACCGCGCTGATCCGGCGCCGCTTCTCGGTGGTGCTGGAGCGTACCGTGCTGGAGCTGAGAGGCATTTCCTGCATGGGTCTGGAAGAAATCGCCCCCAACAAGCAGCAGATCGTGTGCAGCCGCTCCTTCGGCCAAGCTGTACTTCACCTGGTGGAATTAAGGGAAGCCGTGAGCAGCTACGCCACACGGGCGGCGGAGAAACTGCGGCGCCAGTCCTCCGTCGCTGGGGCTATTCATGTCTTCATCGCCACCAGCCCGTTCAGGGAAAAAGACCCGCAGTACAGCCAGGGCATCACGATTCCGTTGCCGGAAGCCAGCGACGACACGCTAAAGCTGATTTGTGCCGCGCAATGGGGGCTGAAGCAGATCTATCGCCCCGGCTACCGCTACGCCAAGGCCGGGGTGATGCTGATGGAACTCGGCCCGGCAGGCCGCCGGCAGCACATGCTGTTCAGCGATGAGGGGGCGGAAAACCGCTCAGCCCGGCTGATGCAGGTGCTGGATGGCATCAACCGGAAGATGGGGAAAGACACGCTATTTATGGCAAGTTCCGGGATCGAAAAAGGCTGGCGCATGAAGCAGGGGAACAAGTCGCCCTGCTACACCACGAGCTGGGGTGAACTGGCCCAGGTGTGCTGCTGAACGCCATCCTTGCGCGAATGTCCATGCGGGCGGTATGCTTGAATCATAATCCTCTGGTTATCTATAAAACCGTGCCCAAACAGACTGCCAAATTGATTCGCCGGCTCGGTGACGTCCCCGCCTCTGTCGTTTACCCTATTCAGCGTGGATATTCGCAGCTTGTCGCGCTCCAGAATCGGCAGCGCTCGGAACTGCTGGCTGATTTCACTGAAGTACGCGGCTTTATGCCGCTGCTCATGAAACAGCGTAACGGCTTTCACTGGACCAGCCAGGATCGCCGCCTTATCAGGAAACAGATACATAGTCTGGTCCACCTGAGTCCCTATCTGGTTGCGCTCCTGCTGCCGGGAGGATTACTGTTGCTGCCGCTGTTGGCCTGGTGGCTGGATCGGCGCAGGCTGATGCGCCATCCCGATGAGAAGCCTGGCGACATTGATCAGCCCTGAATTGGCATCTCCAACTGAGTGGGCACAATAGCCCATTTATCAGAAGCGCCCTTCAAGCTGCCGGCTGTACCGCTCCCGGTGCCAGTTCCACACCACCTGTCGATGCTTTGGCGCCAAGCAGGTGTGCCGCCTTGGCGGCCTGCTGCACCGCGCGCCGGATGGCGCTCGCGGCACGCAAGCGGGCATCCATGTCTGCCACGATTACATGGCCCTGGGCGCCAGCCTCCAGAAGTTCCGCTTTCAGTATCTGATAGTCCCCTTCCAGGCCCTGCAAGCTGGTTTCGACATCGGCGGCGTACTCCATGTATCCCACCGGATCAACCCGGGAAAACAGCCTTGATGCCTGATCAAGGAAGGCTCCACCTGCTTCGATCAGCACCGGCATCGGCGTTTCGCGTGCTGCGGCAGCGGCCTCCATGGCCAGCTCCGCCACTGCTTCATAGTAGCGTGCCGTGCGCAGAATTTGCGGCAGACGCCGGGCATTTTTTTGCGACATGCCAGCCTGGTTCATACGAGCGATGAAGTCAGCCACAGCCTGATTCAGCCTGGCCACAATTTGCTGGTCTGCAGCCAGTTTGTCTCCGGAAGCGCCTGCCATGGCCTCACGCATCATGCGCAAGGATATGCCGCCCATGCGCCGCACTTCCTGTTCCAGTGCGTCCAGTGCCAGTGCCGGGATCGCCACGACGTTGTTGTCCAGATAGAGCGGCCGGGCCTCGTCTTCTTCGGCGGCGCGAAAGCGTTTTTCGAGAAACTGGGTCATGCGACTGGCGATGGGCCAGACCAGCACGACGCCGAGCAGGTTGAAAACGGTATGAAACAGGGCCAGTTGTGCAGCCGGAGCCGTATCGAGTTCCAGCGCTTCGCCTGCCATCCCAATGGCCGATACCAGCCAGGGCAGCAGCGCCAGCGCCACCGCGCCGGTCAGGAGATTGAACAGGATATGGGCGGCGGCGGCACGCTTGGCGTTGGGGGTGGCGCCAAGGGAGGCAAGCAGCGCGGTGACCGTGGTGCCGATATTGGCGCCAATCACCATGGCGGCAGCACCCTGTGCCGTCAGCAGTCCGCCCTGGGCAGCGGTCAGCACGATGGCCAGGGAAGCGCTGGAAGATTGCATCAGCACGGTGAGCATAATGCCGATCAGCACCTGTATCAGGGTATCCGAGACCCCCTCTCCTTCCGGCAGCTTGAAATCCGCTGACAGCCCGGAAAAAGACTCCTTCAGCATGTCGATGCCAAGGAACAGTATGCCGAAACCTGCCAGCGTCTGCCCCAGCGCGCCACGGCGTTTTCCCCTGCCGGTCAGCTGCAGCGCCATGCCGATTCCGATGAGCGGCAGCGCCAGCAATTCGATCTTGAATTTCAGCCCGACCAGTGCGACCAGCCAGCCGGTCATGGTAGTGCCGACATTGGCGCCGAACAGCACCCAGATGGACTGCCCCAGCGTGAGCAGCCCGGCATTGACGAAACCGATAGCCGCCACCGTCACGGCGCTGGACGACTGGACAAAAGCCGTGACCAGAATTCCCGAGGCCAGCCCGCGTAACCGGGTTCTGGTGGCATAGGTAAGAATACGTTCCAGTGCCGGCCCTGCGGCGAGTTTCAGGCCGTCGGTCATCAGCCCCATGCCGAGCAGAAACAGGCCGATGCCGCCCAGCAAGCCGCCGCTTATTTCCCATATGCTCATTCTGACCTTCCTTTGCATCGTGGCACCGGCGGTGTGACGCAGGTGCCACGATGGCGCGTGGCCCTAACCAGGGTGATATGGGAGTTTAAACAATGGCCACGGTGTGGCTGCCACTGCATATTGGAGACGGCGATTAGCGGGTGTAACGAGGTTTGTAACATTGCATGATCCGGAAACTGGCGTGCAAAGCCCATTTTAGCATCGAAAGCGGCAGACGCCGCTTAAACGCACAACGGCGTAGATGGTCTGGATTATTCTCGTGCCGGTGTTCCGGACCGATAACGTGCCGGGATAGATATAAGTTATATTGAGGAAACTGTAGAGCAATTCCGGCATCATAAAGATAACGGAGAGGATCACCAGGATATGACAATTCGAACCCACGAAGTCGCGCTTGGTTTGTTACTGGCACTGCTGCTTCTAACGCCTGGCTGGCTGATGGCTGCTTCGCAGCCGGTGATGGTACTGAAGATTGAAGGTGCGATTGGCCCCGCGACAGCAGATTACGTGGTGCGCGGCCTAGGTCATGCGGCAGAGAAAGAAGCGCAACTGGTGGTGCTGCAGATGGACACGCCGGGTGGTCTCGACACATCGATGCGACAGATCATCAAGGCAATCCTCGCCTCGCCCGTACCGGTGGCGGCCTATGTTGCCCCAAGCGGGGCACGTGCCGCCAGTGCCGGGACCTACATTCTCTATGCCAGCCATGTCGCCGCAATGGCACCGGGCACCAATCTGGGGGCTGCCACCCCGGTGCAGATCGGTGCAACCCCGGATTTTTCCGAACCGAAGAAGCCTGTACAAGGACCAAATGGGAAGGAAGCGAAATCCGATGGTGCACAATCTCCAGGCGGCAGTACCAAACAGACTTTGACCCGGAAGCAGGTCAGCGATGCTGCCGCGTATATCCGCAGTCTGGCGCAAATGCGCGGCCGTAATGCTGAATGGGCGGAGCAGGCCGTTCGCGAGGCGGTCAGCCTGCCAGCCGAGGATGCGCTGAAGCTTAATGTTATCGATTATATCGCTACAGATCAGCCGCAGTTGTTGCAGCAACTCGACGGCGTGAAGGTAAACGTGCTGGGACGTGATTTTCAGCTGGCAACCGCAGACGCTCCGTTGCTCAGCTATGAGCCGGACTGGCGTGCCCGATTGCTGGCGGTCATTACAGACCCCAGCCTCGCCCTGATTCTGATGATGATCGGCATTTACGGACTTTTTTTCGAATTCACCTCGCCTGGTTTCGGAGTGGCCGGCGTACTCGGTGCCATCTGCCTTCTGCTGGCGCTGTATGCCCTGCAGATGTTGCCACTAAATTATGCCGGGCTGGCACTGATACTGCTGGGTATTTCATTCATGGTTGCAGAGGCTTTTTTTCCTGGTTTTGGCGTGCTCGGCATCGGCGGAATTACTGCTTTCGTGGTCGGCGGGGTGATCCTGATCGACACTGAACTGCCGGGTTTCGGCATTCCGCTCGAGTTGATTGTCGCCATTGCGGTGGTGAGTGCGCTTCTGCTCGGGCTGGTCGGTGGCATGGCGCTGAAGGCACGGCGGCGTCAGGTGGTGAGCGGCGACGAAGGTCTGATCGGCAGCATCGGTGAAATGCTGGAGGATGCTGAAACTGAAGGATGGGCACGAGTCCACGGCGAAAGCTGGAAAGTCCAAACCCGAACCCCATTGCTACGCGGGCAGAAAGTCCGTGTTCTGGTGCGTAACGGCCTGTTACTCAAGGTCAATCCCGTGGAAGCGGACAACAAAGGAGAATGAGCATGTTCGAATTCGGATTCAGCGGTATCGCATTCGTGATAGTCGCATTGATCGTCGCTTCGTTTCGCATCCTGCGCGAATACGAGCGTGGCGTGGTATTCATGCTCGGCCGCTTCTGGAAGGTCAAGGGGCCGGGCCTGGTGCTCGTGATTCCCGGCGTCCAGCAGATGGTGCGTGTCGATTTGCGCACGGTGGTGCTCGACGTGCCGACCCAGGACGTGATTTCTCGCGACAACGTCTCGGTCAAAGTCAACGCGGTGGTGTATTTGCGCGTGATCGACCCGCAAAAGGCGATCATCGAGGTTGAAAACTTTCTCAATGCCACCAGCCAGCTCGCGCAGACCACGCTGCGGGCGGTGCTCGGCAAGCACGAACTGGATGAAATGCTGGCAGAGCGCGAGCGGCTCAACCTGGATATCCAGCAGGCACTGGACACGCAAACCGATGCCTGGGGAATCAAGGTAGCCAACGTGGAGATCAAGCACGTCGATATCGACGAATCCATGGTGCGTGCCATTGCGAAGCAGGCCGAAGCCGAGCGGGAGAGGCGCGCCAAGGTGATCCACGCCGAAGGTGAGTTGCAGGCATCGGAAAAACTGCTGCAGGCCGCTCAAATTCTGGCTCGTCAGCCGGAGGCGATGCAGTTGCGCTATCTGCAGACTTTGGCTGGCATTGCTGGTGACAAGACCAATACCATAGTGTTTCCTGTGCCGGGTAATTTCATGGAATTGCTGGCCCGCCAGAAATTATCGGGTGACGCAGAGCAAGCCCACTGATTTTTTAAGTGAATTGCCATGGAGCAGAACATCATGCAAGCCTTCAGCCCTATTGTCGTAGCCACCGATTTTTCCGATTCTGCCGAACGAGCGATGCAGCGCGGCGCGCAGATCGCAAAACAGCTTGAAGCGGAATTACACCTGATACACGTGGTGCAACCTCTGGATCTCTATCCGGGAGTTGATCCTGCGGCTGATTTTCGTCAGAACCATGAGCAGGCATTGCATGCGGCTGTCAAGAATCGTCTCGACACCCTGGCTGACAACCTGCGCAAGGATTGTGCCATTCAGGTTGTGGTTGCCACGCGTATCGGGCGCGCCCACAAGGAGATCGCCGATTATGCAGCGGCTAAAGAAGCCTATCTGGTGGTGACCGGCGCGCGCGGCGAGCACACCTTGCTGGACCTGCTCATTGGATCAACTGCTTCCCGGCTGTTGCGCTTGGCAACTTGCCCGGTGCTGATCGTCAAGAACACGGAGACGAAACCCTATCAAACAGCCATCGCCGCAGTGGATTTTTCTCCTGGATCGATCACTGCTCTGGAGCTTGCTCGCGCCGTAGCGCCGAGTGCACAGATCGAAGTGCTGCATGTATATGATACCGATCATGATGACCGGATGCGCCAGGCTGGAATGGACGAAACATTTATACTGAACCGCCAGGCACACGTCATAAAAGATGCGGAAAAACACCTGGACATCGAGCTGGAAAAATTGAATGAAGGGAAGATCTCGCGAAATGTCGTGGCAGCCTATCCCGCTGCCGCAATCTGCGAGCGTGCAGAGGTACTTCGCTCCGACCTGATCGTACTCGGCCGCCACGGCAAGAGCGGCATGCAGGAACTGCTGCTCGGCAGCGTCAGCAAGGATGTGGCCAATGCGGCAGACTGCGACGTGCTGCTGTGTTTTTGAGCCTGCGCCGGGACAGGCAGATGACTTACAAATTCAGAATCTTTCTACCGCGTAATAGCGTTTTTCCTCCGGCTCGAATGCCGCCACCAGCGCATCGAAAAGTTGATGTGCCTTGGCCCGGTTGTCACATTGCATATTGCAGACAAACACGTCCAGCGTGACGAAGCGTTTTTCCGGCCAGGTGTGAATGGAAACATGGGACTCGGCCAGAATTACCACCCCGGTGACGCCACCAGAGGCGCCAAACTGGTGAAAGCACTCTCCTACCGCAGTCAGGCCGGCGTTGCTGACCTGTTCCTGGCAGAAGTTGCGCAGGGTATTGATTTCCCGCAGCAGTTGCTCTTCTCCGCCACAACCGTAAAGATTGCCCATCAAGTGCAGGCCGTCGATGCTATCAATTGGTTTCATGATGGTTGGATTATAGCCGCCATTTATGGGTAGAATGAGCAAAAATCACAATGTGAGGAGCGCACCATGGGCCTGTTCGATTTCGTCGCCAAGCAGTTTATTGATGTCATCCACTGGACCGAGCCTGAAGATGGCATCCTGGCTTACCGCTTTCCGATGCAGGATATGGAAATCCAGAACGGTGCCTCCCTCACGGTGCGCGAATCCCAGCTCGCCCTGTTTGTCGATGAAGGCAAGGTAGCGGATCTGTTCCAGCCCGGGCGCCATACCCTCACCACCCAGACCCTGCCGGTCCTGACTTACCTGAAGAACTGGGACAAGTTCTTCGAGTCCCCCTTCAAGTCGGATGTGTACTTCTTCAGCACCCGCCTGCAACTCGACCGCAAATGGGGCACGCCCAACCCCATTACCATTCGCGACAAGGAGTTCGGCATCGTCCGGTTGCGCGCCTTCGGCATCTACTCCTATCGCATGACCGACCCGAAGAAGTTTTACACCGAGGTCAGCGGCACGCGCGAAGCCTATACCGTGGACGATCTCGACGGCCAGTTGCGCAACACCCTGATCGGCTCCATGACAGACATGTTCGCCGAATCCGGCGTGCCTTTTCTCGATATGGCGGCCAATCAGGATGAATTCGGCGCACGCCTTAAGGAGAAAATGCTGCCGACTTTCGAGCGCTACGGCCTGGCGCTGGACAATCTGGTGGTGCAGAACGTTTCACTGCCGGAGGAATTGCAGCACGTGCTGGATCAGCGCATTGGCATGAATATGGTGGGCGATCTCGGCAAATACACACAGTATCAGACGGCCAATGCCATTCCCGTCGCAGCCGCCAACGAAGGCGGCGTGGCGGGCGCTGGCGTCGGTCTGGGGGCCGGCATCGCCATGGGCCAGGCCATGGCCGGTACCATGGCGCAAGCGGCAACACCTGCCGCTCCGGTCGCGCAGACACCCGAAGACATCCCTGCCCTGCTGGAAAAACTCCACGGGCTGGTGAGCAAAGGCATTCTCAGCCAGGAAGAGTTCGAAAGCAAGAAGGCTGAATTACTCAAGAAACTGGTTTGAAAAAGCGATTAACCACGGGGAACACGGGGTTAACACAAGCAATGCAATATGATATCAGTCCAATAATTATAGCCTTGGCCCTCCCCGTGCCCCCCGTGTTCCACGTGGTTAAAATGCCTTTGTTTTTTTATACATGAAAACCGCCAACTGCCCCTCCTGCGGCGCGCCTGTCGAATTCCGTTCCACTGCCTCGATCCTGGCAGTGTGCGGCTATTGCAAAAGCACCCTGATCCGCCACGACCTGGAGCTGGAAAACCTGGGCCGGATGGCGGATCTGATGGAAGATGCATCACTGCTGCAACTCGGCGCGGAAGGCCGTTACAGGAATAGCCACTTTGCGCTGATCGGCCGCATCCAGCTGCGCTATCAGCAGGGCGTATGGAACGAATGGCACCTGCTGTTCGACAACCAGGAAAGCGGCTGGCTGTCCGAAACCAACGGCAATTATGTTCTGACCTTCCCCTCTCCCGCACCTGAAAGCATTCCTGCTTTCGATGCGACTGAAGTAGGCCACTCGCTTCAACTGCACGGGCAGGATTTCCAGATCGTCAACAAGGAAACCTCCACCTGCATCGCCGGTGAAGGCGAGTTGCCGTTCAAGGTCGGTGCGGGTTATGAAGCGCCCGTCATCGATCTGTCCAACGAGCAGAATTTTGCCACTCTCGATTACAGCGAGACGCCGCCTCTGCTGTTTATCGGCGAGCAAATAGAGCTTGGTGCGCTGGCAATGACCGGGCTGCGCGAGCGCGAGGCTACGGTAGGCAAGGCACAAGTCAAATCCTTCAACTGCCCAAGTTGCGCCGCACCATTGCAGATTCGTGCCACCGGTACGGAAAGCGTTGCCTGCGGCAATTGCGGTTCGGTGGTGGATGCAGCCAATGAAAATCACCAGATACTGTCTCGCTTTCGCATCCAGAACACGTACACGCCCAAGCTTCCCCTTGGCAGCCAGGGGCATCTGCGCGGTGCGGATTATGACGTAGTGGGCTATCTGCGCCGCCAAGTAACGGTGGACAACGTCGATTATGCCTGGAGCGAATATCTGCTCTACAGCGAAAAGGAAGGTTTCCGCTGGCTCTCCGAATACGATGGACACTGGAACTTCATCAAGACCACCACGCGTACGCCCAAGATAAAGCGCGGCCTGCCCAAGCCCAAAGCCATTTTTCTCGGCACGGAATATCAGCATTTCCAGACCGCCACGGCCAAGGTCATTTATGTGATGGGTGAATTCACCTGGCGGGTGTCGGTCGGCGAGCAAGCAGTGGTGTCGGATTATGTCGCGCCGCCGCTGATGCTGAGCGAGGAAAGAACCGGGGGTGAGATCACCTGGTCCCTGGCCGAATATATCGAGCCGGAAGAAGTCGCGACTGCCTTCAAGCTGAAACAGGTTCTGCTCAGGCCGATAGGCGTCGCACCCAACCAGCCTTCGCCCCATCTGGGCAAGGTGTGGCCTTTCTGGAAAGCATTTGGCGCCTTTACCTTAAGTGCGCTGCTAATTCAGATCGTCTTCATGATCGCCTCCCAGAACAAGACGGTGTACCAGAGCAGCCTCGAATTCGAGCGCAACGGCGCGGCAAGTTCACTCACCACCGAGGTGTTTCCGGTCAGCGGCACAGGCAACCTGGTGGTGCGCAACCAGACCAGCCTGAGCAATGACTGGCTCTACCTGGACATGGAACTGATCGAGCGCAATAGCGGGCGCAGTTATGCTTTCGGGCGTGACATCAGCTACTACTTTGGAAGAGATGGCGGAGAGTCCTGGTCCGAAGGCAATTCGCGTGACGAAGTCGTGCTGTCCGAAGTGCCGGCGGGAGAATATTTTCTGCAGATCCATGCGGAAACACCCGCCGGTGGCGGAGAACGGATTTCAGACCGACTGATGGTGGTGCGGGACGTGCCACAATGGAGCAATTTCTTCATCACTCTGCTGGGGCTGACCATTTTCCCGCTGCTGAAGTGGTGGAGAAGTCATTCTTTCGAGAGCCGGCGCTGGGCGGAAAGCGATTATGCGTCTTCATCTGACGATGATTCCGACGATGACTGAGAGACTTTTAACCCCCTTCCCGTGACAAAGGGAGGCAGGAAAGAGTTGGCCGACAGCTAACAAACGAGATTAAGTATATGTTCAAGTCCTATGTTGCAGCAGGTGTTTTTGCACTCGGTCTGTTCAGCTATGCCCAGTATCATGGCTGGAGTGTGTGGAGCGTCAGCGAAAGCAAACCCCAGCTAGGCGTGGCCCGTAGCGCCTATCACAAATAATTAATAAGGAGCTTCTCATGGAAATCTTCAATACCTCATATCTGATCAATTCGCTGGTGTACTCGCTCCTCGGCGTGATTGTGTTCTGGGTGAGCTTCATCGTCATCGACAAGTTCACGCCCTACAATCTGTGGAAGGAAATCGTCGAGGAGAAGAACATGTCGCTGGCCATCGTGGTTGCCTCCATGTGCCTGGGGATTGCGCTGATCGTCGCTTCGGCGATACATGGCTGAAGTTTCATGCGTTTCTGACAGGGCGAGAAGACGTAAATGAGCGTCGCCCTGCTGATTTCCGTTTTTGTCGTCGCGTCTTGCGGGCTGGCCTACGAACTGGTTGCCGGGGCGCTGTCGAGCTACCTGCTGGGCGATTCCGTCACCCAGTTTTCCACCATCATTGGCACTTACCTTTTTGCCATGGGGATCGGCTCCTATCTTTCCCGTTTTGTCGTCAAGGGGCTGGTCGCGCGCTTTATCCAGGTGGAGTTGCTGGTCGGACTGGTGGGCGGTTTCTCCGCCGTTCTGCTGTTCATGGTTTTTGCCTGGGTCGGCGGGCCGTTCAAACTGGTGCTGTATAGCCTGGTGCTCCTGACCGGCACACTGGTAGGGCTGGAGATCCCGCTGGTGATGCGCATTCTCAGGCAGCACTACGGCCTCAAGGACCTGGTATCCCAGGTGCTGACTTTCGACTACCTCGGCGCGCTGGCCGTATCCATGGCCTTCCCCCTGTTGCTGGCGCCGCATCTGGGGCTGATCCGCACCAGCCTGCTGTTCGGACTGATGAATGCGCTGGTGGCGGCATGGGCGATCTGGCTGTTCCGCAACCAGCTTGCGGGGATAAAAGCCCTGGCCGCGCAGTGTTTCCTGGTGACTGCCCTGCTGTTCAGCGGCATGCTGGGCGCCGAACGCCTGACCAGCCTGGCAGAGGAAAACCTTTATGCCGACGAGATCATCTACACCGAAACCACGCCCTACCAGCGCATCGTCCTGACCCGCTGGAAAGACGATATCCGCCTGTTCCTCAACGGCAACCTGCAATTCTCCTCGCGTGACGAATACCGCTACCATGAAGCGCTGGTCCACCCTGCCCTGCAGGCCATCAAGCAACCGCGCCGGGCGCTGGTGCTGGGCGGCGGCGACGGCCTGGCCATACGCGAAATCCTCAAATATCCGGAGATCGAGCACATCACCCTGGTCGATCTCGATCCCCACATGACGGATCTGTTCAAACGCCTGCCCATGCTGCGCGCACTGAATCAGGATGCGCTGCTCTCTCCCAAAGTCAGCATCGTCAATGCCGATGGTTTTCAGTGGCTGGACAAGAGCAATGATTTCTACGATTTCATCGTGGTGGATTTTCCCGACCCGACCAATTTCATGCTGGGCAAGCTTTACACCAATACCTTCTATCGCCTGCTGGAAAAACACCTGTCGCAGCACGGCCTGGCAGTTATCCAGGCCACTTCCCCGCTTTACGCCCGTAAATCGTTCTGGTGCATAAACCAGACGCTGCAGAGCGTGGGCCTCAAGACAGCGCCCTACCACGCGCTGGTACCCTCCTTCGGCGAATGGGGTTACATCATCGCCGGTCACCGTCCCTATACCCCGCCCGAAAGCTACAATTCCGATTTGCGCTTCGTCAATGCCAGCCTGAACCCGGTACTTTTCCAGTTCCCTCCCGACATGGCCCCCGTGGAGACCGAGATCAACCGGCTCAACAATCAGGTGCTGGTGCACTACTACGAGTCCGAGTGGAAACATCAGGCACCGTGAAGAACGCATGAACCGCCGCGATTTCCTGCTCTCCCTTGCTGCCACCTCCTGTATTCCCGGTTGCCAGCCCCAAACCAGTGCCCGCCTGCCGAATGGTGAAATGCTGGGTCCATCCATGGAACGCGGCCATCTCCTGCGCGGACGCGACTTCCCTGCCCCTTCCGAAACCCGTAAAACGGGCGTGGCGATTGTCGGGGGCGGCATTGCCGGACTTTCGGCGGCATGGAAGCTGAACAAATCCGGTTTCGGCGATTTCCATCTGCTCGAACTGGAATATGTGGTCGGCGGTAATTCACGTTCAGGAAAAAATGCCGTTTCCGCCTACCCCTGGGGCGCACATTACCTTCCCTTGCCGGGGGTGGAAGCACGCGAAACCCGTGAGTTATTGTCTGACCTGGGCGTGTTGCAGGGCGACCCCTACGCTGAAACGCCCAGCTACGACGAGCGATATCTGTGCTTTGCCCCGCAGGAAAGGCTTTACCGGAACGGTTTATGGCAGGAAGGCATACTGCCGCAAATCGGCGCCACCAAGACCGACCTGGAGCAGTACCGGCGTTTTTTTGACCTGCTGGAGCAGTTCCGCCAGCGCCGAGGCGCTTCCGGATCGCGCGCATTCGCCATCCCGGCGGCACGCTCGGCACGCGACGCAGATCTGATGGCGCTGGACGGCATCTCGATGCGCCAGTTTCTGCTTCAGCACAAGCTCGATTCTTCCCCGCTGCACTGGTATGTGAACTATGGCTGCCGCGACGATTACGGCAGCGATTATGCAATCGTCTCCGCCTGGGCCGGGCTGCATTATTTCGCCAGCCGCAACGGGCTTGCAGAAAATGCGGAAAGCGATCAGGTGCTGACCTGGCCGGAAGGCAATGACTGGCTGGTGAAGCAGATGCAGAAAGGCTTCAGCGAGCGTATCGTGAGTGGCGCGCTGGTTCATCGCATGGAAGAGACGAAAAGCCACGTGGAACTGGATATTTTCCTTCATCAGGAAAACCGCAGCGTGCGCTGGCAAGCCGATCAGGTCATTTTCGCCGCGCCCATGTTCGTCCTGCCGCACATGTTTGAAGGGCTGGATGAAAGCTTGAAACAGGCCTGCCAGCAGATTCGATACGCCCCGTGGCTGGTGGCCAACCTGACCCTGAACAGCCTGCCGAACCCCGGCCACGGCGCCCCGCTCTCCTGGGATAACGTGCTGTATGACAGCCCGGCGCTTGGCTACATCAATGCCACTCACCAGAGCCTACGCACTCATGAAGGGCCGACCGTGCTGACCTATTACCGGGCACTGAGCGGCGAGCCGGATAAAAATGCGCGTCAGCGTTTGTTCGATACGCCTCGCCAGCAATGGGCCGATAGCATCCTGCAAGACTTGTCGCGCCCACACCCCGACATTCGCAGCAAGGTCACGCAACTCGACCTCTTCCGATGGGGGCATGCCATGTCCATGCCGATGCCGGGTTGGATATGGAGCGCCGCGCGCGAGCGCCTTACCGTGCCGCATGGAAGACTGCATCTCGCCCATTCCGACCTGAGCGGATTTTCGATTTTCGAGGAAGCGAACTACTGGGGAGTGAAAGCAGCCAGTAACGTGTTGTGGCGATTGGGCTTCATACCGTGGAAGTCATTGTAAGGCCTGATTCCGGACACTATACTGTTCCGAATCTACCCCAAAACGGCATTAAGAAATGACCAGGAAAACCGGCTGGACTCAGCATGATCTGGATGGGTCGAATATCGCCATGGCCGTTCTTGACTCTGATGGAAATATTGATCTCATCAACCAGTCCTGTTGCGATCTCGTCAATACCAGTCGCCGGAGTCTGAGCGGCAAGAACTGGTTCGACCTCTATCTCCCGGCTGGAAAGCGGGAAGCCGCCGCGCAAGCCTTTCAGCGTGTCATGACCGGCGAGGAAGCCTTGATCCCTCTGTTCGAGCATCCGGTCGTCGCCGATACGGCCGCACGGCACAAGGTTTCCTGGCAAATCTCTTTCCTTCGCGACCGGGAGGGCAATATCAGCAGCGCGTTATGCGTCGGCTCCGACGTCACCGAGCAGAAACGCAACGAGGAAGCGCTGCGCATTGAGGGTGAAGAGCAGAGCGCCCTCAATACGATTCTGCGTATCAGCCTGGAAGACATCTCACTGCAGCAGCAATTCGAGCGCGTGCTGGACATCATCCTGGCGCTATCCTGGCTCCCGGTGGAGCCCAAGGGCGGTATATTTCTAGTGGAGGGCAATGAGGAGGTGCTGACTCTCAAGGCCCAGCGCGGGCTTGATCCAGCCCTGCTCAACCTGTGCGCGCGCGTACCCTTTGGACATTGCCTGTGCGGGCGCGCCGCCGCCAGCCGGGAAATCGAATATGCCGCCTGCCTAGATCCGCGGCACGAGATCAGTTTTCCCGGCATGAAACCGCATGGTCACTATAACGTCCCCATACTCTCCCGCCAAGCTGTGCTCGGGGTCTTGGTGCTGTACCTGAAGCACGGACATGCCCGGGATGACCGCGAAGTGGAATTTCTCGGCAGCGTGGCAAATACTCTGGCCGGCATGATCGAGCACCGGCGGATACGTGAAGCACTGCTGGAAAACCAGACCCGGCTTGAGGAAACGCAGCGTATCGCCCATCTGGGGGGGTGGTCCTGGGATATTGCCAATGATGCCTTCCTGCTTTCGGACGAAGCCTGGCGCATCCTTGAAATGTCTTCTCTGCCAGACCATCTGAAGCGTGAGGACGTGCTTGGGATGACTCATCCCGATGACCGAGATAATGTGGAACGGGCTCTTGCCTTGGCCGTTGGCCGTGGCAGCGAATTTTCAGCCGACTTTCGCATTCTGCTGCCGAATGGACAGGAACGAGTCGTACACGGCTATGCTGAGGCCGTGCGCGATATCAGCGGCAAGGTGACTCGCCTGAGCGGGACCTTGCAGGACATCACGCAGCGCAAGCAGGCGGAGGTAAAGCTGCGCCAGGCAGCGGCAGTGTTTGAAAACACCACCGAGGGCGTAATGATCACCGACGCCAATGGCAGCATCATCGCCGTCAACCGGGCCTTCACCGAAATCACCGGATATGGCGAAGAAGAGGCAGCAGGCCTGACAGGCGCCGCGCTAAAATCGGGACGACACGATAAGCAGTTTTATGCCTCGATGTGGGGCGCTATCCGTGAGAATGGCCGTTGGCAGGGCGAAATCTGGAATCGGCGCAAGAGTGGCGACATCTTTCCGGAATGGCTTAATATCAGTGTAGTCAAGGATGAGCGCGGACGGATCACCCATTACGTTGGCGTGTTTTCCGATATCAGTGCCATGAAGGAATCGGAGTCAAGGCTCGATCACCTTGCCCACCACGATCCACTAACAGGCCTTCCCAACCGCCTCCTGCTTAACGCACGCATGGAACATGCGCTGGCGCGTGCCCACCGCAGCAACACTCTCCTGGCTGTGCTGTTTCTCGACCTGGACCGATTCAAGAATATCAATGACACCCTTGGTCATCCAATCGGCGACCTGCTGCTGCAGGAGGTGGCGCATCGATTAAACAGCTGTATACGCGAGGAAGATACCGTCAGCCGCCTTGGTGGAGACGAATTTACCATTCTGCTGGAAGACTTGGCGGACTCGCGTTTTGCCAGTACTGTTGCAGAGAAGATACTGGACTCCCTGGCAGATAAATTTATGCTGCATGGGCATGAAATTTTCGTCACATGCAGCGTCGGCATCAGCATTTTTCCAGCCGATGGCAGCGATATCACCACCCTTCTGAAGAATGCAGACAGCGCGCTCTACCGCGCAAAGGAGCAGGGGCGCAACAACTATCAATATTACACCGAGGAACTCACCACCCGCGCCATGGAGCGCCTGGCAATGGAAAACAGCCTGCGCCATGCCCTGCAACGCGACGAGCTGGTGGTCTATTACCAGCCTCAAGTCGATCTCTATAATGGCAGCATCATCGGCATGGAAGCACTTGTCCGCTGGCAGCATCCGGAAATCGGGCTGATATCACCCAACGCCTTCATCCCTCTTGCAGAGGAAACCGGGCTCATCATACCGATTGGAGAATGGGTACTGCGCACTGCCTGCGCCCAGCTCAAAAGGTGGATGGACGCGGGTCTGCCGAAAATCCGCGTGGGCGTGAATCTGTCCTCGCGTCAGTTCAACCAGAATAATCTCGACGAGGTCGTCGCCGCCGCCCTGCGCGACACCGGCCTGCCCCCGGACTGTCTGGAACTGGAGCTGACAGAAAGAATGATCATGCAGGACGCGGAAAGTACTATTACGATCCTGCATAAGTTGAGAGCGCTGGGCGTGCAGTTTTCCATCGATGATTTTGGCACCGGATATTCTTCGCTCAGCTACCTCAAACGCTTCCCCATCGACCGCATCAAAATCGACCAGTCATTCGTGCGCGAAATCACCAGCAATCCCGAAGATGCTGCCGTGTCCCAGGCCATTATTTCCCTGTCTCACAGTCTCAATCTGAAAACCGTCGCTGAAGGTGTGGAAACCGCCGAACAGCAGGAGTTCCTGCGCACGCTCCAGTGTGACGAGATTCAGGGTTTTCATTTCAGCCGACCGGTGCCTGAGCAAGAAATGGGTGTGCTACTGAAAGATGGCGTAAAACTGGAAAGTCAGCACAAGTTCATTCAGGAAGAACGGGTGCTGCTGCTGGTGGACGACGAGGAAGGGATACTCAATGCCATCACACGTGTTCTGCATTCGGAAGGTTACCGCATTCTTCGTGCTAACCGGCCACGTGCCGCACTTGATCTGTTGGCTACGCATCCTGTTGGCGTCATCATCTCTGATCAGCGCATGCCAGAAATGAACGGCATCGAACTGTTACGCACTGTCAGGAAACTCCACCCCGACACAGTGCGCATCATGCTGACCGCCTATGCAGACCAGCAGGTAATCGCCGCCGCCATCAACGAGGGTGCCGTATACAAATTCATTTTCAAGCCATGGATGGAGGAACAGTTGCGTACCGACATCAGAGAAGCCTTTCGCAAGCGCGACATCAACATGCGTATGCGTATTGGGAAGATTCAATAGAGATAATTATCGGCCCGGTTCTGCCGAGTCGTCCATGCTCGCTTCGCGCAGCAAAACATGCAGCAAGGCCAGAATCACCGGCCCGATAATCAATCCAACCACGCCCATGGAAGAAATGCCGCCGAGAAAGCCAAACAGCACAGCCAGAAATGGCAAAGAAGTAGAGCCCTGAATCAGCCAGGGCCGTACGATGTAATCTGCAGCCATCACTACCAGCGTACCAAAGACGAATACATAAATACCCGTCATGGTAACGCCCTGAACTGACAAAATAACGCCGATCACTGCCAGCAATGCCGGCGCAGCAAGCGGAATCAGCGCCAGAATGGCTGCCAGTGCGCCAAGCAGCACAGCTGAGGGAAGGCCTACAACGGCAAACAGGGCGCTGAATATCACAGCCTCAGCAAAACCAACGATCACCAGTCCATTCACCGAGCCTCGCACTGCACTGGGAATACTGTTCGAATACGATGGCCAGCGCTGTTGAAGCCACTTGTGGCCGATGAAATTGATTTTTGCGACCAGAATTTCTCCATCGCGGTAAAAGAAAAACAATACCCACAACGCAAATGCAAGGGTGGCGAGTCGCGAAGTAAAATTTATTAAAATGGATTGCGCCAGATCCTGCGCCAGATTGAGCCGAGTGGATAGCCATTCCTGCGAAAAAAGGCTGAGCTGATGTGGATCGGCCAGATACAACTGCCATTTGCCAACCAGCAATGAACCAATCCAGGGCACTTTACCCAGCCATACTGGCGCGGCTTTACCCTTCTCATCCGCTTCGAGCAGATAGGTTGCCACTGTATTGAGATCGGTAATCACGAAGAAAACCAGCAGCAGCATGGGCACGACCAGTGCGATGGCAATAATGAATGTTGTACAAGTGGCGGCAAGATTGGGTTTGCTGGCGAGGTGTCTGGAAATTCGCTTATGCAGGGGCCAGGAAGCGACCGCAATCACTGCTGCCCACACTACCGCCAGTAAAAAGGGTTTGAGTACGGCGAACGCAGCCGCCAGGATGGTCAACGTAAAAACAATGCTAACAAGTGTAGTGTAAGAAAAGGCTGTCAAGTGACCACCATTATCGTGAATGCCGTTTCGAGAATGCAAGTCTAACATGCGAATTTAAAAGAATTAAATTTGATAACTGGCATGAGGCAAATAGACGATCAAGCATAGATTTATTTTTGCATTTGCGGCAAGTTTGTGCTGTTGATGAGTTGCAGACGCAAGACTAGTTACATGATCATAAAAATAAAAAACCCGCAAAAATTGCGGGTTTTAAAGGTTAGCTGGCGGAGAGGGAGGGATTCTCTGATTTACAACAAATAACTATATTTATCAATATAGTTACATGATACACAGTTTTGCATTTTGTACCAATCATTTGTACCAAAAATTGGGTAGTTTGCCTCCCTGTGGGAAAAACAACGTGCAGGTCACGCGGCCCAGCAGGAATATTATGGATCAATAGGCTATATATTTTCCCGGTAGATTCTATGTTGTCACCAGCCTTTAATATCGCCTTTGCTTATTAACGGATACAGTAGTAGTATTTAACACACGCCACCATTATTAAAGGCATCGTGAAGCGATCCGACCTCAGCCCTGCGCACCAGAAGCGACTTGTTCCGGTTCCGGACCGGTCGGGGGCATTCGCGCTCATTCCGCCGCCAACGCCGGCCATGGTACCGCTGACAGGAATCGAGCATGAGGTACTCAAGGCACACGAAGCCCTGGGGCGGGTTCGGCAACTGATCAGCGACCTGCCGAACCCGGATCTGATTGCCCGCACGCTGGATAGGCGCGAGGCAGTCAAGAGCAGCCAGATCGAGGGAACCCACGCCGAGGTCGATGAACTGTTCGAGTACGAAGCGACTGGCGACGACGAAGGTTTGCACGGTGACGTGAGGGTCACGCTCAATTACGTCAAGGCGCTCGATGTCGGACTGCAGGCAGTTCGGCAGGTCGGCACCTTGGCCATCACGAAGTCGTTGATCCAGGATCTGCATCGTATCCTGATGGAAGGCGTGAAGGAATACCGTGACGTTCCGGGGGAACTGCGCGCCATCCAGAACTGGATCGGCAGCGGCAACATCTACGACGCCAGCCTGGTCCCGCCGCCGCCCAATCAGGTCAGTCCCTGCCTCGACGACCTGATGAGCCTGTTGCAGTATCAGGCGGACGGGGTTGCCGTTGTCTCGATTGTGGTACGGCTGGCAATTGTGCATGCCCAGTTCGAGGCCATTCACCCCTTCCGTGATGGCAACGGCCGTGTCGGCCGCTTGCTGCTGCCGATCATGCTGGCGGCGGAGGACTATCCGCCGGTCTATCTGGCTGGCTATCTCAAATCGAACCAGCGCAGTTACTATGACACCCTGCTGGCGGCACAGACACGGGGCGAATGGCAGGTGTGGGTGCGCTTCCTGGCACGCGGGATCGTGGAGTCCTGCAATGAGGCAGCCGAGATGACGCGTCGCCTGCAGGGACTGCGTGACGAGTGGCGCATGCGGGTATCGTCCTTACGTGGCGACGCCACGGGCCGCAAGCTAATCGAGATCCTGATCGGCTCGCCGATCGTGACGGCCAATTCAGTCAAGGAGCAACTCGGTGTGAGCTTCCCGGCTGCGAACACCGCGATCGCGCAATTGGTCGAACTGGGCATCCTGCAGGCATCCGAGCGGCGGCGTAACCGGATCTTCGTGGCGGGTCAGGTGGTGGCACTGTTGAGGCGAGGCGTCGATTCAGCCGGGGATGGCGCCCAGCGGGCACGCTTGTAAGGCTATCTGTTCGCACATCACCTTAGAACACCGGGCGGATTCAAGCACGAAGTGCAACGCGGTTAAATGATTGCATAAAAACCTCGTGAGGGGTTTTCCAGTTGAGTCGTTTTCGTGGGCGGTGATTCAGGCGGTACATGATCATGGCGATCTCCTCGTGGGTGATAGTCGTA
>JAHJGO010000027.1 GCA_018824405.1 Gammaproteobacteria bacterium
TACGACTATCACCCACGAGGAGATCGCCATGATCATGTACCGCCTGAATCACCGCCCACGAAAACGACTCAACTGGAAAACCCCTCACGAGGTTTTTATGCAATCATTTAACCGCGTTGCACTTCGTGCTTGAATCCGCCCCCTCTTCCAGCAAGGTAAAGCAAAGTTGAGCAGAATTTGCACGGTATGAAATAATGCCCCTCCTGTATGCTTTCGCTTGTCATGAAAGCCGTAAACCGAGACGCCAAAAACCCGATGTCCCAATTCGAGCACGACCATTCCAGCACCACGCCCCTGCCCGGCCAGACCGATCTGCATTCGATCGGCCGCCTGTTTCCCTATCTGTGGGAATTTCGCGGGCGGGTATTGCTCGCGCTTGCCTTGCTGATCGGTGCCAAGCTGGCATCGGTGATGGTGCCGCTGGTATTGAAGGAGATCATCGATGCGCTGGACAAGTCGCGCGCCGACCTGATCCTGCCTCTGGCGCTGATCATCACTTACGGCCTGCTGCGCTTTGCCAGCACCACATTTGCCGACCTGCGCGACGTGGTGTTCGGCAAGGTGACGCAACGCGCCATGCGCCGGGTGAGCATGGCCGTGTTCGAGCACTTGCATGCGCTGTCGCTGCGCTTTCACCTGGAGCGCCAGACCGGCGGCATCACCCGCGACATCGAGCGCGGCACCAAGGCCATTTCCAGCCTGGTGGGGTTTTTACTATTCCGCATCACGCCCACCGTGCTGGAAATCCTGATGGTGGCGGTCATCCTGTTCGTCAAGCTGGACTGGGTGTTCGGGCTGATCACACTGGTGACGCTGGCGGCGTATATCGGTTTTACCATTACCATTACCGACTGGCGCACCCAGTTCGTACGCCGCGCCAATACGCTGGATTCCGACGCCTATGGCCGCGCCATCGACAGCCTGCTGAACTACGAAACCGTCAAATACTTCGGCAACGAGCGCTACGAGGCCGCACGCTACGACGCGAGCCTGGCGGAATGGGAACAGGTCGCCCTGCAATCCCAGCGCTCGCTCGGCATCCTGAATGCGGCACAGGCAGGCACCATCGCCATCGGCGTCACGCTGATGATATTGCGTGCAGCCAACGGCGTGGTGGAAGGCACGCTCACGCTGGGCGATCTGGTCATGGTCAACGCCTTCTTGCTGCAGATGTTCCAGCCTTTAAGCTTTCTCGGCGTGATGTACCGCCAGATCAAGCAGTCCCTGACCGACGTGGAACGCATGTTTACCCTGTTGCACCGTCCCAGGGAAATCAAAGACGCGCCGGATGCGCGCCCGCTGGCCGTGCATGGCGGTGAGGTGAAATTCGAGCACGTCGGCTTCGCCTACAATGCCGACCGCCCGATTCTGCATGATGTCAGTTTCACCGTCCCGGCCGGCAAGACCGTGGCCGCTGTTGGCGCGAGCGGTGCCGGAAAATCCACCCTGGCACGCCTGCTGTTCCGTTTTTATGACGTGAATGAGGGCGCCATACGGATCGACGGCCAGGACATTCGCCACATCGGCCAGGACAGCCTGCGCGCAGTCATCGGCGTAGTGCCGCAGGACACCGTGCTGTTCAACGACAGCATTTACTACAACATCGCTTATGGCCGCCCTGAAGCCACGCGCGACGAAGTGATCGCTGCCGCTCGAGCCGCGCATATCCTGAGTTTTATCGAAAGCCTGCCGCAAGGCTGGGAGACTGTGGTTGGCGAGCGCGGCCTCAAGCTCTCCGGCGGAGAAAAGCAGCGTGTCGCCATCGCCCGCACCCTGCTGAAGAATCCGGTGATCCTGATTCTGGACGAAGCCACCTCCGCCCTCGACACCAAGACCGAAAAAGCCATCCAGGCCGAACTGCTGGAAATCGCCAGAAGCCGCACCAGCCTGATCATCGCGCACCGGCTCTCCACCGTGGTCGAGGCCGACGAAATCCTGGTCATGGAAGGTGGTCGCATTGTCGAGCGCGGACGGCATCCGGAATTGCTGGCCAAAGCCGGTGTATACGCTCACATGTGGGCGCTGCAACAGCAGGCGGAAGAATCAGCGGAATAAATCCATGAGCATCATTGCGCCGGCCTTACCCGTTTTGTATTCCTTCCGACGCTGCCCCTATGCCATGCGCGCCCGCCTGGCACTGGCCGTGAGCGGTCAGACGGTGGAGCTGCGTGAAGTGGATCTGAAAGACAAGCCGGTTGAGATGCTTCTAGCCTCGCCCAAGGGGAGCGTGCCCGTGCTGCTTACCACCGACGGCAAGGTGCTGGAGGAAAGTCTCGACATCATGCTCTGGGCGCTGGAGCGGCACGACCCGGCAGGCTGGCTGGCGCCGGAATCCGGCGGGCTGGAAGAGATGCTGGCGCTGATTGCCCAATGCGATAGCGATTTCAAACACCACCTGGACCGTTACAAATATCCGCAGCGCTATCAAGACGTGGATGCATTAACGCACCGAAGTGCCGGCGCAACCTTTCTGCTTCTGCTCGATGCCCGGCTGAAGGCACACACTTTTCTGTTTGGCAATCAACCCGCGCTGGCCGACATGGCAATCTCGCCCTTTGTACGGCAATTCGCAAAAACAGATGAGGACTGGTTCAATCAGCAGCCCTGGCCTGCACTGCGAGCCTGGCTGGAAAGCATCATCCGCTCGCCCAACTTCGCCCTTATCATGACCAAGCATGCAAAGTGGGCGCCCGGCGATGCACGCATCTGCTTCCCGGATCCATCACAAATCACTGTTTAGTATTTTCGGACAGGACAGGGAAACAGCATATTCATGGCTTCCCCCGTGTCTGGCACGGCTGCACCGCTCGCGCACGGCACGCATACCCAGCTCGTTTATAGCGTGGTGAGTTTTGCCAGCCAGTCACCGAACAGGGTTGTCAGCACGGTTACAGCGGGCAACACATAGAAAAAGCCGCGCATCAGGTTACGCAGCGTGCGATTGGCGGTTTTCAGTTCCATGAAATGGTCGACCACCATCCTCCCCTTGAAAGCCATGGTCAGGGCGACAATGATGGTGACGGCCAGGCCGGGTTCGGCAGCCTCCCCAATCCAGGCACCACCCAGCGTCAGCGCCACCAGCAGGAGCCAGAGGCGGTCAAGCAGTTTTTCGTGTGACATCGCTCTCCCCTTCTTTAGTGCAGCACATACAGGAGTGGAAAAATCACAAGCCAGGCCAGGTCGGTGGCATGCCAGTAGGAGGCAAAGGCCTCCAGGCCATCATGGTCTGCAGGAGTATAGGCGCCGCTTCTGGCGCGCACCATCACCCACAGCAGCCCTATCATGCCCCATCCGACATGCACGATATGGGTAAAGGTAAGGTAGTAATAGACGGTAAAAAAAAGATTCCTGCCGCCAGTGATGCCCTGGCTAAGATTCCACTGGAACTCCAGCGCCTTGATCACCATGTAGCCGGATGCCGCCAGCAGGACCAGGAACAGCCAGCGCAAGCAGGCCTGCTGCCGGTTTTGCCGGATCGCATGCACGGCTTTGGCCACGAAATAGCTGCCGGAGATCATCATCACGGTATTGAGCGTGCCGGCCAGGGTGCTCAACTGGGCAGGACCTGCCCGGAAAACCTCCGGATAATGGGCTCTGGCAATGAAATACACGCCGAACAGCAGCGCGAATTCGGTCATTTCACTCAGTATGCCGGCCCAGATTCCCTTGTTTCCCGGAATGCGTCCTGCGACGGGCTCTGGCGGGGGCACTTCTGCAGTCAGTAACACTATGAATCTGCCTCACGGAAGAAAATAAACAATCCAGACTGGTCACTGTAACAGGCTTTTGCGGGAGCCGGAATGACAGAGCGGGAAGGGGAAATATCCGCGCACGCGGACGTGATAAAATAGCCCCCCATTCAGGAGTAGCTCGTTGCATGCTTTCCAAACTTAACTCCCCGCAGCGCGAGGCTGTCAAATATCTCGATGGCCCGCTGCTGGTACTGGCCGGTGCCGGCAGCGGAAAGACCCGCGTCATCACGCATAAAATCGTCTACCTGATCGAAACTTGCGGCTTCAGCGCCAGCAATATTGCCGCCATCACTTTTACCAACAAGGCGGCTCGGGAGATGCAGGAACGCGTGGGGAAACTGCTGCAAGGCAAGTCGGCGCGCGGCCTGACTGTAACTACCTTTCACTCTCTCGGCCTGCACATCCTGCGCCAGGAAGCAAAGCACCTGGGATACAAGCCGCGCTTCTCTGTCCTCGATTCCTCGGATAGCGCTGGCATTCTCAACGACATCCTGAAAACCACTGACAAGAAGGAAATCCGCCGCGCCCAGTCTGTCATATCCAACTGGAAAAACGCCCAATTACCGCCCTTGCTGGCCGCACGACAGGCTGAAAATGAAGTCGAGCGCCAGTTGGCAGTTATCTATCAGGCTTACCAGGATACTCTGCAGGCCTATCAGGCGATGGATTTCGACGACCTGATCCGCCTGCCGGTCGAACTGTTCGAAAAGCACCCGGCAGTGCTGGAAAAATGGCGCGACAAGTTGCGCTACCTGCTTATCGACGAATACCAGGACACCAACACCTGCCAGTATCAACTGGTGAAGCAAATCGCCGGCAGCCGTGGCGCATTTACGGCGGTGGGTGACGACGATCAGGCCATCTATGCCTGGCGCGGCGCCAATGTGGAAAATCTCAAAACCCTGCAGGACGACTACCCCAATCTGCAGGTGATCAAGCTGGAGCAGAATTACCGCTCCACCGTGCGCATCCTGCGCGCTGCCAACACCCTGATCGCCAACAATCCCAAGCTGTTCGAAAAGAAGTTGTGGAGCGACCTGGGGCACGGCGACCCGATCCAGATCATGTCGGCAAAAGATGATGATCAGGAAGCAGAAAATGTCGTCATGCGCCTGCAGACCCACAAATTCCAGCATCGCACGCGCTTTGCCGATTACGCGATTCTCTACCGCGGCAACCACCAGGCACGCATTTTCGAGCAGTACCTGCGCAACGAAAAAATCCCCTACCTGCTTTCCGGCGGGCAATCTTTCTTTGACCGTAGCGAAATCAAGGACATCATTGCCTACCTGCGCCTCCTGGCCAACAGCGACGACGATCCCGCCTTCATCCGCGCAGTGACCACGCCGAAGCGCGGCATCGGCACCAGCACGCTGGAAAAACTGGGCACTTACGCGGCCGAACGCCATGTCAGCCTGTTCGCAGCCGCTTTCGAGGCCGGCATGGAACATCAGCTCGGGGCCAAGCAATATCATCCGCTGATGGAGTTCTGCAACTTCATCAACAGCTTGTCCTACCGCGCCGAACGCGAGAATTGCAGCACCATCATGGCCGACCTGCTCAACGCCATCGGCTATGAGTCCTACCTCTTCGACCAGGAAGAAGCCCGCGCAGCGCAGAACAAATGGAATAACGTGCAGGAATTCATCGGCTGGATCAGCAAGAAAGGCGAGGAAAACGGCAAGAGCGTGATCGAGCTGACCCAGACCATCGCCCTGATCAACATCCTCGACAGCCGCGAGGATCAGGATGTTGACGCAGTTCGCCTCTCAACCCTTCATGCAGCCAAAGGCCTGGAATATCCCCATGTGTTTCTGGTCGGCGTGGAAGAAGGCATCCTGCCGCACCGCGAAAGTGTCGACAACGGCCAGATCGAGGAAGAGCGACGCCTGATGTACGTCGGAATCACCCGCGCCCAGAAAGGCCTGACCCTGTCCCACTGCCACAAGCGCAAACGCGCCGGCGAATGGCAGGGCTGCGAACCCAGCCGTTTCATTGGGGAGTTGCATCAGGAAGATCTGCGTGGCGCAGGGTGTGGCCAGACCGACCCGCAGGCACAGAAAGAAGAAGGCTCTGCCCGGATTGCCCAACTCAGAGCAATGCTGGCAAATGGTGGGAAATAAAAAAGCGCAGCATTTTACGCTGCGCTTTTTTAAGGTTCTCTTAATAGTTTACGGGGCCGTAAACTTGGCGCCGCCGGAATTTGCCATGTATGCAACAGCACGAGCCAGTTCCGCATCAGACAGATCAGCACCGCCACCACGGGGAGGCATGGCGCGGATGCCTTCTATAGCATGCTTCACCAATGTATCGTAGCCTTGTCCAATACGTTTTTCCCAGTCACCCTTGTTGCCCTGCTTGGGCGCATCCAGCGCGCCGGAAGTATGGCAGGCCGTGCACACAGCACTGAATACTTCCTCACCGCTTTTTTCCACCTTGGGGGCACTGGCATCCACTATGTGAACATCGCCCACCGGCTTGATGCGTTCGGCAACAGCCTCGGTCTGGACATCGTCAGTATCCTGGTTTACATGGGAAGCCTGGATTCCGAGCACCAGTTGAATAATCAGGAAAATTGCAATCAGCGGGGCAACCAGACCGCCAACAGTTGCAACGACAACCTGCATCGGGGTGGTTTTTGTCATCTTTTCGTGATGCTCGCTCATGAGTCAATCCTTAACCGGGAATTCAAAAGTAGCGAATTATAACGACAAAACGCATTGTTTGCATATTGAAGGTGTCGCTCATAAATTACTTTTTGTTTGCATCCTGCCAATGTCAGTTTAAAATGTTTACCCTTTTGTTTTTAACCGCTGAATTCGGTATGAAAATTGCCAGATCACGGGCAAGGCACGAAGAACCGGCTGCAAAACGTATAATGAAATCCCTTAAAAAAACGCGCTAATCTATTGATGAATAAACGCTAAACCAATACAATACCATTGGAATTAATATTGCTCGCACTGAGCGCAAAATCATGATTAAACAACGCACCTTAAAAAACGTTATCCGGGCGACCGGGATTGGCCTGCACACTGGCGAAAAGGTCTATCTGACCCTGCGTCCGGCCGCCCCGAACACCGGTATTGTGTTTCGCCGCGTTGATCTGCCAGAGCCTGTTGAAATCCAGGCCAAGCCGGAAAGCGTGGGAGACACACGCCTTTCGTCCACCCTGGAACAGAATGGCGCAAAAGTATCCACAGTGGAGCATTTGATGGCAGCCCTGGCCGGGCTCGGTATCGACAACATCTATGTCGACCTGTCCGCTGCTGAAGTGCCGATCATGGACGGGTCCGCCTCGCCCTTCGTATTTCTGCTGCAATCGGCGGGTATCGAGGAACAGAATGCGGCCAAAAAATACATTCGCGTCAAAAAAACCGTCGAAGTCCATGAAGGAGACAAATGGGTCCGCTTTGAGCCCTATAACGGCTTCAAGATAAACTTCACCATCGACTTTGATCATCCCGTGTTTGAAACGTCGAGCCAGTCAATTACGCTGGACCTGGCACAGGCGTCCTTCGTCAAGGAAATCTCCCGCGCGCGCACCTTCGGCTTCATGCAAGATGTTGAAACTCTGCGCACTCACGGCCTGGCGCTTGGGGGCAGCATGGACAATGCCATCGTGATGGATGAATACCGTGTGCTCAACAACGACGGACTACGCTACGAAGACGAATTCGTCAAACATAAGGTGCTAGACGCCATCGGCGATCTCTACATTCTGGGCCACCCGCTGATCGGGGCCTTTACCGCTTACAAATCCGGCCACGCACTCAACAACCGCCTGCTGCGCGCCCTGCTGGCAGATACCGAAGCGTGGGAATTCGCGTCTTTCGACCAGGCTGAACATGCGCCCAGTGCCTTGCTGAATTTTTACAACCAGCCCGCTTGATCGTCCTCCGTCTCGTTATCTTTCTGGCACTGATCGGGATTTTCTCCTCCCTGATCCTCGCGCTGCTGCTGCGAGACCGGCGCTACTTTCGGTTGGCATGGCAAATTTTCAAGTTCTCAATCGTATTACTACTTGTTTTTGCCGCCCTGATCTTCATGGGACGCGCCGTTCTCTACCGCATGCCGCTCTAGCATCGCCTCAATCGCCTGCTTAAGCGGCGACGCCTCCAACTGATCGGCCAGTTGACCCAAACGGGTTGCGCCCGCAGAACCAAGGCGCAACGTCTTGGGCGGTCTTTCTTCAGGCAGGCGGAAGCCCGCTTGCACTCGCACCAGAATTGCAGTAACCTCTAGGCCCCTTTTTTGGAATTTTTCCAGCACAGTCGGTGCAAGCTGCCTAACCTTGGCTGCAATTGCGCCATTGTTTGCATACAACACTAAAATCCGGTCCTGTAAACCACTTACCTTGCACATCTGAGCCAAAGGCGGCGGCGCGAGTTTCTCCCACAAACGCTGCAATTCGGTTAAGCGTGCGATACGTTCGGCCAAAGCAGCAAGGCCGGTCGTTGAAGTGAAATAGGACTGTAATTTGCGTACGCTCATGGAGGGTTTTGCCTCGTGAACATTATTTTCGTATCGAATAGTCTGGCCAGGAGCAAAAGCATCACGCTTGGCCGCTTTCAAGCCATCGCGCTAATCCTGGGGTGGGCGGTCCTGCCTGTCATCATCACCTTGGGACTCTATTATTCCATGCTTTCCGGCAACCCGATGCAGCCGGAGAAAAAAACCGCCCATCTCCAGGAAAATCTTAACACTATGGCTGCCCGCCTCGGCCAGTTGCAGGCTCAGGTATTGCGCCTGGATGCCGTAGGGGGAAGACTCGCCAAGCACTTCGGCCTGCCCGAGCAGGAATTTGATTTTCGCAGGCAGCCGGGCCAGGGCGGCGCCGAAACCCGAGCGCCGCAATACCAGCTTGACACACACCAGCTCGAACAGGAGCTGGCCATGTTCGCCCAGCAACTGGAAAAACGCTCTGAAAGCCTGAGCGTGCTCGAAGCCATGACCCTGCGCGAACAGGTTGTAAAAAGCACATCTCCCACCCTGCAACCCGTCTCTGCGGGATGGTTTTCGTCCAATTTCGGTTGGCGGCTCGACCCATTCAGCGGCAAGAAAGCCTTCCATGAAGGAGTAGACTTCATGGCGGAAACCGGCACCCCGGTCAAAGCAGCCGCAGGCGGGGTCGTTGTTTACTCTGAATACCACCCTCAGTATGGTAATATGATCGATATTGATCATGGCAATGGCATGGTCAGTCGCTATGCGCATACTTCGAAGCGGCTGGTCAAAGTATCTGACATTGTCCTTCAGGGTCAAAAAATTGCTGAAGTTGGCTCTACCGGTCGCTCCACCGGACCGCACCTGCATTTCGAGGTGCTGCGAAACGGCGCCCCGCAGAATCCGGCACGTTACTTGCAAACCGCCGGTTAACAAACAACAGGAGGCTCAGGGAATCCGGCATCCATCTGGATGCTCAGGATTGTCTGAGCCTCCTAATTTTTGATTGAAGTTTCTATGATTACCAAGCTCGTCAGAAAAATTTTCGGCAGCCGCAACGACCGGCTGATCAAGCAATACATGCAGACAGTGCGTGCTATCAACGCACTGGAACCGTCCCTGTCAGATCTCGGCGACGAACAGTTACGTGCCAAAACGGATGAATTCAGGCAAAGGTTCGCCAAAGGGGAGTCACTCGACGATTTGTTGCCCGAAGCTTTTGCGGTAGTGAGAGAAGCGAGCAAACGCGTGCTTGAAATGCGACATTTCGACGTGCAACTGGTCGGCGGCATGGCACTACACTACGGCAAAATCTCCGAGATGCGCACGGGTGAAGGCAAAACCCTGGTCGCCACCCTGCCCTCCTACCTCAATGCCCTGTCTGGCAAGGGCGTGCATGTAGTCACTGTCAACGATTACCTGGCGCGCCGCGATGCAGAGTGGATGGGGCGACTGCACGGCTTTCTCGGCCTCTCGGTCGGCATCAACCTGCCCAACATGTCGCACGAAGAAAAACAGCAGGCCTATGCCGCTGACATTACCTACGGCACCAACAACGAATACGGCTTCGACTATCTTCGCGACAACATGGTCTACCAGCCGACGGAACGAGTACAGCGCGGCCTCAATTACGCCATCGTGGACGAAGTTGACTCGATCCTGATCGACGAGGCGCGCACCCCGCTGATCATTTCCGGGCAAGCCGACGACAATGTCGATCTTTATTCCCGCGTCAACGAACTGGCGCCAAAACTGGTCAAGCAGGAACAGGAAGACGGCGTGGGCGACTACAGCGTGGATGAGAAAGCACATCAGGTGCTGCTCACCGAAGCTGGACACGAACACGCCGAGCAACTGCTGACCGACGCCGGGTTGCTGCTGCCAGGGTCCAGCCTTTACGATGCGGCCAACATTGCCCTGATGCATCACATGTACGCCGCGTTGCGTGCCCATGCCCTGTACCACCTCGACCAGCATTACGTGGTGCAGAATGGCGAAGTCATTATCGTGGACGAATTCACCGGCCGACTGATGTCCGGGCGCCGCTGGTCGGACGGCCTTCACCAGGCGGTGGAAGCCAAGGAAGGCGCAAAAATCCAGCGCGAGAACCAGACCCTGGCCTCGATCACCTTCCAGAACTATTTCCGCATGTACAACAAGCTGTCGGGCATGACCGGCACGGCTGATACCGAAGCTTTCGAATTTCAGCAGATCTACGGCCTGGAAACAGTCGTTATCCCGACACATCGCGACATGATCCGCGATGACCGCATGGATCAGGTATTCCGCACCGCAAACGAAAAATATCAGGCTGTCATCAACGATATCAAGGACTGCCAGAAACACGGTCAACCGGTCCTGGTTGGCACGACCTCCATCGAAAGCTCGGAACTTCTGTCTGGCATGCTGACCAAGGCAAAGCTGCCGCATGAAGTGCTGAACGCCAAGCAGCACGCGCGCGAAGCGGAAATTGTGGCACAAGCAGGCCGCGCCGGGGCCATCACCATCGCCACCAACATGGCAGGCCGCGGTACCGATATTGTGCTGGGTGGCAGCATTGAGCGCGACATCCATACCATCCGCAATGATGAAAGCCTGAGCGAGGAAGAAAAAGCCACGCGGATCGCCGCGCGCAAGGCGGAGTGGCAACCCGTTCATGATCAGGTTCTGGCCAACGGAGGCCTGCACATCATCGGTACAGAACGCCATGAATCTCGCCGCGTCGACAACCAGTTGCGCGGCCGCGCCGGGCGCCAGGGCGACCCCGGCTCCAGCCGTTTCTTCCTCTCGCTGGAAGACCAGCTGCTGCGAATTTTTGCTTCAGATCGCGTGGCCTCCATCATGGAGCGCCTCAAGATGCCAGAGGGCGAGGCGATCGAACATCCATGGGTGACCCGCGCCATCGAGAATGCCCAGCGCAAGGTGGAAGCGCGCAACTTCGACATCCGCAAGCAATTGCTGGAATACGACGACGTCTCCAACGATCAGCGCAAGGTGATTTACGCTCAGCGCAACGAATTGCTGGAAACCCAGGACATTTCCGATACCACTCACGCCATGCGCGAAGACGTGATCAGTCAGACCTTCGGCATGTACATTCCGCACCAAAGCATGGAAGAGCAGTGGGACGTGCCCGGTCTGGAAAAAGCGCTCCAAGCCGAACTTCAATTGCAGCTTCCACTGGCACAGTGGCTGGAGGAAGACTCCAAACTGGGCGAGGAAGGTCTGCTCAAACGCGTCCTGGAGGCCGCACACAGCCAGTATCAGGCCAAGCAGGAACAGGTTGGCACAGAGGTGCTGCACCATTTCGAGCGCGCGGTCATGCTGCAAAGCATGGACACTCACTGGCGCGAGCATCTGGCCGCGCTGGACCACCTGCGTCAGGGCATTCACCTGCGCGGTTACGCGCAGAAGAATCCCAAGCAGGAATACAAGCGCGAATCCTTCGAACTGTTTTCCGCTTTGCTGGAACGTATCAAATCCGAGGTTACCCAGATAACCATGACGGTTCAGGTGAAGAGCGAGGAAGATGTCGCCGCAGTGGAAGAACAGCTGCCTGCGCCGGAGAACCTCCAGTACCAGCACGCCGAATACAATGAGGCGCCGGGCCATGAAAATGGGGACACGGATGAAGGCGAAGAGAAACACGAACCCTTCGTTCGCGCCAACGACAAGGTCGGCCGCAACGACCCCTGCCCCTGCGGATCAGGCAAGAAATACAAGCAGTGCCACGGGAAACTCAGCTAGGAAATCGCTGATTTTTCCATGGCTGGTCATTGCATATGCAACGCAGCAAACTCGATTCCGGCAAATGAAAAGTCCATAAAATCCCTCTTACCTCGCGCTGGCCTTTAAGCCAGTCGCGAGGGGCGGCCAAGAAAATGCCCCTGCCCATGTGAAAAGCCTAAGCGGCCGGCGTTTCGCAACATCCGCTGGTTTTCCAGCCCCTCTGCGACTATGAAATAACCTGCTTTTCGAATCATCGTCGCCAGGCTCGCCACAATACTGCCCTGGCGCTCATCACCATGCTCCAGGCTGTGGATCAGGGTGATATCGAATTTCACAATATCCACCGGCATATTGGCCAGATAGCCAAGGGATGAGTAACCACTGCCAAAATCATCCAGTGCCACCTTGAAACCTGCTGCGCGCAACAGGTTCAGATTGGCAGAAGCCTGTTGCAACTGTGTGATCAACGCAGTCTCGGTAATTTCCAGCACTAGTTTGTAATCCTTGAGGAATGGCTCAAATTCCGCCAGTCTCTCCCCGATCCTAGGATGAACAATGGCCGGCCCGGAAATATTCACTGACAGTCCACTACCGAGTGGAATCCGACCGTTACGCAAATCCTCCAGGACTTTCCCCATAATCGCAAAATCCATCTCGGCTTCCAGGCGCCGCCCTTCCACCACCGGAAAAATTTCAGCAGGCATAATCAGTTCCTGATCGTGCCTGATCCTCACCAAGGCCTCGTAATACTCGATCTCGCGCGTATCCAGATTGACTACCGGTTGGTAATACATTTCCAGACAGGAGCCCGAAGACATAGCCTCGAACACCGCGTTGGTAACCTGGTTCGAGAGCAGGGCATTACCATCAATCGCCATATCCTCGGAATACAAGGCGATCTTGCCGTGGCCGGGTCGCTTGGCGAAATACATAGCCACATCGGCCTGCTTTTGCAGGGACATCAGGTTTTCGGTATGAACGCCTTCTGCATAAGCCAAACCGATGCTGATCCGAATCGGCTCCTTGATCCCCAACAGTGAAAAATCATATTGATCCACCGCCTCAACGCAACGCTTTGCAACTTCTTCTACGCGGCGGATGTCCGCATCCAGAAACATGGTGACGAATTCGTCTCCCCCCAGACGGTAGAGCCGATCGCCGGAACGCAAGGTAAGCTGCAAGACCTGCGCAATCGACTTCAGCACCTGGTCGCCAGCCTGATGGCCATAGGTATCGTTAATCGCCTTGAAATGATCACAATCAAATAGCATGACCGAGACTGCGACACGATGTCCGCTAGCGACCGACAACAACATCCGCCAGTCCTCATCAAAACAACGCCGGTTGAATATGCCAGTCAGTGGATCACGGTGTGCCATGGTCCACAACTCGGTATTTTTCTGGTCCAGACTGGTATGCATGGATTCCAGCTCGCGCTGGTAATCATTAAGTGAAATCCGGACTTTTTCCAACTCCTTGACCAGAAAACGGCCATCAAGAGAATCGAGTACCAGGCCATCTCGACCGTCCCGCAAAGTGTCGATATGCTTTGACAATCGCAGCAGGGGCTTCGACAGCAAAACAGCCAGCGCAGCATAGAAAACCCAGGACAGCAGCAAAACAATAAACATGATCTGGTACTGGTAGCGGGTCATGAATTTCAGCAACGCTGAAATTTCCTCATTGGGAATCACATTAAATAAAACACGCCCATCCAGATCAGACTGAATGGTTTCACCTTCACGCAAGGACAAAACAATACTGGCAGAATCGACATAGCGAAAGCGCTGCACGCTCAGCAAAGCAGGCTGAAAATCGATCTTGAGCACGGCATAACCAGAAATCTGCCCCCTGACCTCCATATCCTGGACCGGCTGGGTCAGATAAATAAAATCTCTCCCGCCCTGCTTGGTGACTCTGGTGGGTGAGAGTTCATCCACCATGGCAGGCATATCCGGCGAGACCGTGCCAAGAGGATGCCCCTGGCGATTATAGAGCGCCACTGATTTGACAAAATCCGGCACAACCCCACCCTGCAAGGCACGGTTAATGCGCCAGTAATCGTAGTAAGCCGGATCACTCAACTGTTGGCGCGTTTCATCCCATGCCGTCAGTGCATGCGCTACCTGCTCCAGTTCCTTGGTCAGTTGTAGTAATGCCTGTGCAACTTCGGCACTGGCGGCGCGCTGGCTATTTCGCTCAATTTCAATCTGGGTAGAATGGATTTTATTCAGCGTGAACCAGCTGGCCAAGCCAAAGAACAGCGTCACCATAACGATAAAGGCAATACCGTAGGTTTTGAACGAGAGCGGTAAGAAAGTACCGAGCAGAAATCGCATTGCCTAGCGGTGTTTCTTTTTCAGAATTTCAAGTACCCGGTCATTCAGTTCAAACTCGTGCTCTCCGTCAAAGAAATGGCCTGCATTTTCAATCAAGGTCAACGGCACGCGGCTTTTTTCAAGCTGGCCCCGCCACGTGGGTGAAATCACCTGATCTTTTGTCCCCAGTACGACATCCACTGGCACTTTGATCTTGCCCAGCGCATTCGCGATTACATCCCCAGTCCAATCCGCATAAGAAAGATAGGCAGGCACCGTGGCAACATAATTATTCTTGCAATAAGCTACTGTAAAACGCCCCAGGGGCGGCATCTGACCAGACATGGCCGGCTTTTCTGCACGGGCCTTGCGGTGCTGCTCGGCATCCACCTCAATAGGCGTGATTCCCACCAGGATGGCGCGCTCCACCAGCACGCCTGGCTTGTCCACCAGATAAGCCAGGACATCCTTGCTGCCTGAGCTGTGACCAATCATGACAACCTTTTTATATCCATGATTGGCAAGCCAGTTTAACCACTGGCTGACTTCCTGCAGATCATCCGGCAGAGTGTGCTTGTGAACCGCTTCACACGACAGACTTTTGTTGCGGCGGCTTACCCCCAGAGTGAGGGTTGGAACCAGAACCGGATAACCGGCGTCGGATAGTGCATCTGCGAGACGGCTCATGGGTGGAGAATTGCGCGTCTGCAGGAAGCCGTGCAGCAGCAAAACTGCTGGCAGCTCTGCTTTGCCGGCACGATAATCCGCAACACCCACCAAGCCGGGAGAAAACCTGATCTCGACTGTATCGGCACTGGCGACTACCGGCGCCGCTAGAAATACCAGCAATACCAGAAAATCCTGTACGCGCTGCAAGCCCTGCATGATCGCCTCCTGGACTCATTCTATTTCCGACCGATTGTATAGCGACCGTCTTGACAACAAAAGACAATTTCTCATTACGGCAGGCAAAGCGAATCAGGTTAGAATCATTTACTAAATTAAGGGGTCACCATGAATCAAGCTCATCCACCGGCAAAAATCGGCCTCATCACCGTCAGCGACCGGGCATTCCAGGGCGTATATGAAGATCAGGGCATTCCCGCCCTGCGCACTTGGCTGGAAACCACCCTCGCTACCCCGCACCAGACGGTCACATGCCTGGTGCCGGATGAACAGACACAAATCGAGGCCGCAATAAAACAACTGGTAGACGAAGAAAACTGCTGCCTGGTACTCACCACCGGCGGCACCGGACCGGCACCGCGCGACGTCACACCGGAAGCTACACTGGCCGTGGCAGACCGGGTGCTGGATGGCTTCGGCGAACAGATGCGCGCAGTGAGCCTGAAATATGTGCCGACCGCCATTCTTTCTCGCCAGGTGGGGGTGATTCGCAAACAAAGTCTGATTCTCAACCTGCCCGGACAGCCCAAGGCAATCAAGGAAACGCTGGATGGCGTTTTCGCTGCAGTCCCTTACTGCATCGACCTGATCGGCGGCCCATACCTTGAAACCCGGCCGGAAGCGGTTCAGCCCTTCCGTCCCAAATCGGCACAACGCCCCAAGCCGGAGAGTATTCAGGAATGATGCCTTTTGCATTAAACAGCCGGCAGCGTACAATCATGCGGCACGAAACACGATGACTCGGGGAAACCATGTTTGACTTCAAGGGGCTGATCAACGCTCTGCTGCGCAAAACCAGCGACGATCCCGTTGGCGATCTCAAGTCCGCCACCATCTGGGTGCAGGAATTGCCACAGAATGACATCCACCAGGCACAGCAGGAGATCGTCAAAGCCCTGGGCGGTCTCAACCGCAATGCCGACACGTCACTCAAGGAGCGGATACGGGTACTGCTCTATCTGGACGATAAAGCCAGTTCGCTGCAGGAAACCCTGTGCCGTGAATACCTCGCCGCAACAGATGACCCTGATAACGCCTCGCGCCAACTTTTGCCCACTATTCTTCAGTTCTGGGAGGAAATGGGGGCCGGCTATGAACAATGTATACGTAGTTTCGCCAAAAACTCCGGCAGCACAAAAATCCGCGAGCAATTACCCTTGCTGACTGCCAAAGCGCTGCATTTTCATGCCATGCAGGCGAAATGGAGCCATATGCGCTATCTGCCGGTCGAGGCGCATGTGTGGCGCCGTCTGCACCGGCTTTTCCTGTTTGCCGAGCAGGAAAAGATTGACCGAATTCCGGTACGCTTACAGCCGCAGCAGGACGACACCAGTTGCGCCAGCGAATATCTGCAGCCGATGATGCTGCATCTGGCCAACCCAGCCAGCCTGCGTCCGGCACAGATCGAAAGTATTGACCTGTGGCTCGACAGCTGGGCAAAAAGCCTGGTGATAGAGTCCGATTTTCGCCCCCACCGTCAGCTTTATGCCGTCAATCTGGGCGACACCAAGCCCGCCAGAAAGCTGCGCCGCAACATGCTGGGCGAGAAATACCGCTACTGGGGCATCGAACTGATGCTGGTAACTATCACCAAAATAGTGGAACAGCTCAAGCAGGGAGAATTGCCCGCCCGACTCAAACTGGGTGAGGACTGCCGACTACCCTCCTGCCTCGAGCTGATCGAGGAAGTCATGGAGCGCTGGTCAGGCCAGTCGACCACGCGCAAACATGCCAGAGTAACGGCCGAAAAATCTCTGCTGGTAATGCAGAATTTTGCCAATATCGTGTCTTATCTTCAGAGTGGGAAGAATAGCGGCGTAACCGCAACATTCAGTGTCGAAAATACGAACACAAAAACCGCGCTCAAGCCGAGTGGAGAACCCGAGCTGTTTGAGCCGGGGGCGCAGCAGTGGCAAGTGGAAAATGAATCTCTGAGCGGCTATGGCGTTACTTTTACGCGCAACAGCAAAGAACCGCTGAAAATCGGCACGCTGGTGGGTCTTAAAGCAGCTATCGGTAAAAGTTTTGCCATAGGCATCGTACGTCGCATCAGCAACGAACCTCCACGCAAGGTGCACGCGGGCATCCAGACCCTGAGCCAGACCGCGATTGTAGTCGAGCTTCACCCCCTGCCCGGCGAGCAGGGCGCGCCCAGCCCAGCAATTTATCTTCCCGATCTGCCAAAACTGCAACTGGGACGCAGCCTGCTGCTGCTCACTACCGCGCATACTCCGGCACGGCTGGTTCAGCTCAAAGCACAGGGAAAGACTTACACCATTCGCCTGCAGGCTGCCGTTGAACGGGGCCCGGATTATGTCCAGACGGGTTTTGACGTAGTTGCCAAAGGCTAGATTTCCAAATGGATGCACTCGAAATCATTACCGGCACCAAGCCTGCCAGCGCCGTCATCTGGTTGCACGGTCTTGGCGCTGATGGCCACGACTTTGCCCCCATCGTGCCAGAGCTTGGACTGCCTGCAGGGATGGCGGTACGCTTCATCTTTCCGCACGCACCGCTGCTGCCAGTTACGATCAATAACGGCTACGTCATGCCTGCCTGGTACGACGTCAGGAGTCTGGATCTGCGCCAGACTGAAGACGAGACCGGCATCCGCGCCTCGCAACAGCAAGTGGAGGCGCTGATCCGACTGGAAGAAGCACGCGGCATTCCCGCCTCTCGTATCGTGCTGGCCGGATTTTCCCAGGGCGGCGCCATCGCGCTTCATACCGGCCTGCGCCACGAAGCGCCGCTGGCTGGCGTACTCGCCCTGTCCACCTATCTGCCGCTACCCGACACACTGGACACCGAAGCCAGCCCCACCAATGCCCATCTGCCGATTTTCATGGCACATGGCACGGCGGACAGCGTTATACCAGTCGCACAGGGAATCGCCTCGCGTAATCGCTTACAGGACCATCGCTACCGAGTTGAGTGGCGCGAATACCCGATGGCTCATTCCGTGTGTCCGGGGGAAATCACGGATATCGGGCAGTGGCTGGTTCGGGTATTGACCGAAGAATAATAGCCGCTGCAACGCACTTCACCTGGCCTGCAGCAGTTCCTGCACCGCCGCCAGCACGCGCTCGACCGAAATCGCTTCCAGACATTCACTGCGCTTGCTGCCACCGCAGCCATCGTTGCCGCACGGACGACAAATATGCGCCGAAGTCAGGACGCGGTGCGGCACACGCCACGGCCCCCATTCAAGATCGCCGCTGGGGCCGAACAGGACAGCCACTGGCGTTTGCATTGCCGCTGCGATGTGCATGGGCGCCGAATCCACCCCGACAAAAACTCTGGCCATCCCCGTCAGCGCCGCCAGTTGCTTCAGACTCAATTGGCCGGAAAGATCCACCACCGGACGTTCAAGCGGCGCCAGCACCTCCTGCACCAGCGCCTGCTCAGCCATATCCGGCGCCGCTGTGATCACGATCTGATGCCCCTGGTCTTGCAGCGAACGTATCAGCTCCGTCATGTGATGCGCCGGCCAGCACTTGAACAGCCAGCGCGAAGCCGGATGGATATGAATAAAGTCCTTGCCCGCCAGACCATGCTGCGCCAGTTTCTGCTGCACATCGCTTCGTGCCGCCTCGCCAGGCACCAAAGTCAGCATGCGCTCACTCTCGTCCGGATACAGGCCGATCCGACGCAAAGCATCGAGATGCGTTTCGACCGTATGACGAAACGTCCTGCCAGGAACGGGAAAGGAATGGCTAAAGCTGTTGCGCCAGAAACGGCCCCGCCCGCGCACATTGCGCGTCACGGCATGTGGCACGCCCAACAGGCGAGTCAGCCAGGCGCCCCGATTATGTTCCGTAAGATGAATAATCAGGTCGTAACGTCTCGCCCTCAGGCATGAAAGCAGGCGCCATTCCTCGCCAGCCTGCCGGAGCGGACCGAGTTTTTTCCAGTTCCGGTTGATGGTATGCACCTCCGAGATGGAGGGATGATAGGTCAGCATCTCTGCCGTATCCTGGTAGACCAGTGCGTCCACCTCGAGATGGGGCGCATGGTTTTTCAATACAGTGAACACCGGTGAAGTCAGCAGCACATCGCCGTGGTGGCGCAGCTTGATGACCAGAACGCGGCTGATTCTGGAGAGGTCGATAGCATCTTTGAGCATGATGCGAACAATAGCAAAATTTCGTCACTTCCCCAATGGACGTAGCGACTATTGCCCCACACTCCGCCAGGAGCCCAAAGCATTCACAGCGGCCATGGAGAGGCAAGAGTCTCTAATATCCATAAGACCGGTTCGTGCGCGATTGTATGCTAGAATCGCCGCCTGAATTTCAGGTGCCTGTTTACTTCCACAAGTACGCAGGTTAAACGGGAAACAGGTGAGCCTTTCAAACTGGCAAAGCCTGTGCTGCCCCCGCAACGGTAAGTGAGCGCGAACATATCGACATGCCACTGTGGCGCAAGCCATGGGAAGGCGATACGTTTTTTCACGAGCCCGGAGACCGGCCTGAATCTGGTGCGGAAATGCTGCGGGGTGACGCTAGCTGATTGGCTTGGTTGCGCCATTCTCGTGACATTTCCATTATTTGAACTTACGGACTGCGGGGACGCTGGCCGACTCAATGGAAACTGCAATGAACCACACCCTCAAACTGGGCCTGACTTCCCTGGCCCTGATCAATAGCGCTTTTGCCGAAGAACTGCCCCTTTACCAACTTGATGACATGGTGGTGACGGCCACACGCTCACTCCAGCCGATCGGAAATCTGGTGGCTGACGTATCCATCATTCCCGCGGCGGATATCCGCGCAGCGGGTCAGTCCACCCTGGTGGAATTGCTGCAAACGCAGCCCGGCGTGGAAATCTCCAGCAACGGCGGTCCCGGCGCCTCTGCCTCCGTCTATCTGCGTGGCGCAAACGCCGGCCATACCCTGGTGCTGATTGACGGCATGCGCGTCGGCTCCGCCACCACCGGGTCCACTGCCCTGGAAAACATTCCGCTCGACCAGATCGAGCGCATCGAGATCCTGCGCGGACCGGCCAGCCACCTGTACGGCTCTGATGCCATCGGCGGAGTGATCCAGATATTTACCCGCAACGGAAAAGGCACCCCGGCAGCAAACTTCTCCGCCGGCATCGGCAGCTTCAACACCCAGACCCTGAGCGCGGGTTACGGCGGCGAGCTCGGCGACAACCGTTTCAGCATTCAAGCAGGTCACAGGGAGTCGGACGGCATTTCCTCGTATGCCCCCGGCAATCCATCCTATAGCGGCCAGAACCAGGACAAGGACGGCCACCGCAATACCAATCTGTCGATAAAACTGGCCCGTACCCTGGCGGCAGGTCACGAGATCGGCGTGGATGGATTCGCCAGCCAGGGACGCAGCCATTATGACGGCTATTCATCGAGCATCGATTACTATCGCGACCAGTCCCTGTCAACTTTCAATGTCTACAGCAAAAACCGGATCAACGACCACTGGCAGAGCCTGGTGCGCATCAGCACCGGTGCCGATCACTCCAGCGAGTACAGCGCCGTCAAGGATGTGATCAATACCGACCAGAACCAGTTCCTGTGGCAGAACGACCTTGACGTCGGGCCCGGCACGGCCCTGCTCGGGGTGGAGCGTCTGGAGCAGAAGGTCAGCGGCACCTCGGCTTATAGCGTTTCATCCCGCACCATCCAGTCCTGGTTCGCCGGCTACCAGGCACAAGCCGGGCAGCATCGTTTCCAGGCGAACCTGCGCAACGACGACAATTCCCAATTCGGCAGCCACGCCACCGGCCACTTCGGCTATGGTTACCAGCTTGCTCCCCAGTGGCGCGTTGGCGCCGGCCTGGGTAGCGCCTTCAAAGCTCCCAGCTTCAACGACCTGTACTGGCCCAATGCTGGCAACCCGGATCTGCGCCCGGAACGCTCCCGCAACAAGGAAGCCTCGCTTCATTACGATGGCGGCATGCACCATTTCAGGGCGGTATATTTCGACAACCAGGTCAGCGACCTGATTGCCTGGATGCCCATCGCCCCCGGCTCCTGGACATGGAAACCTGCCAACGTCAACGAGGCCAGCTTGCGCGGCATCACCCTGTCCGGCTCCACCATCCTGGGTGACTTCCGACTCGATGCCAACCTGACCCTGCAACAACCGGAGGACAGCAACACCGGCAAGACCCTGATCAACCGCGCCGAGCAGCACGGCACCGTCAAGCTCGGCCGCGAGCTGGGTGCCTGGAAGCTGGCCGGCGAATGGGTCTTTTCCGGCGACCGCTACGGCGATGCCGGGAACACCCTAAAAATGGGCGGCTACGGACTGCTCAACGCCAGCGCCAGCTACGCCCTGAACAAGGCGTGGACGCTCCAGGCGCGGGCCAACAATCTGTTTGACCGGCAATACGAACTGGCGCGGGGCTATAACACGCCAGGGGTGAATATTTTCGTGGGCGTGCGCTACCAGCCTGCAAAGTAGCCAATATCCCGCCATTCCCGTTCATGGGGAGTGGCGATTTTCCGGCCTTTTATGGAGCTTGCCATGTTAACCCTGACCTTCCGCCAGCAACTCGCCATCGGCTTCTGCCTTGTCCTGCTGATGGCGCTTACACGCAGCCATCACTGGGCAAACCTGCATTTTCTTCCTGACGCCACATGGGCAGTGTTCTTTCTTGTTGGCGTCTATCTGCGGCCACTCTGGATAGCTCCTGCCCTGATGCTGGGCGCTGCATTCATCGATTTTGCCGCCATCACCTGGGGTGGAATAAGCGACTTCTGCGTTTCGCCGGCATACGGATTCCTCATCCCGGCCTATTTCGCCCTGTTCCTGGCTGGCCGCGCCTATGCCCGCCACCATCGCCTGTCCTGGTCAGCGCTGCCGTGGCTGGCTGGTTGCGCACTGGCTGGCGCGGTGGGGGCAGAACTGTTCTCCAGCGGAGGGTTTTACTTCTTCTCCGGACAGTTCGCCGAACCCAGCCTGGGTGAATTCATCCCGCGCATGGTGAAATATTTTCCGCACATGCTGTCGACCATGGCGAGTTACCTCGGCCTGGCTGCCGCGATTCATGTTGCCGCCGCCTTTTGGCTTGGCAATACTCGACACGCCGCACGCCCGTGAACAACGACAGTGACAGCCGCCACAACGCCCGCATGGCTCGCAAGAAGGCGGTGATCGATGCGAATATCGCCCGCGCCACCCTCGAGCGCGGCTTGCTGCTGGTGCTCACCGGCAACGGCAAGGGCAAGAGCTCGTCAGCCTTCGGCATGGTTGCCCGCGCCCTGGGCCACGGCATGAAAGTGGGCGTAGCCCAGTTCATCAAGAGCCGAACAGATACTGGCGAAGAAGCTTTCTTCAGCCGCCAGCCCGGCGTGGAATGGCATGTGCTCGGCGACGGCTTTACCTGGGACACCCAGGATCGCGAACAGGACATTGCTACCGCCCGGCGTGGCTGGCAAGTTGCAGAACGCATGCTGGCCGACCCATCCATTGATATCGTGGTGCTGGACGAACTCACCTACCTGCTGAGCTACGGCTATCTCGAGCAGGATGCCGTGCTGGATGCCATCGCCTCCCGCCCACCCATGCAGCATGTCGTCGTCACCGGCCGCGGCGCTTCGCCGGAGCTGGTCGAACTGGCCGACACCGTGTCTGAAATCACTGATATGAAACACGCCTACCGCGCCGGGGTCAAGGCGCAAAAAGGAGTGGATCTGTGAAAAGCTCGGCTGCTTCTTCCATATGCATCCCCCTCTCCTCACCCGCAAGGAGTGTCCCCGCCGCGAGTGGCAGCAGAGCTGCTCACACGGGCGAGACAATCCTCTCCCGCCTGCGGGAGAGGAAGCAATGGACAAAGGCGCTTGTTTTGATATGAAGGAACTGATCCTCGGGGGTGCCCGTTCAGGCAAAAGCGCTCTGGCGGAGCGTCTTGCCGCCGAGAGCGGGCTTGCGGTCACCTATATCGCCACGGCGACCGCGGGGGACGAGGAAATGGCGAGGCGCATCGCCCACCACCGGGAACGTCGTCCCGCCGGCTGGGAACTGCGGGAAGAGCCGCTGCGGCTGGCTGCCGCGCTGAAGGACGCTGCCGCACCCGACCGCTGCCTGCTGGTGGATTGCCTGACACTGTGGCTGAACAACGTGATTGCCGATGAGGCACTGTTCCTGAGGGAACGCGCCGCCTTGCTGGCAATTCTGCCCGCCCTGCCCGGCCGCGTCATCCTGGTGAGCAATGAAGTCGGCATGGGCATTGTCCCCCTGGGTGAGCTGACCCGGCGCTATTGCGACGAGGCAGGGCGCCTGAACCAGGAGCTGGCGCAAGCCTGCAACCGGGTAACACTGGTGACGGCGGGCCTGCCACTGATGTTGAAAGGAAGTCTATTATGAGTTTCAAGCCCTCGGCCATATCACCCTGGGACAAGTGGCTGGAAATGCCGGCAGCGCCTTTCAACATGGCTGAACTGAAGGCGGCGCGAGCGCGCCAGATGCAGCTCACCAAACCGCCCGGCTCATTGGGCGATCTCGAAGGGATCGCCATCCGCCTCGCCGCGATGCAGGGCACCCAGCAGCCCGAGCTTGCGCGGGCGCGCATCGTGGTGTTTGCCGCCGATCACGGCATCGCCGCCGAGGGCGTGTCGGCCTTCCCCCAGGAAGTGACCGGACAGATGATCCTCAATTTTGCCCGCGGTGGGGCAGCGATCAGCGTGCTGGCGCGCAGCCTGGGCGCGACGCTTGAAGTGGTGGACGTGGGTAGCGTCGCAAACAGTGGCGCCATGGCTGGCGTGGTGGTGCAAAAGGCGGCCAGCGGTACGGCCAATTTCCGCCATGGCCCGGCGATGACCGAGAAGCAACTGGCAGCAGCATTGCAGGCCGGTCGAGACGCGGCGGAGCGGGCACTGAGAGACGATGCGCAACTTTTCATCGGCGGCGAGATGGGCATCGCCAACACCACGGCAGCCACCGCCCTGGCCTGCGCCCTGCTGGGGCGCGCCGCCAGCGAAATTGCAGGGCCGGGCACCGGGCTGGATGTGGCCGGTGTAGCGCGCAAGGCAAGAATCATCGATGAAGCGCTGGAGCTGCACCGCGCAGCGATCACCTCTCCGCTGGAGGCGCTTCGCCACGTCGGTGGTTTCGAGATTGCGGCACTGGCCGGCGCCTACATTGCCTGCGCCCAGATGGGTCTGCCCGTGCTGGTGGACGGCTTCATCGCCAGTGCGGCGGCCCTGGTAGCGATGCAAATCCGGCCGGATGCGCCGAACTGGTGGTTCTACGGCCATGCCTCGGCTGAACCTGGTCATGTTCACCTGATGCAGGCGCTGGACGCCCGGCCGCTGCTGACCCTGGGGCTGCGCCTGGGCGAGGGCAGCGGCGCTGCGGTGGCGCTGCCGGTTCTGCGCCTTGCCGCCGCACTGCATGGACAGATGGCCACTTTCGGCGACGCCGGAGTGTCGCAATGAACGAATCATCGATTACGACCGTTGACCTGCTCCGTCACGGCGAGCCGGAGGGAGGAATCCGCTTCCGTGGCCACACCGATGACCCGCTGAGCAAAACGGGCTGGGCACAGATGCGCGCGGCCTGTCCGGACAGTAATTCGTGGCAAATCGTGGTCAGCTCCCCCCTCCTGCGCTGCGCCGGATTTGCCGCCGAGCTTGCCGCAAACACGGGCATTCCAATGGAAACCGATGTCCACCTCAGAGAGATTGGCTTCGGCGCGTGGGAAGGGCGCACACCAGAGGAACTGATGCAGGACGATCCCGGCTGCCTCGACCGGCTCTGGCGCGACCCGGCCAGCTTCACGCCACCCGGCGGGGAGGGCTTGGCAGCCTTTGCCGCGAGGGTTACGGCGGGCTGGAACGACCTGCTGCTGCGCCATGCAGGCAAGCACTTCCTGGTCGTGGCGCACGGCGGCGTAAATCGCGTGATCCTGTGTCAGGCGCTGCAGATTCCCATCCATAACATGTTCTGCCTGGACGTACCTTTTGCCGGGCGCAGCCGTATCCGGATTCTCGGTAGCGGCGACCAGGCCCTGACGCAACTGCTGTTCCACGGCAATCCACAAGCATGAAAGTCTTTCTGCTGGCCTTGCAGTTTCTCACCTGCCTGCCCGTTTCCCTGAAAGCTGCGCCGGGCCCGGTGGACTGGGGCCGGTCGGTGCTTGCCTACCCGCTGATCGGGCTCCTGATCGGCGGGTTACTGGCAGGCCTGCAATTTCTTGTCGGACATGCAGACCCACTGCTCCAGGCGGCCTTGCTGACCGCGGCCTGGGCGCTTGTCACTGGCGGGCTGCACCTGGATGGGCTGGCTGATAGCGCCGACGCCTGGGTGGGCGGCCACGGCGACCGGGAACGCACCCTGGCAATCATGAAAGACCCGCGTAGCGGCCCGGCAGCCGTCACCACGGTAATGCTTGTGTTGCTGCTGAAATTTGCTGCACTGGTGGCTTTGCTGAAGACGGAGGCATGGCCTGCACTGGCTCTTGCCCCGGTACTGGGCCGGTCGGTGCTGCTTGCGCTGCTTCTGACCACGCCTTATGTCCGGCCAGGCGGCATGGGCTCCGCGCTGGCGGCCCATCTGCCACGGAAAGCCGCGATACTGACACTATTTCTTGTGGCTACTGTCACTTTTTTTACCGATAAGCCTGGCTGGATTGCACTGGCAGCAGCACTTGTCGCCTGGCCGCTACTGCGCTGGATGATGATGCGACGCCTGGGCGGCATGACCGGCGACACGCTGGGCGCCACGGTAGAACTGAGCGAGGCGGCCATACTCGTTTCTCTGGCTCTGGGACTGCCATGAGCGCGAAAACACTGATGATCCAGGGCTGCACTTCCGATGCAGGCAAAAGCGCGCTGGTTACGGGCATCTGCCGCGTGCTCCGCCGCCGCGGCCAGAGCGTTGCCCCGTTCAAGCCGCAGAACATGGCGCTGAACAGCGCGGTGACCGTGGACAATGGCGAGATCGGCCGGGCTCAGGCGGTGCAGGCACAGGCGTGCAATCTTCCGCCCCATACTGACATGAACCCCGTGCTACTCAAGCCCAATACCGATATCGGCGCCCAGGTGATTGTCCATGGCCGGTCCATAGGCAACATGGATGCCGATACCTATCACCACTTCAAGCCACAATTGCTGGGAAAAGTGCTGTCCTCTTTCGGGCGCCTCAAGGCAAGCTACGACCACGTTGTGATCGAAGGGGCTGGCAGCCCCGCGGAGATCAACCTGCGCGAACACGAAATCGCTAACATGGGCTTTGCCGAAGCGGCGGATTGCCCGGTTGTACTGGTTGCCGACATCGACCGCGGCGGAGTCTTCGCCCATCTGGTAGGCACGCTGGAACTGCTTTCAGCCGCCGAGCAGGCGCGCGTGAAAGGTTTTGTCATCAACCGCTTTCGTGGCGACATCAGCCTGCTCCAGCCCGGCCTGGAGTGGCTCGAAAAGCGTACCGGCAAGCCGGTGTTCGGGGTGCTCCCATATTTGCACGGCCTGCATCTGGAAGCAGAAGACGGACTCGGCAGGCTGTCATTCGGAGCCGATGCGGTCGAGCCCTTGCGAGTGATCGTGCCCTTGCTGCCAAGAATCAGCAACCACACCGATTTCGACCCGCTACGCCTGCATCCTGATGTGGCCCTGCGCTTTGTCACTGGAGGCGAACCGGTTCCCCACGCCGATCTGATCATCCTGCCGGGCAGCAAGAACGTGCGCGACGACCTCGACTGGCTGAAAAAAAATGGCTGGGAAGATGCGCTCCAGAAACATTTGCGCTACGGCGGAAAACTCATCGGCATCTGCGGCGGCTTCCAGATGCTGGGGCGGCGCATCCATGACCCTCTGGGGCTGGAATCCGGCGCGGGCGAAAGTGCCAGCCTGGGTCTGCTGGATATGGAGACCGAGCTAAAAGAAGTGAAACAGTTGCGGCGGGCAAGCGGGAAGCTGGCGCTTGTGGATGCGGAGGTAAGCGGCTATGAAATCCACGCCGGTGTGAGTACAGGCCCTGCCCTGAACCGGCCGGCAGCACGGCTCGAAGATAGAAACGATGGCTCCATTTCAGAGGACGGCCAGATCCTCGGCACCTACATCCATGGCCTGTTCGACCGGCGGGAGGCTTGCGCTGCACTGCTCCACTGGGCGGGGCTGGCTGCGCCATCCATACATGATTATGAAGCCCTGCGGGAAGCGGGGATAGAACGCATGGCAGATGCGGTAGAAACACATCTGGATTGGCATCGGCTGCAACAGGCTTTTACATGATGCCTGCTTAAGCGCCTTTATAGTCTATTAAAATACTTTCAAAACGCTGCGTTAGCAGTTGACCTAGCAGGATTTTTCAAATTATAGTGTGCGCATGCAAGCGGAATTGAAATCCCTCGAAGAAAAAGTCACGCAGATTGCACGCATGTGCCAGCAGTTGCGCGCCGAAAATATTCAGTTGCGTCAGCAACTGGCCTCCGCCCAGAACCAGAGCAAGCTCCTTGGCGACAAGATTCATGGGGCGCAAACCCGCCTGGAAGCACTGATGGAACAAATTCCGGAGTCCGCCGAATGAGCGAAATCAAGGGCCTGGACGTCGCCATCATGGGGCGCGAGTTCCGTGTTGCCTGCCCCGAGGACGAACAGGAAGCGCTGCTCCAGTCAGTAGACTATCTCGACCGGAAAATGCGCGAAATCCGCGATAGCGGCAAAGTCATCGGGGTGGAACGCATTGCCATCATGGCCGCACTGAACATCACGCACGAACTGCTGAATACCCACATCGCCGGTTCTTTTGACATCGGCGAGTTCAAGAGTAGAATGAATGCCATGCAGGCTCAGATCGAGCAGGCAATGACGGAGCAGGATGAACTTTTTTAGCAGGTTGCAAGTGAAATGTGTCTTTTGCAACCAGCTTCACCGAGTTGTCCCCTGCGGTGTTCGTCTAGGCTAGATATTCTTTGAACCAATATATAAAGTTAGGTTGTAGCTATTAAGAGTGCTGTTGTGCGCGTCCCTTGCGGATGTGCCTGATGCGCTCTGGCCGCGACCCTCTTGGACCTCAGGTTCAAGATGATAGCCTGACGGCATGCGCGGGGGGCTCTTACCGCCCCCACCTGTTGTCCATTTTCATTCGCACAACTTGAATAAATCCCAACTGAGGCGCCATTTGCGCCGTTTGCGCAGCCAGCTTTCGCCGCATCAGCGGCGCACGGCAGCTAATGGCCTGCTGCGCGTGGCAAAACGCGAGCGCCTGCTGATGCGCTACAGCCGCGTCGGGTTTTATTTGCCCTTCGAAGGTGAGCTGGATCTGCTGCCCCTGCTCAACCAGGCATTGCTCCTTGGAAAATCCTGCTATTTGCCCGTGGTGCCGCGTCGCTTCCAGAGGCATCTTTACTTCACGCGTCTAACCAGCCGCCCCAGCTGGTATCTCAATCGCTTCGGCATCCACGAACACTGGTCACCCCGACCGATACGCGCCAACCAGCTGGACCTGCTGTTCATGCCGCTGGTGGGGTTTGACGAGGACGGATTCCGGCTGGGCATGGGAGGCGGGTTCTACGACACCAGCCTGGCATTTCTTGGCCGCCGAAAAATCTGGCGCAAACCCTATCTGGTCGGGATCGGCTACGAATGCCAGAAAGTTCAGCAAGTACCGCGCGACCCCTGGGACATGCCGCTCGATGCGGCGCTCACCGAACACCAGCTCTATCGCTTCCCCAGAAGCACACATCAACACATTTGAATTCAGGATGAACACATGCGTTACTGGCTCATGAAATCAGAACCTTCCGATGTCAGCGTGGACGACCTTGCAGCCATGCCCAACCAGAGCGTGGCCTGGTATGGCATACGCAACTACCAGGCACGAAATTTCATGCGCGACCAGATGAGAGTCGGCGACCAGGTCTTTTTCTATCACTCAAGTTGCGACGAACCGGGCATTGTCGGACTGGCAACGGTCAGCAAGCTGGCTTACCCGGACCAGACCCAGTTTGACCCCAAAAATAAATATTTCGACCCCAAGGCAACGCCTGAAAACCCGCGCTGGATGAATGTGGACGTGAAGCTGGTCAAGAAAACCCGCCTCATTGGCATCAAGGAGTTGCGCAGCCACCCTGAACTGGAGCATATGCGCATCCTGCAGAGGGGCAACCGGCTCTCGATCACGCCGGTCGATCCCAAGGAATGGGAATTTATTCTGGGCCTGCTGTAGCAGCCTACTCGAACAGGGCCGAAACAAATTCCTGCGCCACGAATGGCCGCAGATCATCGAGCTGCTCGCCCACCCCGATAAAGCGAATCGGAATCGGCCGGGTACGGGCGATAGCCGCAATGATGCCGCCCTTGGCAGTTCCATCGAGCTTGGTCAGCGCCAGGCCGCTCACCTGCAGCGCGTCATCGAAGGCCTTGACCTGCGCCAGGCCGTTCTGGCCGGTATTGGAGTCGAGTACCAGCAGCACTTCGTGAGGGCCCGTGGGATCGGCCTTGGCGATAACGCGCTTCACTTTCTTGATCTCTTCCATCAGGTGCAGTTGTGTAGGCAGTCGCCCGGCAGTATCCGCCAGCACCACATCGATGCCACGCGCCTTGGCTGCCTGGATAGCGTCGAAAATCACGGCGGCGGAATCACCGCTCTCCTGAGCGATGACAGTCACGTTATTGCGCTCGCCCCAGATCATCAGCTGCTCCCGGGCGGCAGCACGAAAGGTATCCCCTGCGGCCAGCAGCACCGACTTTCCCTGCGACTGAAAATACTTGGCCAATTTGCCGATGGTAGTGGTTTTCCCAGCCCCATTCACCCCCGCCAGCATGATGATGAATGGACGATGGCCTGCAATATCCAGCGGCGCCTCCAGCGGCTGAAGCAATGCCCGCAGGGACTGCTGCAGCGCATCTTTCAGCTGCCCTGCCTCCTCCATGCCCTCACGCTTGACGCGTACACGAAGATCGTCGAGCAGATACTGGGTGGCAGCCACACCCACGTCCGAGGTCAGAAGTATGGTTTCCAGTTCTTCATACAACTCATCGTCAATTTTGGCGCCGCTGCCAAAAAGATTTGTCACCTTGCGTCCGAACTGTTCACGGGTGCGCGTCAGCCCCTGTTTCAGCCGTGCAGCCCAGCCCTCCGGTTTGCTTTCTGCTTCAACTGCAGGCACTTCGGATTTTTTGAAGAAACTAAACATGTTGGATTCTGGTCAGTGAGATATTGCAGTGAAAGGGGACAACGTAGGCCGGTTCATGAAATATCCGGGCTATAATTCCCACCATTTTATCCCGAATAGAACCTGAAAAGGTAGGAGGTTGCGTGCTGACAAAAGCGTTGCTGGGGGCAACCCTGCTTGGACTAACCTGGGGCGCAGTTGCGAACCCTTATGAACACCTGCTGGCCAATGGCATGAAAATCATCGTCAAGGAGGACCGGCGCGCACCGGTGGTGGTGTCACAGGTCTGGTACCGGGCCGGCAGCATGGATGAACAGAACGGAACGACCGGCGTGGCGCATGTTCTGGAGCACATGATGTTCAAGGGCACACGCAAGGTGCCCGCTGGCCAGTTTTCAAAAATCATCGCAGAAGCCGGCGGACGCGAGAATGCATTTACCAGTAGCGATTACACTGCTTATTTCCAGCAACTGAAAACCGACAAACTGCCGCTGGCTTTCAGACTGGAAGCAGACCGCATGGAAAACCTGGTGCTGACCGAAAAGGAATTCGCCAAGGAAATCCAGGTGGTGATTGAAGAACGCCGCATGCGCACGGAAGACAAGCCGCAGGCCCTGGTCCACGAACAGCTGAATGCAGCCGCCTTTAACGCGCACCCCTACCATCACCCCATCATCGGCTGGATGGATGATCTGGAAAACATGCGTGTTGAGGATGCCCGTGCCTGGTACCAGCGCTGGTATGCGCCCAATAACGCCACGCTGGTCGTGGTCGGCGATGTCCGCCACGAGGAAGTGTTTAAACTGGCAAAAACCCATTTCGGTCCGCTCAAGGCGCACCCGCTGCCACTCCGAAAACCGCAGCAGGAGCCACCTCAGCGCGGAATCAAACGCGTGCTGGTGAAAGCGCAAGCCAAGCTGCCCTACCTCGCCCTGGCCTACCGTGTGCCCGTGCTTCGGGAAGTCAGCCAGGATAGCGAACCCTATGCGCTGGAAATCCTGTCGGGCGTGCTGGATGGCCATGCTGCCGCGCGCCTGAACCAGTCCCTGGTGCGTGAAAGCCGTTTGGCGACGGAAGTTGGCACATCTTATGGCGCCATTTCGCGTGGTCCGGGGCTGTTCCTGATCGAAGCCACACCCAGTGAAGGCAAAAGCGTGCTTGAACTCGAGCAGGGTATTCGCCAGGAAATTGCCCGCGTGCAGCACGACGGCGTCAGCACAGAGGAATTACAGCGCGTCAAAGCCCAGGTTATCGCCAACCAGGTCTACCAGCGCGATTCGATGTTTTACCAGGGCATGCTGATCGGGCAAATGGAAAGCTCGGGGCTTTCCTGGCGCGATGAGAAAATCATGCTGGAGCGGCTCAATGCTGTCACTGCGGAGCAGGTCCAGTCGATAGCGCAAAAATATCTTCAGGATGATGGACTGACGCTCGCCACACTAGATCCGCAACCGATGGAAACGAAGCGTCCTTCACAAAATACGAAGGGAGGCCGCCATGCGCACTAAACTGACAACCTCGCTGCTAGGCATTCTGGCGCTTTTCATGGCTGGTGCTGCCAGTGCCGCCCTGCCTATCCAGCACTGGCAAACTGCCAATGGCGCCCAAGTGTATTTTGTCGAAAGCCGTGGTCTGCCGCTGCTGGATATCAGTGTTGAATTCGATGCCGGCGCACGCCGCGACACCCCCGCTCAAGCTGGTCTAGCCAGCCTGACCGTACAGACATTGATGCTGGGCGCGGGCGGCCTGCCGGAGGAAACCATTTCCCGCCACCTCGCCGATGTAGGCGCACAACTTGCTGCCAGTTTTGACCCGGATCGCGCAGGAATGACCTTGCGCACGCTGAGCAGTGAACGCGAACGCAACCAGTCGTTAGACCTGCTTGCCAAAGTGTTGCAGCAGCCCGACTTTCCCGATGCGGCGATTGAACGTGAAAAAGCCCGTGCCATCGCAGCCCTGAAAGAGGAGAACACGCAGCCCGGGCCGATTGGGGGAAAAGCTTTTTATGCAGCCCTTTATGGTGCTCATCCCTATGGACTGCCCGGCACCGGCAAGGTCGAAACGCTGGCCACGCTGCAGCGGCAGGATGTAGCCGAGTTTTACCGCCGTCACTATGTCGCCGACGCAGCGGTGATCTCCCTGGTGGGTGATGTCAGCCGCAGCCAGGCCGAATCCATCGCGGAACAGCTTACCGCCGGCATGCCTCGTAGCACAGCCCCCTTGCCGGCTCTCACGGACGTAACCCAGCCAATTCAGGAAGAAACCCTTCGCATCCCCCATCCGGCCACCCAAAGCCATATCCTGATCGGCATACCGGGCATGAGCCGCAACGATCCGGACTACTTTGCGCTTTACCTTGGCAACTACATTTTAGGCGGTGGCGGATTTGCATCCCGACTGACAGAAGAAGTACGCGAAAAACGCGGCCTGGCATACAGTGTTTACAGCTATTTTCTGCCACTGGCCCAGCCAGGCCCCTTCCAGATCGGCTTGCAGACCAAGCAGGAACAATCACAGCAAGCCCTGGAAATTGTACGTGCCACGCTCAGCCGGTTTGTCACCCAAGGGCCGACTCAGGACGAGTTGAGGCGCGCCAAACAAAATATTGGCGGCGGTTTCCCGCTACGCATCGACAGCAATAAAAAAATACTTGGTTACCTGGCAATGATCGGCTTCTATCACCTGCCACTGAGCTATATCGACGAGTTTGCCAACAAGATCGAGAGAGTTACCCTGGCAGATGTCAAGGATGCTTTTAAACGCCGCATTGACCCCGAACGAATGGTGACAGTAATTGTGGGTGGTAATGGCGAAAAGTAACCAAGTCCGCATCATTGGTGGAACCTGGCGCAGCCGCTTGATCACCTTTCCCGATATGGTAGGATTGAGACCCACTCCTGATCGTGTCAGAGAAACAGTGTTTAACTGGCTGGGCCAGATCATGGATGGAAAACGCTGCCTCGATCTTTTTGCCGGCAGTGGCGCACTGGGCTTCGAAGCCCTTTCGCGTGGCGCCAAACTGGTGGTGATGGTCGATCAGAACAGCAATGTGGCACGTGTGCTGAAGAAAAACGCTGACACATTGGAGGCTGAACATTGTGAACTGGTAGTTGCGGATGCGGTAAAATTCCTCGGGCAGGAAACGCGGCATTTTGATGTAATTTTTGTCGACCCGCCCTACCAGCTGAATCTTTTGCCTATTGTTTTACCCAGGTTGTTGCCCCATCTTGAGAATGACGGCCTGGTCTATACAGAAGCCGACACGGCGCTGGATTTTTCGTCGGACTGGCAAATCTGGCGCCAAGGCAAGGCGGGCTTGGTGCATTACTATCTTTTGAAGAAAGCGGGCTGATATTATGCTCAAGGTCGTTTACCCCGGCACCTTCGACCCGGTTACCCGTGGTCATGAGGATTTGGTTCGCCGCGCCGCGCGCCTGTTCGATGAGGTGATCGTTGCCGTTGCCGACAGCCGGACCAAGCAGCCTTTTTTTAGCCTGCAGGAACGTGTGGAAATGGCTTCCGATGTGCTTGCGGATTGCACCAATGTAAAAGTCACCGGCTTTTCCGGCTTGCTTATCCATTTCCTGCAACAGCAAGAAGCGGCTATCATATTGCGCGGATTGCGGGCGGTATCGGATTTTGAATATGAGTTTCAACTAGCGGGCATGAATCGCAACTTGTACCCAAATGTCGAAACAATTTTTCTCACCCCTTCCGAACAGTATATGTTTATTTCTGCCAGCATGGTGCGTGAGATTGCGCTGCTGGGCGGGGATGTCAGCCAGTTTGTGCAACCCGTGGTTTGCACCCGGCTGAACAAAAGAATTATCAACCTTAACTAAACGAACGAGGAAACTGTCATGGCATTAACGATTACCGACGAATGCATCAACTGCGACGTATGTGAACCCGAGTGCCCCAACGGCGCAATTACACAGGGTGACGAGATCTACATCATTGATCCCGCCCTGTGTACCGAATGCGTCGGTCACTATGATGAGCCGCAATGCATCTCGGTCTGCCCGGTAGACTGCATTATCGTCAATCCGGAGCATGTCGAAAGTAAGGAAGAGCTGCAGGCCAAGTACGAGAAACTGACCGCACAGGGCTAAATTCGGATATATCCCCCCGCAACAGGAGCTTGGCGGCTCCGTGCGGGGCATTTACAGCTTTTTTATCAGGCCGCGAGTCGTTGTGATCCGTTCTCGAAATCCAGCGCCTGCGCCAAGTCCCGCTGCAACTTGCCGAGGTCTCTGAGTTGCGCGGTGATGACCGCTTCCATCTGCTCCAGCTCGGCAATACGGTCTTCCAGGGTATCCGTTGCCTTGTGGATGCGCTTGATGCTCTCCAGACGGCGGCGCAACTGCAACTGATGCTCACGCACCTGAGTTTCCATTGGCGCCATGACTGCCTTGAGCCAGTTCTCGACATCTCGATTGGCTATCTCGTAAACATGAATCACCCGACTGGCAATGGTTTCAAAAAACTTGGTGGTTAGCGTGAACTGCTCGTTGGTCAGCATGTTCAGTGCCGTATTGAAATGGTCGTTATAGCCCCTTTCCAGCTTGGCGATTTCCTTCAGGTATTTCAAGGTCGTGAAAGGAGGAGGCGTATTCTGCGACAAGCCATGATCCTCGCTGAACTTTTTGTACATGCTGTCCATCATGTGCTTGATTTCTTCGACCTGCTTGCCCGACTTGCTGATATTTTCCGAAACATCCTTGAAAAAACTGTTCATCGCATCGCGAATACCCTTGCTGAAACGGCTGCTGACCATGGCATCACGGGTATTCTTCACTTCAACCTTGAGCGAATCCATGCCAAGGAAGGTAAACAGGATATTGGTTTGCTGAGAAAATACGCTGCGTAGCGCCTGGAAGCGCTGCAAACCTTTTTCGAAATTTTCCTTGTCGAGCTTGACCTTCTCCATCATGTGCTCGATCACATCCTGATTCTTGCCGCGCAGGCCCTTGAGCTCTTCCAGTTGTTCGCTCACGCCACTCATGCGCGCATCGAGGATGGAATGCGTGACACTCATCATGTCCTCGACTTCACTCTGGGTGTTGTCGCGCACGATCTCCTGCTTGGAGGGGATCAATTCTTCGGACAAGGCTTTTTCCAGTGCCGGCAGGCGGCTCTTTTCAAGCAGGGCCTCATCCTGGTTGATTTTGGCCAGCAACCCTTTCTGAGCCGAAATAGGGAAAACCTGAGATGGCTTGATCCCCAGCAACTCGGCACTGTTGTTGACCTGAGAGTGAATTTCACGCTCGATGGCCTCACTAGTCTTCAGTTCGTCCCACAGGCCATCAATCTTGTTCAGCACCACCAGACGACCTTTCTGGCGACCCTGCGGATTGCCGACATAATCACGCCACACTTCGATGTCGGTCTTGGTCACGCCGGTATCTGCCGCCAGCATGAACAGCACGGCATGCGCATTGGGCAGCATGTTGATGGTTAGCTCCGGCTCGGTGCCGATCGCGTTCAGACCCGGGGTATCCAGAATCACCAAGCCCTGTTTCAGCAGGGGATGCGGGAAATTGATGATGGCATGGCGCCAGCAGGGTACTTCAACCGTGCCATCGGCCTGCAGGGTGAAGGCGTTATCCGGATCATTCTCATCGAACAACCCATAGCGCTGCGCTTCTTCCTGACTGACCCGCTTGACCTGACTCACCTGCTGAAAAGCGCCCAGCATGCCTTCGGCGGAATTGACATCGAGCGGAAACACCTGCCACTCGTCCACATAGCGCTTGTATTCCGTGGTCGTGGTGTCGGTCGCGCGGGTTTCGATCGGCAGCAGCTGAATGCAGGGCTCGCGGCCTTCCTCGTACATCAGCTCGGTAGGGCACATGGTGGTGCGCCCTGCGCTGGAGGGCAGCAGGCGCAGGCCATAGCCGGCGAAAAAAATGGCATTGATGAGCTCGGACTTGCCGCGCGAAAACTCGGCCACAAACGCCACATTGAGCTTGTCGTCACGCAGGCGATCGAGGATGTGCTGAATACGCAGATCAGTCTGCCCATCGTTCAGCTCCTGCTCGCTCAACCAGTTGCGGTAGCCACTGATGCTGTCGGACAGCCCACTACGCCAGGCACTGTATGCCTCAAAATGAGCGACCAGATTTTCGTTTGTCATATATATTCCCGTAGCCACGTTTCGGTAATGCCATCGTACTTTAGCATAAAATACTAATTAAACAATGCTGTCCACGCGGATTCTTAAAGTGTTTTCATCAAGCATAATATGCATGATCACAGGCAATTTACATGCCACCCTCTAATGTTTCTGGCAGCATGAACAGTAAAAAGTAGAGCGCTGCCCCTGGCGCAACTGACGAATGGGGTTGGCACACATCTGGCAGGGCTCTCCGGCGCGACCATAAACAAAATATTGCTGCTGGAAATATCCCGGCTTGCCACTGCTGTCGACGAAATCTCTCAGACTGCTGCCGCCTGCGGCGATTGCCTGCTCCAGCACCTCCCTCACTGTCCGGGCCAGCCTGATGCAACGCTCACGCCCCAGCCGGCTAGCCGAAAGTTTAGGATTGATGGCAGCCCTGAATAAAGCCTCGTTGGCGTAAATATTGCCTACGCCTACCAGCAGATGGCCATCCATCAGGGTCTGCTTGATATTGGTTTTCCTGCCTCGCGTAATCCGGTAGAGCCAGGCGCCATCAAAATCATCTGTCAGTGGCTCCACCCCCAGCTTTGCCAGCAAGGGGTGACGCATTGGGTCAGTTTGTGTCCAGATCACGGCACCAAAACGGCGTGGATCACGCAGGCGCATGCAAAAACCATTCTCCAGCACCAGATCGAAATGGTCGTGTTTTTCCACCGACGTTGCTGCGGGAAGAATGCGCAGGCTGCCGGACATGCCGAGATGCAAAATCAGCCAACCCTGGCCGCAATCCAGCAGCAAGTATTTGCCGCGCCGGGATACCCCACGTATGGCCAGCCCCGGCAATATCTGCGCCAGCTCCGGCATGACAGGAAAACGCAGGCTGGGATTGCGAACGATGACCGTTGCGATACGCTGGCCTTTCAGGTGCGGCTCGAGGCCGCGGCGCGTGGTTTCGACTTCAGGCAATTCTGGCATATTTGAACGAAATACGAAGTTAACGGTTGCGTCGGCGATGCCAGACAAGAACGGCGATCACGAAAAAGGACAAGGGCAATACAACGAGAAAGCCCGACACGATCATCGCAACTCCTGTTTTACTCATGCTCAAGCTGGCATCCAGCGTGCTTTTGGGCTGTATTGAGATGAGTTTTGCATCCCCCGCCAGCCAGTTGAACAGGTTGATACCAAGATCAAGATTGCCCGCATTACCGAGGTAGGCATTGGTCAGAAAATCTCCACTGCCGATCACGATCACACGCTGCTTGATATCTTCTCGCTCCCGTTCCAGCGCCCAGCCAATCACCACCGGACCGGGGATATCCTGACCCTCGTTGAATATGGCTTGCTGATCTGCCAAGCCATTCTCCACCCAGGCTCGCGCCGAGGTTTCTATCAACGGCGTTGCGCGCCAGCCAGGATCATCATTCATTCCCAAAGGACGGGCATGCGGATAGAGCGTGACGAGATCGAATTGGGATGTCACCGCGTGCGGTCCGTATTGGGCCGCAACCGCCGTTGTCTGCGCAAAACCTGCTTCTGGTGCAGCGGGGTCGATCACCTCGCCAGGCGTCAGCGCCAAGCTCAGCGCTTCGACGATGGGTTGCATACCCTTGAGCGAACCGGGTTCCAATAGCCACAACAGACTACCGCCTCGCTCCAGATAACGCCGGATCTTGTCCACTTGGCCCGGTGAAATTTCTGTGCGAGGTTGGGTGAGTAACAGCACACTTATCTCGGCGGGCACTTCCGGAATCAGCGCCAAACTTGTGGCCGTAGTATGAAAACCCTTGTATGCCAACTGGCGCCCGAATTCACCCATATCGTGCACAGCACCGCCGTCCAGTTTGCGTTCACCATGGCCACTCACGCTCATGACCAAGCGGCCATGCTTCCTGGCAAGGCGCATCAGGGTGTTGGTAAAATCCTGCTCGTTCAGCATTGTGAGGTGTTCGCTGCGGCCACCATATTCCAGCACCATTTCGCCATTGACACGTACGCCCGCCGTACGCGCAAGTTCGGGTTGCGCGACCGGATCAATGAAATTCAGCACAAGGTCGGATTTAAGGCTCTGATAACGGGCAACGAAATCACGAGTCGGTCGACGCAAGTCGCCAAGCCGCGCATCCTGCAAGGTGGCATAGGCTGTCACGCTAACCGCTCCCGGCATCTCGCGCAGCACATTGCGACTGGCCTGGCTCAGTGTATGACGCCCATTCTGTGTGACATCCCATTGCCATTCATAACGTTGGGAAATAACACTTATCGCAAGCACGACGCCAAGCAGCAACAGGGTATATATCCGTGGGTGGCGGCGTAGCCAGAACTGGGGCCGGAAGCGTGTTTTCATGACTTTCATCCGCACACCCGATCCCGGTCAAGACGGCGCACCGACAGCATCAGAAAAGTCGTCGTAAACAACAAAAAATAAGCCACATCGGCAGTATTCAGAAATCCCCGGCTGATTCGCTCAAAATGCCACAGCAGCGACAGCGCATGCCAGCCGCCCAGATCCTTTGACACAATATCCAGCAGCCACAAGCCAAGAGATGCACCGATACCGCTGATAGCGGCAATGGATGGATGCGCAGTGAGACAGGAAAAATACAGGCCGAGTGCGGCAAGACTGGCCGCCAGCATCACGACACCCGACAGATTGGCGAGCAGCAGGCCCATATCGAGCGGCCCACCCGCTCGCAGCGAAAGTACCATGAGGGTGGTAAGTGTGACGATCAGGCAGAGAAAACCCCACAGCCCTAGAAATTTACCCAGCACGATGGCAGGCAGTGACACCGGGGCAGAAAAAAACAGTGGCAGAGTATGGTTGCGACGCTCTTCCGCGATCAGGCGCATGGCAAAAACCGGCGTCACCACCAGCAGCAGCATAGCCGTAGCGCCAAATAGCGGAGCCGCCACCATTTCCGTCACCCCCGGAGGATTGGCGAGCAGCGCCAGTTGCGCCTGTAAGCCGAGAAAAGCATCCACCTGATTGAGAAACAACCATGCCAGCACCCCCTGCAGAACACCCAAGGCAATCCAGGCAAGCGGTGATCCGAACAACATCTTGAGTTCCTTAGCCGCGATCGTGGCAATCACGCTATCTCCTCTGGCCGGGTCAGATGGACGAAACAGTCTTCCAGGCTTTTGCCAGCACACTGTTGCCGCAAGGTCTCTACCGACCCGCTAAAGACCATCCTGCCCTGACGCAGGATCAGCACACGACCGCACAGTGCTTCCGCTTCAGGCAGAAAATGGGTGGACAGAATCACGCCATGGGAACGCCCTAACTCCGTGATCAAGGCACGAATTTCACGAATCTGCAGCGGGTCCAATCCTGCCGTCGGCTCATCCAGAATGATCACGGCTGGCGCATGGACAATCGCCTGGGCGATGCCAACCCGCTGCTGATAGCCCTTGGACAAATTGCCGATCAGACGCCTGGCCACCTCCGTCAAGGCACAACGATGCAGCGCCTGCATCACCGCGGCCCCCACATCCGATTCTGGCACCCGATGCAAACGGGCCGCCAGGTGCAGATATTCGCTCACAGTCAGTTCCGGATACAGGGGTGAAATTTCGGGCAAGTAACCGAGATGAATTTTTGCCGCCACAGAATCCTCGAACAAGTCCACGCCGCAGATCTCGACATCGCCGCTATCGGAAGCCAGATTGCCAGTCAAAATCCGCATCGTGGTGGACTTGCCTGCGCCGTTCGGCCCCAGCAGGCCCAGCACCTCACCTGGGTACAATTCCAGATCAAGCGCCTCCAGCACCATGCGCTTGCCATGGCGGCGGCTCAGATTGCGGGCACGAAGAGAAGGCAGAATTTCAGACATGAAGCTCCGGAAGCCATGAGTTCAGAGTAGCCAGTTCAAAGGGTTGTGCCTATACTTGGCAGGCACCAAGGAATCACTAATTATACTTGAGACCCCGAGCTCCAAGATGCCTACTCTGAAACTCAAATCCGCCTTACTGACTTCTTTCCTGCTGGCATTGGCGGCATGCACGCCATTGCAGACCAAGCCCCCTGTCGTTGCCGGGGAAAAAATCCAGGACGAGGCTAAAAAACCGCCCTTGCCGAACCAGGAACTGACTGCGCAGTCACTTTATCAATATCTGGTAGGCGAAGTGGCATTGCAGCGCGGCCAGCCTGAACTGGCCGCTGAGGCGTTGCTGGATCTGGCGAAGCGAACCCGCGATCCACGTCTGGCACAACGCGCAACAGAAACTGCAATCCAGGGACGGCAAACAGTCCAGGCCGGTAACGCAGCAACGCTTTGGCAATCTCTCGATCCCGAGTCACCCCAGGCCACCCAGGCCGCGGCCGCACTGCTCGTCAACAGCGGCCGCCTGAATGAAGCGCGCCCCTATCTCGAAAAGCTCATTGCCGCCGAGGGTGAAAGCCGTGCTGCTGCTTTTCTCCATCTGAACCAGATGCTGGCGCGGCAACCCGACCGAGAAGCTGTGCTGGCATTGGTGCAGGATCTCGCCAAACCCTATCTCGGGAGCGCAGAAGCCCATTTTGCAATTGCCCAAGCGGCTTGGAGTGCCAGCAAACGTCAGGAAGCCATCACGGAACTGCGCCTGGCTGATAGTTTGCGCCCTGGATGGGAGCTCGCTGCCTTATTCCAGGGACAGGCGTTGCAAAAAGTTTCCGTCAGCGACTCCATGGAGTTTTACCGCGCCTTTCTGCGCGACTATCCCAAGGCCAGTGAAGTGCGTCTCGCCTATGCCCGCCTGCTGGTGAGCGAAAAATCCTACCCGCAGGCCCGCGCCGAATTCCAGCGGGTGCTGGACATTTCACCCAACAATGCCGAACTCAGTTTTGCCGTTGGCCTGCTTGCCTTGCAGGCATCCGACCTCGATGCGGCCGAAAGCTACTTGAAACAGGCGCTTTCCTCTGGATATAAAGATGAAGACCTGGTGCATTTCTACCTTGGACAGATAGCTGAAGAGCGCAAGCAGTTTAAGCAGGCTGCTGAATGGTTTGTGCGTGTTGGCCCCGGGGAACACTATCTCAACGCTCAGACCCGTTACGCCGGCGTACTGGCAAAACAGGACAGGCTGGGCGAAGCACGCCAGCACCTGCAGCAGATTCAGCCTCAGAATATTGCGCAACGGGTTTTACTGATCCAGGCCGAAGCGCAACTGCTGCGCGAAGCCAAACAACATCAGGAAGCTTTTGGCGTTCTGGAAAAGGGGCTGGAAAAACTGCCCAATCAGCCCGAACTGCTGTACGACCACGCCATGGCCGCCGAAAAACTTGACCTGCTGGATGTAATGGAAAAAGATTTGCGCCAGCTGATCCAGATCAAACCTGACAACGCCCACGCCTACAACGCCCTCGGCTACACTTTTGCAGAACGTGGCATACGCCTTGAAGAGGCATTGCAGCTGACAGAAAAGGCACTGTCCCTGGCGTCCGACGACCCCCTCATCATGGACAGCCTGGGCTGGGCCTATTACCGCCATGGAGAACACGGCAAAGCGGCCGAATGGCTGAAAAAAGCGCACGAACTGCGCCAGGATCCTGAAATTGCGGCACACCTCGGCGAGGTGCTATGGGCACAGGGCCAGCGCGATGAAGCGCGCAAGGTATGGAACTCCGCCCTGAAACTGGCACCTGACAACGAAGTGTTACGTAATGTCATGCAAAAATTCAAATAGCGGCTTCATGGCCAACTTGAAATTCGCCCTGGCATTACTTGGCTTGCTGATGCTGGGGGGGTGTGCCACGCCACCGCTCAAGCCGCCTGCCACGACAGCAACACAGACTGCTCCCGAATCATTCGAGCTGAACGGCCGGATTGGCGTACGACATGATGACCAGGGGTTCTCCGGAAATCTGAGCTGGCGGCATAATGCGGTCGAAGATGAAATTCATTTGCGCTCTCCCCTTGGGCAGACGGTAGCACGCATTCAGCGCAAAGCAGGAATCGTGACGCTGGACACCCCGGAAGGCAATTACACCGCGCAAAGTCCGGCCGAGCTGACCGAACAAGTACTGGGCTGGCGCCTGCCGCTGGACGGGATGCAATACTGGGTACTTGCTCGCCCGGCGCCCGATGATGCAGCCGAAAGTGAGCGCGATGACAGCATGCGGATCATCCGGCTGCGCCAGCAGCAATGGAACATCGAGTACCGCGACTATCGCATGGAAGGGAATTATGTCCTGCCCTCACGCATCACGATGCGCAATGACAAGCTGGAGCTGAAGCTGATCGTTGACAGTTGGGAATTGCCTTGAGCGACATCACCTACCCTGCTCCAGCCAAGCTCAACCTGTTCCTGCACGTGGTGGGGCGCCGCCCGGATGGGTACCACCTGCTGCAAAGCGTATTTCGCTTCATCGATCACGGCGATAGCTTGCGTTTCAGTCTCCGCGCTGACGGAAAGGTGGTACGCAGCAGCCAACTGACCGGCGTTGCGCCGGACAAGGATCTGGTGGTGCGGGCAGCACGCCTGCTGCAGGAACACACCGGCTGCAAGCAGGGCATCACAATCGCCGTGGAGAAACGCCTGCCGATGGGCGGCGGACTGGGCGGCGGCAGCTCCGATGCAGCCACCACCCTGCTGGCGCTGAACCGCCTGTGGCAGCTGGATCTCCCTCGCACAGAATTGCAGCGACTGGGCTTACAACTGGGCGCGGACGTTCCGGTGTTCATCTTTGGCGAAAGTGCTTTTGCCGAGGGTGTGGGTGAACACCTGCAGCCCATTCATCTGCCGCCAGCCTGGTATGTGGTGCTGATTCCACCCGTTTCTGTGCCGACAGCAGAGATTTTTGCTGCGCCGGAATTGACACGAAACACGACTTCGATCAAAATACCGCTCCTCCTGACAGCCGAATTGCACAACGATTTGCAAGCGGTGGTATGCGGGAAATATCCCGAAGTGGCAGAATATCTGGGCTGGCTTAGCCAGCAGGGAACAGCCAGAATGACGGGGTCGGGTGCGTGCGTATTCGCGGAGTTCGACTCGGAAGACGAAGCAAGCCGGGTGTTAAGGCGCAAGCCTGCCGAATGGCGGGGCTTTGTAGCGCGAGGGCTGGACCGGCATCCGTTACGGGATTTTGCAGACTAGATTAATTGGGGAGTCGCCAAGTGGTAAGGCACCGGATTTTGATTCCGGCATTCGTAGGTTCGATCCCTACCTCCCCAGCCAAATTTCAGGGGCGGGTGTTTAAACCCCGCCCCTTTGTTTTTTATTCGCTGAGATAGGCACCTCATGGCGTACGGCAGCATGATGGTTTTTACCGGCAATGCCAATCCACGGCTTGCTGAAGAAGTGGTGAAACACCTCAATATTCATCTTGGGCGCGCAGTCGTCGGGCGTTTCTCGGATGGTGAGGTGATGGTCGAATTGCTCGAAAACGTGCGCGGCAGAGACGTTTTCGTACTGCAATCCACCTGCATGCCAACCAACGACACACTCATGGAAGTGATGGTCATGGTGGACGCGCTGAAGCGCGCCTCCGCCGGACGTATCACTGCCGCCATTCCTTACCTTGGCTATGCCCGCCAGGACCGCCGCCCGCGTTCCGCTCGAGTCGCAATCACTGCCAAGGTCGTGGCAAACATGCTGCAGAGCGTGGGTGTAGATCGGTTGTTGACCATGGATCTGCATTCCGATCAGATCCAGGGGTTCTTCGATATCCCCGTGGATAATGTTTACTCCGCGCCCATCCTCCTCGGCGACATATGGAAACATGACCACAAAAACCTGATGGTGGTTTCGCCGGATGTAGGCGGCGTGGTACGTGCCCGTGCCCTGGCAAAGCGCCTGGAGTCGGACCTGGCGATTATCGACAAACGCCGCCCCAAGCCCAATGTAGCCAAGGTGATGCACATCATCGGTGATGTGGCCGGCCGCACCTGCATCCTGATGGATGACCTGGTGGATACCGCCAATACTTTGTGTGAAGCCGCATCAGCACTCAAAGAACACGGTGCGGAGCGCGTGCTGGCTTACTGCACCCATGCGGTACTGTCCGGCAGCGCAGTCGAACGAGTGATGAATTCCCATCTCGACGAACTGGTGGTGACGGACACCATCCCACTGCGCGAAGAAGCCAAACAATGTGGACGCATTCGCCAGCTCTCGGTAGCCGAACTGATGGCCGAGACAATACGCAGAATCAGCAACGAGGACTCTGTCAGTTCCTTGTTCATGGAATAGCAGTCAGCCATCAGCTTTCAGCCGTCAGTTTCAAGCTGACAACTGATTGCTGATGGCTGATAGCTTGTTACACCGCCTGGTCGCGGGCGGTTTTTTGATAACCTTGGAGTAATGTAATGACTATTGAATTTAACGCAACCTTGCGCACGGTGCAGGGAACGGGTGCGAGCCGCCGTCTCCGCCATGCCGGCAGAACCCCTGCCATCGTCTACGGCGTCGGCGAGGAAACCGCCGTGATCGAACTGGATCACAATGAAATCTATCATGCCCTGCGCCATGAGAGCTTCCACTCTTCCATTCTCACCATGAACCTGAATTCCAAGAAAGAAAAGGTTCTGCTGCGCGATTACCAGATGCACCCATTCAAGCAACTGGTATTGCATGTGGATTTCCAGCGCGTCAACCCGAAAATGAAGATTCACACGAAAGTGCCATTCCACTTCATCAACGCCGAGATTGCACCGGGCGTGAAGCTAACGGGCAGCACCGTGAACCACATTCTGACTGAAGCTGACGTAAACTGCCTGCCCAAGGATCTGCCTGAGTTCATTGAAGTGGACCTGGCCAATCTGGCAGCCGGCGACTCCATTCACATGTCCGAAATCAAGCTGCCAAAAGGCGTTGAGTTCGTGCAACTGGCCCACGGTGAAGATGTCGCAGTTGTCTCCATTCCGACCCCGCGCGGCGGCACAGGTGGTGAAGCAGAAGAAGCAAGTTCCGAAGAAGAAGCTTCCTGATTCGGGCGCCTCTGGCGCTAAAACCGAAAAGCCCGTCATGTATTACTGACGGGCTTTTTTATTCAAAGGACGAAAACAGATGCCGCCTATTCGGCTGATCGTGGGGCTCGGCAATCCCGGCCGGGAATATGAAGACACCCGGCACAACGCGGGTTTCTGGTGGGTGGATCGCGTCGCGGCCGCTCGTGGCGCCGCGTTTAATCTGGACAAGAAATTCCATGGCTTGGCGACGCGAATTCATCTCACCGGGCATGAAGCCTGGCTGTTGAAACCCGCCACATTCATGAACCGTAGTGGACAGGCCGTCGGAGCGCTATGCGCTTTTTATAAAATCACGCCGGAAGAAATTCTGGTGATTCATGACGAACTTGACCTGCCGCCGGGCGAGGCACGCCTCAAAAAGGGCGGCGGCCATGGCGGGCACAACGGTATGCGCGACATCATCGCGCATCTCGGCACACAGGATTTCTGGCGCCTGCGTCTGGGTATCGGTCACCCCGGCGATAAATCACAGGTCGCAGATTTTGTGCTGCACCCCGCCCGGCGCGAAGAACAGGAGCTGATAGACTCAGCTCTGGATAAAAGCCTGCCGCTGCTGCCGCAACTGCTGGCAGGCGATTTTTCGGCAGCCATGCTCAAGCTGCATACCAAGACAGCAAAGTAGAGCTGTAAACAAAAATGGATAATTCGTCACCCTTCTGTCAACCCGGATTCAAACCCTCGCGTTAATTGCCTCATGGTGGACTGCCACCAGACATTTAACGGAGGGTAAGATGGGCAGCCTTAGCAATGAATCCTTTGACGTTTTTCTGGATTCCCTGAAAAAAGCCGGTATTGAAATCACCAACGAACAGGAACTGCGCGAGCGCCTAGCCGAGGCCCAATGGTGGCGTTATGCGTTCACTACCCTGGCCTCGAATGGCCGGTCAATCGGCATCTGCTTTAAAGACCGCAATGCTGAATGCAAAAAATCGGATATCCATCGCGCCTTCTCCGAATTCCAGTTTCCGGAAAATGCAGCCGCGATCTTTGACGCCAGCCTCAAGACCCACCACTGACAAACGGCGCCTGCGTATCATCCAGCTCAAAGACCCGCTACATGGCGGGTCTTTTGGTTCTGGGATAAACTGCGTGCCGGATTGATTTTCAGATAACCAAGAGGCCGCTAGTGAGCAAACAGACCCTGGACCGCATCCTGCAATCGCAGGGCTTCGGCACCCGCAAGGGCTGCCAGCAACTGATAACGCGCGGAGAAGTATCCATTGATGGTGACACCGTCACCAATTTTCGTACCAGTTTCGAAACGACCGGCCTGACATTCACGCTTTTCGATGAAACATGGATTTACCGCGATCATGTTTATATTGCGCTGAACAAGCCTTCCGATTTTGAGTGCTCCAGAAAAACCAGCCATCACCCCGGCGTGCTGACCCTGTTGCCGGAACAATTCACCTGGCGCGATGTTCAGCCGGTGGGGCGTCTAGACCATGACACCACAGGCCTCCTGCTGATGTCGGACGACGGCACCTTCATTCATGCCCAATCATCCCCCAAGCGGCACGTTCCAAAAATTTACATCGCCACCACACACGATCCGGTCACGCCTGATTTGGTGGCTCTCTTGCTATCTGGTGTGAAACTCCATGACGAACCCGCCCCACTGGCAGCCGTTAGTTGTCACGCGCTGGATGCACACCGCCTCGAAATCGTTCTGGAACAGGGCAAATACCACCAGGTCAAACGCATGCTGGCGGCTGCCGGCAACCATTGCAGCGCCTTGCAGCGCTCGGCGATCGGACGCCTGACGCTGGAATCGCTCGGGCTGAAAGAAGGTGAATGGTGCTATCTCGACGAAGCACAGCGCGCCTTGCTCGCCCCGGTCGCGTTATAATAGCGGCCTGCTGCTTCACGAGCTGAAGCGAACTGAATCAAGAAAGGATTTCCATGAGTCTCAAGTGCGGTATCGTCGGCCTGCCCAATGTCGGCAAGTCCACCCTGTTCAATGCCATAACCAGTGCCGGCATCGCGGCGGAAAACTATCCCTTCTGCACCATCGAACCCAACGTCGGCATCGTGGAAATCCCTGATCCGCGGGTGGAAAAACTGGTGGAAATCGTCAAACCACAGAAAGTGCAGCATGCCATCATGGAGTTTGTCGACATCGCCGGTCTGGTGGCAGGCGCATCCAAAGGCGAAGGACTGGGTAACAAATTCCTCGCCAATATTCGCGAAACCGATGCCATTGCCCACGTGGTGCGCTGCTTTGAAAATGTGGACGTAGTGCACGTTGCCGGCAAGGTCGACCCCATTTCCGATATTGAAGTAATCAACACTGAACTCGCGCTTGCAGACTTGGAAACAGTGGAAAAAGCAGTACTGCGCACCAACAAGCTGGCAAAATCCGGCGACAAGGATTCCATGCGCATGATGGCACTGCTGGAAAAAGTACGCGCCACACTGGACCAGGGCCAGCCCGCCCGCAGCATCAATCCGGATAAAGACGAAGAGGCCATGCTCAAGCCGCTGTGTCTGATGACCATGAAGCCCACCATGTACATCGCCAACGTGGACGAGGGCGGTTTCAGCAACAACCCCTTCCTGGAAAAAGTTGAACAGCACGCGGCAAAAGAAGGTGCGCCCGTGGTCGCGATCTGCGCCGCCATCGAAGGTGAAATCGCCGATCTTGACGAGGCTGACAAGAAGGAATTTCTCGCCGACATGGGCCTCGATGAGCCCGGCCTGAACCGCGTCATTCGCGCCGCCTACAAGCTGCTCGGGCTGCAGACCTACTTCACTGCCGGTGTCAAGGAAGTGCGCGCCTGGACCATCCATATTGGCGACACAGGCCCACAGGCTGCAGGCGTGATCCACACCGATTTCGAACGCGGCTTCATCCGTGCCCAGACCATCGCTTTTGAGGATTTCGTTGCCTGCAAGGGCGAGCAGGGCGCCAAGGAAGCCGGCAAGATGCGTTCGGAAGGCAAGGAGTATGTTGTGCATGATGGCGATGTCATGAATTTTCTGTTTAACGTTTAGCCGGTTTGGATTAGGATTGCGCTTCCTAGTTAACACTTGAGAAAGGTAATCACATGAAAAAATTGATTATTGCCGGCATCGCCCTGTTGTTGTCCAGCCCTCTGGCTTTTGCCGGGCCTCAGCAGGAAAAGATGAAGGAATGCAATGCGAGCGCCAAAACCCAGGAACTCAAGGGGGATGCGCGCAAGGCCTTCATGAAGGACTGTTTGAGTGCCAAAAAACCGGAAGAAACCGGCGCCAAGTCCGCTCAGCAGAACAAGATGAAGCAGTGTAATCAGGAAGCTGGCGACAAGGCCCTCAAGGGAAATGAACGCAAGAAATTCATGAGCGACTGCTTGAAAAGCTGAGCGGACAGGCGGAAGCGACCGCCCTCTGATCTGACCAGAATGGGGCCAGCGCCAGAATAGCGCTGGCCCCATTTATTTTGCTTCAGGTTTGTTGACCGGTTCGGTTATGGGCATTCCCATAGAAGCACGTATCCAGGGGAACGCCTGATTCAGCGGACAATTCGCATTGATTTTTTCTGTCTCCGGTGCTAGCTTGGAACAACTTACCTAGCGAGGGAGAGGTGCCATGCCAAGCCATTGCTGCACTTTCGCCATAAGGCGTCATTCTGTCCGCTACACGGGCCTTGAACCGTGACATCCCTTCCCCACTCTTTACGCATCATGGTGCTCGGCATCGGCAACACCCTGCTGCAGGACGAGGGCGCTGGGATTCATGCCATGCGCCAACTGCAAAATGAGTTTTCCGGCTACGATGGCGTCGAATTCGTGGATGGCGGTACTTTAAGTTTCAGCCTGGCAGGGCCGATTGGCGAAGCGGAGTGCCTGCTGGTCATCGATGCTGCCGAGCTGGGAGCTGAACCCGGCACAGTCGGCGTATTTTGCGATGCCGAGATGGATCGTTTCCTTGGCAATAACCGCAAGCGCAGCGTGCATGAGGTAGGTCTGCTGGACCTGCTGGCCGTTGCCTGTCTGACCGACAGCCTGCCGGCACAGCGGGCGCTGGTCGGCATCCAGCCCGCCCTGGTCGACTGGGGCGAAACGCCCTCGGCAGCGGTAAGCGCCGCACTGCCGCTGGCCTGTGCGAAAGCCGGCGAGCTCATACGGAACTGGCAGGGATGAGCACCAACGCCCCACCTCTGCTGCATGAGATCGCGACACTGCTGGACAGGCTGGCGCGAACGGGCGAGGGCGGCAACGTGCAGCTCTATGGGCTCCCGCTCCAGCCCGGCGACTACGAAGCCCTGCAGGAAGCGCTGGGCGAAGGCGAAATCAGCGCCGAACTCCAGGCACTGGGGCCGACGCAGATCCGCGAAACCGCGCTGTATGGCGTATGGTGGATCACGCATCGCAATGGTGAGCAGGAAGTGGTGGACGAGTCGATCGAGGTCACGCGCTGCCCGGCGATCCTGCAGACCCCGGCAGAAGACGTGGCGGAAGCCGCTCTGGCCTTGCGCAAGCGCTTGAGTGTAGCAACGAAAGGAGAGCACGATGGCTGACGAGCATTCATTGGGCGAATTGTTGCGCGAACAGGGCATCTCCCGCCGCGGCTTCCTCAAATTCTGTGGCGCCATGGCCTCGCTCATGGCCCTGCCCAGTAGCATGGTTCCCGCCATTGCCGCCGCACTGGAAAAAGCGCAGCGCCCCTCGGTGATCTGGCTCTCGTTCCAGGAATGCACCGGCTGCACCGAATCCCTGACCCGCTCCCACTCCCCTACCCTGGAAAGCCTGATCCTCAACGCCATTTCGCTGGACTATCACCACACCCTGCAAGCTGCCTCGGGCGAAGCGGCGGAAGCCGCGCGCGAAGCCGCGATGAAGCAGTTCTTCGGCAAATACCTGCTGGTGGTGGATGGCTCGATCCCCACGAAAGACGGTGGCGTGTATTCCACCATCGCCGGCATCAGCAATCTCGACATGCTGCACGAAGCCGCCAAAGGCGCTGCGGCAATCGTGGCAGTCGGCACTTGCGCGGCCTTCGGCGGCCTGCCCCATGCCAGCCCCAACCCCACCGGCGCAGTGGCGGTATCGGACATCATCAAGGACAAGCCGATCATCAATGTTTCCGGCTGCCCACCCATCCCGGTGGTGATCACCGGCGTGCTGGCCCATTACCTGACTTTCGGCACGATCCCCGAACTGGACGACTTGGGGCGGCCCAAGTCCTTCTACGGCGAATCCATCCACGACCGCTGCTACCGGCGCCCTTTCTACGATCAGGGCAAGTTCGCCAAAACCTTCGACGACGAGGGCGCGCGCAACGGCTGGTGCCTGTTCGAGCTGGGCTGCAAGGGGCCGACCACCTTCAACGCCTGCGCCACCACCAAGTGGAACCAGGGCACAAGCTTCCCGATCGAATCCGGTCATGGCTGTCTCGGCTGTTCCGAACCCGATTTCTGGGATGCAGGCAGCTTTTACCAGGCCCTTTCCACGCCGATCACGCCCGTGGGACGCGCCGCCGCTGTTGCCGCCGCAGCGGGCATCGTGGGCGGAGCCGCCATCGCCATGCACAACCGCCACACCAAGGCAGCCGCCAAAACCGCCCACCAGACCGTGACCATCGACGACCTGGAGAAACCCTCCGGAGAAGCGAAATGAGCGATATGGCCTTGCTGCTCTGGGCGCGCGGTCCGGGCCTGCAGATCGCCCTGACGGTCTTCATTATCGGGATGCTGCTCAAGCTGTTCGAAATCTTCAGCCTGGGGCGCAAGAAAGACCTTTCCACCCCGCGTCCGGGCAAGGCCTGGAGCGGATGGAAAACCATTTTCAGCCGCTCCCTGCCGGACCGGACCCTGCTGAAACGGACATTCCCGACCTACCTCATGGGCTACACCTTCCACATCGGATTTTTCATCGCCCTGCTGTTTTTTGCGCCCCACATCGAGCTGTTCCGCAAGACGGTCGGCCTGGGCTGGCCCGCATTACCGACCACGCTGGTGGACGGCGTGACCCTTCTTTCCATCGTGGCCCTGCTGCTGATGCTGGGCTACCGCCTTTACCACCCGGTCAAGCGCTTCCTTTCCACTTTCGACGATTACGCATCCTGGGCGCTGACCATGGCCCCACTGCTGAGCGGCTACCTGGCCGTTCACCACCTGCTGCTGCCCTACACCCTGATGCTGGCCATACACATCCTGAGCGTGGAACTGCTGCTGGTCTTCATGCCCTTCACCAAACTCTTTCATACCGTGTCGCTGTTCATCTCCCGCTGGTACAACGGCGATGCGCTGGGACATAAAGGGGCGAGATTATGAGCAAGGAGCAGGGCCCGTGCGTAGCATGGGTGCGACTGGCTGCGAATAATCTCGGCTGCCGACACTCAGGCATCAAAACCTGTCACGTACTTTACGGAGGCAGCGTTATGAGCAAGGAGCAGGGCCCGTGCGTAGCATGGGTGCGACTGGCTGCGAATAATCTCGGCTGCCGACACTCAGGCATTAAAAACTGCACGCTCTTTACGGAGGCAGCATTATGAGCGCCTCATTGGAACGCGGCCTCAACGCCTTTCGCGAGGTGATGGATGCGCCCATCGCCAGCTTCTTCAACAGCTGCGTGCATTGCGGCCTGTGTGCCGATGCCTGCCTGTTCCATACCGAGACCGGCGATCCGAAATACACCCCGATCCACAAGCTGGAACCCCTGCGCAAGCTGTGGAAGCGCGAATACACCGTGCTCGGCAAGCTGGCTTCGCTGGTCGGACTGGGCGAAACCGTCAGCGACGTGGAGCTGGAGGAATGGAGCCCGCTGGTGTACGACAGCTGCACCCTGTGCGGCCGCTGCACCCTGGTGTGCCCGGTGGGTAACGACATCACCTACATGATCCGCAAGATGCGCGAAGGCATGGCGGCGGCCGGGCACGCGCCGGCAGGGCTGGTCGAGGCCTCGCGAAGAACCATTGAACTGGGCAGCCCGATGGGCATCAAGCTGAAAGCGTTCATGGCCCAGGTGCATGGGCAGGAGGAGGAAACCGGCATCGAGATTCCGGTGGACAAAGCCGGGACGGATTACCTGGTGATCATGTCCTCCATGGAAATCCTGGGCTACCCGGAATATCTCGGATCACTGGCTCGCATTTTCAGGCAGGCAGGCATCAGCTGGACGGTCTCCAGCGAGGCCTTCGAGGCGACCAACAGCGGCATCCAGATCGGCGTTTCCGACATCGCCCGTCAAATCGTCTCGCGCGTGGTCGATGCGGCGGAACAACTCGGCGTGAAGTACGTGATCAGCCCGGAATGTGGCCACGCCTTCTCCGCCCTGCGCTGGGAGGGGCCGAATCTCATTGGCCGGCCATACAAGTTTGAAGTGGTGCATGTACTGGAACTGCTCGACCAGTTACGCAAGGACGGTCGTCTCAAGACCGAGGGCAAAACCGATAAGGCTCTCACCCTGCACGACCCCTGCCAGATCGTGCGGCGCGGCGGCATCGTGGCCGAACCGCGCAACCTGGTCAACATGGTCGCCAGCGACTTCCGCGAAATGGAAGACCCGGGCATGTACAACTGGTGCTGCGGCGGCGGGGGCGGGGTATCGGCGATCACCGGTGCCGAGGAACTGCGTTTCAAGGTATTCAGGATCAAGAAGCGCCAGATCGAGGGCACAGGCGCGGGCACCATGGTCACCGCCTGCGCCAACTGCCGAAACGTGCTCGAGGAAGGCCTGGAGCACTACAAAATGGACACCAGAATGATCGGTATCACCGAACTGGTGGCCGAACATCTCAAACAGGAAGACGCATCATGAGCCAGCGTATCGTCGTCGACCCCATCACCCGCATCGAAGGCCACCTGCGCATCGAGGCGGAAACCAACGACCAGGGCGAAATCACCCGCGCCTCCAGCGCCGGCACCATGGTACGCGGTATCGAGATCATCCTCCGGGGCCGCGATCCGCGCGATGCATGGGCTTTCGCACAGCGCATCTGCGGCGTGTGCACGCTGGTGCATGGCATCGCCTCGGTGCGCGCGGTGGAAAATGCGCTCGATTACAGGATTCCGCCCAACGCCCAGCTGATCCGCAACCTGATGATCGCGGCCCAGTATGTCCACGACCATGTGATGCACTTCTACCACCTGCATGCGCTCGACTGGGTGGACGTGGTTTCGGCGCTCCAGGCCGATCCGAAACGGACTTCCGAGCTGGCGCAAAGCCTGTCGAGCTATGCCAAATCCTCGCCCGGTTATTTCGCCGACACCCAGAAGAAGCTCAAAACCTTCGTCGAATCCGGCCAGCTCGGCATTTTCAGCAATGGCTACTGGGGCCACCCGGCCTACAAGCTGCCGCCGGAAGCCAACCTGATGGCGGTCGCGCATTATTTCGAAGCCCTGGTCTGGCAGCGCGACGTGGCGCAACTGCATACCATTTTCGGCGGCAAGAACCCCCACCCCAATTTTGTGGTGGGTGGCGTGCCGTGCGCCATCAGCGTCCATCCGGGCCATAAAGGCCGCGGCAAGGGTCCACACTATCGCGGCGGGGCGGGCGCCACCGCGCTCAACATGGTGGGGCTGGAGAAGGTCAAAAATCTTATCGTCCAGATGCGCGACTTCGTCGATCAGGTGTACGTGCCGGATACGCTGGCCATCGCCGGTTTCTACAAGGAATGGTTCACTCAGGGCGAAGGCATCGGCAACTTCATGACCTACGGCGACTTCCCGGAAAAAGGCATGGACGACCCGGCCAGCTTCCTGATTCCGTCCGGGGTCATCCTCGACCGCGACCTGAGCAAGATTCACCCTGTAGACCTCAATGCCGAAGACCAGATCCAGGAATACGTCGCCCATTCATGGTACGACTACAGCGGCGGCAAGGAAAAAGGCCTGCACCCCTATCAGGGTGAAACTACGCTCAACTACACCGGGCCGAAGCCGCCCTACCAGCACCTGGATACCGACGCTTCCTATTCCTGGCTCAAGTCGCCACGCTGGAGGGGCAAGGCGGTCGAAGTCGGCCCGCTGGCGCGGGTGCTGATGCTGCATGCCAGGGGCCACGAACAGACCCGCGAACTGGTCGGCATGACGCTGAAAAAACTCGACCTGCCGGTCAGCGCCCTGTATTCCACCCTCGGCCGCACCGCTGCGCGCACGCTGGAAACCAAGATCATCGTCGATGCCATGCAGGGCTGGTACGACCAGTTGCTGGCCAACATCAAGGCGGGTGATGTGCGCACCTTCAACGAAACCCTGTGGGAACCCTCCTCCTGGCCGAAACTGGCCAAGGGCGTGGGCTACTCCGAAGCGCCGCGTGGCGCGCTGGCGCACTGGATCGTCATCAAGGACCAGATCATCGACAACTATCAGGCGGTGGTGCCCTCGACCTGGAATGCCGGACCGCGTGACACGACGGGGCAGGACGGCCCCTACGAAGCGGCGCTCAAGGGGCACAAGCTGCACGACCCGAAACAGCCGATCGAGATCCTGCGCACCATCCACAGCTTCGACCCGTGCATAGCCTGCGCCGTGCACGTGGTCGACCCGGCAGGTGAAGAACTGGTGCAGGTAAAGGTAATATAAAACAGCATTTGAACCACGGGGAACACGGGGTAGAACCAATATGCTGAGCAGTTCGGCCCGAACTGCTGGATGATGGGTTGATTCTGCCTGACCTTTTTTGTACCCCGTGTACCCCGTGGTTAACTGATTTTTCTGGGATAATGAATTTATGGAGCAGCTTCCCGCCAATTTCTCCGCACTGCTGGCACTGGTTTTCGCGCTCGGCATGCGGCACGGCTTCGACCCGGACCATCTCGCCACCATCGACGGCCTGACCCGCTTCAACGCCGCCGCCGAACGGCGCGTTTCCCGCTGGTGCGGCTTTCTGTTTTCGCTGGGCCATGGCGTCATCGTCATGGCAGTGGCCATCAGCGTCGGGGTGCTGGCGCAGGAATGGAAAGCCCCGCTCTGGCTGGAGGATGCCGGTGCCTGGATTTCGATCATTTTCCTGGCCCTGCTGGGTTTCCTGAATCTGTCGGCGGTGCTGAAAACCGCGCCTGACCAGGTGGTACGGCCCATCGGGCTGAAGGGCCGCCTGTTCGGGCGCCTCCAGCATGCCAGCCACCCCGCGCTGGTCGCGCTGGTCGGCGCCCTGTTTGCCCTGTCTTTCGACACTATGAGTCAGGCCGCCCTGTTTTCCGTCACTGCCGCCGCCCTGGGTGGTTGGGAGTATTCCCTGCTGATGGGAGCAACTTTCATGCTCGGCATGATGCTGACCGACGGCCTCAACGGCCTGTGGATTTCCCGCCTCATCCGGCGCAGCAATCAGATGGCCTGCCTGGCTTCGCGCATCATGAGCCTGTCGATCGCTTCTCTGAGCCTGCTGGTGGCGGCCTTCGGCGCCGCAAAGTATTTCTCGCCCGCGGTCGATGCGTGGAGCGAAGGACGGGAAATGATGATGGGGGTTTTCGTCATTGCCGTGGTGGCGGGCAGCTTCCTGCTCGCGCTGCGCTTGTCCCGGCGCACGCCCTTGCCTGCTGACGCCTGATGCATGAAATGTCGCTCGCCGAGAGCGTGCTGGAGATTATCGAAAACAGCGCAGCGCAGCATGGCAGCGCGAAAGTCCACGCCGTATGGCTGGAAATCGGCCAGCTCGCGGGCGTCGAAGTGGAAGCCATGCGCTTCTGCTTCGACGCTGTGACGCGCGGCAGCATCGCAGATGGTGCCCGGCTGGAAATCATTGAAACACCGGGCACGGGGCGCTGTCTGAACTGCGGCAAAACGATTCACCTGATTGAGCGTTATGATCTTTGTCCCGAGTGCGACATGCCGGTGGAAGTCATCGGCGGCACGGAAATGCGGGTCAAGGAACTGGAAATGGAATAAATCCAGAAACCCCTGAATAAGTGGTCATTGCGAGGAATGCAATGACGAAGCAATCTCGCAACTCGTTGAAATACAAGATTGCTTCGCTGCGCTCGCAAAGACCATGCTCACTTGTTCAGGCCTTTCCTGGAAATGGAGAACTTAATGTGTACAACCTGCGGCTGCGGTAGCGGCGAGCTGAAAATCGGCGGCAAGCCCCATACGCACAGCCACGACCAGGGCGAGCTGCGCTTCCGCCGTCCCAACCACGAACACAGCCATGAGCATGACCACGCTCACGGCGAAACCTCGCGCCGGGTACAGGTCGAGCAGGACATTCTGTCCAAGAACAACGCCTATGCACAGCGCAACCGCCAGCATTTCGCCGCGCATGGCATTTTTGCCCTGAACCTGGTCTCCAGCCCCGGCTCCGGCAAGACCACGCTGCTCACCCGCACCATCGAACTGTTGCAGGGCGAACTGCCGGTGGCAGTGATCGAAGGCGACCAGCAGACCAGCTTCGATGCCGAGCGCATCCGCGCCACCGGGGTCTCCGCTGTGCAGATCAACACCGGCAAGGGCTGCCACCTCGATGCCCACATGATCGAACATGCCCTTGAAGACCTGAAACCGGATGACCACAGCCTGCTATTCATCGAGAACGTCGGCAACCTGGTATGCCCCGCCAGCTTTGACCTGGGCGAAGCGCACAAGGTGGTGATCCTGTCGGTCACCGAAGGCGAGGACAAGCCGCTCAAATATCCGGACATGTTTGCCGCCGCCGGCCTGATGCTGCTCAACAAGGTCGATCTGTTGCCCTATCTGTCCTTCGATGTGCAAAAATGCATGGCTTATGCGAAACGGGTCAACCCCCGCATCCGCGTGATTCTCACTTCCGCCACCAGCGGGGAGGGCATGGATGAGTGGCTGGGGTGGCTACGAACTCATGGGACGTAATAATATTAGACATTGTTAGCACTCAGAAGAAAGGAAGGGATATGAAAGCATTGCTCTTGATCGGCTTGATGGTCATGGTTTTCCCGGCTCAGGCCGATGTCTACCGATGCCAGGATTCGGCTGGCAAAACCATGTACCAGGAAGCCCCATGCGAGAAGGCGAACCTGACAACAGTGAAAAAGCTCGCCAAGCCGATGGGCGAACCTTCCCCGGAAGCCATAGAAAAAGCGCAGGCGGAGTCCAGGGCGCTGGTTCAGCGCTATAACGAGCGCAAAAAAGCCGAGCAGGATGCGGCTAAAAAAGAAAAAGAACATCAGGAAACAGAGCAGAAGAAAACGGCTCAGCCGGATGAGCAAACGGCCGGTGGCCAGTAACGGCCAGGCTGCCCCCGTTTCCACAAGCATCCGCGTACGCGGCCAGGTTCAGGGCGTCGGTTTTCGCCCTTTTGTTTATCGTGTGGCAAAGGAGCTCGGCATCGCCGGCTGGGTGCGCAACGATGGCGAGGGGGTGGAAATCGCAGCTCAGGGCGAAAAAACCGCCATCAGTAAACTGCTCCTCCGCCTGAAATCTGACGCACCGCCTCTGGCCCGTATCACGTCGGTGGAAACAAAAGAAAACGCATCACTTCCCCCTCTTCAGGGTTTTTCCATACAGGAAAGTCAGGGTGGCCCGGCCCACACCGCCATCGCGCCCGATACCACTACCTGCCCCGCCTGTCTGGCCGAACTCTTCGACCAGGCCGACCGCCGCTACCGCTACCCCTTCATCAACTGCACTGACTGCGGCCCGCGCTACACCATCACGCGCCACCTGCCCTATGACCGCCCTCACACCAGCATGGCCAGTTTCCCGCTGTGCCCGGTATGCAGCCAGGAATACCGCAACCCCGACACGCGCCGCTTCCATGCAGAACCCAATGCCTGTCCGGTATGCGGTCCGCGGCTTTCCCTGCGCAATGCTGCCGGGCAGTTCATCGAAACACCGGATGTCATCGCAACAACAGTGGCCTTGCTCAAGTCGGGAGAAATTCTCGCCATCAAAGGGCTGGGCGGCTTCCACCTTGTCTGCGACGCACGTAATACTGCGTCGGTAGCCGCACTGCGCGAACGCAAGCAGCGCGAGGAAAAGCCCTTTGCGATCATGGCGGCCAACCCCGTTTCCCTGAAATCCATGGTGATTACGGATACGGAGGAAGCCGCTCTGTTGCAAGCACGCGAGCGCCCCATCGTGCTGCTGCGCAAGCAGCCGGGCTGCGACGCAGCCTTGCCCGGTATCGCGCCGGGCATCGCGTGGCTGGGCGCGATGCTGCCCTACACACCACTGCACCATCTGCTGTTCCACGAGGCGGCAGGCAGGCCATCCGGCACAGTCTGGCTGGAGCAGCCCCAGGATCTCCTCCTGATGATGACCAGCGCCAACCCCTGTGGAGAACCGCTAGTCATCGGCAACGATGAAGCGCAGGCGCGGCTGGGCGGCATTGCCGACGCCTTTGTGCTGCACGACCGCGACATCGTGGTGCGCTGCGATGACAGTGTGGTGAGGGCGGGCCGGGAAAGGGGAATGGGGAATGAGGAATGGGTAAAAACCGCTGCACCCTCCCCATCACCCATCACCCATCACTCATTACCAGCCTTCATCCGCCGCGCCCGTGGCTACACCCCGCGTGCCATCCTCCTGCCCCGCTCCGGCCCTTCCGTGCTGGCCTGCGGCGGCTGCTTCAAGAACACAATATGCCTGACGCGCGGCAACGAGGCCTTCGTTTCCCAGCACCTGGGCGATCTCGACAACGCTCCGACCTGCGAGGCGCTGGAAGAAACCATTGCGCATCTGGTGGATGTATTGGAAATTCAGCCCGAAATCGTCGCCCACGACCTGCATCCTGACTTTCACAGCACCCGGTTTGCACTCGAATTTGCGCGCGAGCACGGTATTCCGGCACTGGCGGTGCAGCATCACCATGCGCACATCGCCGCGGTGCTAAGCGAACAGGGTATAGATGAACCGGCACTGGGCCTGGCGCTGGACGGGGTTGGGCTGGGCAAGGATGGCTCGGCCTGGGGTGGCGAACTGCTACGCCTCGAAAATGGGCGCTGCGAGCGCCTTGGCCATCTGGCACACCTGCAACTCCCCGGCGGCGACCGCGCCGCGCGCGAGCCGTGGCGCATGGCGGCCAGCGCCCTGCACGCGCTCGGACGCGACGGGGAGATTACACAACGCTACTATTACCCTGCCGCCCCGACCCTGCGTCAGATGCTGCAACAAGGCGTCAATACGCCATCCACATCGAGCTGCGGGCGGCTGTTCGATGCTGCCGCTGGCTTGCTGCGAGTCAAGGACATGACCAGCTTCGAAGGGCAGGCGGCCATGCTGCTGGAAGGTCTGGCGGAAAAACATGGCAAGGTTGCACATCTGCCCGACGGCTATACCTTGAACACAGATGGCACGCTGAATTTTCTCCCCCTGCTCAGCGCCCTGACTGACACCCCCGACCCTGCCTACGGCGCGGCGCTATTTCATGCTACCTTGGCGCAAGGGCTGACGAAATGGGTGATGCAGGCTGCGCAGCAAAGCGGCATTAAAATCGTGGCATTGGGCGGCGGCTGCTTCCTCAACGCCATCCTCAGCCGAAACTTGTTCAATATGCTGACCGAGGTGGGGCTGACCGTTCTCGAAGCCCGACAGGTACCGCCCAACGATGGCGGCCTGAGCCTCGGGCAGGCGTGGGTGGCAATCAACAGAGGACTGGAATAATGTGTCTGGCAATCCCTGCCCTGGTGGCGGAAGTTCTTGAACACGACATGGCTGTCGTGGATGTGGGCGGCGTGCGCAAGACCATCTCCCTGGCGCTGGTGGATGGCGTGGCTGTGGGCGACTATGTCATCGTCCACGTGGGCTACGCCCTCAACCGGCTCGATCCGGAAGAAGCCGCCAAGACTCTGGCCCTGTTTGCTGAAATCAGCGCTGCGCTCGACGCCTCATCACAATGAAATACATCGACGAATTCCGCGACGGCGCTCTGGCGCGCAAGCTGGCTGCGGACATTGCGCGCGAGGTGCAGCCGGAACGCCATTATGGCCTGATGGAGTTCTGCGGTGGCCACACCCACGCAGTCTACCGCTATGGCGTGCAGAACCTGCTGCCGGCCAATGTCAACCTGATCCATGGCCCGGGCTGCCCGGTGTGCGTACTCCCCATTGGGCGGCTGGATTACGCCGTCCAGCTCGCCCGCACCCCCGGCGTGATCCTCTGCACCTACGGAGACATGCTGCGCGTGCCGGGTTCGGGCGGCATGAGCCTGCTCAAGGCCAAGGCTGGCGGGGCGGACATCCGCATGATCTACTCCAGCGCCGACGCCCTGAAAATCGCCCAGAACTATCCGGACCGTGAAGTGGTGTTTTTCGCCATCGGCTTCGAGACCACCACGCCGCCCACCGCCGTGGCCATCCTGCAAGCCGAAGCGCTGGGATTGAAAAATTTTTCCGTGATTTCCAACCACGTCCTCACCCCGGCCGCGATCTCGGCCATCATGAGCAGTGGCGAGGCACGAGTCGACGGCGTGATTGGCCCCGCGCACGTGTCTACCGTGATCGGCAGCCAGCCCTACGAGCCTTTCGCCACGCAATATCACCTGCCGGTAGTGATTGCCGGATTCGAGCCGCTTGACGTGATGCAGGCCATCCTGATGCTGGTACGGCAATTGAACACAGGCCGCGCCGAGGTGGAAAATGAATTCACCCGCGCCGTGTCGCGCGAGGGAAATCTCAAGGCACAGCGGCTGGTGGCGGAGGTATTCGAGGTGCGCGAGGAATTCGAGTGGCGCGGCCTGGGCGTGGTGCCGCACAGCGGGCTCGCCATCCGTTCGCGTTTTGCGGCTTTCGATGCGGAAAAACGCTTCAGGCTGACTTATCGGCAGGTGGCCGACAATCCGGCCTGCGAATGCAGCGCGATTATCCGCGGAGTAAAAAAACCACTGGATTGCAAGCTCTTCGGCGGCGTCTGCACACCGGAAAATCCGATCGGCTCGTGCATGGTTTCATCGGAAGGCGCCTGCGCGGCGTATTACAGTTACGGACGCTACAAAGAGGATGTGGTTTGATGGCAAAAATCAGAAGGCGTTACATTCGTTCACTGGACCTGGAACAGGGCCGGGTGGACATGACGCACGGCAGCGGCGGGCGCGCCATGGCGCAAATGATCGAAGAGCTTTTTCTCGACGCTTTCGATAACGAGTTCCTGCGCCAGCTCAACGATCAGGCCAGCTTCAGCATCCCGGCCGGGCGCATGGTGATGGCCACCGACAGCCACGTGGTCACGCCGCTGTTCTTTCCCGGCGGCGACATCGGCTCCCTGGCCGTGCACGGCACTATCAACGACGTCACCATGTCGGGCGCGAAACCGCTTTATCTTTCCGCCGGATTCATTCTGGAAGAAGGCTTTCCGCTTGCCGACCTGAAGCGCATCGTCGACTCCATGGCGGCGGCATCACGGGAAGCAGGCGTGCCCATCGTCACCGGCGACACCAAGGTGGTGGAGCGCGGCAAGGCAGATGGTGTTTTCATCAACACCACCGGCATCGGCATCGTGCCCGAGGGCATCCATATCAGCGGCGAACGAGCCCAGCCGGGCGACCGGATTCTGCTCAGCGGCTTCATGGGCGACCATGGCGTGGCGGTCATGTCGCAGCGCGAAAACCTCACCTTCAGCTCGGCCATCCTCTCCGATTCAGCCGCCCTGCACGGGCTGGTGGCATCCATGGTGGCCGCAGTGCCCGAGATTCACTGCCTGCGCGACCCGACCCGCGGCGGCGTCGCCACCACGCTCAACGAACTGGCGCGGCAATCCGGCGTGGGCATGCTCATCCAGGAAACCAGTCTGCCTGTGCGCGAAGCCGTCAGCGCCACCTGCGAATTTCTCGGTCTCGACCCGCTATACGTCGCCAACGAAGGCAAGCTGGTGGCGATCTGCCCGGCGGCATCTGCGGAACGGCTGCTGGAAACCATGAAAAACCACCCCCTCGGCCGCGACGCCGCCATCATTGGCGAGGTGGTCGCGGACAGCCACGCCTTCGTGCAGATGGAAACGTCCTTCGGCGGCAAGCGCATCGTGGACTGGCTGAGCGGGGAACAATTGCCGCGGATTTGTTGATAAATTCCGGGGTGCAAGGGATTATTGGCAGGCAATCTGGCTTGCCAATCCATGGAATGAATTTCAGAATGAATCTTCAATAACCTTCCCTGGGAACAATCATGCGCAAGTGGCCGACATACTTATTATTGATTTCCGCTCTCATCGGTCTGGAAGCCAAGGCGGACATCTACAAGCTTATTGGGGCGGATGGCAAGGTCACTTACACCGACAAAGAACCACAATCACCCGGGGCGAAATCCGAAAAACTGAATATCCGGACTTATAGCGGCGCACCTTCTGTCTCCACGCTGGAAAATTCGGTTGGAAAAGTAACCATCCTGTCTGCACAATGGTGCGGGGTCTGCACCAGGGCGAAAACCTACATGAAGAGCCGCAACATCGCTTTCGAGGAATGGGATATCGACAAATCCGACTATGCGCGCTCCAAAATAAACCAACTGGGCGCAAGAGGCGTCCCTGTCATCCTGGTGGGGAATCAGAAAATGGTCGGTTTCTCCGAAGCCGGTCTGGATGCGATGCTGAAAAAAGCCGGTGGAATTTGATAATGCAAAACTCTCGTCTTCGTGTTTCTAGTGCCCTTTGGGTATTTGCGGTGAAACTCTAAAACAGACTGACCAGCATGCGCGTGCCCAGCACATACAGCAGCGCGGCAAAAATCTTCTTCAGTTGCGGCACCGGCAAACGGTGGGCCGCCCTGGCGCCCAGCGGCGCGGTCATGACACTTGCCGCCACCAGGCCCACCAGCGCAGGCAGGTAGACGAAGCCCAGGCTGTAATCCGGCAGACCGCCCGTCCCCAGCCCGTTGACGACATATCCGACAGCCCCGGCCAGGGCGATGGGAAAGCCGATCGCGGCAGACGTCCCGATAGCCTGATGCATTTTGATATTGCACCAGGTCATGAAGGGCACCGAGAGGGTGCCGCCACCGATCCCGACCAGGCTGGAAACACCGCCGATAATGCTCCCCGCACCGAACATCCCGCCCCAGCCAGGTAGCTGGCGCGTGGGCTTGGGCTTGATGTTGAGCAGCATCTGGGTGGCAACGTAGTAAACGAACACCACGAAGAAGCCCTTGAGAAAATCGGACGACAACTGCGCCGCCAGCACCGTGCCAATAAAAGTGCCGGCCAGAATGCCGGGAGTGACGCCACGCACCACCTGCCAGCTCACCGCACCGTGGGCATGGTGGGCGCGCAGGCTGGATATGGAGGTGAACAGGATGCTCGCCAGCGAGGTGCCAAGTGCCAGATGCAGGATATGGCTGGCGGGAAAATGCTGGGCAGTGAAGATGAAAGTCAGCACCGGCACGATCACCAGACCGCCGCCCACGCCCAGCAGGCCTGCCAGGAAACCGGCAAAAACGCCTGTCAGGAGATAAAGCAGCCAGAATTCCATGTTTATCCTCAGCGGGTTGGAAATCGCCAATTGTAAACGTTAGGATTGGCTAAGCATCCACTCCTTCGGTTAAACTTCACTTCCCGAAATGGAATCGGATAGCCATTAGTCCGGAGATGCCGGCAACAATGCAACGATATGAATATTGCAGTCAGTGAACTCATCGTAAGGTATATGGAGCGCCTGGGGATAGAACATATCTTCGGCATGCCCGGCGGACATATCCTGCCTGTCTATGACAGCCTTTACGACTCGAACATCAAGAGCATTCTGGTCAAGCACGAACAGGGCGCGGCCTTCATGGCCGGCGGCTATGCCCGTGTCTCCGGCAAGATCGGCGCCTGCATCACCACCGCAGGCCCTGGCGCGACCAATCTGGTCACAGGCATCGCCAATGCCTATGCGGACAGGCAGCCGATCCTGATCATTACCGGCGAAACCTCGACCCATATTTTCGGCAAGGGCGGCTTGCAGGAAAGTTCCGGCGAAGGCGGCAGCATTGACCAGGTCACCTTGTTTGCCGGTATCACGCGCTACCACAAACTGATCGAACGCACGGACTACCTCCCCACTGTGCTGAACCAGGCGGCCAAACACCTGCTTTCCAAGACCCCCGGCCCCGTGGTGTTGAGCATCCCGTATAACGTGCAGAAAGAAATGGTGGATGCATCCATCCTGGATCAGATTTCTTTCACGCGCATGACTGGCGAATGTGTGCTCGCCGAGCAATACATCGACAAGAGCGTGGAGCTGATCCGCGAATCGAAGTGCCCCCTGATCATCGCCGGCTATGGCTGCATCCGTTCGGGCGCGCAGGAGCACTTGCGCAGTATCAGCGAGCGTCTCAACATTCCGGTGACCAGCAGCCTCAAGGCCAAGGGCGCGCTCGACGAACGCTCCGCGCTGTCGCTGGGCAGCCTCGGCGTCACCTCCGGCGGTGACGCCATGCGCTATCTGGAACAGGAAGCCGACCTGGTGCTGGTGCTGGGGGCGGGCTTCAATGAAAGAACCAGCTATGTCTGGGACAAGCATCTGTTGGCGGGCAAGAAACTCATCCAGGTGGACAACAGCGCCCAGCAACTGGAAAAAGTTTTCCGCGCCGACCTGGTGGTGCATGCCGACCTTGGCACCTATCTGCAAGCGCTGGATTCAGCCACTCAGACACAAAATGTGGCGGCAAAAGACCCCGTAGATATCGCCGCTTTTATGGCGACCACAAAAGCCCAGTTAGACGCCGCCGGCAAGACGATTTTCAACCGGCAGTTTGACCACGTGCGCGCCTTTTATGGCTGGCTGGAACAGCGTTTTCCGGAGGGCCTGGTGATGTTCGACGACAACATCGTTTTCGCTCAAAACTTCTACCGGGTGTCCGCCAGGGACCGTTTTTATCCCAACACCGGCATTTCTTCGCTGGGCCACGCCATCCCGGCAGCCATTGGCGCCGGCTGCAAAGTCGACCAACCCCTGTTTGCCATGATTGGCGATGGCGGCTTCCAGATGTGCGCCATGGAGATCATGACGGCGGTGAATTACAGCATCCCGCTGAACATCGTCCTGTTCAACAACAACACCATGGGATTGATCCGCAAGAACCAGCACCATCTCTACCAGGGCCGCTTCATCGACTGCGATTTCTCCAACCCGGACTATGTACTGCTGGCGCAATCCTTCGGCATCGGGCATTGCCGTGTGGAAAGTACGCAGGACCTGGTCAGGCTGGAGGCGATCGATTTCCGCCATGGCATCAATCTCATCGAGATCATGATCGATCAGGATGCATATCCGAATTATTCTTCCAGGCGCTAGGAACGATTTCGTGACGACGCATCTGGCGGAATGTATCTCCCGCTACCAGTCCGCCATTCCCGGCCTGGTCGATCTCGGCAGGCAACTGCAAGACCTTTCCACATCAAGCTCGGGCGCTCCCGATGAGTTTATCGACCTCTACGAACAGTGCTACCCCTTGCTGGAAAAGGCGATGTGGTCTGCCGGATCGGATTTTCACCCGCTGCTGGATAACTACCAGGCCCTGTTCCGCGAGCATGAATCCCTGATTCAGCAGAGGGGCGATGATCGTCACCACTTCATCCTGAGCATCCCGGTGGCGGACCGCCCGCCCCACCTGCGCGCCTGCCTGGAAAGCATTTACCAGGTCTGCACGCTGTACGACTATGGCGGGAAAACTTCCGGCGCGTGGGACAAGATCAGGATCATCGTCGCCGAGGACAGCCGCGATGAAAACAACATCCGCCGCCACCTGGAACTGGTGGAAGAATACCGGCACAAAGGCCTGCAGGTCCTCCACTTCGGGTTAAGCGAACAGTATGAGCTGCTGCAATCCCTCCCACCGCACCAGCGGGAACAATTGGGCCATCTGCTCACTACCCAACCCAGGGAAAGGTTTTATCTCAAAGGGCAGGCCGCCAACCGCAACCTCAGCTATCTGAAGTTTCTGCAACTGACGCAAAACAGGGACAGAACCCTGTATTACCTGGTCGACAGCGACCAGCATTTTTGCGTGAATCGGCAGACCGAAGCCGGCGAAGAGGCTGTATACGCGCTGAACTATTTCCACGCCATCGACCAGATATTCCGCACCACCGACACCCTGATGCTGACCGGCAAAATGGTCGGCGACCCGCCCGTATCACCCTCGGTGATGGCTGTCAATTTCCTCGACGACGTGACGGCCTTTTTTACGCGCCTGGCCGGACTGGATAGTGCGCAGGCCTGCCGCTTTCATGGCTCGCAGGGGCCGCTTGCAGGCGGCGCCGCCTATCACGACATGGCTGGGCTGTTCGGCTTCGAGCACAAACCAACAAGCTTCGATTACCCATGCCAACTTGAAGGCGAACATGACCATGGCGCCTGTCTGACGGACTTCGCCCGGCGGCTCAATGCCTTCTTCTTCGGCGAACACCTTTTCCGCAAGTCCTGGTTTTCCTACGGCAGCGGTTTCACCCAACTCGCCCCCGCGCGGACAGTTTATCCCGGCAATTACGTTGTCAACTACGCCGGACTGAAATACATCATTCCCTTCGGCCACTTGCGCCTACGTATGTCCGGCCCCACGGCCGGGCGGCTGATTGCCGCCGAGATTGTCGGGCGCTTTGCCGCGTGCAACCTGCCCAACCTGCACCGGCGTACCACCGAGGCGGGACTGGACGACGATTTCCGACCCGGCGTGGAACTGGACGGAGCACAACAAAGCATCGATCTGTCCAACGAGTTCGAACGCCAGTTCTTCGGCGACCTGATGCTGTTTTCCACCGAAGAACTGGTCAAACAGGCGGATGTGAACCAGCCCTTTGCCCAGAAAGTAATCGAGGCAGTCATTGCCGGGAAAGAGGCCGAACTACTGGCGCTGTACCAGCAAAAGCATGAAGCCATCGTCGCCAGGAACCGGAAACTGCATGAGCTCGTGTTCAACGCCGGGCACTGGTGGGTGCGCTCGCCCGGGCTGGCGCCTGCCTTGCGGCAAGTCCAGTCCTTCATCGACAACATCGAGCGCAATTTTGGCGAACACGCCCCGGCCTGGCGCCAGATCCAGTCAGCCGGGCATCGCGCGCAGCGCAAACACCAGATCGTCGAGGCATTGATGCATTACCGGGCCGAGCGGGATGCCTGGGATAGCCTGTTCCAGGAAGTTGTCTAACCGGGCCGGATAGCAAAACACTATCGATCACATTGCCAAAATCAATTAGATTTATTGATTCCAAAAGCATATATTGGATTGTGCATTCAATTAACTAGAGGAGAAAACCATGTCCGACAGCAAATGCCCGTTTGTACACAAAACCGGAAGCGGTACGTCGAACCACAATTGGTGGCCGAACCTGCTAAGCCTCGAAATCCTGCACCAGCACACTCCCAAGTCCAGCCCGATGGGCGAGAACTTCAACTACGCCGAGGAGTTCAAGACTCTCGACCTTGCGGCGGTGAAAAAAGACCTGACTGCCCTGATGACCAACTCGCAAGAGTGGTGGCCCGCGGATTACGGCCACTATGGACCTTTTTTCGTCCGCATGGCGTGGCATAGCGCAGGCACCTACCGTACTGGCGACGGTCGTGGCGGCGCAGGCCACGGCAACCAGCGTTTCGCCCCGCTAAACAGCTGGCCCGATAACGTCAACCTCGACAAGGCCCGTCGGCTGCTGTGGCCGGTCAAGCAGAAATATGGCAAGAAAATTTCCTGGGCCGACCTTATCATTCTCACTGGCAACGTCGCCATGGAGTCGATGGGATTCAAGACTTTCGGTTTCGCTGGCGGCCGCGAGGACATCTGGGAACCGGAGATCGATGTCTACTGGGGCAATGAAGAAAAGTGGCTGGACGACAAGGCGCGCTATTCCGGCGAACGCAACCTGGAAAATCCGCTTGCTGCCGTTCAGATGGGCCTGATCTACGTCAATCCTGAAGGCCCAGACGGCAACCCGGATCCGGTCGCATCCGGCCGCGACGTGCGCGAAACCTTCGCGCGCATGGCGATGAACGACGAAGAGACGGTGGCGCTTACCTGCGGCGGCCACACCTTCGGCAAATGCCACGGCGCCGGCCCGGCCACGCACGTGGGGCCGGAACCCGAAGCGGCACCCATCGAGCAGATGGGCCTGGGCTGGAAGAGCAGCTTCAAAAGCGGCAAGGGCGGCGATCAGATCGGCAGCGGTCTGGAAGGTTCCTGGACGCCGACCCCGACCCAGTGGGACATGAGCTATCTCGATATGCTGTTCGGCAACGAGTGGGTCGTGGAGAAAAGCCCGGCGGGCGCCTGGCAGTGGACACCGAAGAGGGAGACCGACAGCAACCAGGCGCCAGCCGCCGACGATCCATCGAAGCGGGTCCAGATCATCATGACCGCTGCGGACATGGCGATGCGCATGGATCCTGTCTATGAGCCGATCGCACGGCGTTTCCACAAGAACCCGGAAGAATTCGCCGACGCATACGCTCGAGCCTGGTTCAAGCTGACCCACCGTGACATGGGCCCCCGTTCGCGCTATCTCGGCCCCGAAGTGCCTGCGGAAGAGCTGATCTGGCAAGACCCCATCCCCGCCGTCGATCACCCCCTGGTCAATGACCAGGACGTCGCAGCCCTCAAGGCCAAACTACTGGCATCCGGGATGAGCGTTTCGGAGCTGGTCTCGACCGCCTGGGCCTCGGCGTCCACGTTCCGCGGTTCCGACAAGCGTGGCGGCGCCAACGGCGCGCGCGTCCGTCTTGCGCCACAGAAGAACTGGGAATCCAACCAGCCGACGCAACTGGCCAAAGTGCTTGGCAAGCTCGAAACCATCCAGCGTGAGTTCAATGCGAGCGGCAAGAAGGTCTCGCTGGCCGATCTGATTGTGCTGGCCGGTTGTGCAGGTGTCGAAGAGGCTGCAAGGAAAGCGGGCCATGCCGTGACTGTGCCATTCACGCCGGGTCGCATGGACGCCTCGCAGGAGCAGACCGACGTGGATTCCTTCGCAGTGCTCGAACCGTTCGCCGATGGCTTCCGCAACTACCAGAAGGGCAAATACTCCGTCTCGGCCGAGGAACTGCTGCTCGACAAGGCGCAGTTGCTGACGCTCACCGCACCCGAGATGACAGTGCTGGTTGGCGGCATGCGCGCGCTGAACGCGAATGTGGGTCAGTCCTCGCACGGGGTCTTCACCAGGCAGCCAGGAGCGCTCACCAATGACTTTTTCGTCAACCTGCTCGACATGGGCACGGAGTGGAAGCCCGTTTCTGACGCCGAGGACGTGTTCGAAGGGCGCGACCGCAAGACCGGCGAAGTCAAATGGACCGGCACCCGCGTCGATCTGATCTTCGGTTCGAACTCCCAACTTCGAGCCCTCGCGGAAGCCTATGCGTGCAGCGACTCGCAACAAGCGTTCGTACATGACTTTGTGGCGGCCTGGAACAAGGTGATGAACCTGGATCGCTTCGACCTTGCGTGATCCTGGAAGATAGGTCTTAAAAGTCCCATATCGCGCAGCCTCGGCCTGACATCGGGTGATTCCGATCCAGGCTGGGGATGCGCGAATCTTTGTCCGCGGCTGAGCTTTAAGAGTCTGTTTCGGTCGGCCTTAATCCAGACTGACCGAATCCGCCGCATTCCCGATAATCTGCCGGCGGCATTCCCGGTAAACCTCTCGCGCCGCACGCAACACATCCTCCGGAATGGAAACATGCGAGTAATCGACCGGTGTCCTGTCGATGCTTCCGCTATGAATGCGCTCGGACGAGTCGCCTTTTCTGGCCTTGCCAGTATGGCTGAAAACCTGATAGCGCTCGCTTAATGGCGAATCCAGCTCCAGCCATTCGGATAGTCTGGGAAGAAGGTTCTCCGGCGCGCGTTGCAACAACTCGGCATCGAAATAGTAATAAGGCTGACTGGCCGTCCGGCTGAAGTCGGCGAGCGCCTGGATGCGTGTGATGTAGTAATTCGCTGCCTCAAGGGGAGAGGCGTAAAGGTCATCGATCTCTTTTTGCGCAAACAAATTAACGATGCTTTTGATCGTGTGTTCCGGTTCCAGCAGCGAGATCAGCATCTTGATATTCGCCAGCCCAAGCTGCTCGGGCTTCAACACATAGTCGTTATGCAGCAGCTTGTCGAAAAGATAAAGGCTGTTTTCCTTGAGCACATCACCCTCCAGGAACATCTCAAGCTGCCTGTCCAGCGCGGATGCGTCCTCATAGCTGATATGCATTTCATAGTAGCCATTGATCTCCGGGTGCGAGCCGAGAATGTGCCCAGCCAGGCTGGTAAAGGCGCGCATGTGACTCAGCAGGAAAATTCTGGCGTGTGGTTCAGAAGAAGCATTCATACAATTCAGACAGCTCAAATCGCTTAATTGCTAGGCGACAAGTCTAGCATTGCCTAAAACCAGAACGAGGTATCTTTCAGCAGGAATTCCACGTGCGGCATGTAGTGCGAGCCATCGCAGGAGAAGGTCAGGCTGATCATGCCGTTGAATATATTGATCGATGCCGTGCGCAGATAGATGGTCGGGTCGGCAAGACGCAGGGATTTCATGGTATCCAGAATCCGCCGGATATCGACCTGCTCGATCGCTGCATTGCTTGGATAGGGGTGGGTCGGGAAGAGCAGGCAGATATCCGGGTCGTTCAGCGCCTCGTGATCCAGCATGTGATAGATGAAGGGATCATCCACTTTCCAGATTGTGACCCGGCTGCTGGAGAAGTGGATTATGCATTGAAACACGCCACGATGCGTCAGCAGCTCCTCCAGAATGGACAGCGCCTGATCCATATTTCGATCCATCGGACTTTCACTGCGCGACTGCAGAAACACCGTGCTGCGAATCGCCGGGTCCCCCTTGACCTGCATCCAGTAGCCGGGCTCATGATAGAGCTCGGCGGTGACGGGCAGGTTGCGCAAGTCAAAGTCGGCGCCGAGATAGCCCAGTGAGCGAGAGTCTGCGCGTACAAGCTGCAGTGCCGTGAGCGATGGCCGGCGACTCAGCAGACTGATGTAGGCATCTGAAAGCAGAAACCCCCAGCTTGGTACGACTTCCTTCATATAGGGGCGCTGGGAACGGTCTCGTCCGAAATGTGCCGGCGCAAGCCCCGCCTGACCAACGTTATCGCAAATCTGAATACCATCCGTGTTTACGCAGTACAGGTATGTGCAATAGGGGATCGTGGTAAAACCTTCGGTAAGTATCGCATCCAGCTGCTCACGATCATCCCATACTGGCGCGCACTTTTCAGCCAGATACGCCAGCGGTTCACGCAGCTTGCGCGCCAGCTCTTCCCGTTGCAGGTAGATGCTGTCTTTCCATGAGTTTTTCATACAGCCGCCACTTTCAATAAACGAATCATTTTCGCGGCGACTTATCCCAGAGAGGTCTTTAGATTCTCAAAAGATTGGCCCCGGGAGGATCGGTCCGGAAATTTTCCGCAATCAGATCATCCAGCCCACGAGTAGCCAGAGGCGCCATAGCTGGATATTTTATAACACCACTGCCGGATGTGTTGACCCATTCCTTAATTTTCATCAGATCATCCACGGACAACACGGACTTGTGGTTTTCATGTTTCCAATGGGAACATAAATCAACAGCCAGTGCGTAAGCCAGTTCATAGCCGGGATATGAAGTCGCCATGTTATTTCTCCTTTTCAGAATAATCAAATAACATGAGGCACTCTATCCGGTACATGTTGCGCCGTGATGACAGCGGTATTCTCGTAGCCTTCATGGCTGTTCAGGCCCTGTTATGGCGAAGGGAAAGTAATGCTTCGCCATAACAGATAGCGGATTTGCAGGGTGAAATGCACACTTTTAGCGACGAATTGCAAATGTAGCTTGGCTTGAGAGTCTTTTATCCCCTAAAATCCCTACACCCATTCACCATAACAAGGAGTCAGCAACATGAACAAAGGCGAAATAGTTGATGCTGTAGCTAAAATCACCCAGCATTCAAAAGCTCAGACAGGGGAAATGTTTGATGCATTCGTAGCCGTGGTGCAAAACGCACTGAGCAGCGGCGACAATGTGCAGATGATCGGCTTTGGTACGTTTGCCGTTGAAGAGCGCGCAGCGCGCGTCGGTCGCAACCCGGCCACCGGCAAGGAACTCAAAATCCCGGCCAAGAAAGTCGTCAAATTCAAAGTGGGTGCAAAACTGAAAGACGCTGTTGCCGGCGTCAAGACAACCGCCAAGAAAAAGTAATTCGTATATTCGGGCGGCCCCATTGGCCGCCCATTTTCATTATTTCTCCGGCTTAATCTTTAAGCCCGCACAACTTCCCGCCCATTCTTTCCAACATCCGCCCCAACCGACGCAGCGGATGCACTACCCCAGAAACAGCTTGTAAGCCGGATTCTCGTTTTCGTCCCAGTAGCGGTAGCCCAGCTTGTCCAGAAACTCCGTGAATGCCGCCTTGTCCTGCGGCGGCACCTGGATGCCGACCAGAATACGACCATAATCGGTGCCATGATTGCGGTAGTGGAACAGGCTGATATTCCAGTTGTGGCTCATGCTGTTAAGAAAGCGCATGAGTGCGCCAGGACGTTCCGGGAATTCAAAGCGGTACACCAGTTCGTCCTTCGCCAGCGGGGCGTGCCCGCCCACCAGGTGGCGGATGTGCAGCTTGCCCATTTCATTGTCGGACAAATCGAGCGCCGGCAAGCCTTTTTGTTCCAGTGCTGCCAGCAGCTTGCTCACCTCGCCCCGGTTATGCACCTGCACCCCGACGAAAACATGCGCATTGGCAGGGTCGGAGAAGCGGTAGTTGAATTCGGTAATGCTGCGCGGTCCGATCAGGGAGCAAAAATCCTTGAAGCTGCCCGGCCGCTCCGGAATGGTAACGGCAAACAGCCCCTCGCGCTGCTCGCCCAGTTCAGCACGCTCCGCCACATGGCGCAGCCGGTCAAAGTTCATGTTGGCGCCGGAAGCGATGGCCACCAGATTCTTGTTTTTCAGCTTCTGCCGCTTGGCGTAGAGCTTGGCGCCCGCAATGGAGAGCGCACCGGCAGGCTCGAGGATGGAGCGCGTATCCTCGAATACATCCTTGATCGCAGCGCAAATGGCGTCGGTATCCACCAGGATCACTTCATCCACCAGCTCCTGGCACATGCGGAAGGTTTCCTCTCCCACCTGCTTCACCGCCACGCCATCGGCAAAAATCCCCACCTGAGGGAGTATCACGCGCTCCTTCAGGCGCAACGACTGATACATGGCATCGGCGTCCACCGGCTCGACACCGATAATCTTGATTTCCGGCCGCAAGCGCTTGACGTAAGCCGCCACGCCGGCAATCAGCCCGCCCCCGCCCACCGGCACGAAAATGGCATGTATCGGTCCGCTGTGCTGGCGCAGTATCTCCATGCCGACAGTGCCCTGGCCGGCAATGACTTCGGGGTCGTCATAGGGATGGACAAAGGTCAGTTTCTTTTCTTTCGCCAGTTCCACCGCGTGGGTGTAGGCATCGGAATAGGAATCGCCGTGCAGCACGACCTGGGCGCCGCGCGACTCAACCGCGTTGATCTTGATCTGCGGCGTGGTCGCAGGCATCACGATCACGGCTTCGCACTTGAGTCGTTGCGCAGCCAGCGCCACACCTTGCGCATGGTTGCCGGCTGAGGCCGCGATGACGCCACGCTTCAGCGTCGCCCGCGGCAACTGCGCCATCTTGTTGTAAGCCCCGCGCAGCTTGAAGGAGAACACCGGCTGCATGTCCTCGCGCTTCAGCAGAAGCGTGTTGCCCATCCTGCCGGAAAGATTGGGCGCGACTTCCAGCGGGCTTTCGATCGCCACATCATAAACACGGGCGGTAAGAATTTTTTCCAGGTAGTCGATTGGCATAAGGCTAAGCAGTTGAAGGTATATGTGCCGAAGATTAACAGGAATCGGCGTTTTTGAGCAGGTGGGCTATAGCCTAAATCGCTGCTAGCCGCTATCCTTTATGTTTTTAGAACCGAATGTTTTGGAAGCCCAACGAAAATGACTCAAGACGAACTGAAACAGGCCGTTGCACGCGCCGCCATTGAACATGTACCCAGCGGCATTATCGGTGTGGGCACCGGATCCACCGCCAACTTTTTCATCGATGAACTGGCAAAGATCAAGCACAAGCTGGACGGCGCGGTCGCAAGCTCCGAAGCTACCGCCCAGCGCCTGAAGAAGCATGGCATCGAAGTGCTCGACATGAACAGCGTGACCGAACTCGCGGTGTATGTCGATGGCGCGGACGAAATCACCGAACACATGCACATGATCAAGGGCGGCGGCGGCGCCCTGACGCGGGAAAAAATCGTCGCTGCATGCAGCAAAAAATTCGTGTGTATCGCCGACGGCAGCAAGCTGGTCGGCATGCTGGGTAAATTTCCCCTGCCGGTAGAAGTCATTCCCATGGCCCGCAGCTATGTAGCACGCCAGCTCACCAAACTGGGTGGGCAACCGGTGCTGCGCCAGGGCTTCACCACCGATAATGGCAATGTAATTCTCGATGTCCACAACCTGCAGATCATGAATCCGGTCGAACTGGAAATCGCCATTAACCAGATTACCGGCGTAGTCACCAATGGCCTGTTTGCCTGCCGGCCGGCAGATGTGCTGCTGCTTGGTGCCGCCGATGGCGTCAAAACCATGACCGTAAAATAACAATTTCACAATAAAAACATACTTCAGAACCCGCCAATTGGGCACGCTGTAAGGAGGAGAACCGACCATGTCTCAGGAGCACATCTTCAAACAATTCGACGCTGAGCTGGAGCAGGTCCGCTCACGCATTCTGAAAATGGGCGGTCTGGTGGAAGAGCAGATCACCAAGGCCATTAAAGCCCTGACCGATGGCGATCTGGTCCTGGCGGACGAAGTCATTGCCAACGATATCCATATCAATGATCTGGAAATCCAGATCGACGAGGAATGCACCAAGATCATCGCGCTCCGCCAACCCACCGCTGGCGACCTGCGCATGATCATGACCGTGGAAAAAACCATCACCGACCTGGAACGGATCGGCGACAAGGCTGAAAAAATCGCCCGCATGGCCAAAAAGATTTACGGTGCGGACCGACTTTCCACCCCGCGTTTTACCGAAATCAAGCACATGAGCGACATGGTGCTGGAAATGCTGCGCGCATCACTGGATGCCTTCGCCCGTCTCGACGTATCTGCTGCAACCCAGCTGAAGCGCCAGGATATCCAGGTGGACGAGGAATTCGATGCAGTGCTGCGTCATCTGATCACATTCATGATGGAAGATCCACGCATGATCTCGACCTCCATCGACATCCTGTTTGCCGCCAAGGCAGTGGAGCGCATCGGCGACCACGCCAAGAATATCGCGGGCTACGTGGTTTACATGGCCCAGGGCAAAGTGGTGCGTCACGCCAGCATGGAAGAAATGGAGCGCAAGATCGGGAAATAAGTCGTGCGCGAATACTCCACGATTGCTGCCATTGACCTTGGCTCCAACAGCTTCAGGTTGCAGGTCGCACGTGTCGTAGGCGACCAGGTCTACCCTCTCGATTCACTCAAGGAATCCGTCCGGCTAGGTGCCGGACTGATGCCTGACAAAACACTCGACGAGGAAGCCCAGCAGCGCGCTCTGGCCTGTCTCAAGCTTTTCTCCGAACGCCTGCGCGGCTTGCCACGCGAAGCGGTGCGTGCAGTCGGCACCAACACTTTCCGCGTAGCCAGGAACGCCGCGTCTTTTCTCGAAGCCGCACAGGCTGCATTGGGTTTTCCCATCGAAATCATCGCCGGCCGAGAGGAGGCGCGCCTGATCTATATCGGTGTTGCCCACGGCTTGCCACCTTCGGAAGAAAAACGCCTGGTGGTGGACATTGGCGGCGGCTCCACCGAATTCATCATCGGCTCCGGCTATCAGCCAGAGCGCATGGAAAGCCTGTACATGGGCTGCGTCAGCTTCAGCCGGCGCTTTTTTCCTGATGGCAAAATCACCAGAAACAGTCTTCAGCAAGCCGAGCTGGCAGCACGCAGCGAGATCCAGACCATCACCGCCGATTTCTCGGCTGGTCACTGGCAACAGGCAGTGGGCTCTTCAGGCACTGCTCGGGCGCTGGCAGAAATTCTTGAACAGAACGGCCTTTCCCCATCCGGCTTGACCCGTGAGGGCATGTCCAGTCTGCGCGAACGCCTGCTCGAAGCGGGAGATGTGAAACTGCTACAACTGGCCGGCCTGCCCTCCGACCGCGTACCGGTTCTGGCTGGCGGTTTTACCATTATGAACAGCATTTTCAGCGCACTCGGCATAGAGCACATGACGGTAGCCACAGGTGCGCTACGTGAAGGCGTGCTATATGACCTGCTGGGGCGATTCCACCAGCGCGACATGCGCGAATCCACGGTTCGCGAATTCATGCGCCGCTATCATGTGGACCCGCCCCAGGCAGGAAGAGTGCAGGAACTAGCCGACACCCTGTTCGACCAGATCGCTCCCAAGCTGGCCGGGCATTTTGACACTCCCCGCCAGTATCTCGCCTGGGCAGCGCGCCTGCACGAAGCTGGCGTCTCAATCGCCCACAGCGGCTATCACCGCCACTCTGCCTACATTCTCGCGAATGCTGACATGCCCGGCTTTTCCACCCGCGAACAAGGATTGATAAGCCTGCTGGTACGCGCCCACCGCGGCTCTCTGAAAAAACTGCTGGATCAGCAACCGGTCAGCAACAGCGACGAATGGATGCTGATCCTGGTGTTGCGACTCGCGGTTCTTTTTTGCCGCAGTCGCAGCGATGCGGAACTGCCGGTGATGAAGCTCAAATCCGGTAGCAGCGGCTTCTCACTGACCATCGACCACACCTGGCTGGCGGAGAACACCCTCACCCGCACCCTGCTGGAAAACGAGGTCAAGGACTTGAAATCCGTCGGAATTGCTTTTGCTATCAAGGCCGATAAAGCGATCTGAATTTCAATTTCATGGATTTTAAAGCTATTCACCAGCTTAGAGGCCATCTCAAAACTGCGTGAAGTGTCTGGCGCCACACCACCTCATCTGCCTTTGATGCAAAATGCAATTTTCAAGCATACGAACTCGGAAATATGCATTTTTTCATACGCATACAAACATATTCTAAAGTTTTTTCCAATATTACCGATAAACAGAATATCGCTCTGCCTGATTCAAAACAAAGGGAGATGAAAGTGCGCATGCAAAAAAAAATAACCTTGTCTTTTCTAATCATGTCTGCAGTATTGGGCGGATGTGCGACGCCTTGCTGCCAGCAACCCGCACCGCAAACTGTCAACTACCCGATTGCTCGCAACACTTCGCCTATCATGACTCCAGCCCCATCCTGCGGCACCTCCGGTTGCGACTCAATAAGAGGCGCTGTCGGCCCGGGTTGCGCCTATGGAAGTCAATTTTATTATCAACAATAACCGCATCCCCAACAGAGAACAATCATGAACAGGTTAACGCTGGTTTTTCTGCTAAGTACCTTAGGCTTGTCCGGGTGTGCCACCACGCCCTGCTGTGATCAACAACCCTCTTCATCAACGCGCATGCCAATTCCCGCGCCCACTCAACTGGTCAAGATAAGTGCCGTTGGGTATGGGGCCGTTAGTTCATATGAAGGGTACACCCAGGGTCAAAAACGCCTGATGGCAATGCGTGCCTCCAAGCTGGATGCCTATCGCGCTTTAGCGGAGCATGTTTATGGTATTCGCGTAACTGGCAACAGCACCGTCTCATCCATGATGGCGCAAAATGACAGCTTTCGCATATATGTCGACTCTTACGTCAGGGGAGCCAAGGTTGTGAGTGTCACTCCCATGGCCGATGGCAACTATGAGACAGTCCTTGAAATCGAACTGGACCAGGATTTTTCCAGCCGCATGAACTAAAGACCCGATTGTTTACCAGATCGATTCAACGGGAAATTACTTTCTGACTTGATCCCTGAATACTTTAGCCCATGGAAGTCTGAAAAATACCATGCATAAAACCATACTTACTGTTTTGATCGGCATGTTCTTGGGTATAAGCACAGCCTTTAATACGGCTAGCGCGTCGAGCAATAAAATCAAAACGCCAAATACGGGAAAGCAGGCAATTTCAGCTCCAACTGCCGTAACAGTGCCGACACCCCCTGCCCCGCCACCTGTAACCGCCACTATTCAGCCGTCAACAACAACCAAGATGGATGGCATCGTCGGAAGCACAAAGACCGGAAGTGATGTGACCAGCACATGGCAACCCTACTCATACCCTTAAGTTAAACTTCCCGGCCCTTTCCTGGCGTCACCCTCATTTTTCCGGACAAGTCCACCAATGGTGGCGCATCCATTGCCGCATTCGCATCCAGTGTCTTATCTCCTGCTAAAATGAGCTACTATCGTTTCGTTATTCCAGCGAACGCAGAAATCAAGAATAAACACAGCAGGAAAGAGGATTCCTAAACATGAAACATGCTTGGCTCAGACCCGTGCAGTTGATGCCGCCAGCCCGCGAAAGATCTACCAGCATCTACTCACCATCCTCGCCCCGGACTGTTCCTGTTAGTATCACGGGCACCCCCCACTTAATTAAAAATGGCACCAGTCCTTGCTTACGGAATTTAAATTGAATACTCGCGCAGTTTTTCTTTGCGGAGCAGCCCTCTTTGCCCTCTGGCTCGCTCCGGCACGAGCGGACACTGTTGAAGCGGATGGCGCGGCCGTAATTGACGCCGGCGGCTTGGAGAAAGCACGGCACTTTGCCGTTCAGGATGCGGTACGCCAAGCTGAAATCAGCTACGCGGCCAGAGTCGAGTCAAGTTCGACGGTGGGACCCATCGGTGTAAGCAGGGAGTCACTGCGGGTCACCCCCCCGATCCGGGCTACGAATCACAAGATCCTGCGCGAATGGTCGGAAGAAGGTCTCTTGCACGTACAGATTCGTGCCGAATTCGCTCAGATTGACGCCACCTGCGGCAATACATCAGAAAACAGGCAAGAAGCGGCAAAATATAAAAAGAAAATTGCGGCAGCCCGCTTCACCACGGCCAACTCGCTTCAGGTAGAAGACATCTCTGACATATGGAATGGTTATCCTCTCGAAATTTTACGTCAACTTGATGCTAACGCTGTCGCCATCCCGGCCAATCTTTCATCCCTGCCACTTACAAGTTTGCGCGAATCCAGCCCTGATGGATCGATTAACCAGGAAATCATTCGTCAGATTGCAGCGCAAACTGGCAGTCAGTTTGTCATATCCGGTGTAATTCTTGATGCCGGAGTCGGCAAGGAAAGCATACGCCCTTACTGGGGTTGGCAGGGCAACGAAAGTGGTCGCCGATTTGAACTCGGCTTACCCTGGAACAGCGTAGTTGCAGGCATAAAACCCACGGCCACCGAACGTGGGTTTGAAGTTGAAATCGTCCTTCATGATGGACTTACCGGTGCAGCCATAGCCCGTCACCGCGAAAGAGCCATTGCCAGTGGCAATGTCACTGTAGGAAGAGACAAATCTTTTGCCAGTGCAGCCTTCTTCGCAACCGATTTTGGCCGTACGGTAAAAAACGTGATTGATAAAGAAGTGGCCGCAATAAAGCAGGAACTCGCCTGCCTCCCGTTCATGGCGACTATCGTGCGCCTGGAAGGACGCAAAGTTTATATTGATGCCGGAAACACCTCCCGGCTCTCGCCTGGTGACAAGCTGATGGTCTACCATCGCAATCCGGTCTTGCCTGCGAGCTCATTGGGCACCCAGTTTCCGCTTGGCGTCACTGAATCGCCAGCGACCACGGTCACCATCACGCAAGTACAGCCGCTGTTTTCTATTGGAGAACTCGCAGCCGATCCAGCCAAAGTCAGCATTCAGGTCGGAGATCTGGTTCGCAACGAGAGCGCAGGATCGAAGTAGCACTGGCACTGCACGGCCCCAGCTAACTTTGCCAGGGCAGCACCACACGCGTGAGCGCAACCGCCACGATGTAGCCAAACACCAGGATGGCCCCCAGCCAGGCTGCCACCCTCACCCGCTTGCTTCTGCCCCGCTTGATCGCCACCGTCCCGAGTCCGATATACAGCAACAAGGCCGTCACCTTGGCTGTCAGCCAACCGTTCACACCGGGATATTGTCCGATCTGGAGCGCAAGCAGGATGGCGCTGGTCAGCAGCGTGGCATCAATTACGTGAGGAAGAATCCTGACCCAGCGCTGCTGCAACCGCGCCGAGCCCTGCAGCATCCAGAATCCACGCAACAGGAACAGGTTGATGGTCAGCACCACACAACTGACGTGGATATATTTGAGCACCAGGTAAAGCATGTCAGCCGCCCGATTATTGCGTCGGCGGCAGTGGATAATCGCGAGGCAGCAGAACCCACATTCTGCCCTGCTGTTTCATGCTGCCTGCCTGTTTTCCGGCATCACTGCCGAAACCCCAGAAGAAATCTGCCCGTACTGTCCCCTTGATAGCGCCACCCGTATCCTGAGCCACCATCAAGCGCTGCAAGGGCCGGCTGTCATTCGGCCAGGTGGTCGAAAGAAACACTGGCGCACCGAGCGGGATGGTGCGCGGATCAACAGCCAGACTGCGCCCAGCGGTGAGCGGCACGCCCAACGCGCCCAGGGGGCCGGAAAGCTGGCTCGGCAGCTCACGGAAGAACACATAGCTGGCGTTCACATTGAGCAGTTCCGTGAGCTTGCCCGGATTACGCTTGGCCCAATCCTTGATGCCCTGCATCGAGGCCTTATCGAGTGTCAGTTCTCCACGTTCCACCAGCGTCTTGCCTATGGATTTATAGGGGTAGCCATTCTGGTCGGCATAGCCGATGCGCATCAACTCGCCATTTGGCAACTTGATCTTGCCCGATCCCTGGATCTGCAGAAAAAACAGATCCACCGCATCGTCCACCCAGAACAATTCATGTCCTTTTACTGGTGCCGTACCATTCTCAATATCCGCACGGTTGTAATAAGGCACAACCCGGTTTCCCTGCAGGCGGCCACGCAGACGCAAACTCTTGAGCTCGGGATAAACCGAACTTAGATCAATCACCAGCAAATCCGCTGGAGGCGCATAAAGCGGGTAGCGATAACGCCCGTTGCGGGTGCGGCTGCCGTTCAGCAGCGGCTCGTAATAACCAGTGATCATGCCTTCGCTGCTGCTATCCGGGTTGATCACCTGATAAGGGGTAAAATTTTCTTCAAAAAAACGGCGTAGCGCGTCTGGCTGCAATGACTGGACCGTGGCAGCCGAGCACACCGCCTGCCATGCAGGCTGCTGTTTCAGCGCGGAGCAGCTCTGTAAAAACGCATCCCAGGCCTGTGCAGGATTGTCCTCGCTCCAGCCGGAAACCGCATCCCAGGCCGCCGCCTGTAAAGCAGGCACAGCAACCGCGGGTGGAGGAACGACTGGCATCACAGCCACTGGCGGAACAGGAGGCGCAGGAGGCACGGGAGGTGGCACAGTGACGCAGGCAGAAAGCAGGGTCAGCAGAATCCAGGGAAATATTCGCAACATCTTCATCTTTACGGCATAAAACCTAAGGTCTAGTGCAGCACGCGCGGCACGCTCAGGATAAATTCTTCGACTGGCGCCTCGAATCGGGTGCCGTCATCCGCTACCATCTGGTAACTGCCGTGCATGGTACCCACCGGCGTCGCCAGGGAAGTGCCGCTGGTGTATTCGAAAGACTCGCCCGGCCGCAGCAAGGGCTGCTCCCCCACCACGCCCAGCCCACGCACTTCCTGCACCTGATTGGCCGCATCGGCGATAACCCAGTGCCGGCTGATCAATTGCGCCGGCACAGTGCCAGTGTTGGAAATGGTAATGGTATAGGCAAACACATAGCGCTCACCCTTCTCGTCGGACTGATCGGGAAGGTAAGCAACTGCGGTTTCCACCTGAACTTCGTATTTTTTACTATCGGCCATAGGGGTCCCATTGCACACGAAATTGAAGCATGAGGCAAGAGCAATCACCGCTCAATAGCCAGATACTTCAATTTCAACCTGCACTCAAGTAGAATTTCTCTCATCAATCGGGCCGATAGCTCAGCTGGGAGAGCGCCGCGTTCGCAATGCGGAGGTCGTGAGTTCGATCCTCATTCGGTCCACCAAGATTCAAAGCCGGCTGTTTATCATGGAACAGAAAGGATAATTTTGCAGTGAATGCAAGGATATCCTTTCCTAACCGTTGTGCAACGATATCGTTTCCTAGTTTTTTAACCATGAACTCCCCCGCCCGAAGGCGAGGGTTATGGCTCAAGCCGTTCAGTCCTACCTTCATCAGCCCAACAGGGTTCAACCATTGGCTGAGTTCTCCGCGAAAAACGCCTCCATTGCCCGCTTTACACCTGCCCGCACTGCCGGCCTCGCCTGGGATAGTTTGTGGGGGCGCAAAAGCTTCTCAATGATCTTTTTGTTGGCCCGCTTTCCTTGGGAGAGCAGTTCCATAACGGTGTTGTAAGCAAACTCTTCTGCTTGGCGCGCTATTTCATCACGTTTTTCGATGACATACTTCTTTCTCTGGTCTGTGATTCTCCGGCATTCATCTGGGAACCAATATTTCAGAAAACTGTTGGTATAACCCAATTTTTTACAGGCCTCCATAAAGGTTATTGGTTCATCCGTACTGTCGATAATTGCTTTCAAGTCATTGTGAAGCTGTTTCCGAAGTTTGGCTGTGAGTTTGACCTGAATACGAGCTATATGTATAGGAAACGGCTGGATAATCTGCGGGATGGTTGCCGGTATGTCTTCACGTAGTAACCTAACAGGGGAGGTTTCCAGGCGAAAACAGAACAGAAACAGCAGTTGGATCTTTGGCCGAGTATCCCTTTTTATCCAATTACTGAGGACTGAATGCCTGAAACCCACTAGCCGCTCAAATTCTGAGCAAACCCCGGCTGTCAATAATTCAGCATACTCTTTCAATCGCTGTTGGAGTCTTGGGTACGAGGCGTATGCTAATACATCGGAGCCCTCACGGATCATCTCCGCGACGGCATCGGCAGCAAACTGATCAAATCGAGTGGGGGAAAAAATAGGCTTTTGAACAGCCACCTCATCCTTCTGCCCTAACCAACTGCCGCAATAAGAACAGTGATCAATATGGTAATGCTTGGGGATAAAGGGCTGATGCCTTCCGCAACTAAGGCATTTGTCTACCAACTCGTTGTTGTGCTCAGGGCAGAACTTCACCGGGCTTAAATACCAGTACAGAGGGAAATAGCTCTCCTCTCCTTTTTCACGCCAGTCATGAAGGCAGCCTGGGCACCAGCGAGGATGGTTATAAAGCATTCCAGCACCATTTGGATCGAACACATCACCCCAAGGGATAAACGTGCACCCCGAAAGATCTGTTCTACCTGTTAGTGAGGTAGGCTGGAAAAAATGGAGTCCAACGTTTCTGTAAAATCATGGGAACGGAGGACGAAGATGGAACGATTACCAAGAGGGGTTTACAGCCCTGAATTTCGGGAGCAGGCAGTTCGTTTGCATGAAGTTGATGGA
>JAHJGO010000028.1 GCA_018824405.1 Gammaproteobacteria bacterium
ACGACTATCACCCACGAGGAGATCGCCATGATCATGTACCGCCTGAATCACCGCCCACGAAAACGACTCAACTGGAAAACCCCTCACGAGGTTTTTATGCAATCATTTAACCGCGTTGCACTTCGTGCTTGAATCCGCCAGGTGAAAATACTTTGTCATGATCATCTTCAGGCTTGTATGAAATATGTTACAGCGTGGATTCAATATTTTTTGTGTGCTTTGCCTGTTCCAGCCCATTAAAAAAATTCATGCAACAAAGCCCGATTGTTTTTGTCAACTAATTATATCCGGTTTCATCATTTTGACCGGATAGCAGTTGTGTCAAATAGAACATATCAAGGAGGTGCAAAATGTTCGATATCAACCAAATGACAGCCGATGCTGCACGCAGCCAAGGGCCGCAAGGAATGCTGGCGGAGCTGGATGACTGGTCGGTCAGCAAGGCGGAAGAAATCGCGCGTGAGGAGGGTGTCACGCTTACCGATGCACACTGGAAGGTGGTTCATTTATTGCGTGAAAACTACCGTCATCATGGCCTCGCACCGCATGCGCGGCAATTGCTGAACGGACTGGAGGAGCACTTCGGACGTGAAGGGGGCAGAAAATACCTGTATCAGCTATTCCCTCGCGGGCCGGTTTCCCAGGGTAGCCGGATTGCCGGGTTGCCGCTGCCACCATACAGCAGCGATCCCTCCTTCGGCAGCGTGGAGTAGCTTTTCATGAGGCGGCTTCGCGCCGCCTGTTTTTGCCTGACGCTGTCTGCATGTTAAAACTGCGTTAAACTGCCTTGATTCGAGCATGGTGGCCCATCCTGGGGTGGGCCGCAAATTGAGGATAAGAATGGCAGTCAGCGCGAGTGATCTTGTACAGGATATCGGGGGGCTGATCACCCTTCCGGATGTGTTTCTGCGCATTAACCGCCTGATCGAGGATGCCAACAGTTCCATCGCGGATATTGCTGCGGCAGTCAGTCAGGATCCTTCCTTTACCGTGCGTCTGCTGCGCGTCGCCAACAGCGCGCTGTACAGTTTTCCGTCCAGCATCGACACCGTTTCCCGGGCAGTATCTATTATCGGTACTTCGCAACTGCGCAACCTTGCGCTGTCCATGTCAGTTGCCAAGAGCTTTGCTGGGCTGCCCAACGAACTGGTATCGATGGATAATTTCTGGCGCCACAGCCTGTTGTGCGCCCTGGTGGCGCGTCATCTGGCGAAGGAAATGCGGCGCTGCGACCCGGATGCCCTGTTTACTGCGGGCTTGCTGCACGATATTGGCGAACTGGTAATTTTCAACCGCCTGCCGCAGCAATCTGCCGAGGTGTTGCAGCGGGTGCTGGACAGCCAGGATGAACTTCCGGTGCATGAGGCCGAACGCGAAGTGCTGGGCTTTGATCACAGCACGGTGGGCGGCGAACTGGCGCGCCAGTGGAATCTGCCGACCCTGCTGCAGGAGTGTATCGCCCACCATCATGACATTGGCGCGGCCCAGAAACACCCGCGCGAAACCGCGCTGATTCACCTCGCCAATATCATTGCCCTGATGGCGGAAGTGGATACGCTCGACCCTGCGGATGTGCCCCCCATTGACCCGCATGCCTGGGAAGTGACAGGGCTGGACGAGGCCGTCGTGGAACCGGCCATGCGCGCAGCCCAGGCCGAAGTGGTTGAAATCGAAAAACTGTTCACGGACCAGAAATAGGGCAAAGAAAAACGATGGCCCTTTCCCCTCTTCAGAAGCTGCCTCCATTGCCGCTGGCGCTGCCCGGTTTTGAGCACGTCAAGCGTACCTGGCATACGGCGCATGAGTGCTATGCAGCACGCATTCTGCCGGGCGAATATTACGTGACCAAAAATGACGAGAGTGTCTATACCACGCTGGGCTCATGTATTTCCGCCTGCATCCGGGACCGCGTGCTGGGCATTGGCGGCATGAACCATTTTATGTTGCCCTCCACCGATCTGGCCGAGGCAGATGCCTGGAAAGCAGCCAGTCTCAGCGCCTCGACCCGTTATGGCAATTACGCCATGGAGCATCTGATCAATGAAATTATGCGCAACGGCGGCAAGCGGCAGAATCTCGAAGTGAAGGTTTTTGGCGGCGGGCGCATCCTGGCGAACATGACCGATGTCGGCCAGCGCAACATTGCCTTTGTGCGGGATTACCTGAAAACCGAAGGGCTGCAGGTGGTTTCGGAGGATGTGGGCGAGATTTTCCCGCGCATGGTGGTCTATTTTCCCACCACGGGCAGGGTGCGCGTCAAGCGCCTGCGCTCCTTGCACAACAACACCATCGCCAGCCAGGAAAAGAGCTACATCGAAAGCATCCGGGAAAAACCAGTCTCTGGAGACGTGGAGTTGTTCTGATTCCGGTAGAATCTTGCCTTTTGAGTTCGAGTCATGTGGTTCAAGAACCTTCAGATTTACCGCCTGCGCGATTGCGCCATTTCCCCCGATAAACTTGAAGAAGCGCTGGCGAGCATGGCTTTCCAGCCTTGCGGCAACATGGACATGCAGAGCCGCGGCTGGATGGCGCCGCGCGGCGAGGACGGCGCACTGGTGCATGTTCAGAAGGATCAGATGCTGATCGCATTGGGCGTGGAACAAAAGCTCCTGCCTTCCGCCATCATCAACCAGTATGCGCAGGAGCGTGCCGAAGAGATCGAGGAGCAGCAAGGCTACCGGCCCGGCCGCAAGCAGTTGCGCGAGATACGCGAGCGGGTGGCGGAGGAACTGCTGCCGCGTGCTTTTGCGCGTCGCCGCAAGACCTATGCCTGGATTGACCCGGTCGGCAGCTGGCTGGTGATCGATGCTGCCAGCCCGGCCAAGGCCGACGAACTGGTCGAAGCCCTGCTCAAGTGCAGTTCTGATATCACGCCAGCTCTGGTCCGGACCCAGCTATCGCCGATGAGCGCCATGACCGGCTGGCTGGCTTCCCTCTCTCCTAACTCTCTCCCGGCCTTCGGCTCCGCTCAGGCAACGGATGGTTCGCTGCCTGAGCGGAGCCGAAGGCAGGAAGCCCCCGCCGGTTTCAGCATCGACCGCGACTGCGAACTGCTCGCGCCGGGCGAGGAAAAATCGTTGGTGCGCTATGTGCGCCATCCGCTTGAATCGGCCGAAATCCGCGAGCATATCGAGGCCGGCAAGCAGGTGACCAAGCTCGCCATGACCTGGAACGACCGCATCTCCTTCGTGCTGAACGAGAACATGCAGGTCAAGCGCCTGGCCTTTCTCGACCTGCTCAAGGAAGAATCGGAGCAGCAGGCCGAAACCGCCGACGAGCAGTTCGAGGCCGACTTCGCCATCATGAGCGGCGAACTGGCGCGCTTTCTGCCCGATCTGGTCGAAGCGCTGGGCGGCGAAGCGGCGGTGGTTTGAAGCAGGTGCCTAGGGTTCCCTAAGCGTTTTCCAGCTCGAAAAACAGTGCTATCTGTTCTGCAGGTACCGGTTTGCTGAACAGATAGCCTTGCGAATTCAGGCAGCCGTTGGCCAGCAGGAACTCTGCCTGTTCCTCTGTTTCAACACCCTCTGCCATGACGCTCATTTTCAGGCTGTGCGCCATGGCAATGATGGCCTTGGTAATAGCGCTATCTTCAGAGTCCTGCGGCAAGTCCTGTACAAAGCTCTTGTCGATTTTGAGCGTATTGATAGGGAAGCGCTTGAGATAGCTCATGGAAGAATAGCCGGTGCCGAAGTCGTCGATGGATAGCAGAATCCCAAGCGCGCGTATTTGTTCCAGTTTCTTGATGGTGGTCGTGCCCGCATCCATCAACATGCTTTCCGTCAGTTCCAGGTGCAAGGTGGATGGATCAATCTCCGTTTCACGCACAATCTCCGCGATGCGTTCGAGGAGCGTTTCTTCCTTGAACTGGCGCCCGGACAAATTCACTGACATGGAGAGATGCGTCAGCCCAAGATCGTGCCAGACTTTCAGTTGCTGGCAAGCGGTTTTCATGACCCATTCGCCTATCGGCACGATCAGGCCGTTTTCCTCGGCGGCCGGGATGAACTCCACCGGATTGACGATACCCAGTTCGGGGCGAACCCAGCGGATCAGTGCCTCAACTCCTATGATCCGACGAGTGGCCAGGTCGACCTGCGGCTGGTAGTAGAGGGCAAATTCCTGCAGTTCCAGAGCATGCCTGAGGCTGGTATCCAGTATCAGACGTTTTTGCGCTTGCTGATTCATTTCGGGCAGGAAAATCTGATAGTTGTTTTTCCCCCTGCTCTTGGCGAAATACATTGCCGTATCGGCATGTTTGAGCAGCTCATGCATATCGGAGGCATCTTCCGGACAAACGCTGATGCCGATACTGGCACCAACATATAGCTCGTTCCCGTCAATCTGAACGGCTTCCCCCAGATTGGCCAGACATTTTTCGGCGACCATGGCAGCCTGGCTGGCATGCTCCACATTTTCCAGAATGACGGCGAATTCATCCCCGCCGACTCGGGAAATCGTATCGCCAAAGCGCAGGGATTCTGACAGACGCTCGGCCACGATACGCAATAGCGTGTCACCAGCGTGATGGCCGAGTGTGTCGTTGACGAGCTTGAAATTATCCAGGTCGATGAACATGACAACGACCTTGATATCGAATTTCAGGGCACGGCGTACCACATGGCTTAAATGCTCGTTGAAATAATGCCGGTTTGGCAGGTTGGTAACATTGTCGTAATGGGCAAGTTTGTCCAGCCGGGTTTGTATATGCTTGCGCTGGGTGATTTCATCCTCCAGATCGGAATCCCTTCTCTGGATGCGCTCCAGCATGTGATTGAATGAACGTCCCAGCAGTCCGATTTCATCGGGTGTTCCGCCATCGACGCGAACGGTATAGTCACCGTGCTCGGAAATGGTTTCACTGGCCCTGACCAGAGAGTGGATCGGGTCGGTAATCTCTCTCTGCATGCGTCGCAGGAATGCATTGGCAAGCAGCAGGCTGATACCCATGATGGCTATGATGGCTGCCAGATAGCGAGCCATCTGGCTATAAACAGCATATAAGTCAGCTTGTATGTAAATCGAGCCGAGCCTATTGTTCTGGAGTGCAACTGGCTGGGAAAGCGTCAGGTGCTGAAGAGTAAAGGTATAGCCGGGCGGTGGCGTGCGGGGAGGAAGAGCATATTCTTCCTTGTCCTTGATGTTCTGGTAGTAGTTGACGAATAAATTGCCCTGCCGGTCGTAGAGGGCTGCCATCTCGATGTCGGGCGAAGCGCGCAGCGAGGCAAGAATTTCCTGGGCTGCTTTCTTGTCATCGAACATCATTGCAGCAGACACGTTTTCGCTGATCATGGCAGCATGGCTGTTCGTGGATTCCAGCAGACCGCGGTTGAAAAAGTAAAACTGGGTGAGCAGCAGCATCAGACTTGCGAGGACGATCACCGTTCCACTGGTGGCCAGATGCAGCATCTTCAGCTTGGTAGCGATAGGCTGCTTGCGCAGCCAGTTCAGGGCGGATTGCATGTTGTCAGTAAACCGTTTTTGCCAGACGCAGCAGTTTTGAACTGAGATTCAGCCGGGCGCGTTTTGCAGCTTCCAGATTGATCTCGAAGGTGATTCTTTTCTGTTCCATGGCCAGCTCGATCATGACCCCTTGACGCGCCGCACCCTGAAAATCGGCTATGGTCAGGATGCCGGATTCGCGCGCGAGGTCAAAAATGCCCGGCAGCTTGTCTTTTTCTGAAGCACAGACAAACACGATCTGGCAATTACGAAGTGTGCTGTCGGAAATGGTTACATGTCTGGTGACCAGTCTGGCATTGCCGACCAGCTTGCCTTCAATGGTTTTTAGAGCATCGCCGAACGGGCTGCTTCCCAGTATGCATAAATCAAGCGTTTCGGCGTTTCTGCCCGGCCATTCGGTAAAAGTGGCAAAGTTGTAGATGAATGCTGCCTTGAGCGTGTATTCGGGGGCTGTGTCTGCACGGGCATAATCCATGGGCAAAGCTGCGCACAACAGCACGAATCCGGCTATCACAGACAAACATTTGTGCAAAAGCGGTTTCATCAGAACCTGTAAGTCATGTTCAGGCGGTAAGTGCGCCCGTCCTGCCGGATGGACTGGAGTGACCTGCCGAGGATGTCGTGGAGTTCATCCGAGGCTGGGTCGGCATGATGCCGGTCGAACAGGTCATAAATGCTGGCGGATATTGCCAGGTTGTGAGCAAGCTTTTTGCTGCCCAGGGTCAGGTTGGTGATGCCGTAGCCGCTGATCTGCTTGCCCAGAGTATTCAGTCGCGGGCTGACAAGTTGCATCTCAAAACCCAGGCGGGCCATATCTCCGAATACCGGCGTGGTGTAGTTAACTTTGGCCATGCGCCGGGGAGAGTTATCCAGCCATTCGCCGGTTTCGCTGTTTGTTGCCAGTTGCCAGGAAACACTGCCCTTGAGACGGTTATTGCCAGCCCAGATGCTTTCGCCTTCCAGTTCCAGCCCTTTGGCTTCCATGTGGCTGTTCTGAAAACTCAAATCGCCGGAAGGCAATGTCGTTTGCTCAATCAGGTTGTCGATCTTGTAGTTGAACAATGAGGCCGTTCCGCGCAGGTTGTCGCGAAATTGATGTTCGATGGCCAGTTCCGTGGTTTTGATTTTTTCCGATTTAAGATCGGGATTCAAGATGTATCCGATGTTGTAGTAGCGTTCGTAGGCGTTGGGCGCACGGAATGCTGAGCCATGCAACAGTTTCAGGATGGTCTCTGGTTGTACCTTGTAGATCATTGCCAGGCGTGGGTTGGTGCTGTTGCCGGATTCGCTGTCATGATCGTAGCGGATGCCGGCGTTGAGGATGAACTTTTCATTCAGGGTAATCTCATCCTGCATATACACCGCATTCACATATTTTTTCGGATTGATATCCAGATTGGAAACGTAGGGCGGGGTATCGTAGTTGAATATGCTGCGTTCAATATCCTGACGGGCCTCCACGCCGGCCACGATTTTCTGGCCGGACCATGCCGTGCTCAGCAGGCGTGCTTCTGCACCCCACCACTTGCCCGTGCTGCCATCCTTGTTGGTCGGTGTGGGTTGTGCCTCGGCAAAGTCGCCCGAGTAGCGAGTCTCGCCATAATAAACCGCCCCATGAATATCCAGTTTTGGGGAAAGGGTATCGGTATAAGCAAGTTTCAGGAAAGTGTGCTGATCTACAGTGTGGCTGCGGGGATCGTTGAAAACCTGGGCATAGGAAGCCGTCGGAATGCCCTTTTTGCGGTCGTCCATGCTGGCTGTCAGGGTCACCGCCCCTTGTATCCATTTGGCGAAGAACTGCTGGTATCGGTCGTAGTCCAGATTCTGTGCGACGCCGTTATTGCTGGCTGGATCATCGAACTCGGGGAAGTAACGGTCTTTCCCCTTGCTGTCAAAGCCCGATACGCTAAGCAGGAGATCGGACCCGTTATCAAGCGTGCGCCCCAGGCTGGCTCGGGCCTTGGTTGTACCAAGGCTGGCCAGGTCGAGCGAGAGTTCGGTCCCTCCCAGCGCCTTGCCCTGTTTGGTGATTACGTTGATCACGCCAAAAAAGGCATTGGCGCCGTAAATGGCCGACCCCGGGCCCGGCACATATTCGATGCGTTCAATAAGCGCCATATCGAGCGGGAAATCAGTGCCCAGGGGCGCCTGGTCGAAGATGTTGTCGTTCAGGCGGTAGCCATCGATCAGCAACAGGATGCGGGTGTTGAAATCTCCAGGGCGGCCGAAACCGCGGGTGCCGAGATAACTGTAGTTGCGGTCATATGCAACATAAACGCCACGGAGGCTTTTGAGTGCGTCCGCCAGCGTTCGATAGCCGTAGCGTCGTATGTCTTCTGCGCTGATGATGCTGACGGTTGAGGGCGCTTCATTAACTTTTTGTGTGAACTTGGAGGCAGTGAATACCTCGACATTCAGCAGTTGTTCAATCGACAGGCTGGTCAGATCCGGCGTTTCGGCATGCGCTTGGGGAAAACCGAGAAAGGCGCAGAGCAGGCAGGAAAGCTTGCAAAACGCTGATGCTGAGAATTTGAATTTTTTTATTGGCTCAGACTTGCACATGTAAGTGACAACTCCCTGGCGAATTGCTGTTTCATCCAGGCTTGGCATTATATTTCGCCTTGATTGTTCAGCCTGCGATGTTCGGCTTTCGTGCCGAACATATTCATGTTGATTGAATTAAACGCCATAACAGGCTTAATGGCAACCAGCACCTAGATGGTGAATAATATTGTTTAAAAACAGATAGTTGTATGTTTACAGTATTATTTCCTGAATGTCTAACAAGAATTCGAGCATGGCCAGCGTGACATTCCTGCCGGTCTCTTGCTGTAAAATGGGCAGGAAAGCCTCTCCCGTGCATGGGGTTCCCCCCGGTTTGAAGCCTGTTTACCTCACATTGCGCGCCCGCCTTTAACCTCTTGTAAGTAAAGTATCCAACTCCATGATTGAATTTTCTCAACAGGAACTCGCTGCGCTGGAGCAGTGGCTGAGCAAGCCCATTTTCAACGGCAAGGCCCTGAACGCGATCCAGCTGCAGGGTTTTCTCAGCGCCGTGCTCAGTGCCCCGGACGCCATTCCCGCCGGCCGCTGGATGCCGGATGCGCTGGGCGGCGAACCGGCGTTTGAATCGGAGCAGCAGGCGCAGGAGTTCATGGCGCTGCTGATGCGCTTCTACAAGAGCGTGGATAGCGCGCTGGAGGAGGGGCAGGCACCCCAGCTGATCCTCAAGCCGCAGGCGATCGCCGATCAGGCGCCGGATTACCCGGCCTGGTGCGACGGCTATATTCTGGGCTGGGGCCTGTCCACCGAGGAGTGGCTGCAGCCGGGCAACGAAGTGCTGAAGAAGCTGACCTTCCCCATCCTGCTCTTGTCCGGCGCTTTCAAGGAAGATGCCGAACGCAATAACGGGAAATTCATGCCGGAAGACGAGTACGAAAAATTGCAGCAGGATTGCATGGATGTGCTTCCCGGTGCCGTGAGCGGGATTTACAATTTCTGGCAGGCGCGGCGCAAAGGCACGACGGTGAAGCGCGATACGCCCAAGGTGGGGCGCAACGAGCCTTGCCCTTGCGGCAGCGGCAAGAAATTCAAGCAATGCTGCGGCGCTGAAAGGACGCTGCATTGAACCGGGAAAACGATGTGGCAACCTCCTAACCCCCTCAATCCCCCCTTGTCACCCGCAAAACCGCAGGGGTCTTCCCCATGGTTGTATTTCGCTAAAGCGGAACAACACATGCGAAGGAGTGTCCCCGCCGAGAGCGGCAGCAAAGCTGCTCGCACTGGCGAGACAGGGGGGAAGTGTGACCTCTCACCGATCAGCCCCTCCCCTGACAAGGGGAGGATGGGAGGGGTTAGGGTTTTCGCCGTGATCCCCGCAGTTTCGAAACCAAGGAATTAAATTGATTCAAAGCATCAACCAGCGCATTGCCACCGAGCTCGGCGCGCGCGAAGCCCAGGTGGCCGCCGCCGTGGCCTTGCTCGACGAAGGTTCCACCGTGCCCTTCATCTCCCGTTATCGCAAGGAAGCGACCGGCGGGCTGGACGATACCCAGTTGCGCAATCTCGACGAGCGCCTGCGCTACCTGCGCGAGCTGGAGGGGCGGCGCGAGGCTATCCTTGCCAGCATTGCCTCACAGGGCAAGCTGACGCCGGAACTGGAGAATGCCGTCAGCCATGCGGAAAGCAAAGTCACACTGGAAGACCTTTACCTGCCCTACAAGCAGAAGCGCCGCACCAAGGCGCAGATCGCCCGTGAAGCCGGGCTGGAGCCGTTGGCGCTGTCCTTGCTGGAAACCCCCGCGCTGGTGCCTGATGAAACCGCCGCGGCCTACCTCAATGCCGAACTGGGCGTGCCGGACACCAAGGCCGCGCTCGACGGCGCGCGCCACATCCTGATGGAGAAGTTCGCTGAGGATGCCACATTGCTGGGCCGCCTGCGCGAGTCGTTGTGGCAGGATGGCATGCTGACCTCCGTGCTGGAGGAAGGCCAGGCCGAGGCGGGTGCCAAATTTTCCGATTATTTCGCGCATCGCGAACCGATCCGGAGCGCGCCTTCACACCGCGCCCTGGCCCTGTTGCGCGGGCGCAACGAAGGCGTGCTGCGCCTCTCCCTGGTGGCAGGCGAGGAAGACCCGGCCGCATCGCGCTCTGCGCCTCACCCCTACGAGGGCGTAATCGCCCGGCGCTTCGGCATTGCCGATCAGGGCCGCGCTGCCGATCGCTGGCTGGCGGATACCGTGCGCTTCGCCTGGAAGGTAAAGATTTACCCCCACCTCGAAACGGAACTGATCAACCGCCTGCGCGAACGCGCCGAGGCCGAGGCGATCCAGGTCTTCGCCCGCAACCTGCACGACCTCCTGCTGGCCGCGCCCGCCGGGCACAAGGCGGTGCTGGGGCTCGATCCCGGCATTCGCACTGGGGTCAAGGCGGCGCTGGTGGATGCAACGGGCCTGCTGCTGGAAACCGCCACCATCTACCCCCACGAACCGCGCCGCGAGTGGGACAAATCCATTTCTGTCCTAGCAGCGCTGGCGAAGAAACATGGCGCAGAACTGGTCAGCATCGGCAACGGTACGGCCTCGCGTGAAACCGACCGCCTTGTGGCCGAGCTGATGCAGCGCCATCCCGAGCTGAAATTGCAGCGCATCGTGGTGAGCGAGGCCGGCGCCTCGGTGTATTCAGCCTCCGAGCGCGCCGCGCGGGAGTTTCCGGCGTTGGATGTGTCGCTGCGCGGCGCGGTGTCCATCGCCCGGCGCCTGCAGGACCCGCTCGCCGAGCTGGTGAAAATCGACCCCAAGGCGATAGGCGTCGGCCAGTACCAGCACGACGTCAACCCGTCCGATCTGGCGCGCGCTCTGGAGGCAGTGGTCGAGGATTGCGTCAACAAGGTGGGCGTCGACCTCAACACCGCTTCCGAGCCCCTGCTGGAGCAGGTTTCCGGCCTGAACTCGACGCTGGCGCGCAACATCGTCGAATTCCGCCAGCAGAACGGTGCGTTCAGGAGCCGCAAGGACCTGAAAAAAGTACCGCGCCTCGGCGAAAAGGCTTTCGAGCAGGCAGCCGGATTCCTGCGCATCAGCAATGGCGACAACCTGCTCGACGCCTCGGGCGTGCACCCCGAGGCCTATCCGCTGGTGCAGAAGATACTGGATGCCAGCGGGCGCGAGATGCGGCAGCTGGTCGGCGACAGTGCCTTCCTCAGAACCCTGGACCCGCGCCGTTTTACCGACGAGAAATTCGGCCTGCCCACGGTGACGGACATCCTGGCCGAACTGGAAAAGCCCGGCCGCGACCCGCGCCCCGAGTTCAAAACGGCGACCTTCCGCGAGGGCGTCGAGTCGCTCAGGGACCTGCAGCCCGGCATGGTGCTGGAAGGCGTGGTGACCAACGTCACCAACTTCGGCGCCTTCATCGACATCGGCGTGCATCAGGATGGCCTGGTGCATATCTCCGCCCTGGCCGACAAGTTCGTCAAAGACCCGCACAGCGTGGTCAAGGCCGGCCAGGTGGTGAAGGTCAAAGTGCTGGAAGTGGACGAAAAACGCCGCCGCGTCGCGCTCACCATGCGCATGGGGGATGAGCCGGGGCAGGCGGCAGTGCGGGATGAGAAACGGCCTGCCAGCCCCAGACCGGCGCCGCGCCCGCAGCCGCCCGGCAAACCTCAGGCGCAACAACCGGAGGGCGCGATGGCTGCTGCATTTGCCAAGCTGAAATCGCGTTGAATTGAATTGGTGGGGGAATGTCTCAGTAGTGCCAATAACAGTCATTGCCCATATCGAAAAACGGGGGTGTCCTGAATTTTGTAATGGAATGGACGCCCACTACCCTAAACGGCATCAAAGTGCCAAAGTAGTGGTGCAGTAAAGCCCACCAAATAGAGAGGAGCGTCCATCATGAAGATTACTACGATAGGCATCGATTTGGCAAAGGAAGTGTTCC
>JAHJGO010000029.1 GCA_018824405.1 Gammaproteobacteria bacterium
ACGACTATCACCCACGAGGAGATCGCCATGATCATGTACCGCCTGAATCACCGCCCACGAAAACGACTCAACTGGAAAACCCCTCACGAGGTTTTTATGCAATCATTTAACCGCGTTGCACTTCGTGCTTGAATCCGCCAAATAAATACGCGGACGAAAACGGAAAAGTAGTGGTTCAAAAAACGGATACTTAATGCTGAAGATTTAGAGCAATCTCTAAAGTCATGTGGGTAGAATGTCCTTCTATGCCTCGCGCACCTAATCAATGTGAGCTTCGCTATGCGCCAATATTTTTTTCTTTTCCTGCCGCTGCTGCTGCCCATGAATAGCGAAGCTCATGAGTCGCAAACATGCGCCACAACGATCAGCGAATTGAGAGTTATGCTTGCCGATCAGGCTTTCCCCCTGATATGGGAAGAGACATCGATGAATGATGGGAAACCTCTGGTGGTGTCCATTCGTGAAAACAAAGGAAATATCCTTCTGGAATTCATTAAAACCAGAGAGGGCCTTTGGGCGGAAAGCGCTGGGGTCATTTGCAAGACAGGAGCGGGTATAGAAACCCGGTTTGCCGGGAAGGATATACGCTTGGGGCCCGCGGCCAACTGGGTTTTGCGCTATGCACTAAGCAATGGTGGAAAGTTCACCCTGACAAGGGTTGGGTCAGAACAGCTGAATATATCGACCAGCGGCTGGAGTGGGATTTTTTCTCCTGGCGCTAAGTAGCCAGATTTTATTGCAATGTTCCAACTGCCCCCGTCAGCTCAAAGTAATTGAGCCGTCACTATATTTCTGGACGCAGAATTTTATCTGTTGGATGATGCAATGGCCGCATGCGAAATGCGTGTTTTTTGACATTGAACGTAAGGCAGCCATTGATGCTAATAAAACCAAGTATTAAAACCATCACGGTTAAAAGTCTGGTCAATGTCTTGTCATTCCTTGCACTGATATTGCTGCTGATCACAGGTCTTAATTTCCGTTCGCTCTCTACTCAAGCCATCGAGAATCAGGCGCTGGCGCATGCCGAACTGGTCAAGGCGGGTCTGACCGCCCACATGAAGGCAGACATTATGGATCGGCGTGACTACTATCTGGACGAGATCAAGGGTTTGCACCACGTTAACTCCCTGAACATTATTCGCGGAGATGTGGTTACGAAGCAGTTTGGCCCGGGCAAGGCCCAGGAGCGGGCCGCAGATGGCATCGCCAAACAGGCTTTTGATACCAAAAAACCGGTATTTATTCTTAAAGAGTTTTCGCTCCAACCAACCGCCCGCGTCATCATCCCCTATATAGCATCACAACAAGGAGGGCTCAATTGTCTCAGCTGCCATAATGTTGCCGAGGGTACAGTGCTTGGCGGGATAGATATCGAGCTGGATGTCAAAGAGTATCGAGACCATGCTCTATGGGTAATGGTGGGTTTGCTGGCGTTGTCCATTGTGGCTTTTGCGCTGGTATTTGTGAACACCGCCCGCACCATCAAGAATCATGTTCAGCAGCCGCTGGAGACGCTTATTGATCACGCCATGACTGCCTACAGGCAGCATCAGCCGGTGAGTCCAGATCAATTCCATAGCCGCGAATTTTCCAATGTCGCCGATGAGATTAACCTCTTCAATACAGAGATTATTGCCCATCAGGACATGCTGCAAAAAAAGAATCAAGAACTGCTCGCCCTCAATGACGAAATCGAAAGCACGCTGCGAGAGACCATCTACACCATGGGTGTTATCGAAGAGAAACGATCCCATGAGACCGCCAATCATACCCGGCGCGTTTCGCTCTTCAGCCAGCTACTGGCGCAGAAGGCGGAGTTGACGCCGAGAGAGGTGGAGTTGATCACCGCAGCATCTCCTCTGCATGATATTGGCAAACTCGGGATTCCCGATGATGTATTGATGAAGCCCGGGCGCTTCACCGAAGACGAGCGTAATGTCATGATGAACCACCCCGCTATCGGTTACGCCATGTTGAAGCACTCGCAGCGTGACACTTTGGTTGCGGCCGGCATTATTGCCTACCAGCACCAGGAGAAGTGGGATGGCAGCGGCTATCCGCAGGGATTGGCCGGTGAAAATATTCATATCTTTGGCCGCATCGTGGCGCTGGCCGATGTCTTTGATGCGCTCTATTCGCCACGCATTTATAAAGAAGCGTGGTCAGTCGAAAAAGTGGTTGAATGGCTTGGCGAACAGCGCGGCATACATTTTGATCCACGGCTGGTGGATATATTCCTCGCAAATATCGATGAGTTTGTGGCGGTCTACAATCGGTACCCGGCAGATAAAGAAACTGAAATGTAATTTAAGAAAGAGCCTGGTTTGGCTGCCCCGCGCTTCGCTATCACGTTGCCCTCCCCCAAAAAACTGATGGTTAACTATTCTTCATCCGCAATGGATAAATAGAGGGCTATATTCTGAACACGTGATCAGATATTTACCAAATGCAATAACGCCTGCGTCAACAGTATTTTTACAGCAACGCATCTCTCGGCAGTTATTTGCCGGTCACGATAGCCATTTTTAGTGACACGAGGCTTTCCGATTAATGCGCTGCCTGGCGGCGAATTAATTTGCGTCCCTTCGATGGCGCTGAAAATTGACGAACAACTCAGGGCAATAAATTTGTACCTGAATACCTTTAGTGCGCAGCCAGCTGCGCAATTTCGCATCAACCCGATATTCCGTTGATTGATGTTTGGTTCAACGGCCAGGCAAGCCTGATGGTGCTTATTGGGATGCAAATCTTGAAAAGGAATAAATCATGTTTAAAAACTTTATGCACGCTACAGCCAAAAACAACTTCAATGAAGCCGACCATCAGGCCTCGGAACCATCCAAGGCTCCGGTAGAAATCAAGCCAGAGACCCAGGCGCTCTCGCCAAAAGCTGCGCCGAGTAAGGAAGGCAATAAACTGATCGTGGGGCCAAATATCAAGCTTAAAGGCCTGGAAATTACCGATTGCGAAATTCTGGTAGTCGAAGGCAGCGTCGAAGCCTCGATGAATAGCCGGGACATTCGCATCGCTGAAGGCGGAGTTTTTTCCGGCAAGGCTGAAATTGATGTAGCAGAAGTAAGGGGGTTGTTCGAGGGAGAGTTAACTGCGAGCAAAAAATTGGTGATACATGCAACAGGGAAAGTGACCGGAAAAATTCGCTATGGCGCATTAACCATAGAAGAAGGGGGAGTGCTTTCAGGAGATGTGGCCGCAATAATCAAAGACACGCAAACCCCCAAAACGGTGCCCATTGCCGAGCCGCTGAAAGCGGTGCCAGTTCCATCTGAAACACCCGAATTCAAGCATATCCATGCGTCCTCTGTCCTGGGTCGTACACCACTGGGGGGGCGGAAAAACTAACGGCCGGGTTGCTAGCTTGGGGTGGGATAAATAGCATCGCGGCACACTCTAAAATCAACGGCTCAGAGATGGCTCTGGGCTGTTATTTATTTCAAATGCGCAACTATTTTTCCTTGCGATTGCCCGATCCAAAATAGAGCCAGTTCATGCCTTGCGGCCTCTTTCCCCAACCCAGTTTCAGGATCAGCCAGCCGCCGCCGCTGATGCCTATGAATTTCCCCACCACCAGGCCTAACATGACGCGCCAGGGTGACGGGCGCACTAATCGAAGTGGCAAAATCAATGCGGCTGAAATCAATTCCTGCGTTGGCTAGCGCAAAAATGGGAATGATCATAAAAATGACCCAGGTGCTGAGCCCGTGTTCCATTCGTTGCAAGGGCGGTTGAGCAGTCTTGGAAGCCCTTTCCACGTTCTCAGCGATGGTTGCCATGCGGTGGTTGCTCGGCGGGTGGTCTGGTGCTTCAGGGTCGAGAACGGCGGCATGAAACCCCTGCCCGAGTTCCTGCAGGCGCTGGCTAAACTGTCCGGGTGAAAAAGCGAGTCTTGCCGGTATGGTGAGCGCTAGCAGAATGCCAGCCACCGTGGCGTGAAGGTCGCTCAGCAGCGTCAGGTACCTCCGCGTGATGCCAGCTAGAATGTAGGGCAGGGCTGCATCATGCGGGGAGGAGCGTTCTCCGACCAGGATTTTCCACTTGATTTCCAGCCCGACCAGCAGGAAGAACAGCGCCATGGATTGTTCCCGGAAATGATGGAACCCATCTCCCCATTGCGAATTTGCGATCAGGAGAGTGGCAGCGTGGTGCCGATCAGGATGATGCCGCCGGCCGTGGTGCGGCGAAGAAAATGCTCGAATGAGTTGAGAACCTGCTCGAACAGGGGTTCCAGTGGGTACAGAAAGTTATAGTTTTTGCTCATATGTTTGCCTGGCTATTCCGCGTTTGTGAGAGCGAAAAATGGCTATCTGGATAAGGGGTTTTATTTGGCTGGACGCTGGTCCAGTAGATCCTTTGCATCCCTGGCGCTGAGGTATTTCCATGGCAAGGGAAGCAGGCCGGGCACACGCTCCATATATCGGCGATATATATTTCCGTGGTAAATCAGTAATTTATTCTCCTCCAGCCTGGATCCGATCACGAAATAGAGTGTAATCATTACGCCGGACAGTAGCATCGAGGCATTCATGTCTCGCGTCCACACCAGAATCAGCCCAAAGAAATACCAGGGGTGGCGGACAAAGCGATGGAACGGGGAGAGATGGAAATGCTCCTGGTCTTCTGCGCTCCGCGTGTGCGAGCGTAACTGGCGCAGGCCCAGAAACTCCTGGGTATCGTAATATTTCAGCGAACGGACGAAGCCCAGACAGGCCAGAAGCGCAAGCCCGTTCGCAACCCACGCCCCAGCGCCTTGCCACTGCCATAGCGCCGGGCCTGGATGCTGAAACATGTGCCACAGGATCGGTAATAGCAAAAGAACCGACAAGGCGTTGAACGCCAGCCGGTAAGCTGGCATCAGTTCAGGGCGGGCGGCTGCCACACGGCGCTTGATCCCAAGTGAAGCCAGAATGGAATGCAGGACAAAATAAGCCAGCCAGTAACATAGCAACAATGCGAGATTATTCCAGGCAGAATCAGTCATGACTTTCTCCTGTTGTTAAAGATGCTTTCCGGAAATATATCCGGCTTTTTCTGGAATTGCGCTGAAGGAATGAAAAAGGGGTCAGGAAAAGCCTGACCCCTTTCATGATTTGGTGGGCGATACTGGGTTCGAACCAGTGACCCCTGCCGTGTGAAGGCAGTGCTCTACCGCTGAGCTAACCGCCCAAAATGGACCATTATGGTATGGCCCACTGAGGGCGCGAATTATGCCTTTTATAGGCGGGGGCGTCAAATGCTGAAGCACTTGTTTTAACAGCATCTCTTTCACTCCATTTATATTGTTTTGATGGCGCAGGCTAGCCTGGGTGTGCCTTGGTGTGGTGTGCGATGGAATAAGCAGTCAAAGCCGGCAAACAGCAAACATATCAATGGTGTTCATGTTGAAAGATTCTGGAGACTGGACAAATAGATGGAGGCAATCGCATGGCCAGCTTGTGAACGCGCCAAGGTCATGATTCATAGTAAAATCTGGCGAGAATGCTATAAATGGAGAAGGTGGATGGCTATTGATTTTCGCCGCTGGCTCGGAATGGGCGGTGTCCCACCACATGATCGTCCGCAAGCTTATGTGTGGGAACAGCGGCTGCACTGGGTTATGGTCGCGGTTGCTTTGCTGGTAATTCCATCTTTTTATCTGGAAATGCTACAGGATGGGGATTCCTTGCCGGGTTTGGGTGTGGAGCTGGATTTGTTCATTTTTCTCGCTTTCGGCTTGGAAACTCTGTGGATGTTGTATCTCTGCCATCACAAAAAGCTATATCTCAAATACAACTGGCTGAACGTGCTGATTATTCTTGGTTCTGGCTTGAGCCTGCTAGGGTTACCCGCCCAATGGCTCCCTTTGGTGCGACTGCTGAGAGTTGCTTACGTTGCGCTGGCCCTGACGCGGATTTTTGCCTCGCTGCGCCTGCTGCTCTCTGCAAGAGCTGTGCCTTATGCCTTCGTGCTTGGCATCGCCACGCTGCTTGTGTCAGGAGCCGGATTTTACTTGCTGGAGCCGACGACACACACTTTTGGTGAAGGCTTGTGGCTGGCTTTTATCACCGGCGCCACCGTAGGCTACGGTGATTTTGTTCCAACTACCACCGCTGCACGTATTTTTGCCGTGATTATGGTAATTGTCGGATTTACCGTTTTTTCGCTGGTAACTGCGAGTATTTCCGCCTTCTTCGTAGGTGAGGATGAAAAAAAGCTGCGCCGCGAAATGCATCATGATATTCAGGAGTTGCGCCGCGAAATAGCCGAGTTGCGCTCGGCGTTGCAGTTGCGCGAGGTGGTTCTGCCCGTTGCAAAAAATGCAGCGGGCCAGCCTGAGTCCGGAATGTCAACACGGATTGGTTAAACCTTTGTCGGTCATGCTAAAATTCCCGTTTTTTCCAAGTCGAGTGAAAGAGCACCATGTTCAGCGCAAAACACACCCTTGCAAGCGATGATCCCGAACTGTGGCAGGCGATTGAGCAGGAGCGCCAGCGCCAGGAAGATCATATCGAGCTGATTGCCTCCGAAAACTACACCAGTCCTGCAGTGATGGAGGCGCAGGGCTCTGTGCTGACCAACAAGTACGCAGAAGGCTATCCCGGCAAGCGCTACTATGGCGGCTGCGAGTATGTCGACATTGCTGAGCAGTTGGCCATCGACCGGGTCAAGAAACTGTTCGGCGCCGAAGCCGCCAACGTGCAGCCCAATTCCGGTTCCCAGGCCAATCAGGCCGTGTTCATGGCCTTCCTCAAGCCCGGCGATACCATCATGGGAATGAGCCTGGCCGAGGGTGGCCATCTCACCCACGGCATGGCGCTCAACATGAGCGGCAAATGGTTCAATGTTGTGGCATATGGTCTGAATGAAAAAGAAGAGATCGATTACGACCGCATGGAAGCACTGGCGCATGAGCATAAGCCGAAACTGATTATCGCCGGCGCATCGGCTTATTCATTGAAGATCGACTTCGAGCGCTTTGCCAAGGTGGCCAAGGCTGTTGGCGCAATTTTCATGGTGGACATGGCGCACTATGCGGGGTTGATTGCTGCTGGCGTTTATCCCAACCCGGTGCCGCACGCCGACGTCGTGACCACCACCACTCACAAAACACTGCGGGGGCCAAGAGGTGGCGTCGTCCTGATGAAGGCAGAGCACGAAAAGGCCATCAATTCGGCCATCTTTCCCGGATTGCAGGGTGGGCCGCTCATGCACGTCATCGCTGGCAAGGCGGTGGCTTTCAGGGAAGCCGCGAGCAAGGATTTCAAGCATTACCAGGAGCAGGTGATCGCCAATGCGCTGGTGATGTGCAAGGTGCTCACCGAGCGAGGCTTGCGCATCATTTCGGGCCGCACCGAGTCGCATGTTTTCCTGGTTGACCTGCGTGCCATGAAACTCACCGGAAAGGAAGCCGAAGCTGCGCTGGGCAAGGCACACATCACGGTGAACAAGAACGCCATCCCCAACGACCCGGAAAAGCCTTTCGTCACCAGCGGAATCCGCCTCGGTACTCCGGCCATGACCACGCGCGGCTTCAGGGAAATCGAAGCCGAGCATCTGGCCAATCTGATCGCCGATGTGCTGGCCGCTCCCAACGATGAAGCCGTGCTGTCGCGCGTGGCCAAAGAAGCCAAGGCGATGTGCGCCAAGTTTCCGGTTTATGGGGCGTAAAATGTGAAGAGTGAAGGGTGACGCGAGGCGGTTTGCTGCGATTCACCTTTCACCTTTCGCCTTTCACATAAAAAATGAAATGTCCTTTCTGCGGCGAAGCCGATACCCAGGTTATTGATTCCCGCGTCAGCGAGGAAGGCGACAGCGTGCGCCGTCGCCGTCGTTGCGCAAGTTGCGAGAAGCGTTTTACCACCTACGAAACAGCGGAACTCAGAATGCCGGCGGTGGTGAAGCAGAATGGCAGCCGCGAGGAATTCAGCCGCGAGAAGATCCGCACCAGCTTCATGCGCGCCCTCAACAAGCGTCCGGTTTCTACCAATCTGGTGGATGGTGCCATCCAGCATATCGAGCAGAAAATGCTGAGCCTTGGCGAACGTGAAATTCCTTCGCTACAGGTGGGGGAAATGGTGATGAACGAACTGCGCAAGCTGGACAAGGTGGCCTATATTCGCTTTGCCTCGGTATATCGCAGCTTTGAGGATGTGGATGATTTCCGCGATGCGATCCAGGATCTTGATAAGTAGCTAGATGTTTTCCATTACTGATCACGACTTTATGGCGCAAGCGTTGCGTCTTGCCGAGCGCGGCCTGTATACGGCCACTCCCAACCCCCGTGTCGGTTGCGTCATTGTGAGTGGGGGTGTAGTGGTCGGGGAGGGCTGGCACGAGCGTGCCGGCGAACCCCATGCCGAGATTCATGCCCTGCAGCAGGCGGGCGAACTGGCTCGTGAGGCAACGGTTTATGTAACGCTGGAGCCTTGCAGTCACCATGGGCGTACTCCGCCCTGTGCAGAAGCACTGGTCAAGGCCGGTGTGGCTCGCGTGGTAATGGCTATGCAGGATCCCAATCCGCTGGTTTCGGGCGCGGGCCTGAAAGTCATGGCAGATGCGGGCATCCAGGTCGAATGCGGACTGCTTGAACAGGGGGCCAGCGAACTCAACATCGGCTTCGTGTCGCGCATGCGTCGCGGGCGGCCATGGTTGCGGCTGAAAGTGGCGGCCACACTGGATGGCAAGACAGCGCTCAGCAATGGCGTCAGCCAGTGGATTACCGGCCCGGATGCACGGCGCGATGCACATCGCTGGCGCGCTCGCTCCTGCGCCATGCTGACCGGCATCGGCACGGTGCTGCATGACGACCCGTCCTTCAATGTGCGCGATATCGAAACTTCGCGCCAGCCGCTCAAGGTGGTGGTGGACGCCAATCTGAGCATGCCGCTGGACGCCAAAATGCTATCCGGTGCGCCGTTGCTGGTCGCCACGGGTTGCGATGAAGAAGACCGCATCCAAGCCTTGCGCGAGGCCGGTGCCGAAGTGCTGGTGTTGCCTGCGCAGCATGGTCAGATCGATCTGGCGCGCCTGATGCAGGAACTTGGGCAACGCGGCTGCAATGAGGTTACCGTCGAAGCTGGCAAGGTGCTGAATGGCGCGTTGATGCAGGCGGGCGTGGTGGACGAACTGGTGTTCTATCTCGCGCCCATGCTGTTCGGCGACAAGGCGCGCGGCATGTTTGGTTTGCCGGATATCGAGGCAATGGAACAGCGTCAGGAGCTGGATATTCGCGACCTGCGCATGGTGGGTCAGGATATGCGCATCGTGGCGCGTTTGACGGCCAAGGCCGCTTCCCTCTCTCCTGACTCTCTCCCGGGGGGAGAGAGGGACGATGTATCGCTGCGCGAGTTTTATAAGGAAAGAACATAATGTTTACCGGCATCATCCAGGCGGTGGGAAAAATCACCGTCATCGAACCTTTGCAGCAGGGCGTGCGTCTGAGTATTGATGCAGGTGCCCTGGACATGAGCGACGTGGCGCTGGGCGACAGCATTGCGGCCAATGGCGTATGCCTGACAGTGATTGCCAAAATAGACAGCGGCTACCAGGTCGATGTCTCGCGCGAAACCCTGAATTGCACAGCAGGGCTGGGCGAAGTCGGCGAGGTCAACCTGGAAAAGGCGCTACGTTTGTCCGACAGGCTAGGCGGGCATCTGGTAAGCGGCCATGTGGATGGCGTGGGCGAAGTGATCAAGTTTGCGCCGGTAGGCGAGTCGCATGAGCTGGTGATTCGCGCCCCAAAAGCATTGGCGCGCTACATCGCCCACAAGGGATCAATTACAGTCAACGGGGTGAGCCTGACGGTCAACTGGGTGAAGGACGAGGATTTCAGCATCAACCTGATTCCCCACACCATTCATGCCACCAATTTCAAACATCTGTGCGCCGGCAAGCCGGTCAATCTTGAGGTCGATCTGGTGGCGCGCTATCTGGAACGCATGCTGAGTTATAGCAAGGAAAATCAATGAGTGCGAACATAAGCCCGATTCAAGACATTATCGCCGACTTTAAGGCCGGCAAAATGGTCGTCCTGGTGGATGAGGAAGACCGCGAGAACGAGGGCGATCTGGTACTGGCGGCCGAATTCGTGACGCCGGAAGCCATCAACTTCATGGCCAAGCATGGTCGTGGCCTGATCTGCCTGACCCTGACCGAAGCTCGCTGCCGCCAGCTCGATCTGCCGCTCATGGTTTCAAGCAACAAGGCGCCGCTGGGTACCAATTTCACTGTTTCGATCGAGGCGGCTGAAGGCGTGACCACCGGCATCTCTGCCGCCGATCGCGCAAAAACCGTACTTGCTGCGGTAAAGAAGGATGCGAGCGTGCATGACATCGTGCAGCCTGGGCATATTTTCCCGCTCAAGGCGCAGAACGGCGGCGTCCTGGTGCGGGCCGGGCATACCGAAGCGGGCTGCGACCTGGCTGCGCTGGCCGGACTGGAACCAGCCGCAGTGATCTGCGAAATCCTCAAGGAAGACGGCGAAATGGCCCGGCTGCCCGATCTGCTGGAATATGCCAAGCTGCATGATCTCAAGATCGGCACTATCGCAGACCTGATCCACTATCGCAGCCAGACCGAAAGCCTGGTGGATCGCGTGGCAGAAAAAAAGGTGCGGACCGCCTATGGCGAGTTCCAGTTGGTCACCTATCACGACAAGACCGCCAACGAAGTCCATCTGGCGCTGGTGAAGGGCGAAATCAAGGCTGGCGAAGAAACCCTGGTGCGGGTGCATGAGCCCTTGTCTGTGATGGATTTTATTGATGCAACCAGTTTCGAACATTCCTTCAGCGTGCATCAGGCAATGCAGGCCGTGGCGGATGCCGGCAAGGGCGTGATTGTGCTGATGCGGCGTGGAGGGGAATCCTCCACCGACCTGCTGGAGCGTATTCAGCGTAATGAACCCAAGCCTCCTGCCAAGGTGGACTTGCGTAATTACGGTATCGGCGCGCAGATACTGCGGGATCTTAATGTCACCAAAATGCGCCTCCTCGCACTGCCGCGCAAGATGCCAAGCATGACCGGCTTCGACCTGGAAGTCACCGGCTATTACGAACCGAAATAGGAAATCAGATATGGGAACCCCCAATAAACTGCCTGAATGCCATCCCGACCTGAATGGTGCCGGCCTGAAAATTGGCATCACCATGAGTCGTTTCAACATCGATGTATGTGAGGGCTTGCTGGGTGCCTGCGTGACCGAGTTGCTCAAGCTGGGCGTGGCCAAGGAAGATATTTATCTCGCCAGTGTGCCTGGTGCACTGGAGATTCCCCTGGCACTGCAGAAGATGGCGAAAAGCGGCAAGTTCGATGCGCTGGTAGCACTGGGCGCGATCATTCGCGGCGAGACCTACCACTTCGAACTGGTGGCTAACGAATCCGGTAGCGGCGTGACTCGCGTCATGCTGGACAGCAGTATCCCCATTGCCAACGCTATTCTGACCGTGGAGAACGATGAGCAGGCACTGGTTCGCATGGCGGAAAAAGGGGCCGATGCGGCTCGGGTAGTGGTCGAGATGGTTAATCTGTTGAAGAAAATCTGAATAGGCTTTACATGAAAAAAAACCGTCGCAAAGCGCGCGAACTTGCAGTTCAGGGCATTTATCAGCGCCAACTCACTGGTGATTCGGTCGAGACGATCGAAGCCCAGTTGCGCGAGCACGAAGAATTTGAAAAGATCGATGGGGACCATTTTTCAGCCATACTCAATGGCGCAATCAAGGATGTAACCAATCTGGAAAGCAAGCTGCAACCTTGCCTGGACCGTCCTATTCAAGACTTGAGCCCGGTCGAGCGCGCGGTTCTGCTCGTGGCAACCTATGAGTTTGTACATCACGTGGAAATTCCCTACCGCGTGGTGATCAACGAAGCCATCGAACTGGCCAAGTGCTTTGGCGGAACGGACGGCTACAAGTACGTCAACGGCGTGCTCGACAAACTGGCCGCCAGCGAGCGTGCGGTCGAGGTCGGCGCGGCGAAGGGTAGTTGAGCAAGTCTGCAGGCCAGGCATTACTTCGAAGACTGCCAGAAACGATTTTTTTTCGCGCAAAGCGATTAATGGCTGATTGATAGCCAGACTCCCCTCTTGCGCCCGGCTCTGGCTATAATCGGGCTTATGGCGAAAAAAATCCGTTACGGTGACTATCTCGGCGCAGTACGGCACCGGCAGCGCAAGCTCAGTTACAACGAAGTTGTAGCGCATACCCGCCTTTCTCCACGTAAAACCAAATTACGGCTGCGCGATTTTTATCGCCTGCTGGCTCCGTATATCGGCGTGCGTTTTGCTGAGCAGCTGATGGCAGTGGTGCCGCTGGCGGCGTTTCTGGTGTTCTTCGAAGTGGGTGTTCTGGATTCGGCAGTGAGCGGCTGGGAAAGCATTGCCTTTGGCATGGCGGCGGTGGTCTTTGGCCTGATGCTGTTCATGGAAGGGGTCAAGCGCGGCCTCATGCCATTCAGCGAGAATATCGGCTATACCATGCCGGGCAAGTTTTCCACGCCGATGGTACTGGGTGTCGCTTTTGTTCTGGGTTTCATGGCCACCCTTGCCGAGCCGGCAATCGGCGCACTCAGGGCGGCCGGCAGCCTGGTGAGCCGGGATGAAACACCTTATCTCCATCTGTTGCTTAACGATCGCTCGGACTTGCTGGTGCTGGCAGTGGGCTTCGGGGTCGGCCTGGCTGTTCTGGCCGGGATGCTGCGTTTCATTTTTGGCTGGCGCCTGAAGTCGCTAATTATCGCGACCCTGGTGCCATGTCTCAGCATGACCCTGTTTTTTTCCATGGATGGCCGTCTGGAGCCGATTATCGGGCTGGCCTGGGATTGTGGAGCGATTACCACCGGACCGGTAACCGTGCCGCTGGTTCTGGCTATTGGCATTGGCGTGTCCGCAGCCACCAGCAGGGAAGACAACCCGCTCTCCGGTTTTGGCATCGTCACCCTGGCATCACTGTTTCCGCCCATTGCGGTAATGTCGCTGGGCTTGGCACTTTCATTTGGAGATTTCCCGGTACTGGAGGCAGCTTTGATCCTTGCTGTCGAACCTGCATGGTATGAGCGCTCTCCTTTTGATGACATTATCGCTGCGCTGCGCGCCATTCTGCCATTGACGCTGTTCCTTTGGCTGGTGCAGCAATGGTGGCTGAAGAGTCCGGTGAAGGAAGGAAAAATCCTGTTGTATGGCATTACTCTGGCCGTGCTGGGCATGATGCTTTTCAATGTTGGCCTGGATTATGGCTTAACCCCGCTGGGTGGTCAGGCAGGCGGGATGGTGCCGGCCGCCTTTGCCTCATTTTCGGCTATTCAGGGTTCGCCGTTGTACCCCTACTGGATGGGCATCGGCGTTGCCTTGCTGTTTGCCCTGTTGCTCGGCTTTGGCGCCACCCTTGCGGAACCGGCTTTGAATGCCATGGGCGTCACGGTGCAGAATCTTACCGACGGCGCGTTTACCAAGAAACTTCTGATTCGTGCGGTGGCGGCAGGAGTGGGCCTGGGTGTGGCCCTGGGCGTGGCGAAAGTGATTTTCTCTATTCCGATTGTGCTGCTGATCATTCCCGCCTATCTGCTGACCCTGGCCCTGACGGTGATTTCCAGTGAGGAATATGTCAATCTGGCCTGGGATAGCGCAGGGGTAACCACCGGGCCGGTGACTGTTCCACTGGTTCTGGCTTTGGGGTTGGGATTGGGTAAGGCAGTTGGCGCCCAGGACGGATTCGGCATTCTGGCAATGGCTTCTGTCGGGCCGATTCTGAGCGTGCTTCTGACCGGGTTGTGGATCAGGTGGCGGGTGAAGATGAACAGTATGACTGTCGAAAGGTTAAACCAGGAATGAATGAAGAAATCATTGTGTTGACTGATGTCGTGCTGATTACCGTCATCGTTCAACGTGGCGCGGCAGATACGGTGGTGCGTGCAGCCCAGAAGGCGGGTGCACAGGGTGCGACGATTTTCTACGCACGTGGCACCGGGGTACGTCAGCGCCACCTGGGTGTCCTTGGGGTGGCAGTCAATGCGGAAAAGGAAGTGGTGTATATCGTGGCTTCAACCGACCAGGCCGACCGGATTTTCGAGCGCATATTCGTTGCCGCCAAGCTCGACACGCCCGGCATGGGCATGATTTACATGACCCATCTGGAAAAAATGGCAACGCATGTGCCACATGATCTGATTGCCCGGATTGCAGACCATGAGTGATGCCGACATGCTGCAATCCTACAAGGTGATCACCTGTTTTCTGCCTGCAGGAAAGGGCAAGGAAGTGCTGGATGACCTGCGCAAGCAGAAAGGGGTGTACAGCGGTTTTGTGCATCACGCACGTGGCGCGGGGGTCGACAGCAGGCGCGGCAACAAGGTGCCGTACTATGTGGAGCGCGAAGTCATCACCGTGCTGGCGCCCGTGGCGCAGGCGGATGAAGTGTTCGAGTTTCTTTACTTCAACGCCGGTCTGGATCAGCCGCACACTGGCATGGTGCTGATGGAAAAGGCAATTCGCGGGATGATGTGCAATCTCACCCCGGAAGTTGAAGATGCAGGCTGAGCGGCGTTGCGTTGCCTGAAGCGCGCGGCAAACCGGTGGCTCCCGACAGCACTTTTAGCTTAAAGCGCTTTATTTGTCTTTTGAAACCGGGCAGGTTTTGATGCCCAGTAAAGAATAAGCCGGGCACCAGCCCATCAGACCAGTCACCAGCGGTACTACACCGATCCAGCCCCACACGCCGATGATGCCGGCCAGACTCAGGCCAATCAGTGCTGCTCCAGCAACGATGCGTACAGCTTTGTCTATGTTGCCTACGTTCTTGCCCATTTTGTTCTCCTTGTTGAATGAGTCAAAACCACGCCTCTGGCTCGAGGGAAAAGGCGCTACAAGAGGAATATGGTGGCGAGTCCGAGAAAAATAAAGAACCCACCGCTATCGGTGACTGCAGTAATCAACACACTCGACCCCACAGCGGGGTCGCGCCCGAATTTGTGCATGACCAGGGGGATGAATACACCCATGATGGCTGCCAGCAGCAGGTTGAGCACCATGGCGCCGGTCATGACTGCGCCCAGTGCCGCATTCTGGTACAGGGCGTAGGCCAGCAGGCCGAGAATGGAACCCCAGATCAAGCCGTTGAGCAAACTGACGCCAATTTCCTTGATAAACAGTTTACGCATGCTGCTAGGATGGATTTGCCCCAATGCCAGGCCGCGCACAATCATGGTAATGGTCTGATTGCCGGAGTTGCCGCCGATGCCGGCAACGATGGGCATCAGCGCTGCAAGTGCAACAATTTTCTCGATTGAGCCTTCGAATACGCCGATCACGCGTGAGGCGATGAAGGCTGTAACCAGATTGATGGCCAGCCATGTCCAGCGGTTTTGCATGGATTTCCATACCGAGGCGAACATGTCTTCTTCCTCGCGCAAACCGGCCAGGGCCAGCACGTCGCCCTCGGCTTCCTCGCGGATGAAGTCCATTACCACGTCCACAGTCAGCCGGCCCACCAGGCGGTTGCGGGCATCCACCACAGGCGCCGTCACCAGATCGTAGCGTTCGAAGGCCGAAGCGGCATCGCTGGCCTTGTCATCGGCATTGAAAACGACCGGATCATCGGCCATGAGTGTTGCCACCTGCACATCCGGATTGTGCAGCAACAGGCGTTTCAGGGGCAGCACACCGCGCAGTTTGTCGTTTTTGTCCACGACGAACAGCTTGTCGGTATGGCTGGGCAATTCGCCCAGGGTTCTGAGGTGGCTGAGCACATCTTCCAGGCTCATGTCGCTGCGGATGGATATCATGTCGAAATCCATCAGCGCACCTACCGCGCCTTCCTGATAAGACAATGCCGATTGCAGCTGTGCCTGTTTTTTCTTGTCGAGAGACTTGAACAGTTCCTCGATCACCTCGCGCGGCAGGTCGGGTGCAAGATCGGCGATCTCGTCGGTGTCCAGCTGTTCGGCTGCGGCCCGCAGTTCAGCGGTGTCCATGGTGGCGATGAGCGATTCGCGCACCGCATCCGATACTTCCAGCAGGATGTCGCCATCGCGATCCGCTCGCACCAGTTCCCATACCACTAGGCGCTGGTCGAGCGGCAGTGCTTCGAGGATGTAGGCGACGTCGGCGGGGTGCAGCGCATCCAGCGTGTTCTTCAGTTCCGACAGGTTCTGCTTGTGCACCAGTTGCTGTACCAGGTCGTGGCGCGGCATGTCCTGCTTGTTTACCAGAGATTCCACCAGCTCATGCTTGTGCAAAAGCTCGACTACGCGTTTCAGGCTTTCCTGAACGCTTTCGTGCGGGGCATTTTGGTTGTTGTCAGACATGGCGGGTTCTGGGAGTGCCTTTGTGAAGTGCTTATTATAGTGGCCGGGCGGGCTAAGGAAGCAATGAATTATTCTGCAAATCAGCTAATTAGCGCCACAAAACAATCGTTGATTTATGAAAATAAACAGATTTAAAGATGGCTACACCGCTTGGGTCTTTGCAATGACAATTAAACAGCAGTTGTTAATGTCCGGTCTTCTGGTGAGTGCTCCGGGCGCCGAATATTGCAGACCCAACCCTGACGATGCTGGCACCTTCGGCAACCGCGGCTTCTAGATCATTCGACATGCCCATGGACAGGGTGTCGAGCTGAAAGTTCTTGTGGTTCAGTTTGTCCAGCAGTTCGCGCACCATCCGGAATTGTTGTCTCTGCAAACCAGCATCGTCCGTCGCCACAGGAATAGCCATCAGCCCGCGAAGCTGCAGGCGCGGCAATGCGCTTACATGGGCAGCCAGTGCTTCCAGTTCATGCAGGCTTACCCCGCTTTTGCTGGATTCGCCGCTTACGTTGACTTCCAGGCATACTTGCAATGGAGGCAGATCTGCAGGTCTGGCGGAGGACAGGCGGTCGGCAATTTTTGCCCGGTCTACGCTATGTACCCAGTCGAAATTCTCCGCGACCAGCCGTGTCTTGTTGCTCTGCAAGGGACCAATGAAGTGCCACTCCAGCGGCAAATCAGAGAGCGTTGCAACTTTGCCCACGGCTTCCTGCACGTAACTCTCGCCAAACGCAGTTTGACCCGCCCTGAAAGCCTCGCGCACGGCTTCAGCTGGAAAGGTTTTGCTGACTGCAAGCAGACGGATGTCCTGTGGTTCTCTTCCGGCCTGCAAGGCCGCACTTTCGATGCGCAGTTTAACGGCTTGCAAGGCACTTATGATTGTTGTCATAATGGCTCTATCTGTCGGTCATTGAACCGGTCCTGGAACAGCACTTAGGGGATTATAAATGGAAATCTCGGATCTACTCGCCTTCTCGGTCAAGAACAAGGCCTCGGATCTTCACCTCTCTGCGGGATTGCCTCCGATGATCCGCGTCAACGGCGACGTGCGGCGTATCAATGTCGATTCGCTGGATCACAAAGGCGTGCACGGCATGGTGTATGACATCATGAACGACGGCCAGCGCAAGTTCTACGAAGAAAATCTCGAGGTCGACTTTTCTTTCGAGATCCCCGGCCTGGCCCGTTTTCGCGTCAATGCCTACAATCAGAACCGGGGCGCGGCGGCGGTATTCCGGACCATTCCCTCCAAGGTGCTCACGCTCGAACAACTCAACTGCCCTGCTATTTTCAAAGATATTTCCGAGCAGCCGCGCGGCATCGTTCTGGTCACCGGGCCGACCGGTTCCGGCAAGTCCACCACCTTGGCGGCGATGGTCAATCACATCAACGAAAACGAATATGGTCACATCCTGACGGTGGAAGACCCCATCGAATTCGTGCATGAAAGCAAGCGTTGCCTGATCAACCAGCGCGAGGTCGGGCCGCATACCCTGTCCTTCTCCAATGCCTTGCGCTCGGCACTGCGTGAAGACCCGGACATCATTCTGGTCGGCGAGATGCGCGACCTGGAGACGATCCGTCTGGCGCTGACTGCAGCAGAAACCGGTCACCTGGTATTTGGTACGCTGCATACCAGTTCCGCCGCCAAGACCATCGACCGGATCATCGACGTGTTCCCTGCAGCGGAAAAGGAAATGGTTCGTTCCATGTTGTCCGAATCACTGCGCGCGGTCATCGCCCAGACCCTGCTGAAAACCAAGGATGGCAGCGGGCGGGTTGCCGCACATGAAATCATGATCGGAACGCCGGCCATCCGGAACCTGATCCGCGAAAACAAGATTGCCCAGATGTACTCCGCCATCCAGACCGGCCAGAATATCGGCATGCAGACGCTTGATCAGTGCCTGACCGATCTGGTGCGACGCAATGTCGTTGCGCAGAACGAGGCGCGCACCAAGGCGATGATCAAAGAAAATTTCGGTGGTTAAGAACATACATCGCTAGGCAACTCTTCATCTTTCCGTTCACCAGCGAAGTGGAAGATGAGGGTGGTTTTGCTAAAGAGGACAAATCATGGAACGCGAACAGGCACAGAAATTCATGCACGATTTGCTGCGGCTAATGCTCAGCAAGAAGGCATCCGACCTGTTTATCACGGCCGGTTTTCCACCCGCCATCAAGGTGGATGGCAAGGTGACTCCGGTTTCCAACCAGACCTTGACGCCAGCTCATACTCAGGAACTGGCAATGGCGATCATGAACAGCAAGCAGGCCGCCGAGTTCGAGTCCACCAAGGAATGCAACTTCGCCATCAGTCCGCCGGACATCGGTCGTTTCCGGGTTAACGCTTTCGTTCAGCAGTCGCGCGTGGGTCTGGTGCTGCGCACCATCACGGCCAAGATTCCGAAATTCGAAGAACTCGGCTTGCCCGAAGTGCTCAAGGATGTTTCCATGACCAAGCGTGGTCTGGTGATTTTCGTCGGCGGCACGGGTTCCGGAAAATCCACTTCGCTGGCAGCAATGGTGGGCTATCGCAATGAAAACAGCTTCGGCCACATCATTACCATCGAAGACCCGGTTGAATACGTGCATGAGCACAAGAACTGCATCGTGACCCAGCGCGAGGTCGGGGTGGACACGGACAACTGGTTTGCGGCGCTGAAGAATACCTTGCGCCAGGCGCCGGATGTGATTCTGATCGGCGAGATTCGCGATCGTGAGACCATGGATTACGCCATTGCCTTTGCCGAAACCGGCCATCTGTGTCTTTCCACGTTGCACGCAAACAGCACCAATCAGGCGCTGGACCGGATTATCAACTTTTTCCCGGAAGAGCGTCGTGACCAGTTGCTGATGGACCTCTCGCTCAACCTCAAGGCATTTGTCTCGCAGCGCCTGATTCCGATGAAGGAGGGCAAGGGACGTGCTGCTGCAATCGAGATCATGCTCAATTCGCCACTGATCTCCGACCTGATTTTCAAAGGTGACGTGCATGAGATCAAGGATGTCATGTCACGCTCGCGCGAACTGGGTATGCAAACTTTCGACCAGTCGCTTTTCGAACTGTATGAAGCTGGCAAGATCAGCTACGAGGATGCATTGCGCAACGCCGATTCGGTGAATGATCTGCGTCTCAAGATCAAGCTGCATGGGCAGGAATCCAAGGACAAGGATCTCATGTCCGGCATTGATCATCTCGGTATCGTTTAGGCAAGGGGCAAAATATGGGACTTTTTGACAAATTCAAGGCCCCGGTTGCGGCCGCGGCGGTACCTGATGACCTGGATTTCATGGGTGCCATTGAAGCCCATATTCGCTGGAAGGTGCGCCTGGAAGCTTATGTCAGTGGCGATGGGGCTGAGAAACTAGACCCCGCCGTGGTGGGGAAAGATGATCTGTGCGCCCTGGGCAAGTGGATTTATGGCCCAGGCGGGGTGAACTATGGTGCTTTGCCCCTTTTTCAGAGCCTCAAGGAAACGCATGCTGGTTTTCACCAGTGCGCCGCACAGGTAATTCAGAGCGCGGATGAGGGCGACACTGTAAAGGCGAGCGAGATCCTGTCCCGTGGTTGCTACGCCAAGCACTCCAACAAGGTAAAAGCGGAACTGGCGCGTCTTTCTATCGAACTGGATAACAGCGAAGAGTAAATCTTAAGCTTCTCCTCTTGGCGGCTTCTCTCGCCGCATCCCGCCAGCGACCATCCTGTATTCAAACAGGCGACACTCCAGTGGGCCGTTGAAGAGCGGAATGCGCCTTGATGCGGAAAGCCTGATCAGTTTCGCCAGGCGGAAGTCGGCGGTAAAGAAATAGGCGCGCCAGCCGGTAAATCTTTGCTTCAGCGCGTGGCCCAGTTCCGGGTACATGGCTGCCAGTTCTTCCTGTTCGCCGATCCTCACGCCGTAAGGCGGGTTTGTTACCAGCACGCCCTGTGACGCAGGAGCCGGCATTTCCAGCACATTGCACTGCTTGAGTTGTACCGCGTCCAGCAAACCTGCAGTTTCGAGATTCTCGCGTGCTACTTTCAAAGCATCCCCGTACAGGTCACCACCGTAGATATGACAGAATTGCGCGGACTTCTGCCGTGCCTCGGCTTGCTGGCGCAGTTTTCCCCAGGCTTGTGTATCGAAGCCATGCAGTTTTGTGAAAGCGAATTCGCGTCCCAGGCCTGGGGCAATGTCGAGTGCCATTTGCGCTGCTTCCATGAGAAAAGTGCCGCTGCCGCACATCGGGTCGAGCAAGGTTTCACCCGGCTTCCAGCCTGAGAGTTGCAGAATGCCTGCCGCCAGATTTTCGCGCAGAGGCGCTTCTACAGACGAACGACGCAGGCCTCGCTTGAAGAGTGCCGGGCCGGAGGTGTCGAGGTAAATCGCAAAGTTTTCCTCCTCGAGAAAAGCGTGGATGCGCAGATCCGGCTCATGGGTGTCTACGCTCGGTCTCGTGCCGGTCTGGTCGCGGAATTTGTCACAGATCGCATCCTTGATTCTGAGGGTAATGAAGTCCAGGCTTTGCAGGGGGCAACGTTTTGCGCTCACCTTGACCATGATGGTGCGTGTGCTGTCGAACCACTCCTGCCAGGGCAGTGCGTAGGCTGCCTTGTAAATGTCCTCTTCACGGCGATAGCGGCCACTGCCCACACGCCACAGGATGCGGCTGGCGATACGGCTTTCCAGATTGGCGCGGTAACACAACTCAAATGGTCCGCTGAAGCTGGCGCCGCCGTCTGTGGCCTGCAATCCGGACGCGCCAAGCGCTGCCAGTTCGGCTGCCAGTACGCTCTCAAGCCCACGCGGGCAGGGGGCAAAAAAATTTTCAGGCATGATGCAAAAATCTGGTGATGAGAGAAGCAGGAATATACACTAGTAGCCAGTAGATATCAGTCGTCAGCTTTCAGTTAAAGGCAGAATGGCTGAAAACTGTTAACTGACAACCCCCTATGCCCAATCTTGCCCAACTCCTCACCAAGCATCGCGCCACTCCGGACAGAATTCTTTATTGCCAGTTCGATGATGGTGCATGGCGCGATTACTCCGTGGCCGAAATGGTCAGGCAGGTCGCGTGCTGGCAGCAGGCATTGCGCCGCGAGGGGTTGCTGCCTGGTGACCGGGTAGCGCTATGTCTGAAAAACGGCGTGAACTGGGTGGCGCTGGATATGGCAGCCCTGGGCTTGGGGCTGGTAGTGGTGCCGCTGTATCTGGACGATAACGCGGAAAACACGGCCTGGTGTCTGCACGATTCGGGCGCGCGTTTGCTGGTAGTGGAGAGTGCGCGCCAGTGTCAGGCGCTGCAGGCATGCACATCCGAGCTGCCGCCAATGGTATGCGTGCAGGATGGTGCCCAGGGAGGCGTTGCGCTGGCGAACTGGTTACCGCATTTTGCCGCGGTGGAACTCGAGGTTCGATCACTGGAGCCAGACACTCTGGCCACCATTGTGTATACCTCCGGCACCTCGGGACGCCCCAAAGGGGTGATGCTTTCTCATGGCAATATTCTGGCCAATGTCGAAGCATCGATGGAAGTGGTGCGGCTGCACGATCACGATAGCCTGCTTTCGTTGCTGCCCCTGTCGCACATGTTCGAGCGTACCTGCGGCTATTACCTGCCGCTGGCAGCCGGCATCAAGGTGGCTTACGCCCGCGGCATCCAGCAGATCGGTGAAGATCTTGCCCATCATCGGCCTACGGTGATGATTGCCGTGCCCCGGGTATTTGAGCGCTTTCTGGCACGGCTGGAAAAAACTTTATCCGAATCTTTTATCAAGTACGCTTTGTTTCGCCTTACTGTTCACCTTGGCTGGCGCCGTTTCAAGGGCCGGGCCAGCTTGCCGGAAAGGTTGCTTTATGCCCTGTTGCAGCACGTTGTTGCCAAGCCGGTCCTGGCGCGTCTGGGCGGGCGCATGACTTTTGCAGTGGTAGGTGGTGCCAAGGTTGAGCTGCGTATCGCGCGTATTTTTATTGGTCTCGGGCTTAACCTGATTCAGGGTTACGGCCTCACCGAGGCAGCGCCGGTGGTGGCGGCGAATCGAGAATGGGATAATGACCCGGTGACGGTGGGTGCGCCGCTGGCTCGAGTTGAAACCTGCATCAACGAGGCGGGGGAGCTGCTGGTTCGCGGCCCTTCGGTGATGCTGGGTTACTGGAATAACCCGGAAGCGACAGCAACAGTTCTGGATGAAAATGGCTGGCTCAACACCGGTGATCTTGCCGAAATGCGGCATGGCAAGATCATTATCCGGGGGCGCAGCAAGGACATTCTGATACTTTCCAACGGCGAAAAAGCTTCGCCCCAGGATGTGGAAATCGCCATTCTTGACGACCCTGTTTTTGAACAGGTGATGCTGGTTGGCGAAGGCAAACCCTTCTTTTCTCTATTGGCAGTTACCGAGGAGCAGGATGAAAAAAGTCTGATCCGGCGTGCCAATGCGCAATTGAAAGCTTTCCCCCGTTATGTGAGAGTGCGCCGTGTGATTCCTGTCAGCGAGCCTTGGACCATAGAAAACGGTCTCCTCACGCCGACCCAGAAAGTCCGGCGCAAGGCGGTAGAGGTGCACTACCTGGAACGCATCCGGCAGCTTTATTCGTGACAGTTAAAACGGCTTTACCACCACCAGAATCACTGTCGCGCTCAGAATCAGCACCGGCAATTCGTTGAACCAGCGGTAAAAGACATGGCTGCGGCGATTGCGCTTTTGGGCAAAATCCTCGACTAGCTTGCCGCAGTAGAGGTGGTAAACGATCAGAAAAACCACCAGCACCAGCTTGGCGTGCAGCCAACCGCCACTGAATCCATAACCCAGCCAAAGCCAGGTGCCAAGCGCCAGTGCCAGAATGGCCAGTGGGGTCATGAAACGATATAGCTTACGCTCCATCAGTGTCAGGCGTTCTGCTGTCGCAGCGTCCACATCCATGGCGTGATTTACAAAAAGCCTGGGCAGGTAGAACAATCCGGCAAACCAGGAAACAATGAATATGATATGAAAGGCTTTGATCCAGAGCATGGGTCTTAAATATATTGTGCGGTAAGATGAGGTCCGATTATACGCCCCGACGATTCCCGTGACGCAAACTCCTATCCTGATGCATGAAGACGATGAACTAATGAACCCGTGTGGCGAACAAGGGAGGCCGCACTTGTGAAACGCCTACGCACATTCTTCATGGCAAAAAAATGGCGCCCGGATATCTGGACGATGTTGCTGCTTGGGGCCATTGTGTATGTGTGGTTTCGCCCGCCCGCCTGGGTCAGCGACCTCGATCAGTCTCTCCCCGCGTTACAGATCCAGTTGCTGGACGGGCGCGTGATAAATCTGGAACAGTTGCGCGGCAAGGTGGTGCTGGTGAATTTCTGGGCGACTTGGTGCCCCTATTGCCGCCATGAGATGCCGGCAATGGAGGAGTTTTACAGCGATTATCGTGATCAGGGTTTTGAAATTCTGGCATTGAGCCAGGATGATGCTGCCGCCCCGGTTGTCGAGTTTATGGCCAAGGAAAATTATCACTTCCCGGTGGCGATGGCGGATGCGTCAGTCGCTGCAGCTTTTGGCGGGGTAAGCCGCCTTCCGACTTCTTTCGTGATCGACAAACGTGGATTGGTGCGCCACAAGATCAGTGGCCAGGTTCACTACCCCCGGCTCAAAGCGCTGGTCGAGCCTTTGCTGGCAGAGTAGGCGTCGCGACTCAGGATTTGCTGTTCGAGCGCAGGTTCTCCAGGCTTTTTTCCATTTCACTCTTGTAGGAAATATAGTCCATCTCCGGCGGGGGAGCGCCGAGGCGCACAATAGCCGTGGTGACCTGGCCGCGCAGGTGGGCGGCATGAGTCATGATGTGGGTGAGCGCATCGCGTACCCAGATTTGCTGAGGCTGGCCCTGCGTGTTGATATAGCCTATCTGTTCGTCAAAGAAGCTTTCCGGCTGTGCTTCAAGCCAGCGTTGCGCTTCGCGGAATTCAAGGCGGAGTGCGTTCTTGAGGTCTTTCCAGTCAGCCACATAGAATTCTTCACGGCCTGCATCCAGGCTGTCACCTTTGAGGCGTACCATCCAGTTTCGAGTCGCCACCAGGATGTGATTCAGGGTTTTGTGGATGTTCTCAAACATCATGCCCTGGTTGCCTTGGCGTGCGGCTTCATCGAGTGCATCCACCGACGCGAACAGGGTGTCGTTGGCCCAATGCTGATAATCGGCCTGATACACAAAATGCTTTTTCAATGTGGTCATCATGTGGCTTCTCCTGAATGGTCTCCTGACCAGGTTAAACGCGATCCGCGTTTGATTCGGTCAGGAGGTTCCTAGCTGTTGTTCCAGTAGTGCGTGTAGTTTGACGAAATCCAGTTCGCCCAGCGTTTGCTGGATGATATGCCCGTCCTTCGCAATGATGAAGGTGGTGGGCGTCAACTTCACCTGATTGAATGCCTGCGCCGCCTTGCCGTCTGCATCCAGCGCTATGGTAAAAGGCAGGGCGTTCTGCCGGGTGTAATTGCGTACATATTCCGGCGGGTCGTAACTCATTGCCACTGCCACTACTTCCAGTCCCCGGTCATGATATTTGCGCCAGGTTTCAGCCAGATGGGGCATCTCCTTGATGCATCCGGGGCAGCTGGTGGCCCAGAAGTTGACCAGCACTACTTTACCGCGCAGGCTCTCCAGGGATATCTGCTTTCCTTCAAGTGTACTCAGAGAAATTTGTGGCGCTGTCGGTTTCTGTGTCAGAGTGAGTGCTAACCACGCTACCAGCGCCAATATGCCGATGGCAATTAGAACATGCTTTTTGGCTCGCATCAATTTTCCCTTATTTCAAGTTCCAGTTCAGCAAGCCGCTGCGGCGTTCCGACATCTACCCAGCGGCCATGATGGTGCATGCCCCCCACTTTGCCGCAGTCCATGGCTTCGCGCAATAGAGGCGCCAGTTTGGCTTTGGTGCCACGCGGGATGGCGCTGAAAAGTTCGGGACGGTAGAGGCCGATGCCGCTGAAGGTGAGCAGGGGCATGCCTTGTGCGCGAATCTTTGTGCCATCCAGAAAAAAATCACCCGTGGGGTGATGGGGCGGATTGTCCACCATCACCAGGCAGGCAAGTTGTTGATCCATTTGCAACGCTTCGCCGCTCAGTTGGGTATAGTCGAAATCGCAAAACACATCCCCGTTGACCACCAGGAAAGGCGCGCCGCCGAGCAGGGGCAGTGCATTCGCAATACCGCCTGCAGTTTCCAGTGCTTCAGCTTCCGGGGAGTAGTGAATGCTTACGTTGTAGCGGCTGCCGTCACCCAGAAAGTCCTCGATTTGCTTGCCAAGATGCGCATGGTTGATGACCAGTTCACGGATTTCGGCCCTAGCGAGATTTTCGATGTGCCATACGATCAGCGGTTTGCCACCGACTTCCAGCAGCGGCTTTGGAGTGGTATCGGTGAGCGGACGCATGCGTTCGCCGCGGCCGGCGGCGAGGATCATGGCCTTCAAAAACTGTATCCAGTGGCCACTTGACGGTTTTCCAGTTCATCCAGCAGACGCAGCAACGGACCCAGGCCGTTGTAGCGCTCGCACGCCTTGCGCAGATAAGTCATGACCAGGGGCATGTCCTTGAGGTAGCCGTCCTTGCCGTCGCGGTGGCAGAGCCGGGCAAAGATGCCCAGAACCTTGATGTGGCGCTGTACGCCCATCCATTCGAAATCGCGGTAGAAATCGTGGAAATCCGTGCTCACAGGAAGGCCCGCTTTTCTGGCGCGCTCCCAGTAACGGATGCACCAGTCCAGCACGCGTTCTTCGTCCCAGCGGATGTAGGCATCCTTGAACAGGGAGGCAAGATCGTAGGTGATGGGGCCGTACACTGCGTCCTGAAAGTCGAGCACGCCCGGGTTGGGGGCCGAGAGCATCAGATTTCGCGAGTGGTAATCGCGGTGAACATAGACCTGGGGTTGTGCCAGGTTATTGAGCACAATGAGGGAAAAAGTGCGTTCCAGTACATCGCGCTGGGAACTGCTCAGCTCGACCTGAACGTGTTTGCCTGCATACCATTCCGGGAATAGCTGCAATTCGCGCCGCAACAATGCATCATCATAGGCCGGCAGAACGCCAGGGCGGCTGGCGAGCTGGATATTGATCAGGGCGTCGATTGCGTCCATGTACAGGCCGTCGGCATTGTCGTCGTCGATGGCATCCAGATAAGTGGTGTGTCCCAGATCGGAAAGCAGGAGAAAACCCTGCTGCTGATCCTGGGCGATAATTTTCGGCACATGCACCCCGGCAGCCGAAAAAATCTGCGCTACGTGCAGGAACGGGCCGCAATCTTCGTGCTGGGGAGGGGCGTCCATGACAATATGGCTGGCGTCATTGACTGTGACCCTGAAATAGCGGCGAAAACTGGCGTCCGCCGACGCCGGTTCGATACTCCAGCCGCCTTCTGGAAATTGCTGCTGCAACCAGCCCTGCATGAGTTCAGTGCGCGTCATGTGTGGATTTGCTTAATTCGTGAAATTGTGCGATTTTAGCACCTCTTCGAAGCACTCCAATAATAATGCGCACGCGCCTCCCTATTACCGCCATTGCCCTGCTGACCGTGCCTGTCGCACTTCATGCCGAAGAAGGTGCGCTCGAGTTACGTCAGCAAACCACACTCATTTCAAACTTTCCGCAAGACGAGCAGACGCCGATCTTTCTTGATGCCGACCGCATGTCGGGGCAGCAGGATGTCGAGATCGAGGCGGAGGGCGAGGTTGAACTGCGCAAGCGTGGGCAGGTGGTGAATTCCGACCGCCTGATTTATCGTCAAGCGGAAGACGAAGTTCATGCCCTTGGAAATGTGCGTATCGAGCAGCAGGATTCGGTGGTTAGCGGGCCTGAGCTCAAGATGAAACTGGATACGCGTCAGGGTTACATGCGCCAGCCCGTTTATCAAATGACGCAGCCTGATGCGCGCGGAGCAGCCGAAAACCTGGATTTTGTCGGAGAAAACAAATACAACATCACGGACGGAACCTATACCACCTGCAGCGAGGGTAACAATGACTGGTTCGTTCGCAGTAGCGCAATGGAACTGGATCGTACTGTCCAGGTGGGAACGGCTCACCATGCCAGCGTGGTGTTCAAGGGCGTGCCTATCCTTTATACGCCGTGGCTGCAGTTTCCGCTCAACAATCAGCGCAAGTCAGGTTTTCTGCCGCCCACTCTTGGCAGCAGCGGAAAAAGTGGCGCCATGTTCGCTCTGCCTTATTACTGGAACATTGCACCCGAGCGGGATGCCACCCTCACGCCACGCATCCTGAGCAAACGCGGTCTGCAATTGCGCGGTGAGTATCGTTATCTGGATCAGAACTATGCAGGCACAAGCAATGTCGAGTATTTGCCCAATGACAGCCTGAGTGGAACCAATCGCTACAATCTATTGCTCAATCACGGGCAGTTGCTGGGTGCGGGCTGGTCGGGCGGATTGAATGTGCAGAAGGTTTCGGACGATAATTATTTCCGCGATCTGAATAGTACGGTTGCGACAACTTCCCAGGTCAACCTGCCGCGCGAGGGTACGCTGGCTTTCAACGACTATGGCCTGAGCTTCCTGGCGCGGGTGCAGAGCTTCCAGACCCTGCAGGATCCACTGGCGCCCATCACGCCGCCATACAGCCGTCTGCCGCAGTTGCTGCTCAATGGCGTGTGGCGGGATTTCCCGGCGGTGGATCTGGGCCTCGCCAGCGAGTGGACGGATTTTCGTCATCCCACGCTGCTGAATGGACAGCGCTTCTCCTTCTATCCCAGTGTCAGCCTGCCCCTGAATCAGAGTTTTGCCTTCGTGACGCCCAAGATCGGCGTCCATCATACCCGCTATGCGCTGTCTGAGAATAATCCAGACGAGGTGCCGGACATGACCCGCACCCTGCCTGTTTTCAGCCTCGATAGCGGGCTTTTCATGGAGCGGGATTGGGTATTGCGAGGCAGCGAATATCTGCAGACACTGGAACCACGATTGTATTACCTGAATATCCCCTATCGGGATCAAAGTCGACTGCCCAATTTCGATTCGGCTCTGGCTGATTTCAGCTACGCGCAGATGTTTTCGGAAAACCAGTTTATCGGTAGCGACCGGATCAACGATGCAAACCAGCTGACGGCCGCGCTGACCTCGCGATTGCTCGACCCTGTCACCGGCCAGGAATGGATGCGCGCTACTATTGGCCAGCGCTATTATTTCAAGGAGCAGCAAGTGGTGTTGCCTGGTGGGGTTGCCCGCAGCGACAATTCTTCAGACATTCTCGCGACATTCAGCGGCCGGGTAACGCCTGCCTGGGGCGTGGATGCCGGGGTGCAGTACAACACTGGCCGGCAAGAATTTCAGAAAACCGGCGTCGGCGTGCGTTACCAGCCTGAAACAGGTAAAGTGCTTAATCTGGGCTACCGTTTTACCCGTGATGCCCTGGAGCAGGTGGATATCTCGTCCCAGTGGCCAATACATGGTCGCTGGCAGGGGATGGGGCGTTTCAATTATTCTTTTCTTGATAGCAAGCTTCTGGAGGGACTCGCCGGGCTTGAATATAATGGCGGTTGCTGGGCTGCGCGCGTCGTGATGCACCAGTTTGCCAGTGCGACTGCGGAAACGAGCAGTTCGATTTTTTTCCAGCTCGAGCTGTTTGGCATGGGCAGAATCGGCTCCAATCCGCAGGATATCCTGAAACGGAATATTTCCGGATTTTCTCCGACTCAACAACTTTCTTCACCGGCCACAATTTATGAACCGTACTAGAAAACAGCTGCTTTCCCTCTTTTTTGGTTTTTCCCTGCTGGGCGTCAGTTCACTGTCCCTTGCTGCAGAGACGGCGCCAGCCAGAGTAACCATGCTCGACCGTATCGTGGCAGTGGTAAACAGTGATGTTGTTACTCAGCTTGAGCTCAATGAGCGTCTGCGCCTGGTGACTCAGCAGTTGCAGCAGCAGGGTACGCCACTCCCTCCACGGGGAGTGTTGGAAAAACAACTGCTTGAGCGCGTCATCATGGAGCGGGTGCAACTGCAACTTGCGCAGGAAACCGGGATCAAGGTGGATGACGCGCAACTCGAGAAAACCCTGCAGCGTATTGCGCAGGAAAACAAGCTGAGTCACGAGCAGTTCCGCGCCGCCCTTGAAAAGGATGGGATTGATTTCAGCAAGTTTCGTGAGGATGTCCGCAGGGAGATCACGTTGGGGCGCCTGCGCGAACGGGAAGTGGATAACCGAATCACCGTTAGCGATGGCGAAGTGGAGAACTATCTGAAGTCGCGCAGCGAAGCGCTGGGCGGAGGCAATGAATTCAATCTGGCCCATATCCTGATCCGGGTGCCGGAGCAGGCGAGCCCGGAACAGTTGCAAAAACTCAAGGCGCGGGCACAGCAGGCGCTGGACGAAATACAGACAGGCAAGGATTTTCGGCAGCTTGCTGCCACCTACTCGGATGCCGCCGATGCGCTTCAGGGAGGGGGGTTGGGGTGGCGTCCGGCCGGTCAGTTGCCAGCCCTGTTCGTGGAGGCGTTGGAGGTGATAAAAATTGGTGAAACCAGCCAGATTTTGCGCAGCCCGAACGGTTTTCATATCCTGAAACTGCTCGACAAGCGCGGCAAGGATGCTCCTTTCGTGGTGCAGCAGACTCACGCCCGCCATATCCTGATCAAGGTCAATGAAGTCATGTCCGAACTGGACGCCAAAAATCGTGCCTTGCAAATCAGGGAGCGTGTGGACAATGGCGCCGATTTTGCCGAACAGGCGCGGCTTCATTCCGAGGACGGATCGGCTAGCCGTGGTGGCGATCTGAACTGGTTATCTCCGGGCGATACCGTTCCCGAGTTCGAGAAGGCCATGAATGATCTGAAGCCAGGGGCATTGTCGGAGCCGGTGCGCTCACCTTTTGGCTGGCATCTGATCCAGGTGCTGGAGCGCCGCGACGAAGATGTCAGCAAGGAGCGCAAGCGCCTTCAGGCGCGCCAGGAAATTCGTGCCCGCAAGGCCGATGAGTCCTACCAGGAGTGGCTGCGACAGTTGCGCGACCGGGCTTATGTCGAGTACCGGCTGGAAGATAAATAAAGCAGTCTATTTTTAATAGTGTCTGAGCGACCCGATATTGGCCTCGAATTTGCCGATTATTACTTTGACTGCTGGTGAGCCCGCCGGGATCGGCCCAGACCTGTGCGTGCAACTCGCCCAGCAGCATGTACAGATGCGGGTGGTCGTGCTGGCGGACAAAGCCTTGCTGGCATCCCGAGCCAAGGCGCTCAAATTGCCGCTGGCTATCATGGATTTCGCACCTTTAGCCGATCAGCCCGCGCCGCCCGGTGCACTTGAGGTGATGCATGTGCCGCTGGCAGTGGCAGCCCAGCCTGGAAAACTCAACCCGGCCAATAGCGCCTATGTGCTGGAGACCTTGCAATCTGCCGTGGAAGGCTGTCTGAACGGTACTTTCGATGCCATGGTGACTGCGCCGGTGCACAAGGGCGTGATCAACGATGCGGGCATTCCTTTCACCGGGCATACCGAATATCTGGCTGAAAAAACCGGCACGTCGAGGGTGGTGATGATGCTGGTGGGCGGTGGTATACGTGTCGCGTTGGCGACCACGCATTTGCCGCTCAGAGCGGTTGCGGATTCCATTAGTCAGGACAGTCTTGCCGAAGTGATTCGCATCCTTCATCACGATCTCGTTTTCCGCTTCGGCATCGCCCACCCGCGTATCCTGGTGGCCGGCCTCAATCCTCATGCCGGCGAAGGGGGTCACCTCGGGCACGAGGAAATCGAGGTCATTTCTCCCGTGCTGAAAGCGATGCGTGCGCAGGGCATGGACTTGCGCGGCCCGCTGCCTGCAGACACGCTGTTTACGCCACGCATGCTGGCCGATTGTGACTGTGTGCTGGCGATGTACCACGACCAGGGCCTGCCGGTACTCAAGCATGCAAGTTTTGGCGGCGGCGTGAATGTCACGCTGGGTTTGCCCATCATCCGCACTTCTGTGGATCACGGCACAGCGCTGGACCTGGCCGGCAGCGGCAAGGCCGATTTGGGCAGCTTGCTGGCGGCGCTGGATATGGCAAGCACGATGGTGCGGCAATGAAACATATTCCCAGAAAGCGCTTCGGCCAGAATTTCCTGATTGACCGCCAGGTGATTGCCGACATTGTCGCAGTCATCCGGCCCAAACCGGATGATGTGATGGTGGAAATCGGTCCCGGCCTGGGGGCGATCACGCAGCCTCTGCTCAAGACCTTGCATCACCTGCACGTGGTCGAAATCGACCGCGATATCGTGGCGCGGCTGCATCGGGAATATGCGCCTGAACGCCTGACAATACACGCCTGCGATGCACTTAAGTTCGATTTTGGCAGCCTGGGCGGCGGGCTGCGCGTGGTCGGTAACCTGCCCTACAATATTTCGACGCCGCTTTTGTTCCATCTGGCTGACCATGTGTCCCTCATTTGCGATCTTCATTTCATGCTGCAGAAAGAAGTGGTCGAGCGCATGGTGGCGGAACCTTCGACGCCTGCCTATGGCAGGCTGTCGGTCATGCTGCAATATTATTTTGCAATGGAAAATCTGCTGCACGTGCCGCCGCAGGCTTTTTCACCCGCACCCAAGGTGGATTCAGCGGTGGTGCGCATGATTCCATGGCGCGAGCGTCCCTTTCCGGAGTGTGATGAAAACCTGCTGAGGCAGGTCGTTACCGCGGCATTTTCCATGCGGCGCAAGACGCTGAAAAACACGCTCCATCCTTTTCTTAAACCCGCTGATTTTGAACAGATTGCCATTGAACCGGGCTTGCGGGCTGAGAATCTGGCCGTGCAGGACTATGTGCGGATCGTGAATTATCTTGGACAGCAGGCATGAGCAACGGACCTTCCAGGCTGGATATGCTTGACTTCGATGCCATGCCGGACGAGCTGGGGATGTACCGGCGTTACCTCGATGTCCTCGGGCGAGTCACCAACCTGTTGCTTGAAGATACGGGCGAAGACAACTGGGATGAAGTGCTGCAGTTATTGGCTGAGGCCGCGCGTATCAATCACTGTGCCCTGTTTCTCAATCAATCGGGAACGGATGGCCGCTTGCAGGCGAAGCTGCGCTCATTCTGGCCAGCCAGCCAGGCTGCCGGCGCCGAGTTGCAGAGCCTTGACTATGAGAATTATTCTCTTCTCAACGACACCCTGCACATCGGCATGGTGCTGGCCAAAAACATGGCGGAATTGCCGGCCCCCGAATTCAATCTCTTCAGAAGGCTGCACATTTCCAGCGTGATGTGCATCCCCCTCCTGGTGGGCGGTGAGATGTCCGGTTTTATCGGCTTCTTCAGCCAGCGCGAGAAGCACGACTGGTTACCGATGGAAATCGATATTCTGTGCGTTGCGGCCAACAATTTTTCTGCCATGCTGGCCCGGCAGCGCATGGAGCATAGTCTGCGCGCCAGCGAGTCGCGCTTGCGGGTATTGGTTGGCGCCACCGAAGATATCGTGATCGAGTTCGATGCCTCTGGCAAGATTCACAATGTCTGGTCTGATCATAGCCTGTTCCCCTCTGCCAGCAATCCGGGTGAGTCTCTGGATTCGGTATTGCCCGCCGAGATGGCGCGAGCGCTGCTGAATGCCGCTCCGTATGTCCTGGCCAGTGGAAAAAGCGATGTGGTTGAATTTTCCCTGGGAGACGCGCTGGGTGATCAGTATTTTACCGCCAGGTTGCAAACCGCTCCCTCCGAAAGCGGCCAGGGTTTGCACCTGGTAGCGCTGATCCGCGATGTTACGGCTCAGATACAGGCTGAGTCGCGGCGCCAGACCATGCTGGATACGCTTGACCTGCTGGAAGAGGCCATTATCGATATGACGCCTGATGGCAATCTGAGCAATGTCAGTGCCGGCTGGGAAAAATTGCGTGGTGGAGAGGCCTCTGGGCGTGTGCCACATGAGCAGTCGCTGTTGCAGTTTGTGCATCCAGAAGATCGTGGGGAAGTGTCGAATACGCTCGGTAAACTGGAGGTCGGAGCACAAGGATTGGGAAACACCCTGCGCTTTCGCCTGAGCAGGCAGAGCGGAGAGTATTTGTGGGTTGAAGCGCGTCTGCTCGCTCATCGTTCACCACAGGGACATGTGACCTGCATGCGCGGTATTCTGCGTGATGTCACGGCATCCTATCTGGAGCAAAAGCGCATCACCCAACTGGCTCTCCATGATCCGCTGACAAATTTGCCAAATCGACTACTGCTGCACGACCATCTGCAGCAGGCGATTACCCGGGCTCAGCGCAATGGATTGAAAGTCGCCCTGGGTTTTATTGATCTTGACCACTTCAAGCAGATTAACGATACCCTCGGGCATCATGCCGGAGACGTTGTTCTGCTGACCTTGAGTCAAAGATTGCAGGGTGCCTTGCGGGAAATGGATACGCTGTGCCGCTGGGGTGGTGACGAGTTTGTGGCTCTGCTGCCAGATGTGACTCAGGATGCGGACATCCGCCATATTGCCGCACGCTTGATGGACGCAGGGCGCCAGGCGATGGAAGTGGAGGGGCGGGAAGTCCTGCCTACGCTGAGTATCGGTTTCGCAATCTATCCGGACGATGCCACCAGTGCCGAGTCGCTGATGGCTGTGGCTGACCACACCATGTTTCACGCCAAGCGAAATGGTCGTGACAAAGTCCAGTTCTACCGCGAAGTGTTGCCCGAACTAGCTCAACTTGAATTGCTTGATGACCTGATCTAGTTCGGCTGACAAGCTGGCCAGTGCACTCGTGGCTTGCTCGCCGGTCATGGTGTCGACGGAGGCGTCCTGCACCATCTGGCTGATTTCGTCGACATGGTTGCGTACTTCCGACACCATCTGATTCTGGGATGACGCCCCGGCGGCAATGCGCTCGATCATTTCCGATACCCGCTCCACGGAGAGGACGATTTCCTGCAGTGCGCGTCCCGCTTCAGTGGCCTTTTCCACACCGCCTCGAACCTGTTCGGTGCCGCTTTGCATGGTGGAAATGGCGTTACGGGTTTCCTGTTGCACGCTCTGGATCATGCCACTGATTTCCTGAGTGGCCTGGGCGGTTTTTTCTGCCAATTTGCGCACTTCATCGGCCACCACTGCAAAGCCGCGGCCCTGTTCACCGGCGCGTGCCGCTTCGATGGCGGCGTTCAGGGCAAGGAGGTTGGTTTGTTCGGCGATGCCGTTGATCACAGCCACGATGGCGCCAATTTCATCGGACTTTCGGCCCAGATTGTCCACGGCTGAAGATCCGAGGGTGACCGATTCGTTGATCTGGCGCATGCCCTGAATGGTTTCCTGCACGATATTGCCACCGGATTTTGCCAGATTTGAGGCATTTCGCGCGGCTTCGGATACCTGGCGGGCACTGCTGGAGATTTCGGCGACGGTTTCCGACAGGGTTTCAGTGCTGGAGTTGATGCTGGCGACAGTGTGCTGCTGGGCATCAAAACGGCTGCGCACCCCGGCCATGAGCCCCTGAATGGTGTTGGCATCGCGGTTGACATGGCCGCTCATATTCGCCACTTCGCCAATCAGCTCGCGCAGGTTCTCTGCCATCTTGTTGAAGCCCTGGATGATCTCGCCGATCATGTCGTGGCTTTCCATGCTGCAGGTATGGCTGATGTCCTTTTTGCTGATGGCCGTGGCCACTTGCGAGATGCGCCGCAACTTGGATAGCAGCACCCAGTTGACCAGCCAGTAGTTGGCCAGCCCGACAATGGCGCCTGCCGCCAGTGCGCTGACTACAAACCATACCAGCATGCCGGGTTTCCATTCCACGAAGAGATTGGCAAATACCGGGAATACCGCTCCCATCACCAGGCCAAGTGCCAGGAATGACAGCATCAGATTGCGCAGAACACTAGGCTTCATTTTGAATCTTCCCCATTTATTGTTTCTTGTGTGTACTGCTTTTTTTGAATGAATTCGATCATATACCCATCCGGATCCTCGATAAAAGCGATGATGGTGGTGCCGGCATTCATCGGTCCTGCTTCGCGAACGACCTTGCCGCCGCGCTTCCTGACTTCTTCACAGGCGCGGAATGCGTCCTCCACTTCCACTGCCAGATGGCCAAAGCCGTTACCGAGATCGTAGGTGTTCGTATCCCAGTTATAGGTGAGTTCGATGACGCTGTTATCGGCCTCGTCTCCATAGCCCACAAAGGCCAGGGTAAAGCGTCCTCCAGGGTAATCCTTGCGCCGCAACAGGTGCATGCCGAGCACGTCGGTGTAAAAGGCAATGGATTTGTCCAGATCGCCGACACGGATCATAGTGTGAAGCAGGCGCATAAAGCAGGTTTCTCCCTCAGTTGTTTGGGAAGCGTTCAATGCATTTTGCCAGCATAGCAAGGTTTGATTGAGGAAAAAACCCCGTTGCAGTCAGGCTCAATTCTTTAGAACTGATGGTAGTGTGTCGAGTGCGTTTTCAGGTATGCGCGCAGTTCCGGGTAGTCCGGGCAAATCTGGGAGACTGTTTGCCAGAATGCGGGTGAATGATTCAGCTCAATTCGATGAGCAAGTTCGTGTGCCACAACGTAGTCGATGACGGGTGGCGGTGCCTTGATCAGGCGCCAGTTGAGGCGGATCGCGCCTGTGCTGGTGCAGCTTCCCCAGCGGGTGCGTGCATTGCTAAGACTGAGTCTTGTCACTTCGACACCGAGCTGGCGTGCATAAACCGTTACCCGGTTCTGAAAGAATGCCAGGGCTTCGCGCCGGTACCATTGCAAAACTCTGGTTCCCAGTGCCTCGGTGTTGTGAGGATCTGGCATGTGAACACGCAGCATGCCTTCAGCGAGCACGGGGTGGGCCCGGGCGCTGCCATGTTCCACTGCCAGTTCGATCGGCCTGCCGAAAAAAGGCAGCATCTGGCCGGCCTGCCAGATGAAAGGCGGTGTGGCGTGGGCGCGCATTTCATTTAGCCTGGTGAGAATCCAGGTGGATTTTTGAGTCAGAATCCTTTCCCACTCATGCTGCGGCAAACGGGCAGGGACGCTAACAGTCAACCCGGCGGGGTCGATTTTGAGGCCGATGCTGCGCCGCCGAGGACTGCGCCGCAGCACATAGGATATTGCTTCGTTACCGAGGGTGAGATGGTGGCGCAAGCGGCCCTCTTTCGAAATCCCGGGCGATGCGCTGCATTTCCTGTTCAACCCATGCTTCCACCTGGCTGTTCAGTTCTCCGGCTTTCATTCCTTCGGCCTGGATGGGTTTGCCAATACTGAGGGTGATGGTGCCTGGATGCTTCAGAAAAGCATTCTTGCCCCAGAACTCACCCGCGTTGTGTGCCACCGGCAGGACGGTTGCATTGCTGTGCGTGGCAAGAAAGGCGCCGCCAATATTGTATTTACCCCTGACGCCCGGTTTGACTCGCGTGCCTTCCGGGAAAACCGCCACCCAGAATCCCTTTGCCAGCCGTTCCTTGCCTTGCTCGGTGATCTGCCTGAGTGCTTCTTTGCCGGCGCTGCGATCAATGGCGATCGGGCTGGTCATGGCTAACCCCCAGCCAAAAAAAGGGATTCTGAGCAATTCTCTTTTCATGACCCAGACTACCGGCGGAAAGACGCGCTGGAACGCCATGGTTTCCCATGCTGACTGATGCTTGGCAAGAATGACGCAGGGATGGTCAGGGATGTTTTCCGCACCAGCGACCCGGTAAGTCAGACCACAGGTAAGCTTCGCCCACCACAACATGCTCTTGGCCCACCCGGCGATGATGCGCGAACGAGTAAGGGGAGGCAGCGGATAGGCCAGCAGGGCAAGGATGGAAAAAATCGGGGTGGCGATGAGCAAGCCCAGTGCGTAAAGAGTAGAGCGCAGCCAGATCATCAGGCGTTGTGGGTAATCAGGTGTTGCACTGCTTCAGCAAGGTCGGAGAATACCAGCGTGCCTTCCGGCAGATTTCCGTTGACCAGGGTTTTTTCACCCTTGCCGGTGTGCACCAGAATCGGCTGGGCGCCAAACGTGGCGGCTGCCTGGAGATCGCGTAGCGAATCGCCGATGGCGGGTACGCCGTCCAGTTCCATGTTGAAGCGCTTGCTGATTTCCTCGAACATGCCCGGTTTGGGCTTGCGGCAGTCGCATTTGGAATCCGCTGTGTGCGGGCAAAAAAACAGTGCGTCGATGCGCCCGCCCACCTGGGCCAGGGCCTTGTGCATCTTGTCGTGAATGGCGTTAAGAGTGGCCATGTCGAACAGGCCGCGGCCGATGCCTGACTGGTTGGTCGCCAACACCACGCGATACCCTGCCTGGTTGAGACGCGCAATGGCTTCCAGGCTGCCGGGAATGGGTTTCCATTCTTCCGGGCTCTTGATGAATTGGTCGGAGTCGAAATTGACTACGCCGTCGCGGTCGAGAATGATGAGTTTCATGGCTGGTCGGTGAGGAGTGAGAGGTAAAACCACCTCAGGCTGTCTTCGCTCCTCACTGTTCACTCCTAACTGGCTAATTTCGAAATATCCGCCACCTGATTCATCAGGTCGCCCAGGGATTTGAGCAGGGCGAGTCGATTGTTGCGCATCAGCGGCTCGTCCACCATCACCATCACGCTGTCGAAGAAACTATCCACTGCCTGGCGCGCGCTTGCCAATTGGGTCAGTGCGCCGGTGTAATCTTCGTTCTGGATCAGGGCTGTGACCTGAGGTGCGAGCTGGTTGACGATTTCCAGCAGGTCGCGCTCGGCGGTTTCCTGCATGAGCGCCAGATCGGCATTGCCACTCGGGGCATCAGTTTTTTTGAGGATGTTCTGAATGCGCTTGTTGGCGGCGGCCAGGGCGGCGGCTTCGGGCAGCCTGCTGAATGCGCGCACGGCTTCCAGGCGTGGAATGACCAGGTCGATACGCGTGGGATTCTGGCTCACGACTGCCTCGATTTCTCCTGCTTCGAAGTTTTTGTCGCGCAGGTAATTTCTGAGGCGCTCGAGCATGAAGCCCTGTACGTCCACCACCACGCTTTCCGCCACCACTTCACCGGGGAATTGTGATTTTGACAGTTGCAGCAGGGACACCAGGTCCAGTGGCAGTTGTTTTTCGATCAGGATGCGCAGGATGCCCAAGGCGTGGCGGCGCAGGCCAAAGGGATCCTTGTCCCCGGTGGGTACCTGGCCAATCCCGTAGATGCCCACCAGGGTTTCGAGCTTGTCGGCCAGGGCGGTCGCCGCGCCAATGTTGTTCTGTGGCAAGGCGTCACCGGCGAAACGGGGGTGGTAATGGGCCTCGATGGCATGCGCCACTTCAGGCGCTTCGCCGTCATGCAGCGCGTAGTATTGCCCCATGACGCCCTGCAGCTCGGGGAATTCGCCCACCATGTCGGTCAGCAGATCGGCCTTGGCCAGCCAGGCGGCACGCTCGGCTTTCTCTGCGTCGCTGTTGAGCTGGCGGGCAATTTCTCCTGCCAGCTTGCGCACGCGCTGGACCCGCTCGAGCTGGGTGCCAAGCTTGTTGTGGTAGACCACGTTGCCCAGCTTCGCTACGCGCGAATCCAGCGTTTTCTTGCGATCCTGATCGAAAAAGAACTTGGCATCCGCCAGGCGCGGGCGCACCACTCGTTCGTTGCCGCCGATCACTGCGCTCGGGTCCGCCGGGCTGATGTTGGATACGATCAGAAACTGGTTGGTCAGCTTGCCGGTAAGATCCAGCAGCGGGAAATATTTCTGGTTCGCCTTCATGGTCAGGATCAGGCATTCCTGCGGCACGTCGAGAAATTCAATGTCAAAGCAACCGGTCAGGACATTGGGACGTTCCACCAGTGCGGTGACTTCGTCCAGCAGGGCGTCGTCATCCACTGGTTTTACCCCGCTGCCGATTTTTGCCGCCGCGTCATGAAGCTGGCGCGCGATGTCGGCGCGGCGCGCCTCAAAACTGGCGATTACCGCACCCTCGTTTTCCATCTGCGCCGCATAGCTGTCGGCATCTTTAAGGTTAACCGGGCTGATGGCGGCTTCGAAGCGGTGGCCCTGTGTGGTACGTCCGGCAGTCAGGCCGAGCGCGCTTACCGGCACCACCTCGGTGCCATGCAAAGCCACCAGGCCGTGCACCGGGCGCACAAAATTGACGGTGCTCCAGCCGGGTTGTTCGCAGTTTTTATGCAGTTGATAGCCCATTACCTTGGGGATCGGCAGCTTGCTCAGTGCCTCGTCCAGTGCTTTCTGCAGTCCTTCGGCCAAGGTTGCCCCCTTGGCAACGCTGTCGAAAAACAGCGCTTCACTCTTGCCGTCTCCGGCGCGCTTGAGGTTCTGGGCCGCGGACTCATCCAGCCCCAGAGCGGCAAGCCGTTTCAACAGTGCGGGTGTGGCCTGCCCATTGGCGTCCAGCCCCACGCTCACCGGCATCAGCTTGTGCGATACCGGCTTGTCCGCTGCCTGGTCGGCAACGCCAGCAACATGTACCGCCAGGCGTCGCGGTGAGGCAAAAGGCATCACGGCGGCGTCGGCCAGGGCCAGTCCCTGTGTTCTGAGGGAGTCTGCGATCGTGGCGGCAAACGCCTCGCCCAGCTTCTTCAGCGCCTTGGGCGGCAGTTCCTCGACAAACAGTTCCAGGAGAAGGTTATTTGTGTTCATGCTGCCTTCTCCACCAGTTTTGCCAGTACTTCATCCGCCCATTCTCTGGGCGCCATCGGAAATCCCAGCCTTGCACGGCTATCCAGATAGCTCTGGGCAACGCTCTTGGCCAGGTTGCGGATACGGCCGATGTAGGCGGCGCGCTCGGTCACTGAAATGGCGCCGCGGGCATCCAGCAAGTTGAAGGTATGCCCGGTTTTCAGTACCTGCTCATAGGCAGGTAGCGCCAGTTGCTGTTCCATCAGGTGTTTTGCCTGCTTCTCATGCGCATTGAAAGCAGTAAGCAGGAATTCCACGTCGCTGTGCTCGAAGTTGTAGGTGGATTGTTCCACCTCGTTCTGGTGGTACACATCGCGATAGGTCAGTCCCTTGGTCCAGGTCAGGTCGAATACGTTCTCGACGCCTTGCAGGTACATTGCCAGCCGCTCCAGGCCGTAAGTGATCTCTCCGGTAATGGGCTTGCAGTCGATGCCGCCAACCTGCTGAAAGTAGGTGAACTGGGTCACTTCCATACCGTTCAGCCAGACTTCCCATCCCAGGCCCCATGCGCCCAGAGTGGGGTTTTCCCAATCGTCTTCGACGAAGCGGATGTCATTATTCTTCAGATCAAAGCCGAGCGCTTCGAGCGAGCCGAGGTACAGCTCCAGAATGTTTTCAGGGGCGGGCTTGAGTACTACCTGGAACTGGTAGTAGTGCTGCAGGCGATTGGGGTTCTCTCCGTAGCGGCCGTCCTTGGGGCGGCGCGAGGGCTGGACGTAGGCTGCCTTCCAGGGTTCAGGGCCGATGGCGCGAAGGAAGGTGGCGGTGTGGCTGGTGCCCGCGCCGACCTCCATGTCGTAGGGTTGCAGCAGGGCGCAGCCCTGCTTGTCCCAGTATTCCTGCAGGGTCAGGATGATCTGTTGAAAGCTCAGCATGAAAGACAATAGATTGGGGAAAAGCGCTGATTTTACTGCATTTCCGGGGTGCCGGGAATGGGGCGGGGAAACCCGCCCCTGGGGAGTGTGTCGGGAAAGACTAGAACAGAGGACGTTTGATGGTAAACGCGCCGCGCAACTGTCCCAGCGTGTAGCCAGTAGCCTTGTCATGCGGGAACTCTGTCGCCAGAATGTCCTTTGCGGGCTGGGCGCGAACCTCATCCGTGCCATGGCATTTGAGGCAGACATCCTGCAGCGGAATCGGCTTCATGTAGCGGAAATATTTGCCTTGCGGTTCGCTTACGATTTCTGCGAAATCCATGTTGGCGGGGTTTTCTTTTTCCATGCGCTTTTCAAAATCAGCCAGTACTTTCTGTTCCCATGCATCGGGCGTACCGAGCAGCGGATTACGCACTTTCGACGATACACGACTCACATGCCAGCCATTCTTGCGTGAGGCTTCGGAGGCAATGGCGGGAGCAATGTCGCGACATACCTTGATGGCGGAGCCGGGGCCGTTGGCTTCCATTTCCTTTTTCAGCTCACCGCCAAGCTGAGCGGCAAACTCTTTCACCACCTTGCGGGCTTCGTCCTGATATTTGGCCATGTCATCCGCCATGGCGGGAAAGGCGATGGAAGTGGAAAACAATGTTGCTACCAAAAAACGCAATTTCATTTTGTTTCTCCTGGATAGTGGGTAATGCGTCATGGCATCAACCTCTTGTAATGTTTTTTTTCGGGTCGGAGCGAGGTTATATGATCTCATGATCGGATGTTATTGTATTTGTGTTTAATGGGATGTGGAAGCCTGGATCGGTTTTTCGCTTCATTCACCAGAGCAGATAAGTGTCAGCTTGGCTGAACGGCTCAGTTTTTTGAGTGCGGCTTCGCGCCGTGAGGCGGAAGCTCGGTCGGTGTGGGCCTCGGTATAAACCATCCGCACCGGCAGGCGGGTACGGGTGTATTTAGAGGCTGTGCCGGAGTTGTGTGCGGCGAGGCGCTTGTCCAGATCATTGGTGATGCCGGTGTAAAGCGTGCTATCGGCGCACTCCAGCAGGTAGCAGAACCAGTTCAAGGCCTGAACCGCCACGTGGCAACAAGCAGCAAAGCCATCAGCAGCAGCGCGGGCAGGTTGCCGAAGCGGACGAAAGGCGTGCTGCCCTGGAAGGCTTGCGCTTTAACTTCCAGAATCGTGGTGGTGAAAATGGGCGCCTGCTTCTCGACTTCTCCGCGCTGGTTGATCATGGCGGTTACGCCGGTATTGGTGGCACGCAGCATGATGCGGCCGCTTTCCAGTGCGCGCATCTGGGCAATCTGCAGATGTTGCCAGGGACCGATGGAGTGGCCGAACCAGGCATCGTTGGTGAGGTTGGCCAGCATCGTTGCCTGCGGCAGTTGACGGATGATTTCTTCGCCGAAGACATCTTCATAGCAGATGTCCACCGCCAGTTTTATACCTGCAACGGACATCGGCTGCTGAACTTCGGCACCACGGGAAAAATCGGAGAGGGGGATGTGCAGGATATTCAGCACCCAGTCGAGCAGGGGGCGCAACGGCAGGAATTCGCCAAACGGGACCAGGTGAGATTTGCGATAGGTTTGCGGTGGTGATGTGCCCAGACTGAATGCGCTATTGAAATATTCGGCGGGCGCGTCTTCCTCGGGAACACCGAATACAACGTCGCCGTTGCGCTGCTGTGCCAATGCTTTAAGCCGCTCGAGATAGAGCGGCGGTACGTCGTCGAGGAACATGGGCAGGGCGGTTTCCGGCATGATAATCAGCCGGCCGCGACTCGTGGCCGCCAAGGTGGCATAGGTGTCCAGAGTGGCGCGGGCCTTTTCCGGGCGCCATTTCATGTCCTGCGTGATGTTGCCCTGCAGCAGTGAAATGGCCACCGGTTCGCCGACAGGTTCAACCCATTGCACCTGTTTGAAAGCCAATCCGGCGCATAGCACGAGAGTGAATGCTACGGCAGCGCGGAAGCGTTGGTTCCTCATCACGAAAAGTGTCAGTGCCCCTGCGCAGAGCATCGCTATCAGCGAGACGCCATACACGCCAAGTAGCGGGGCGAAGCCGGCCAAAGGACTGGCTGGAACTTGCGAATAGCCCATCGCCAGCCAGGGGAAGCCGGTCATGACCCAGCCTCGCAGCCATTCGCTCAGAGCCCACAAGGCAGGTATCAGCATCATCAGGCGCAGCGCGGCCGGGACAGTTTTGAAGCCGCCTTGCAGCCAGCCCACCAGCGCCGGGAAGATGGCCAGTAATGCGCAGAAAAGAGCGGTGGCCGCCACCGCCGCAACAAATGGCATGCCGCCAAAATCATGCAAGCTGACATAAACCCAGCTTACCCCCGTGCCGAAAAACCCCAAGCCGAAGGTAAAACCGTCGAGAGCGGCCCGCTTTGCACTGGGGGCATTCATCCAGAGGTGAAAAAGCACACTCAGAGCCAGTATGGGCAACGGAAACCAGTTGAAAGGAGCAAAGCCAAGCACCGCCAGCGCGCCCAGTGCCGGCGCGAGAATAAAGCTCAGAAGCGGCCGCAAAAATTGGCGCGGGTCCATATGGCTCACCAACAGACGTTTATTCAGGGAGCGGTTTTTCGCTGGCGAAAAGCTGGGCGATCTGCTCGCGTTCGCGTACCAGGTGGGCCTTGTTTCCATCCGCCATAACCTCTGCAGCGCGTGGACGGGTGTTGTAATTGGAGCTCATGCTCATGCCGTAGGCGCCGGCCGACATGATCGCCAGCAAGTCGCCTTCGGCCAGTGCCAGGCTGCGGTCATGGCCGAGAAAGTCGCCGCTTTCGCATACCGGTCCGACGATTTCATAGCTTTGCGCAGAGCCGGCGCCAGAATTTACCGGCAAAATGGCGTGGTAGGCGTCATACAGGGCAGGGCGGGCAAGGTCGTTCATGGCGGCATCGACGATGGCAAAATTCTTGGTTTCGCCGTGTTTCAGATACTCCACCCGGGTGAGCAGCAAGCCGGCATTGCCGACCAGTGCGCGGCCGGGCTCGATGATGATTTTGTGCTGGCGGGCGCCAAGCCGGCCCAGCAGGGTTTTGGCATATTCCTCCGGCAGAGGCGGTGTTTCGTCCTGATAGCGAATGCCTACTCCGCCGCCCAGGTCCAGGTGGTGCAGGGTAATGCCGTCCTGCTGGAGGCGGTCAACGAGATCCAGCACTTTGTCGAGTGCATCTGCAAAAGGTGTGACTTCGGTGATTTGCGAGCCGATATGGCAATCGATCCCCTGGATGGAAATATGCGGCAAAGTGCTTGCCAGACGGTAAAGGCGCGGGGCTTCCTGGTAGGCGACGCCAAACTTGTTGCCCTTGAGGCCGGTGGAAATATAAGGGTGGGTTTTTGGGTCGACATCGGGATTGACGCGCAAGCTGATCGGCGCGGATTTGCCCATGCTTCCTGCGACCTGATTGAGGCGCAGCAACTCGCTTTCCGACTCGACGTTGAAGCACATGATGCCGGCTTCAAGCGCCTGGCGCATTTCATTGGCTGTCTTGCCCACGCCCGAAAACACGACTTTCCCGGGGTTGCCTCCGGCTGCCAGCACACGCTGCAGCTCTCCGCCGGAAACAATATCGAAGCCCGCACCCAGGCGCGCAAACAGGTTGAGAATGGCGAGATTGGGGTTGGCCTTGACCGCGTAGCACACCAGATGCTCCCGCTCCGCGAGCGCGTTGTCGAAGGCCTGGTAGGCCTCGGTCAGCGCTGTGCGTGAATAGACGTAGCAGGGTGTGCCGAACTGTGCGGCGATTTGGCTTAAGGGCACGGACTCGGCGTGCAGCTCGCCGTTCAGGGATGAAAAAGCGTTCACTTGTGATCCTGTTGCTCGGAGGAAGGTTGCGGTAGATAGAGCGGTCCCTTGTGGCCGCAACCGGCGAGCAGCAGGCCGCACAGAACTAGCATCAAAACAGGCCGCATAGTATCCTCTCTGAAAGAAAAAACGCGCCTGGGGCGCACCTCGTTCTCCTCTCTAATCCTGTACGGGTGAAGGCAGGGAGAGAGGGGAAATAATCGCAAAATCTTAACACACGGGTTAGCCATGACTGAAACCGAGTTTAGCCAGTTGGTCGATGCGACCTTGACGCAAATAGAACAGGCCATCGAGGCCAGCGATGCGGATATCGATTTTGAAATGACAGCCGGCATACTCGAGCTGGAGTTCGAGAATGGCAGCAAGATCATCATCAACCGACAGAGCGCCACTCAGGAGCTGTGGGTAGCGGCAAAATCCGGGGGGTATCATTACCTCTGGAAGGACAATGCCTGGCGCAACACGCGCGACGGCAGCGAGCTGCTTTCCTCTCTTGGTCGTTATGTCAGCGAACAGGCAGGGGAAAATGTCACACTGGAGGAGCAAGCCTAGATGGCCGCTCTGCGCAACGCGAAAGATGCGCCGGTTGATTTCCAGGATAAAACCTTTCTGGTCATCGATGACATCATCGGCGTGCGTTCTTCGATGCGCATCACCATATCGACCTTTGGTGGAGTCAAGGTCGATATGGCGGCAAATGCGGCAGATGCCTTCAATAAAATCGAGCATCGCAACTACGACATCATTCTCTGCGACTATTCCCTAGGCGAGGCCAAGGATGGGCAGCAGTTGCTGGAAGAGCTCAAGCGGCGGCGCATGATCCGGAATGCCACTATTTTCATGATGGTGACAGCTGAACGTGGTTACGAGAAAGTGGTCAGCGCGGTAGAACTGGCGCCGGACGACTACCTGATCAAGCCTTTCAGCGGTGAGGTGCTGCGCACCCGACTTCAGCACCTGATACACAAAAAAACCTTTCTGGCACCAATTTATGAACTGATGGAGCGCCAGGAAATGCGCAAGGCGGCAGAGCTGTGTGATCGGCTTTTGTCGAAAGCAGGACCCTATCTGCTGGATGTGTTACGCCTCAAGGGCGAGTTGCTGCTGATGATTTCGGAATTCACGGACGCGAGCAAGGTTTATGAGCACATTCTGGCCATGCGTGAAATTCCCTGGGCCAGAATGGGCCTGGCTCAGGCGCAGTATTTTCTGGAAAACTATGAGGCAGCGGCGGAGGGCTTCAAGAAGATTCTCGCCGGGCATCCCAATTATCTGTCAGCCTATGACTGGCTGGCCAAGGCTTATACCGCGCTGGGGGACGAAGTCTCAGCCCAGCGAGTGCTGATGGACGGAGTGGCAAAATCGCCACGGACATTGCAGCGACAGAAGGATCTGGGTGAATCTGCCTATCAAAACGAGGATCTGGACACTGCGCAGGGTGCGTTTGAGGCTGTGCTGGAATTCGGTAAATTTTCATCCTTTACCGAGCCCGAGGATTTCGCCAATCTGAGCCGTACCTTTCTCGACAAGGGTGAGTACGATCAGGCGCTGACAGTCATGAATAATGCCCGCAAGACTTTTGAGAATTCACCGCAGGTCATGCTGCATGCGTCCGTGATGGACAGCATGATTCACGACAAAGCGGGCAACAAGGAGGCTGCAGAACGTGCATTCGGAGAAGCGCGCACGCTATTTGATGCGGCCGTCAACAAGCCGGAATCCCTGGCGCTGGATATGGTTCGTTCCTGTTTTCAGCACGGTGATCAGGCGGCAGGCGAAAAAATCACTCAGGAACTGGTCAAGAATAATCATGACAACCCGGCCGTGCTGAAACGCACGGAGCAGATGTTCCAGCGCATGGGCATGCATGATCAAGGCAAAGATCTGATACATACTTCATCACGCGAAGTGATCGCGCTCAACAACCGTGCCGTCAAGCTCGCCCAGGCTGGCGACCTGAAAGGCTCGGTCGAGCTGTTGATGCAGGCCGCCGATCAGCTCAGGGCAAATAACGTGGTGGTGCTCAATGCCGCCCACGCGATCCTCACCTATCTTGGACAAACCGGCTGGGACGAACGGCTGGCAAATATCGTGCATGAATACCTGGATACGGTTAAACAGAGGGATCCCCAGCATAAGAAATATCTTTCTCTGTCTGCGATTTACAAGGATCTTGCGCTCAAGTTCGGGGTCAAGGTGTGAGCAGTTCGAAAGGGCAGCCAGAGCCATTGGCGACTCTCGATTTTGCTTCCCTGTTTGCCTCCAGTATTCATGAAATCAAGAATCAACTGTTCCTGCTGCTCAGCGCAGTGGAGCAAGTCAGCCAGGAAGACTGGGTCAGGGAGCATGTTTCCGCGCAGGCTGCGTTAAACCGGCTTGATCAGGGCGGAGCGCAGATCAGCCAGAAGCTTGCGCGTTTACTGGGCCTCTACCGCATTTCCAAAGGGCATTACCAGCTCGATATTGCCTATCACGAGGCGGCTGAATTATTGCAGGATGTTGAGCTTGAGATCCGGCCTTTGCTTGGGGATAACTCAGCAAAGCTGAGCGTGGAAGGGGGTGAGGAACTGTACGGGTTTTTCGACCGGGAAATCGTGCGGGGAATCTTGCTTAACGCCGTCCACAATGCCTTGCGCTTCTGTGCTGGAAAAGTTCGCATCAGTGTGGTTGGCGAAGACGGTGGTCTGTGCTTCCTGGTAGAAGATGATGGCCCCGGCTTTCCGTCCGAAATGCTGGCAGATGGAGCTGTCCAGACAAAACTCGACCTGCAGGGAGGCGGGACGGGGCTGGGCTTGTACTTTTCCGCCACCGCTGCAGCCTTGCACAGCAAGCAAGGGAGAACCGGCTTGGTGCGGCTGCAAAATGGCGGCGCCCTGAATGGCGCCTCATTTGCTTTGTATCTACCTTAGAGCAGCGTGAAAAACTTCAGAAATGGCCCGGCCAGTTGGGGTGTACGGATCATTTTGCGATAGTCGCCATTCTTGAATTGCAGTTGTCCGCTGGCAACCGCGACGCCCAGGCCGGCGATACCGAGTCCTTCTTTTTTCCATTTTGCCCACTGTTCAGGCGCAGCGCGCAGGTCCCAATTGGCTGCAGGACTGTTGGTGGCGTTGTGAAGCTCGGCTTTTTTGATTTTGCCATTTTTCACTTCCACCAGCACCGCCGGATTGATTTCGTTAGCGAAGCCAAAAGCAATGATTGAATCAAAGTTGGCCGCTGCCAGGGGCTCCACCATATCTGAATTTGCGTTCCATTGGTTGGCGAAGCGTTCAGCCCATTCACGTGAAAAAAGTCCTTCCATCGATTATTCTCCCAGGGTTTTTCTTGCTCTCTGAATGGCCTTCTTGACCTGTTCCGGAGCGGTGCCGCCGATGTGATTGCGGCTGTTGATCGAGCCTTCCAGCGTCAAGACGCCGAAGATATCCTCGGCGATCAGAGGCGAGAAATCGCATAACTGCGCCAACGTGAGTTCGCTCAGGTCGCATTTCTGGCTTTCTGCATAACGTACAGCACGGGCTACTGCTTCGTGGGCATCGCGGAAAGGCAGTCCTTTTTTCACCAGATAGTCAGCCAGGTCAGTCGCCGTGGCATAACCCTGGAAAGCGGCCTGGCGCATGGCATCCTTGTTTACCGTGATGCCGGTGATCATGTCGGCATAGATGCGCAGGGTGGCGGTGAGGGTGTCGACCGTATCGAATAGCGGTTCCTTGTCTTCCTGGTTGTCCTTGTTGTAAGCCAGGGGCTGGGATTTCATCAGGGTCAGCAGGGAGACCAGATGGCCATTGATGCGCCCGGTTTTGCCGCGCACCAGTTCCGGCACGTCGGGATTCTTTTTCTGCGGCATGATGCTGGAGCCGGTGCAAAATCGGTCGGCAATATCAATGAATCCGAAGCGCGGGCTCCTCCACAGGATCAGCTCTTCCGACAGGCGTGAGAGATGGGTCATGATCAGCGCGGAACAGGCCGTGAATTCGATGGCAAAGTCCCGGTCCGAAACCGCGTCAAGCGAGTTTTCGCATACGCAGTCGAAAGCCAGTTCGCGGGCAACCATTTCACGATCGATGGGATAGCTGGTGCCGGCCAGCGCAGCAGCGCCCAAGGGCAGGCGATTGACCCGCTTGCGGCAGTCGGCGAGGCGTTCTCCGTCGCGCTTGAGCATTTCATAGTAGGCCATGAGATGGTGGCCGAAAGAGACAGGCTGGGCGACTTGTAGATGGGTGAATCCAGGCATCACGGTATCGGTGTGTTGCTCCGCAAGATCCAGCAGTGCAGTCTGCAGATTCCGGATCAGGCCGGACATGGCATCTATCTCGCTGCGCAGCCATAGACGGATATCGGTGGCAACCTGGTCGTTGCGTGAGCGGGCGGTATGCAGACGCTTGCCAGCATCGCCCACCAGAGCGGTGAGACGCTTTTCAATGTTAAGGTGCACATCTTCCGCATCGAGTGACCAGGAAAACTCTCCGGAGTGGATTTCTTCCAGAATCTGCTGCATGCCCTTGCGGATAGATGAAAGGTCGTCTATGTTCAGAATGCCGACGGCATGAAGCATGCTGGCGTGAGCAAGCGAACCCTGGATGTCGACTTCGGCCAGGCGACGGTCGAAATCCACGGATGCAGTGTAGCGTTTGACCAGATCCGAAACCGGTTCATTGAAGCGGCCGGACCAGGCCTGTGCGGTAGACGGGCTTTTATCTTGCATCGTGTCAGGGTCTTATTCAGAATGAGGAAAATGGCAAGTATAAATCAAAATCAGCGGCCCCCGGTGACCCTTCCCAACTTTTGCAATCTGGGCGTGAGCCTGCGCATTTTAATCGCGGTAAACGGCATGAGCCTGGTTGCGGCCATTCTGAAAGCGTCTGAATGGACCGTGATGTGGCAGGAGTTGATGGGGATGGCCGCGCTGGTGCAGCCGGTGCTTTTGCTGAGCCTGTTGCTGCTGTGTTCCGGGCAGAAACTGCTGGAGCGTCTGCCTTATTCGGGTGGAATTTTGCTGGTGGTGTTGCTGGAGGAATTGTTGACAACACTGGTGTATTTTTTGGGGCGTGATTTGCTGGGTGTGGAGGGTGTATTTCAGCTATACCGATTCTGGGTATTCACTTTTCTGATTACTTCAGTGTTGCTGGGGTACTTCAATTTACGCAGCCGTGCCCTTTCCCCTGCTTTGAGTGAGGCCAGATTGCAGGCATTGCAGGCACGTATTCGGCCTCATTTCCTGTTCAATAGCATCAATGCGGTGCTGAGCCTGATTCGCAGTAATCCGAAGCGTGCTGAAAGCGCGCTGGAGGATATGGCGGATCTGTTTCGCGTCCTCATGGCGGATAATCGCAATCTGGTCAGCCTTGAGCAGGAGGTTGCCTTGAGCCGTCAGTACCTTGGTTTGGAGCAACTGCGCCTGGGGGAGCGATTGCGGGTGACATGGCACATCGAAAAAATGCCGCACGATGCGCTGATTCCGCCTCTGGTGTTGCAACCCTTGCTGGAGAATGCGGTATACCACGGCATTGAACCCTCGAGTTTGCCGGGTGAGATTTGCGTCAACATTTACAGCAGTCGCAACCAGGTTCATCTGGTGCTGCGCAACCCCTATCGTAATGAGGGAGGAAATCACCACAGCGGCAACAAAATGGCGCTGGGGAATATTCGTGAACGCTTGGCGCTACATTTTGATGCCGAGGCGAGTTTGACAACACAAATCAGTGATAGTACCTATCAGGTGCATATCGTGATTCCCTATCTGAAGTAATGAAGCCATGACTGATGAAGCCTGCAGGATACTGATCGTTGACGACGAGGCGCCGGCACGCAACCGCCTGCGTGAAGTGCTGGCGGATTGCGCTGAAGAGCTGCCGTTGATTGTGGCAGGTGAGGCGGTATCGGGGCGGGAGGCCCTTGACTGGTTGGGCCGCAACCCGGTTGATGTGGTATTGCTCGATATACGCATGCCGGAAATGGATGGGATTGAGCTGGCGCGACACATGCAGAAACTGCAAAATCCACCCGCAGTGATTTTTAGCACTGCATTTGATCAGCATGCAATAGAGGCATTCGAGGTCAATGCCATCGATTACCTGCTCAAGCCGGTGCGTCGTGAGCGCTTGCTCCAGGCATTGCGCAGAGCGCAGTCGTATTCACAGTTGCAGTTGAGATCTGTGTCGAGCCAACCACGTGATCACCTCAGCATAAGTGTGGGCGGCAAGATATTGCTGGTGCCCGTGTCGGATGTTATTTATCTGAGAGCGGAGCAGAAATACGTGACCATGAGAACTCTGACGCACGAATATCTGCTTGAGGAGTCTTTGACGCATCTGGAGCAGGAGTTTGGTGAACGTTTTGTGCGTATACACCGTAATTGCATTGTGGCCAGAGAATTTATTGCCGGGTTTGAAAGGCAGCATCATGCTGGCGAAGAGGAGGCAGGTGGTTGCGTCTGGTCGGTTCTGCTGCGGGGGCTGGAAGAAAAACTGCCAATCAGTCGCCGCCATCGACATGTAGTCAAGGAGACTGCGAGCAGTTGAAGGCCGAAAGAGTGGAAGAATGTAATTTATGTTGACATGTGCCAGCAAAAAATAGAGAATAGCGCGCTTCGTTAACGGAGGGGTTCCCGAGCGGTCAAAGGGATCAGACTGTAAATCTGACGGCTCAGCCTTCGAAGGTTCGAATCCTTCCCCCTCCACCAAGAATTTGTGGGTGTAAAAGCGGCGTGAAAGCGCCGTTTTTAGTCGGTAAAAGTAATTAAGTGCGGGTGTAGCTCAATGGTAGAGCAGAAGTTTTCCAAACTTACGACGAGGGTTCGATTCCCTTCACCCGCTCCAGACAGTAGCCCATGTAGCTCAGTGGTAGAGCACTCCCTTGGTAAGGGAGAGGTCGACAGTCCGATTCTGTCCATGGGCACCATTTAATTTTCGCGCTAGAAAGGACGACTAGATCATGGCAAAAGGCAAGTTTGAGCGTACCAAACCGCACGTGAACGTTGGCACGATTGGTCACGTGGATCATGGCAAGACGACTTTGACGGCGGCGATCACGACGATTTTGTCGAAGAAATTTGGTGGTGAAGCCAAAGGCTA